>NZ_CP031093.1:2400000-3000000 GCF_004851605.1 Hydrocarboniclastica marina
GGCCAACATGGACCTTCTTTTCGGGCCGGCGGCAGCGGCGTGGAAGATACAGGTCTTTCCTGACTACACCGAGATTCTGTTCGTGGTCTTGCCGCCCGGGGCGTTCATCGGGCTAGGGCTTCTGATTGCGCTCAAGAATGCTGTTGATACCGAACTTGCCAGACGTAAAGCATCATCTTTGCCTGCTCCGGCGGGCAGCAAGCGAGTCAGGGTAACAGGCACCCCAACCTGAAAAATTTTTCCAGAAGCGTTAGAAAATGAGAGCTGGTTTTGAACAAAGAAAAGCGCGCTGCCATATTTGAGCGACTAAAAATCGCAAACCCCGCCCCAACGACAGAGCTGGAGTACAGCACACCTTTTGAGCTGCTTGTTGCCGTGGTGCTTTCAGCTCAGGCGACCGACAAAGGCGTCAACAAAGCGACTGCGCGACTGTTTCCCGTTGCGAACACGCCCGAGACGATACTTGAGCTGGGGCTTGAGGGTTTGAAAGAGCACATCTGTACCATAAATTTCTATAACACCAAGGCCCAGAATGTGATGAAAACCTGTCAGGCCCTGGTGGAGCACCACAGTTCGCAGGTGCCCAGCACCCGGGCTGAGCTGGAAGCGCTACCGGGCGTCGGCCGCAAGACCGCCAACGTGGTGCTGAACACGGCGTTCGGCGAGGCCGCCATGGCGGTGGATACGCATATTTTTCGCGTGTCCAATCGCACTGGCATAGCCAAGGGAAAAAACGTGCTGGAGGTTGAGCAACGGCTGATGCGACTGGTGCCGAAAGAGTACCTGCAGGATGCCCATCACTGGCTGATACTGCACGGCCGCTATACCTGTGTGGCGCGCAAGCCCCGCTGCGGTATCTGCCTCATTGAGGACCTGTGCGAGTTCAAACAGAAGCGGGATTATCTCGAGTAGCGCTCAGGATCTGGCTTGTGCAGCGTTTTTACTACAGGTCATGCGCTGCGTATCCGGGTTCAGCCGGCCCCTGGCAGCGGCCGACGCTGCTGACCGAAGAACGCTATGCCGCGAGGCTCACTGCCCGAGCATGCCTTCCTTGAGGCCGGACTGAACAGGATCATCGGATAGCCAGATGCCGAACACAGCCCGCTTGAAGAGTTCCCCTTCGGCCACAATGCCCTGATCCACGCCGTTTTTGTAGACGAGCACGCCCTTTGCCGGATCATGGACAATGTCGAACTGGTCACCCTCCGCGATTTCCTCGTCGAATCCCGCGAGAAACCGTTCTACCTGCGCCTTGATCGGCTCGATATCGCCATCCATGGACTTGTTCAGCCCCTCCATGGTCGCCTCCTTCAGCTTGGCACTGGTGATCATGCCGGAAACAATCATGAGCCTTATCGCCATGGGCTGGTCTGATTCAATAATTTCCCGTGCGGCCGCCTCGGCCATCGACTCAGGCAGATAGAGCCCGCCGACGTAGATATCCATGAACCACTGTTCCCGCACTCCGGCACCCTTGAGCTTAAGCTCATGCCCGGCAAAACTCCCCCGCGCTGGCACCTCGACACCGGCAATGCGCTCCGCCTCAACGGCGCCGGCCAAAGCCGATAGAAAAATCATTACCGCTGCAATTAGTGGCTTCAATGTACCTCCCCTGTAACCGGATCGCGGTTCCGAACAAAACGGCTCTATTCAGCCTGGCTCACATTCTATACCCAAGCTTTGTCAGCTTATCAGACCAAGTACCCTATAACGGCAAAAACCCCGATCCAGATATCATCTGAACCGGGGTTTCTTCGAAAGGACGAGCAGTTGGTGCCCGCCTTGAGTTTTCTACTCAGGCGCTGAAGAGCGTTTCGCTGGACAGCCCTTCTTTCTCCATCAGCTCGCGCAGACGACGCAGGGCTTCAACCTGGATCTGACGAACCCTTTCACGGGTCAAGCCAATCTCGCGACCAACATCCTCAAGGGTGCAGGTATCATAACCGCGCAGGCCGAAGCGCCGAGCGAGTACTTCCTGCTGTTTGTCGCTCAACTGATCGATCAGGCGATCGATGCAGCCGCGCATATTGTCTTCCTGCAGCATCTCAGCCGGGTCGGACGCGCCCTCATCAGCCACGGTGTCGAGCAACGATTTGTCGCCATTGACGCCAACCGGGACGTCCATGGATGTTACGCGCTCATTCAGCCCCAGCATGCGCTTGACGTCGGCTACCGGCTTGTCCACAACCGCGGCGATTTCCTCAGCAGACGGCTCGTGGTCGAGTTTCTGTGCCAGCTCACGCGCGGTGCGCAGATACAGGTTAAGTTCTTTCACGACGTGGATCGGCAAGCGAATGGTGCGGGTCTGATTCATGATCGCACGTTCGATAGTCTGACGGATCCACCAGGTGGCGTAGGTCGAGAAACGGAAGCCACGCTCCGGGTCAAACTTTTCTACCGCACGGATCAGACCCAGGTTACCTTCCTCGATCAGGTCCAGCAGTGTAAGGCCACGATTCACGTAGCGGCGCGAAATCTTGACCACCAGGCGCAGGTTGGACTCGATCATGCGCTTGCGGCCACTCTCTTCGCCCTTGCGTGCGAGGCGGGCGAAGTACACTTCTTCTTCTGGTGTCAGAAGCGGGGAGAAACCGATCTCATTGAGATAAAGCTGGGTTGCGTCGAGTTGCTTGTGGCCCGAGTAGTAGCTGGACGCCTGGCGAGCTTTCTCGATCGAGACAACCCCATCGTCTTCTGCATCCAGATCATCGTCCACGCCAAGGTCCAGCGCCGAAGCCTGTTCTTCCTGCTCTTCTTCAAAAGTCTCGTCGATCAGTTCGCGTTCTGCAGCCATGTTCTTAATCCTGCCGTTTCCAGTCCCCGTTAAACTCCGCCTCTTTTATTTTTGCTCTGGCGAAGCACATTCACCTTTCGGTGTGTTTGTTAGCGAGGCGGCAAGTAGCGCATGGGGTCGACCGGTTTGCCACTTTTGCGTATTTCAAAGTGCAACTTGGTTCGGTTTGTTCCCGTCGCTCCCAACTCCGCAATCTGTTGACCCTGCGCTATGCGCTCGCCTTCCCTGACCAGGATCTTTCGATTGTGGGCGTAGGCACTTAGAAAATGCTCATTATGGTTAATAATGATCAGTTCCCCGTAACCTAGCAGTCCGCTGCCGGCGTACACCACCTCACCGTCAGCAGCGGCCCGTATTGGGTCTCCCGCCTCACCGGCGATATCAATTCCTTTGTTGATAACGCCGCTGGTAGAGAACGTCGCAATTACCGGGCCAACAAATGGCCAACGCCAATTGATGTTGGCAACGTTTCGATCATCCCTCTGTAACTGTTTGTTACTCTTTGGGGTATTCGCGGCCACTTTCGGCTGGGACGATCTGGCAGGGGCAGCGCGCCGAGACGATTGAGCGGGTTGCGCCGGAGACTTGGCGGCGACAGACCTGGATGCTCTGTTGGGATTGCCCTGGAGGTCCAGGCGGATAACCTGCCCCGGCTTGATTGTGTAGGGCGACCTGATTCCGTTGGCATCGGCAAGCTCATGCGCATCACGGCCATAACGCCAGGCGATTCCAAATAAGGTGTCACCCGGCCTGACGACGTGGCGCCCCCAGTTTACAGGCGGGTTGTAACGGTCATCCCGGTAGATGTCCGGCGAGGTACAACCAGGCACAAGCAGCATCAGTAACAGCAGAGCAATCACCGGCGGGGCTGTCCTGGCGAGTCTGGCCAGGCTAAGCGTTTGATGCGAATGGAATCTGGCCATCGGTCCGAACTCTAAGCTATAAAAATGACTTTAATATTCTTAAAGGTTCTTATCGATACCCCGATTTTCTATCTCCCTGCGGTAACTGGCTCAGCTGCCGGAACATTATTTTGACGCACAGGGTCAGCCATGTGACCTAAATTGTTACTTTACGGAACGCCCTCGGTAACACTTTCGCCCCGAAGGTTACACTTATGTAATGCATATAAACGCTTTTTGGAATTTTGGAGAGATCCTGAATAGCTGATTTGATAATCACTTACCGGCTTTACCTCACAAAAAAGTCCTGAGTACGTGGCTTTGGCAGTGCATCTGCACCTAAACTCCGGTTCATGCTTAGGGGGCGCGCTTATTTTGACGCTCGCCCAGCCACTCAAGCAGTAACACCAACACAAAGCCCGCTGCTGCAAGACCGAGGGCCGACACCAGGTAATGAGGTTCGCCGGTAACGGAAGAATAGTCCACCGGGCCGACATTTGCCTGAACCAGCGGCAACGGATTGCCGTGACGGTCTTCGCCCCACTCTTGGGTCAGCTTCCATGGCCAGACCTTGTTCAGGGAACCGACCATGAAACCGGTAAGCAGCGCCAGGGCTACGGCCTGGTAGCGCCTTAGCGCCCAGGCGATCAGGCGGGAAAACAAGAGCAGCCCGCTCAGGCAGCCGGCGGCAAAGATTCCCAGTACCAGAATGGCTCGCTCATCAATCGCGTTGACCACGGGCGCATACATGCCCATGAGCAAGAGAATGAAGCTACCGGAGATGCCCGGCAAAATCATGGCGCAAATGGCTATGGCGCCGGCGGCAAAAAGCGTCAAGCTGGTCACCGCGATCTGTCCCGGAACCATTAAGGTGATTCCAAAGGAAACCACAGCACCTGCAACCAGCGCGGCTATTTCGCCGGGTCCAAACCGGTCGATCTGGCGACCCACGTACCAGATAGCGGCAACGATGAGCCCGAAAAAGAAACTCCAGAGCCGGACTGGCTGCTGCTCCAGCAGCAGACTGATCACGCTGGCCAGACTGACAATACTCGTCAGTATTCCGGCTAGTAAGGCCAGCAGAAACGTGCCGTCAAGCTCGCGCCAGAAACGCCGCGCCTGACGGTGCTTCATCGCTGAGAACAGTACCGCAGGCCCATGGGCAATGGCGGTCAGGAGCCTTTCGTAAATACCTGATATAAAAGCGATCGTGCCGCCTGATACACCAGGTACTATATCTGCCGCTCCCATGGCGCATCCTCTCAGAAAGACCCCCGGGATCGAATGGCTCACTGTCCGTCGCTGGTCGCTCAAGAATTTTCCTTCCACAGTAGCTTTACAGTTGCAGTTGCAGAACAGGCCGCCGATGCCTTTGGCCTAACGCACCACGCCTTCCAGAAGTGGCACGAACCGGACCGGTTCGAGCACGGTTGTGACAAAGTCGTCGCCACGCCGAACCACCCGCGTGAGCATCTGGGACGACTCGCCTACGGGAATGATCATGGTCCCGCCCTCAGCCAGCTGCAACGGAAGCTCATCGGGTATGCGCGCCGGCGCTGCGGTAACCAGTATGGCATCGTAGGGCCCGGCTTCGGGCCACCCCATGGTTCGACCCGCCAGACGCAACGAGACATTGTGCAGGCTCAGCTGACGCAAACGCTCACGTGCTTTGGCCTGTAGGGGCGCGATTCGCTCGACACTGAACACCTGTTCTACCAACTGAGCAAGAATAGCGGTCTGGTAACCCGATCCTGTACCGAGCTCCAGAACCCGGGAAGGCTTGCTCTGCATCAGTATCTCGGTCATCCGGGCCACAATGTACGGCTGGGATAACGTTTGACCGTGGCCAATCGGCAGCGAGCTGTCTTCATACGCCCTATGGGACAAGGCCTCATCCAAGAAAATGTGGCGCGGGGTCTTGAGAATGGCGTCAAGCACTTTCGTATCCCGGATACCCGCTTCCTGTAACCGCTGGATGAGCCGCATACGGGTCCTTCGCGAGGTCATGCCGATGCCATCAAGCTGCGCGCTCATGCCTGGGCCTCCATCCAGTCCTGAAGCGGCCCGAACGCATCATAGCGCGTCATATCAACCTGCAGGGGTGTAATGGAGACCTTGCCTTGCTGGACCGCATGAAAGTCCGTGCCGGGGCCGGCGTCATCTCCGGCGCCGGCCGCTCCAATCCAGAACCGTTCACGACCCCGGGGGCAGGTCACAGGCTGGGAAGCCTGGCCACGGGCGCGATGGCCAAGGCGGGTGATTTCCCAGCCTTTTATCTCATCGTACGGCACATCGGGCACGTTGACGTTCAGGATGGTTCGGGCACCGACCGCCAGCGGCATGGCATTGTCCAGCATGCGCCGGACAACCCGCGCTGCCGTGTCGTAATGCATGCGTCCTTCATTAACCAGCGACACAGCAATTGCCGGCTGAGCAAGAAAGCGCCCCTCGACAGCCGCAGCGACTGTGCCTGAATAGAGGACGTCATCACCCAGATTAGCGTGCGTGTTGATACCTGAGATCACCCTGTCGAACGCCGTATCGAAAATATCACCAAGGCCGAGATGTACGCAGTCGGTAGGCGTTCCGTCGATGCTGACGAAACCGTTTGGGAGGAACAGCACATCCAGGGGACGCGTCAGGGTCAACGCGTTACTCGCGCCGCTGTGATCACGATCAGGCGCCGCGACCCGCACGTCGCCCAGGTCGCGCAGCATCTCAAACAGAGCGCCGAGCCCGGGTGCGTTAACGCCATCATCATTGGACAACAACAAATTCACGTTCGTTTCTCCACCCGGTCACCCGGAACAAATATCAATGAGTCTGGTTACTGCCCGGGTGCTTTCTCAGGTTCGGCCGAGATCAGGGTCACAGCCTCTCCCAGCCATGAAGTCGCGTAACTGCCAGCCGACAGGCTGAATGCCAGAATGAGATCGTCGCCTTCCCAGCGCATGTCGAAATCCCGTGGCACAACGCAAAGGTCGCGTCGTTCGGGCGCCAGACGGCGCGCTCTGAACAATCTGTCGAACGCGGGATACGCCGCAAGCATGCTGTTCTCAGTCTCAGCCAACGGACCGCTCGCGCCTCCGCCGCCATCCCCGAGCATGGGCCCGGTCGGGCGTTCCAGGATCGGATCGCCCTCAATCCTGTTGAGCCAGGTGCCAGCCTCTACCCGAGCTGCCAGAACCTCGTTGAAAAGCCATGACCGTGCCGCTGACAGGTAAAGCCCGGTACGGACATTTCTGCCCCGCAATTTGCGCGGGTCAAGGGCTTCAGCTTCCCGAAGGTTACCACCACCATGACCAAACCGTTGAGGACCAAAGTAGTTCGGACCGCCCTTTTCCGCCAGTATATTCAGCCGTGTTTCCAGGGCGGGCCGGTCACCCTGAACCTCACGTAGCCGGATCACAAAGCGGTTGCCCCAATGCTGCCCGCGTCTCAGCTTACTGCGATTACGTGTATGCGAGAGAATCCTGAATTCGGCCCCCAGTTTTTCCAGCGCTGTATCGTCGGCAATACCCGGTAACTGTATGCTGAACCACTGACGGGTGACGGCATGGCGATCTTTGAGTCCGCAGAAGCTGACCGCCATATGTTCTACACCCAGGCAGCGAGCCAGTTGTCTGCCGATAAAATCAGTATTGTCGCCACGCTTTTCGAGCCAGAGGCACAGGTGCTCACCCTCTCCCGAGAATGGCTCCGTCAGAATTTCTTCAACCTCAAAATCTTCAGGGACCGTCTTGAACCGGCCCGTCGCGACCGGCCCTCCCCAGGCAAAGGGCCAACTCAGACGCCACTGGTTCATGCCGCGCTCCCGGCAGCCGTGACCTTCTTCGTGTCCTGGGCCTGTAGCAGGCATACAGCCTGGCACGCGATACCTTCGCCACGCCCGGTGAAACCCAAATGTTCTGTAGTGGTCGCTTTCACACTGATGAGATCGGGTGCGACCTGCAGGTCCTGGGCAATGTTTGAGCGCATGCCGGTTATGTGAGGGGCAATCCTGGGGGCCTGGGCAATTATCGTCGCGTCCACATTGACCACGCGATAGCCTCGGGAGTGGACCTGGCGCATCACTTCGTGCAACAGCGCCCGGCTGTCGGCATTCTCCCAGCGTGCCTCGGTGTCAGGAAACAGATGGCCGATATCACCCAGCGCGAGCGCACCCAACAGGGCGTCTGACAGTGCGTGTAGCAAAACATCGCCGTCTGAGTGCGCCTTCAGGCCACGCTCATGGGGAATACGAACCCCACCCAGCGTAACGTATTGTCCTTCTTCGAACGCGTGGACATCGAAACCCTGGCCAATACGGAACATACCCACTCCCGTCTCATGTTCGTTCAGCCCGGCGTAACCGGGCCTGATCAGTGACCCCGAAGAATCCAGGCGGCTAGCGCCAGATCCTCCGGGACGGTCACCTTGATATTGTCGGCACAACCGGCCACCAGTCGGGGCTGAAGTCCGAGCAGCTCTACTGCGGAGGCCTCGTCGGTGATTTTCGCGCTGTTTTCCCGGGCACTCTGCAGCGCCCGGTCAAGCACCTCAAACCTGAAAACCTGAGGCGTCAGGGCCCGCCATAAGCGGCTCCTGTCAGCGGTAGCCTTCACCGCGCCGTCTGCGCCCACTTCCTTGATCGTGTCTGTCAAAGGCGCGCCCAGCAACCCGCCAACCCTGTTTTCAGCCAACTCATCCAATAACGAATCAATATCCGCCTCTCTGACACAAGGCCGGGCAACATCGTGCACCAATACCCAGTCCAGCGGTGACGCCCGCCCCCTGAACTGGTCGAGCCCTGCCCGAACAGAATCGTCCCGCTCGGCTCCACCTGTAAAAGGCACAATTCGCCCGTTCGACGCGCTTTCGGTATTGCCCCACCAGCGGTCGTCGGGGTGTAACGCCAGATAGATCGTATCGATACGACCAACCTTCAGCAGCCGCTCCAGGGTAAGGTCGATCAGAAACCGATCGCCCAGTCTCAGATAGGGTTTGGGCCGGTCAGCCCGCATACGGGCGCCGACACCGGCTGCCGGGACGATAGTCCAGACTCGGGGTGATTGGCTGCTGTTAGGCGTCATATCAGGATCTGGTATGGCTGAAAGTCGCACGGACTGGTCGGTACTGGCTGCGCCCGCGGGAACCGGGCGAGGGTCAGTCGATCTGGACCCGAACAGCATCTTACAGGAATCAACAGCCCGTCAGAGTCAGACGAGTGTGCAAACGTGCTATCGCTAAGGTTGCACGACAAGGAAGAAGGTTTCGCCTTTGCGAATCAGGCCCATGTTGGTGCGGGCGCGCTCTTCAATAGCGCCTTCTGGCTCGCGTAGATTGCGTACCTCGGCCATCAACCGGTCATTCCTGACTTTAAGGACATTGTTGGCTTCCTGCTGGGCCTCAATTTGCTGATTGAGCTGCCAGACCTGCGCAAAGCTGCCTTCGCCCACCCAAAGGCGGAACTGAAGACAGACTATCATCACGGCCATAATGGCCCAAAGCCACTTCATGGGTTTTCCTCAGGTCGCATCAGGCAGTTGTCCATGCATGTGCCCATGCTCAGAGCCAACCCTTCAGCAACGACTGTCACCAGCAGAAAAATAATCGCCCGGGATTAACAGGTCCGGAGCAAAAACCGGTGTCCGGCAAAGATTTGCAGCGGACACCGGTATTTACCCATAAATGCTAAGCTAAATACTAGACCAGGTCGGCAAAATCGCCACTCAGCATATCAACTGATGGGGACAGCCGAGCATTATGCCTTGCCCTGCCCCTTGATTTCGGTAAGGCCGTTGTAGCGTGCTGCGCTGCCCAACTGTCCCTCGATTCGCAGTAACTGGTTGTACTTGGCCACCCGGTCGGACCGGCAGAGGGAACCTGTCTTGATCTGGCCGGCTCGGGTAGCGACAGCCAGGTCAGCGATAGTGGTGTCTTCGGTTTCGCCAGAGCGATGGGAGATAACGGCCGTATAGCCTGCCTTCTGGGCCATGCTGATGGCGTCCAGTGTTTCGGTAAGACTACCGATCTGGTTGAATTTGATCAGAATCGAGTTGGCGATGCCTTCGTCGATGCCCCGCTTCAGGATGCGGGTATTGGTGACAAACAAGTCATCTCCGACTAACTGCACGCGCTTGCCCAGTTTCGCGGTCAGGGCCGCCCAGCCTTCCCAGTCGCTCTCGTCCATACCGTCTTCGATAGAAACGATGGGGTAACGGTCACACAGGCCCGCAAGATAATCGGCGAACTCCGTGGCAGAGAACTTCTTGTTTTCGCCGCGCAGATGGTACTGGCCGTCCTCGAAAAATTCAGACGAGGCACAGTCAAGCGCCAGCGTGACGTCCTTGCCCAGGGTGTAGCCCGCATTTTCAACCGCGGTACGAATCATTTCGAGGGCGGCTTCATTGGATGGAAGATCGGGTGCAAAGCCGCCTTCGTCACCCACTGCCGTACTCAGCCCCTTCTCCTGAAGAACTTTTTTCAGGCTGTGGAATATCTCAGCACCTACCCGCAGGGCTTCAGCGAAACTGCTCACCCCAACCGGTTGAACCATGAACTCCTGAATGTCGACGTTGTTATCCGCGTGCTCCCCGCCGTTCAGGATGTTCATCATAGGCACCGGCATGGAGAACTCACCGGGCGTCCCGTTAAGTTCGGCAATATGCTCGTATAGCGCAACGCCTTTTTCTGCCGCGGCTGCCTTGGCCGCTGCCAGGGAGACCGCCAGGATTGCGTTGGCCCCGAGTTCGGATTTGTTTTCGGTACCGTCTAGATCGAGCATCACCTGGTCGAGTTCACGCTGCAGAGCAGGATCTCTTCCCACCAGGGCCGGTGCAATACGATCGTTGATGGCGGCGACAGCCTTGAGCACACCCTTGCCGAGGTAACGGGACTTGTCTTTGTCACGCAACTCGAGGGCCTCACGAGACCCTGTTGAGGCGCCGGATGGAGCACAGGCCCGACCCAAAGCACCCGAGTCAAGAACTACATCGGCTTCTACCGTGGGGTTACCCCGGGAATCCAGAACCTCTCTTGCACGGATGGAGGCAATCTTCGCCATTGTCTTCGATCTCCCTGGTCAATAAGTGGCAAATTTGAGCGCCATAGTAATCAAAAACAAAAAAGAAATGTTCACGCAGTATCAAGTTTAGGAAAGCTTTTGACGAGATCGTCCAATTGCTTGAGCTGTGCCAGGAAAGGTTCCAGCTGGCTCAGTCTAAGTGCACAGGGGCCGTCGCACCTGGCCTGGTCGGGGTCAGGATGGGCTTCCAGAAACAGTCCTGCCAGCCCCTGGGAAAGTCCGGCGCGTGCCAGCTCGGTTACAGCTTCACGACGGCCGCCGGCGGAATCCGAACGGCCGCCTGGCATCTGCAGTGAGTGGGTCACGTCAAAAATAACAGGGCAACCAAGTCGCTTCATGATGCCGAAACCCAGCATGTCGACGACGAGGTTGTTATAGCCGAATGAAGTGCCGCGCTCGCAGAGGATGATCCTGTCATTCCCCGCCTCTTCGCACTTGTTAATGATGTGCTGCATTTCCTGCGGCGCAAGAAACTGGGCTTTTTTGACATTTATGACCGCACCGGTGTGCGCCATTGCAACCACCAGGTCGGTCTGTCGCGAGAGAAACGCGGGTAGCTGGATAATATCGCAGACTTCCGCCGCAGGCAGCGCCTGCTCAACCTCGTGAATATCAGTTAAAAGGGGTACGCCGAAGGTCGTTTTGATGTCTTCCAGAATCTTGAGGCCCTCATCCAGCCCAGGCCCGCGAAACGAGTGCATGGACGAGCGGTTGGCTTTGTCGAAGGAAGCTTTGAAGACATAGGGAATCCCCAGCTTTTCGGTCGCCCTGACGTAGCTCTCCGCCACCTTTAAGGCAAGATCCCGGGATTCCAGCACGTTCATTCCGCCGAAAAGTACGAACGGCAGCTCGTTGCCAATCCGCACTTCACCAACCTGGATGCGTTCCTGCGTCATAGCTTGTTCCCAATCTCAAGAGAGGCCTCGCGATAGCTCCGGACCTGGCAATGCAGTTCAAACCCGGCGCTGGCTTCCGTTTTCGAACGCCGCGTTGACAAAGCCCTCGAACAACACATGGCCATCCCGGGGCGTAGAGGTGAACTCGGGGTGGAACTGACAGGCAACAAACCACGGATGGTCCGGCACTTCGATGATTTCCACCAGGGCATTGTCATAAGAGCGCCCGGAGACTGACAGCCCGGCCTTTTCAAGGTGGGGGAGGAAATGGTTATTAACCTCATACCGGTGCCGGTGCCGCTCGCGGATGACGTTACTCTGGTAGCACTCATAGGCCCGGGACCCTGCGACGAGGTTGCAGTCCTGCGCACCCAGACGCATGGTGCCGCCCAGATCAGACGCCTCATTACGCAGTTCAACCGCCCCGCCCGCGTCGACCCACTCGGTGATAAGCCCCACTACGGGGTACGGGCACTCCTTGCGGAATTCTGTGCTGTGTGCGTTCTTGAGGCCTGCAACATTGCGGGCATACTCGATAACTGCCACCTGCATGCCCAGACAGATGCCAAGGTAGGGAATCTTGTTCTCCCGGGCGTACTGAACTGTTGCAATCTTTCCTTCGACGCCCCGGGAGCCAAAGCCCCCGGGTACCAGAATCGCGTCAACGTTTTCCAGGATGCCGGTGCCTTCGTTCTCAATCACTTCGGAATCGATGTAACGCATTTCCACCCGGGTGCGAGTGCGGATGCCGGCGTGCTTGACCGCTTCAATAAGCGACTTGTACGCGTCCAGCAACTCCATGTACTTACCCACCATGGCGATAGTGACGAGCTTCTCGGGATTACGCTCGGCATCGACCACAGCCTGCCACTCTGACAGGTCCGCCGGGCCGCACTGCAGGCCAAAGCGCTCGACAATCAGCTCATCGAGTCCGTAGCTGTGCAGCATCTGCGGGATGTCGTGAATGGTGTCGGCGTCCTGGAGCGGGATGACAGCCCGTTCTTCGACGTTGGTGAAGAGCGCAATTTTCCGGCAGGACGACGCGTCAATAATGTACTCGGAGCGACACAGGAGAATATCCGGTTGCAGGCCGATGGAACGCATTTCCTTGACCGAGTGCTGGGTAGGCTTGGTCTTGATCTCGCCGGCGGTGGCGATATAGGGCACCAGGGTCAGATGCATGAACAACGCACGCTGGGGGCCGACTTCCACACGCAACTGGCGGGTAGCTTCCAAAAAAGGCAGAGACTCAATATCACCCACGGTGCCGCCAACTTCGATCAAGGCAACATCGGCTTCACCGGCGCCCTCGACAATGCGGCGCTTGATCTCATCGGTGATATGGGGAATGACCTGCACGGTGCCGCCCAGGTAATCGCCGCGGCGCTCCTTACGGATAACCTCTTCGTAAACACGGCCGCTGGTAAAGTTATTGCGGCGTGTCATGGGCGTGCGAATAAACCGCTCGTAGTGGCCAAGGTCCAGGTCGGTCTCCGCACCATCGTCAGTAACGAACACTTCGCCGTGCTGAAACGGGCTCATGGTGCCCGGGTCAACATTGATATAGGGATCAAGCTTGAGAATGGTCACCTTGAGGCCACGCGCCTCAAGGATGGCAGCCAGCGACGCCGACGCAATACCTTTGCCCAACGAGGACACCACACCACCTGTGACAAAAATATAGCGCGTCATGAATTCCCCATTGTCGCTTTTGATTAGAGAGTCTGAATTCGGATAAGGAGGGTAAAAATTGGGTCACAAAGACCCTCACAGATGGGACGCCAGATTAGCAGAAAGTGACGGGGTGCTCAATCAGTAAGCGTTAACGCAGCGGCTTGGCAGCACCCGTTGCTCTGGCACGAAACGGTGGCGAATGCCAGCGAATCACCCACCCGGACTGTCCCGCCAGGGCACGGTAGTCAGGGTGAATCCACAGATCACCGATGCCGACCAGAACATCGGCCTGCCATATCAGCGGCAATGCAGCTCGCTCCCAGGGAGGGATACGCCTCCCCTGCAACCACTTTTTGAGCGGCTGTCGCTGACCGCTGGCCAACACGATGTGTTCGCCGCCCTGGCGAGACCGGACGGTAAAGCCTGGCTCAAAAGGCACAAGCCCTTTACCCTCGCTACGCTCGGCGACCAGTTGGCCTTCGCCCCAGGATAGCGCCCCAGGTGGCTGCCACAACGTCGAATCGGGCCGATGCCCCAGTACGGCCTGATTCAGTACCATTGCCCGACCGTTGTAACGCCTGATCACGAAGCCCGGCCCGGAAATTTCGGCAGTGCCATCTGCCCTAGCAGCGAGAAACTCCGGCAGCGCATTGAGCAGCTGTTTTTCACCCAGGGGCGGCAAACCTGAAGTACGCAGCCACCATTGTACGAAGTTCCGCTGCCTGGGCTCGCTCAGCTGCAGCAGCGGCTCCAGTAAAAGATCCCCGGTCGAGGCTTCGACAGTACAGGCGGCGTCCATCTCTGCCAGTTCGTTCAGCAGGATGACTGCCTCTCGGCCGTGCCTGGCATTGCGCTCCATTCGCTCGCTTGCGTCGGGCCATCGCCTTTTGAGTATGGGCAACACACGATTACGAAGGTAATTACGGTCGTAGTGGTCGTTGGCGTTGCTGGGATCCTCAATCCAGAACAGGCCCGACTCCCGTGCAAGCTCGGCCAGTGCCTGACGCGTCTGGGAAAGCAGCGGACGGTAAAGCTGGGCCTGACCCAGCGGACGGCTCTCCGGCATGGCTGCGAAGCCTGCCAGGCCTGATCCCCGCATCATGCGGTACAACTGGGTTTCCGCCTGGTCGTCCGCGTGGTGGCCCAATAACAGCACTTCTCCGGAACGCAGGTTTTGCTCGAAAGCCTCGTAGCGGGCGTCGCGGGCCGCGTCTTCCAGGCCCTTTCCGCTGTCGCCCTCCACGGCCACCGGAACAATTTCCAGCGGCACCGCCAGCCTGTCGCAGATATGCTGACATACTGACGCCCAGGCATTGGATTGAGACTGCAGCCCGTGGTTGATGTGGACTGCCCGCAAGGTATGAGGTCGTGCCCTGTGCTGTTGCCACGCCATCGCCAGGTGCAACAGCACCACGGAATCCAGACCGCCGCTCAGAGCGACGGTCCAGGCTACAGGAGGAAGGTTTTCAAAGGCCCGCTGAAGGGAAACGGGCCACGACGCAGGAGAGAGCGGATCAGCGACCCGTGTCATAGGCGGTAAGACGCTGATAGCGCTGTTCGATCAGATCGTCCGTATCCAGTTCGCGCAAACGCTCCAACTCTTCGATCAGTGCGGTGCGCAGACTGCTTGCCATCAGTTCAGGATCCCGGTGAGCACCACCGAGGGGTTCGGCAATGATCCGATCCGCGAGTCCCAGCTCGCGCAGCCGCTTCGCCGTTACCCCCATCGCATCTGCGGCGACAGACGCGAACTCTGCGCTCTTCCAGAGAATCGAGGCGCACCCTTCCGGCGAGATGACCGAATAAGTCGCATATTGCAGCATCATCAGCTTGTCACAGACACCGATAGCCAGCGCGCCGCCGGAGCCGCCTTCCCCGATGACGGTAGAGATGATCGGCGTTCGCAGACGAGACATTACACCAAGATTGTAGGCAATCGCTTCGCTCTGACCACGCTCTTCGGCGCCAATGCCGGGATAGGCCCCGGGTGTATCAATGAAGGTCAGCACCGGAACGCCGAAACGCTCGGCCAGCTCCATCAGACGACAGGCTTTACGGTACCCCTCCGGACGCGGCATGCCAAAGTTACGCTTAACCTTGTCCTTGATCTCACGGCCTTTCTGATGGCCAATAACCATGACCGATTGGCCGTCGAGGCGCGCCAGGCCACCGACAAGCGAGGCATCATCACCGTAGCGGCGGTCGCCGTGCAGTTCGTCGAAATCGTCAAAGATCTGGGGGATATAGTCGAGCGTATAGGGACGCCTCGGATGGCGGGCAACCCGGGCAATGTCCCACGACGAAAGATCCGCGAAAATGCTCTCGGTCAGGTTGACACTCTTGCTCTTGAGCCGGCTGATTTCGTCAGTAATGTTGATGTCGGAGTCATTGCCGACCAGACGCAATTGCTCGATCTTGTCTTCAAGCTCGGCGATAGGCTGTTCGAAATCGAGGTAGTAAGGATTCATGATTACCCGTTGGTTACTGGCGTCAAGCCGGTCACTTTTAGTTAAATGGCCGTGGTAGCTTCAAATGGCTGTGGCCGCGGCTCAATCACAATCGCTAGTGTGCCGATGCAAACAGAAAAGCAGTGCAGCTGAAAATGCAAGTTACTTCAGAAGGCTGCGCGAGTCACGGTCGTTATTGTTCACAGTCTCGTCATACTTTCTTCCCGCAGACTCGACGTTTCCCGTGAATATCGGTTCAGGTTTTCTGGGCTACTCCCTGCACCATTACGCTCACTGCACCGTGATAAGCGCGCCTTGCCAGCCGCGTGACGGTTTCCAATGTAGCAGCCTTGGGCAGCAGGCAAAAGGCGGACATTAGTATAAAAAGGGTCGGCTTCATCCCCGACCGCCAACCAGGCGCCCGAATATTCGTCGGTGGTGACGTTATTCGTAGACCAGATTGACCCGGTCATCACCCAGCAAGCGCCGCAGCCCAAGCAGAAGCTCATCATCTGGCAAGACCTGCCAGTCAGCGCCCAGCTGAATTTGGGTACGGGCATCTGCGCGTGCGTAGTCGACACTGACCCGGCACCCTTCTGCCCGATAGGGGCGTAGCACCGCAGTTAGCTCGTCCATCAGGCCGTTGCCCAGCTGCTTGTGGTCAATAGCCAACTTCAAGCCGCGGCTGTAGCGCCGCCGGGCTTCTGCCACATCGTACACCGCCTCGGCCCTCACCTTCAGCGAACCGTTGTAGTCGTCATAACTGATATTGCCTTCAACGATCAGCACCGCATCTTTCTGCAGTGCTTCCCGACTCTGATCGAACGTCTCGGAAAACATGGCGATCTCAATCCGTGCGCTGCGGTCGTCAAGCGTCGCAAACGCCATGGTCTGGCCACGCTTGTTCTTCATGGTCCGGAAGGCCACCAGCAAGCCGGCGATACGTTGGGTGCCCTTGCCTGGCTTCAGCTGGGCGATGGCATTGGGCGCAAAGCGCCGGACTTCTCGCTCATACTCATCAAAAGGGTGGCCGGTCAGGTAAAGTCCCAGCGTATCTTTCTCACCCTGGAGGCGGGCCTTGTCGCTCCATTCCCGCAGGTGCGCAACTTCTACATACGGGTCATCCTGGCCTTCGGGAATCAGGTCTTCCCCAAACAGGTCACCCATGCCCGCGTCGGCGTTCCGGCTTTGCTGACCCGCCTGTTGCACTGCTTTTTCGATGCTTGCCATTAATTGCGCGCGGCTGGGTCCCTGTTTGTCGAGCGCCCCCGCCCGAATCAGGGCTTCCAGCGCCCGTTTGTTGACCTTGCGCATATCGACGCGGGCGCAGAAGTCGAACAGATCCCTGAATGGCCCGCCGTTTCTCCGGGCAGCGACGAGGCTTTCGATAGGGCCCTCGCCCAGCCCCTTTATCGCGCCAAGCCCATACACCACTTCACCGGCATCGTTAACGGTGAAGGTGTATTCGCTGGTATTGACGTCAGGCAGGACCAGTTCGAGCTTGAGATTACGGCATTCCTCAACGAGGGTTACCACTTTGTCCGTATTCTGCATGTCCGCCGTAAGCACCGCGGCCATGAACTCGGCGGTGTAGTGGGTTTTCATCCAAAGGGTCTGATACGACACCAGGGCATAGGCGGCAGAGTGGGATTTGTTGAAACCGTACCCCGCGAACTTTTCTACCAGATCGAAGATGTTCTCAGCCAATTGCTGGTCTATGCCGTTGTTGGCGCAACCCTCAATAAAGATGGTCTTCTGCTTGGCCATCTCCTCGGGCTTTTTCTTACCCATGGCACGGCGCAGCAGGTCAGCCTCACCCAGCGAGAACCCAGCCATGACCTGGGCAATCTGCATGACCTGTTCCTGATACAGGATGATGCCATAGGTCGGCTCCAGCACCGGTTTGAGCCCGGCGTACTGAAAGTCGGGATGAGGATAGGATACCGGCTGGCGACCGTGTTTACGGTCGATAAAGTCGTCCACCATGCCCGATTGCAGGGGACCCGGCCGGAACAGCGCCACCAGGGCGATCATGTCTTCCAGGGAGTCGGGCTGCAGGCGCCGGATCAGATCCTTCATGCCGCGGGATTCCAGCTGGAACACCGCTGTGGTATCGGCTTTCTTCAACAGCTCGAACGACGGGCCGTCATCCAGTGGAATAGACTCAATGTCCAGATCGAGCAGCCCCTGGCGACGGCGGCGGGCGTTAACCATTTTCAGCGCCCAATCGATAATCGTGAGCGTCCTTAACCCCAGGAAGTCGAACTTGACCAGCCCGGCCTCTTCCACATCGTTCTTGTCGAACTGGGTTACGAGACTGGTGCCATCAGGCTCGCAGTACAGCGGTGCAAAATCAGTCAGATTGGTGGGTGCGATGACCACGCCACCGGCGTGTTTGCCGGCGTTACGCGCAACACCCTCCAACTTGCGTGCCATCTCCCAGATTTCCTGGGCTTCTTCGTCAATCTCCAGGAACTCTCTCAGGGCCGGCTCCTGTTCGACCGCTTTTTCAAGGGTCATGCCCACTTCGAAGGGAATCAGCTTGGACAGCTTGTCGGCCAGGCCGTAGGACTTGCCTTGCACCCGGGCCACGTCCCTAACCACCGCTTTCGCAGCCATGGTGCCGAACGTGATTATCTGGGAAACAGCATTGCGGCCATATTTTTCGGCGACGTAGTTGATGACCCGGTCGCGGCCTTCCATACAGAAGTCGACGTCGAAGTCGGGCATGGACACCCGCTCCGGATTTAGAAAGCGCTCGAACAGCAGGTCGTACTGTAGCGGGTCAAGATCGGTAATCAGCTGCGAATATGCAACCAGAGAGCCGGCGCCTGACCCCCGGCCCGGCCCCACCGGTACGCCGTTCTGTTTGGCCCACTTGATGAAGTCCATGACGATCAGAAAGTAGCCTGGGAACCCCATCTCCAGAATGATATCGAGCTCGAACTTCAGGCGCGTAAAATAGACCTGCCTGCGTTCCGCATAATCGGGTGCGTTTGGGTCGAGAATCGTTTTCAGGCGGTCTTCAAGCCCCTCTTCGGATACCTTGATGAAGAACTCATCCATGGTCAGCCCATCGGGAACCGGGAACTGGGGCAGGAAGTACTCCCCGAGCCGGACCGGCACATTGCAGCGCTCGGCAATCGCCAGAGTGTTCTCCAGTGCTTCCGGAATGTCCTCGAACAGGGCCGCCATTTCTTCCGCGGACTTCAGATACTGCTGGTCACTGAACCGATGTTCGCGCCGCGGGTCATCCAGCGTCCGGCTTTCGCCGATACACACGCGAGCCTCGTGTGCCTCGAAGTCGTCCTGGGCCAGAAACTGCACCTCATTGGTGGCCACCACGGGAATATCCAACTCGGTCGCCAAACCCATGCTCAGGTGCAGGCACTCCTCGTCGTTAACCCGGCTGGCCCGTTGCAGCTCCAGGTAGTAACGGTCAGGAAACAGGGCCAGCCAATACTCGGCCCGCTGACGCGCCAGGTCGGACTTACCGTTCAGAAGAGCGCGACCCACGTCGCCCGCTTTGGCGCCGGACAGCGCAATCAGTCCACCTGAGCGGGCTTCAATCCACTCGCGTTTGATTAGCGGCTTGTCGAAAACCTGGCCTTCCGTAAAGCCGAGAGAAATGATTTCGGTCAGATGGCGGTAGCCGTCAGCGTTGGTGGCCAGCAATGGCAGCAGGAACGGATTCTGGGGTTCGTCAGGATTTTCCAGCCAGAGATCAGCGCCCACTATCGGCTTAACCCCGGCACCCAGCGCGCCTTTGTAGAACTTCACCAGCGAAAACATGTTCGACTGTTCGGTCAGAGCAATAGCCGGCATGTCGAGCTCGGCCACCCGCTTGAATAGCGGCTTTATGCGGACCAGCCCGTCAACCAGTGAATATTCTGAATGGACTCGCAAATGAACAAAAGCTGCAGACATGGGGCTCCCGGAATACACGACAACACGCTGAAATACGCGTGAAAAGGCTGGATATAGCAATACTGGAGGTTGGAAAACAACCGGTCGAAAGCGTCAAGCCGCAACCCACGCAGGCATGCGGCAAAGCGCAACTATTCTAGCAGGGTTGGTGCCTGCTGCTTAGTCCTGGTTGATTCAATCAGAGGCTGGGAAGACATTCGCCTTGCTGGCGGTAGCGCATTATTCCCAGCCCTCGCTGGAGGCCTGGATAACCGTCAGCAGCTCATTACGGGTCTGCGGGCCAAAGCGGGCTTCCACCACCTCTCCTGCCGGATTGACCAGGAAAGTTGCCGGAAGCCCGACAGGGTGATTCCAGCCGAAACGCGGCGCCGGGCTGTGGATCAGGTTCGGGAAGTTTATGCCCATCTTGCGGATAACGGCATTCAGCTCGTCACCCTCAAGTGAATCATAATTGACGCCAAGGACGGTTACCGCGGGATCACGGTCGAGCGCATTCAGCTCGGGAATCTCTTCGTAACAGGGCTTGCACCATTCAGCCCAATAATTCACCGCCAGCCACTGCCCTTCCAGATCAGCCCAATCGAGGGTGTCGCCTGAGGCCAGGCTGACCGGCTTATCCTTACCGCAAGCAGAAAGCAGCAGAATCAGTGCCAGTAGGGCCAGCGAGCGCGGTAAGCGTCGTCTCGTCATTGCTCATCCTTTGGAATCGTTCCGCACCACTTGGCGGCACAAACTGATAAACTCCGGCCACATCTAAACACCCAAGCCAAGCGGATGCTACCGATGCCCAGTGATATCACGCTTTATCATAACCCGCGCTGCTCCAAGTCCAGACAGGCTCTGGCCCTCCTGGAAGAGCGCAATGTGCAGCCGACTGTCGTGCGTTATCTCGAGACCCCGCCAACAGTAGAAGAGCTTCGCTCTCTGCTCGGCCAGCTTAACCTGACACCGCGGGACATCATGCGAAAGAAGGAAGAGCCATACAAGACGCTCGGGCTCGACGACGCCGACCTGGATGACAATGCCCTGCTTCAGGCCATGCACAACCATCCCATCCTCATAGAGCGGCCCATTGCCCATGGCAACGGCAAAGCCGCCGTGGGTCGTCCACCTGAAAACGTTCTTAAAGTTCTGGATCAGTGATGCCCATGCAAGACCAACCGTACATTCTGGTACTTTACTACAGCCGCGGCGGTCATACCCACGAGATGGCCATGCAGATTGCGCGCGGCGTTGCCCGGGTCTCGGGGATGACAGCGGAGGTACGCACTGTGCCCCGGGTGTCGCCCGTGACCGAAGCGACCGAGCCGGCCGTTCCTTCAAAAGGCGCGGTCTACTGCAGCCGGGAAGACCTGGCGAACTGCGCGGGTCTGGCCCTGGGCAGCCCTACCCGATTCGGCAACATGGCCGCGCCGCTGAAACACTTCATCGATGGTACCGGTGATCTCTGGTTGTCCGGTGCGCTCGAAGGCAAACCTGCCGGCGTATTCACGTCCACGGGAAGCCTCCATGGGGGTCAGGAAACGACCTTGCTGAGCATGGCCTTGCCCCTTATCCACCACGGTATGGTGTTGGCCGGACTCCCCTATACGGAAACTGCGCTGAATCGCACCAGCAGTGGCGGAACCCCTTATGGCCCCAGCCATTGGGCGGGGACAGATACCGAAAACCGACTGACTGCAGACGAAATCACGCTCTGCCAGGCCCTTGGTGAACGACTGGCGCGGCTGGCGCTCAAACTGGCCTGACGTGGCTTAACCACCTTTACCCTGATTTTTGGAGTATCCGATGTCTCGAACCGCACCTGTTTCCCATGTGGTTTCGCTGATTCTGTACGGGGCTATTCTCGCGCTTCTGGTCGTCACAACATTCTGGCCAGACCCCGTCGAAGGCGCATCTGTCTGGTTGATGCTGACCATAAAGCTGGTGCCACTGCTCATCCTGCTGCCCGGCCTGCTCAAGTCCCGCGGTAAAACATACCAATGGCTCTGTTTTATACTGATGATCTATTTCACGGACGCCGTAGTGCGCGCCTACCTCACTGGTTGGGCCTGGCCGCCTACTGTCATGACCGGTTTAACCGCAGGCCTGTTTGTATCGGCCATCGTCAGAATCCGTGCAATGCAATGATGTCCCGATGACGACGCCGTTCAGCTCCACGGAGCTGGCACGCATTCAAAACCCTTGATCGTCCGGCAAACCGGCCAATTCTGAACCAGGACCGTACAATGCCTCTGCCCCCGCCCCGCAAGGATCAGTTCCTGTCGCTTAGCGAGCTTTGCCACGCACTGGTCAGCCAGGGTCTTATTTCCCAGGACGCGGCAGAACAGCTGGTTAACGCGAACCTGGGCGGAGACCGGAAAAAGCGCCACCCACTTGAGCTGATCGCACGGGCGGAGCTGAAAAGCGAGGCAACGGGGCGGCCCCTGGATCTCGACCAGCTAACCCGGTGGCTCGCCACCTGGTCCGACCAGCCGTACTTCCACATTGATCCGCTCAAAATCGACGTCTCTGCGATTGCCCGCGTCATGTCTTACGCGTTTGCCCAACGCCACGAGATTCTCGCGGTTGAAATAAAACCGGACCACGTCGTAATTGCGAGTGCCCAGCCCTTCAAGAGCGACTGGGAAGATAATCTTCGCCATGTGCTGCGCAAGGACATTCGCCGGGTGGTGGCCAATCCCGCCGACATCAGCCGTTACACGGTTGAGCTTTACCAGCTGGCCAACTCGGTGAACAAGGCCAGCGGCGAAGCCGGGCAGCGCTACACGCAGAATTTCGAACAGCTGCTGGACCTGGGCGACAGCAGCCCGGATGCCAATGATCAGCACGTGGTGAGCATTGTCGACTGGCTACTCCAGTACGCGTATGACCAGCGCGCCAGCGATATTCATATCGAACCCCGGCGGGAGGTGGCCCATGTACGCTTTCGCATAGACGGCGTACTGCACACAGTCTACGACTTTCCCGCCGAGGTGGGGCTGGCGGTTGTTTCGCGGCTGAAAATCCTCGGCCGGCTCAACGTCGCCGAGAAGCGCAAGCCCCAGGACGGCCGGATAAAAACCCGCAAGCCCGACAACAGTGAAGTAGAGCTGCGCCTTGCCACATTGCCGACCGCATTCGGCGAGAAAATGGTCATGCGGGTTTTCGACCCGGAAGTCCTGTTGAAGTCATTCGAGCAGCTCGGTTTTTCACGGGACGACCGCGAGCGCTGGCAGGGCATGACGGGGCATCCCCACGGTATCGTGCTGGTCACCGGCCCGACGGGTTCGGGCAAGACGACCACCCTTTACTCTACCCTGAAGCAACTGGCCACTGACGAGGTCAATGTCTGCACCATCGAAGACCCCATCGAAATGGTCGAGCCCGCCTTCAACCAGATGCAGGTCAACCGCGGTATCGACCTGACGTTCGCCGGTGGTATAAGGGCGCTGATGCGCCAGGACCCGGACATCATCATGATCGGCGAGATAAGGGACGCGGAAACGGCGGAGATGGCGGTTCAGGCCGCCCTGACCGGTCACCTTGTGCTCTCCACACTCCACACCAATGATGCGCCCAGCGCCATCACGCGGTTACTGGAATTGGGCGTTCCCGCCTATCTGATCCGCTCGACACTGTTGGGCGTTATGGCACAACGCCTCGCCCGTGTGCTCTGCCCCGACTGCAAGGCGCCGACAGCCGTCGACCCCGAAGCCTGGCGTACGCTGACCCGGCCGTGGAAGGCGCCGGTTCCGGAAACGGTTGCCCAACCCATAGGCTGTCTCAACTGCCGTAACACGGGTTACCGCGGGCGCGCCGGCGTTTACGAAATTCTCCCCCTGGAAGGCGCCCTTCGCGACCGGATTACAGAATCCTGTGAGCTGGACGATCTCCGGCGTTCAGCTTATAAAGCCGGCATGCGTTCGCTGCGCCTGAGCGGCGCACAAAAAGTCGCGGCAGGCCAGACAACGATTGAAGAAATTCTGCGGGTTACGCCGGAAAGCGAACGTTAGGCGCAGCGATGGCCTTGCGGACGAGCGCCCTGCCCCTGGCCACCTGAAGCCGGGAATGTCATGCGGATCCGAAACGGCGATGAACGCTAAGCCTGCGGACGCATGCCGCACTGGTCGAGCAGTTCCTGCCAGCGTTCAGTATGCCGGCGGGTCGCCTCATCCAGGGCCTGCCAGATACTGTTCTTATCGCTTCCCAGGACTTCCGAGAAGAAAGCCGTCATGGCGGGGGTCGCGGCGTCCGCCTGAAGTGCCGCCAGCTCCCGAAGTGCGGGCACAATCCGCGCTTTCACACGCTGCACCTGGGCCATATACGGCTGTACCTGCTGCACGTAGATGTTGAAGAAGACATTGCGCATGATTTCCGC
Source organism: Hydrocarboniclastica marina (assembly GCF_004851605.1). Classification (GTDB taxonomy): domain Bacteria; phylum Pseudomonadota; class Gammaproteobacteria; order Pseudomonadales; family Oleiphilaceae; genus Hydrocarboniclastica; species Hydrocarboniclastica marina. The sequence continues at coordinate 2,424,067 of NZ_CP031093.1, forward strand.
GTTGCGGTTAGGCTGCTTGCGCAGGCAAAGGGGTCTGCCTTCAAGACGCTTACCAAGCAGTTGTTCCGCGTCGTTAAGGCGGGCGGTCAACAACCTCGCGCTCTGCACAAGCCGGCCACCGACCGGCAGGCCTTGCCAGCGCTGGTGAATTTCGTTTATGGCGGGAAATAACACGGGCTTATCCCTCCGCGCTGTCTCACGCAACCAGTCATTAAGCCGGTTGAGATCAGTGGCAAGGGTAGTGAGTACATCGAGGTCAGGGTCAAGGGGAACATAGCCATGACCGCGGGAGAAAAAATCGGCAATTTCCTCGGTTCCCCACGTGGCGTTCCAGATGACCCGAGGTAGTGCTTCGCGCTTGGTGATGACAGCCTGGGCCAGTGCTTCGCGCAGCGCCGGGTCGGTGATGGTTGGCAGGCATTCCTCAGCCGCCGCAAGGAACCGGATTTCATAGCCCAGGCTTTGCGCGGGCTGCATGACACGGCCCAGTGCCGAATTCTTCTCGCCGACAATCTGCTGGAGCTCACAACCGTAGAGCGAGAAGAATTCGAGTAAGCCGATCTCGACCGCAGGAAGCTCTCTTACCCGGTCCCGGCGGCGCGGCAGGGTCGCGGTATCGGGTAGCTCGGCGGGTTCAACCTCAACGTCCAGTACCCGGGAAACCCGATCGATATAATCGTCCATCAGGCTGGATGGCCCGGACAGCGAATCACATCCCGTTAGCCCAACGACAAGCGCTGCCAGAAAAAACAACCTCAGCATGGGCGGTTATCGCCGGTCCCCCTCGATAAACTTGGCCACGAACGCTGCTTTACCATGCTTTTCGAAGGACCACTTCATCGTGTCGGCCAACACGTCCATGACCTGCTGATACTCACCAAAGATGTGAGTGCTCATCCTGTTGGGGCGAACCTCAACCTGAGACGCTTGCAGGCGGGCGATCAATTCTCTGATGACTGACTTATAGTCTTCAGTAAGTGGGTAGTGGCTGAGCTCTACCGATAACATCATAAAAGCCTCCTGGGCGGCGCTTTAATCCTGGAGCAGCAAGCGGTCGACCTCTGAGAAATCCCTGGCAACGGGCCGATCCCGGGCATCCATTGTCGAACCCGGGGAGTCCTCCGCACGCGCCAGCAGGCATGTACGCAGACCGACATCTTCGGCTGCATCCAGCTCAGCCGCAACGTCTGATAGAAACAGTACATGTGAGGGCTCTACGCCAAGATGCTCGAGAATGTTTCTGTAGGACTCAGCTTCTTTCTTGCCGCCCACCCGGGTATCGAAGTAGTCGCTGAAGAAGGGCGTCAGGTCGCCCGCAATGCTGTGTGTAAAGATCAGCTTCTGGGCCTCGACCGAGCCACTTGAGTAGACAAACAGCCGTAGGCCGCGATCGTGCCAGCGGCGCAGATAATCCGCAGCGTCCTCGTAGACATGGCTCTGAAAGTCGCCCCTTTCATAGCCATGGCGCCAGATCATGCCCTGCAGCAGTTTGAGTGGCGTGACCTTGCGGTCTTCGCGAATCCACCCTTGCAGGCTGGCCAGAAGGCTATCCAGGTCGTCCCGCTTGCAGCCGCTCTCTTGCGCCACCGAGTCCAGTGCTGCGCTTACAGCAGCTTCATATTGGTGCGCGCGTATAAATTCATCCAGATGCTCTGCCGCGTAGGGAAAGAGCACCTCATGCACGAAACTGATAGAGGTAGTAGTACCTTCCACATCCGTGAGGATGACCCGGATCATTATGCGCCCGCCAGCTTTTCGTAACGCGGAGTACGACTGGCAATGTCGTTACCGGTAAAATTGGCCACCCACCCCTCGGTGTTGGTAAATAACCGGATGCAGGTAAAGGAAGGTTCCGGCCCCATATCGAACCAGTGGGGAGTGCCGTCGGGTACGCTGATCAGGTCGTTCTTCTGGCAGAGCACCGCCAGAATTTCTTCGCCGATGTGCAGGTAGAAAAGACCCTGGCCACGCACAAAGAAGCGGACTTCATCTTCGCTGTGGCGATGTTCGTCCAGAAACTTCTGTCGGAGTGCCTCCTTCTGGGGGTTACCTGGCGACAGGCTGATCACATCCGCTGCCTGAAAACCGCTCTCAGCCTTGAGCTTCTGGACCTCCTCCGCGTATGCCTCAAGAATGTCCTCTGGAGCGGCGTCGTCCGGCATGGGCCTGGTCGCCCACTGCTCAAAGCGAACGCCACGGGCGTCGAGCTCCGATTGGATCTCGCCCACGTCCTCGGTGACGTAGCGCGGTACCCCGGGGGCATCCGCTGCAAAAATACTCAGTGTAGTCATCGAGCTAACCTCATCATTTCCAGCTCACACGCCAGAAGAAACTCCAACGCTTCGGTGTGTCGCAGACAATCCTCTACGGACGCCCCCCACGTATAAAGCCCATGTCCGCGGATAAGGTAACCGGGATACTCCATGTTTTCCGCAAAAAACTGCCGGGTTTCCTCGGCAAGGCTTGCGATATCCTGGCTGTTTTCGAATATGGGCAAACGAACCTGTGACTCGTGGGTCTCATGGCCGGGGAAAGCTTTTTGCAGCTCGTAGTCCTGCAAAACAATCTCGGTCCGGTCCTGCAGGGCGCGGCTCAATACGGTCGCCGCCAGAGAGTGGGTATGAATTACCGCACCTATGTCGGTAAACAACCCATAGAGCACCGTATGCAAAGCCGTTTCGGCTGATGCCCGCGTCGCGCTTTGCACCGGCCTGCCGTCCAGATCAACCACCATGACATCGCCGGCTTTCAGTTGGCCCTTATGGCGCCCGGAGACCGTAATGGCTATATGCTCTGCATCGATCCGCGCGGAATAGTTTGAACTGGTCGCAGGCGACCAGCCCCGCCCGTAAAGGAAGCGGCCCGCATCGACCAGGGCCTGCGCGGCTTGTGCATAATTTGTCACATCAATCACAGGTGATCCTCCTCAATGCATCCTTGATAAGCCTGCGGCCCCGGAGCGTCGGAAACTCAGCGTCATACCGCGACCTGACACCGGGCGTATGACAAAGCGCAGATTCAGATAAACATCAGGCCGGGTTGCGGCCGTGGCAGACAATTATAGAGACACTGCCCGTCTCATCAACCGATGCCGTTCGGCCAGTAACTGAGCCATAATTGCGGCAGCGATTTCGGCCGGTGTCTCGCTACCTATCTCAAACCCTATCGGCGAGTGCAACCGCGGCAACTGGTTTTTACCGACGCCGGCCTCGAACAGACGCTGGCGTCGGAGAGCGGCCGACTGCCGCGTGCCTAATGCACCAATATAAAAAGCGCTGCTCTGGAGCGCCGTCACCAGCGCCGGATGCTCGAGCTCAGGCGCATCGGTCAGCACGACCACGGCACTGCATGCGTCCGCCAAGCCACTTGCCAGAGCATCAGCCGGATCGCGTTGCTCAAGCTTTACCCCGGTTTCACCCCAACAGCGGGCGAACGCCTGCCGTGGCTCCACCAGAGTCACATCCAGACCACAGGCCGAAGCAAATAGCGCCAGTACCCGTGCAATCTCGCCCGCGCCGACAATGGTCAGACGTGTTGTCGGGTCCAGCTTGTGCCACAACGCCGCCGCGTCCAACTCAACCAGGGCCATCGGCCGGGGCTGTTCTATTGAAGCTGAACCGGAAACACGATCGACTCGCCGAATGAGGCGTTCACGTCTGCCCAAGCCTTCCTGCAGGCCACGAAAATGCTCAAGACTGCCAGCGGCCTCATGCCGCTCAATAACGAGTACGGTGCGACCTGGCCCGGCAAGGCAGTACTTCGCCTGCTCATCCGCCACCACGGTATGTTCAATGAGCTGCGGCCAGTTCTGCCCGCTGGCCCCGGTGCATGAGCGTTGCAGCAACTCGGCTTCAAGATTGCAGATCTGACCGTCATCTTTTTCGGCGGCATCACTGATACCCAGCAATGTACCCGGCGGGCACGCCATGCCCGGTGTATTCTCCACCACGGTAGCTAGCCAGCAACCATGTCCAGCCTCCAGCCAGCCAACTACCGCGTCGATCACATCAAGATTGGTCGTTCGCCCCGCGCTGCACACCGGCCCCGAATGCCGGGGTCCCAGGCGCTGTGGGTCGCCTTCGGCTGCCGCAGCCGAGGCCTGTGCAGAACGGAGTTCAGAGCGCGCCATGGAGTTCCCGATTATGCTCACGTGCGTCCTTGCTCTTACGGAGCATGACGTAGACCGCGCCTGTACCGCCGTGCCTGAGCTGAGCTGAATGGAACGCCATAACGTCAGGCAGCTCCGGCAACCATTTGGCGAGGTGGCTCTTGATCAGCGCCACGTTGTCAGGATTGCGTTCACCTTTACCGTGCAGAATAAGCACTGAGCGCACATCGTAACGCAGGCAGTCGCGTATAAAACCGAAAACTTCCTGTCGGGCCTGCTCGACGGTTTTGCGGTGCAGGTCCAGGCGTGCTTCCAAGGGATACTGTCCAAGACGCAGTTTACGATAGACACCGTTCTGCACGCCGTCGCGCTTGAAAGCCAACTCATCATGGGGGCCCAGCAGCTCGACGTGCGCAGAGGTGAGCGGGTTCTGGTCGGTCAGTTTTTCGCTGACAGCAGCACGCTGGCGCATCAGGTGTCCGGGCGTCAGCTCACGACTGGGCTGGACGTCGGCGCGCTCGGGCCTGCGCAGCGGCGCGACCCCTTTCATTTCCTCCAGAAACTTCTGCCGTTCTTCTTTCGTAGTCATAAGGCTACTCGGACTTTAGTCATCTGGCGTAACTATACCATCGGAGTTACAGTCTCGGAACGCAGCCAAAGCCTGGCTTCAGTTTCGGCCGTCAGGCGGCCTGTTCGTATGCAGGTGCTCGTGTCCACTGCGGGGGCTCCTGGTCCGGCGGATCAATCGTACGGGACATTGGTATAGTGCTATGAGCAAGAATGAGGTAAAGGCGCAGGAGCCGGTCAGGCAGAACGTCCATGGGCTTATGTCTTTTTTACAGCGGTTTTCGCCATTTTCCGACATGGACGAGTCGCACCTTGCCAGCTTCGTCACCCACTGCAGCCTGCAGTATTTTGCGGATGGCGATGTAGTCCTTGAGCCCGGTGGAAAGTCCGTGGACCAGTTGTATGTGGTCAAACAGGGGCGTATCCGGGGCGAACGGGATACCAATCAAGACGGTAAAATCGACACGACCTTCGAGATAAGCAAAGGCGAGTGTTTCCCGATGGCCGCGCTGCTCGGAGAGCGCCCAACCCGCACACTGCATCGCGCAGTCGGCGACACTTTTTGCCTGGTGTTACCCCGGGAACACTTTATCAGCGTTTTTGGGTTGAGTGAGGTATTCAGGGACTTCTGCTTGCGGGGAGTAAGCTCTCTGCTGGACCAGGTCACCCGCCAGATGCAATCGCGCTCCATGGAAAGCCTGGGCGCCAGTCACTCCCTCGACACACCCCTTGAGCACTTTGCCACCCGCTCTCCCATTACCTGCACGCCGGAGATGCCGGTCCATCAGGCGGTCGCACGCATGCACGACGAGAATGTGGGCAGCGTCGTGATAACCGATAGCAACAAGCGCCCCATCGGTATATTTACCCTGCGGGATCTACGCCGCCTGGTAGCCGCTCCCGGACAGGACCTGGGCGTGCCTATCGCTCAGGTTATGACCGGCGCACCGCATACCCTGCCGGAAACCGCGAGCGCATTCGATGCCGCTCTGGCCATGGCGGAGCATCACTTCGCCCATGTCTGTCTGATCAACGCGCAGGGCCAGATCAGTGGCGTTGTTTCTGAACGTGATCTTTTCTCCTTGCAACGGGTTCACCTGGTCCATCTTGCCCGCGCTATCGCAAGTGCGACCCGGTTGCAGACACTGGTGGGTCTTCAGGCTGAGATTGCAAATCTCATTCAGGGCATGCTCGCTCGGGGCGCCGCCGCAGGCCAGATACTACGCATCATCACAACACTCAACGATTGCACCGTTCGGCGTGTGATCGAGCTGAACCTGAACAAGGATGACCCTGGCGTTACGTTTACCTGGCTGATCTTTGGCAGCGAAGCCCGGCATGAACAAACCCTGCTGACAGATCAGGATAACGGCATCCTGTTCCAGTGCGCGCCAGGCCAGACAGAAGATCAGGCCCGCGCCGCTTTGCTGCCGTTGGCGAAAAGAATCAACAATGATCTGGCAGCCTGTGGCTTCTCCCTTTGCAAGGGCAATATCATGGCGAGCAACCCGGAACTGTGCCTCTCGGCGCAGGAGTGGCGCCAGTGGTACATGCGACTGATCGCGTCCTCAACACCGGAGAACCTGCTCAGGTCGTCCATTTTTCTGGATCTGCGTGCCGTCTGGGGCGATGTAAACCCCGTTGAGAGTATGTTTACCGAGATTCTTTCGACCGCCCGCAAGAACTCGCTGTTTCAGAAAATGCTGGCGACCAACGCGCTTCACAGCCGGGTGCCGCTTCACCTTTTTCGCGGCTTTGTCTTCGGACGCGGACCGGACAAGCGGCGCATCGACCTCAAGACCCAGGGTCTCACGCCGTTTGTGGACGCGGCGCGGGTATTCGCCCTCGCCCACGGCATCAGGGCGACCAGCACGCTGGAACGAATAGAATCCCTGACCGAAGCCGGGGTATTCGACGCCAGGGATGCCAATGCCTGGACAGAAGCCTACGGTTTGATCCAGCTCCTGCGCATGCAGAATCAGCAGCGCCAGGTGCATGAGCAAAAGGAATTGAACAACCGTATCAACATCGACAGCCTCAACCAGCTCGATCGCCGCATTCTGAGAGAAGCACTCCGGCAAGCCCAGCGGCTGCAGCAGACACTCGAGCGCGCCTATCCCGGCTGAGGAGCATGATGCTGCAGAAACTGATCGCCCGACTGCGAGGACGGCCCCTCAACTCCCCTCACGCCGAGGCTGCCAGCGAGCTGCCCGAGCCACTATCATTTGCGCAGGCGGGAAACTGGGAGCACAACCGACTGGTCGTGGTTGACCTGGAAACGTCGGGTCTGAACCTCAACAAGGATATCGTCCTCGCCATCGGCGCCGTCGCCGTCAACCATGGCCGCATTGACCTCGCTGATCAGTTTGAGTCGGTGCTGGCACAACCCGCAGGCCGGCCGGGAGAGAGTCTTCTTATTCACGGGTTGGGGCCCGATGCCCTCGAACAGGGCCAGCCACCCGAGGAGGCTTTGCTTTCGTTCCTGCGCTGGGCCGGCGACGCGGTGTTTGTGGCTTTTCACGCTCCCTTCGACCAACGTATGCTGCAACGGGCGCTGCAGGACCACCTCAGCCTGGACCGCAAGCCCCACTGGCTCGACCTCGCAGACGTCATGCCAACGCTGTTTCCCGAGGCAAAAGTAGAAGGTGGTCAACTGGACCAGTGGGTCGCGCATTTTGGACTGAATGTTGCTGAGCGCCATAACGCCTCAGCCGACGCCTTGGTAACCGCCGAGTTAATGCTGATAGCCATGCACGCGGCCCGCCGCCAAGGTATCATCGACCTGGCCGGATTGGAGCGCAAGGCCCGGTTGACCCGCCAACTGCGAGCCCAGCGCCATCGGTTCTGATGCCTTACTGCTTATCCGGCGATCCTGCGCCCGTCTATTCGGCGAGGCCAAGACAGCTCAATATGCGGTCCCGGGACCTTGCGGGAGAATTAACGGGCACGCGCAGAACTATAATCCCGAGGCCTGTATTGTTTACGTTGACGTCAAATAAGGGTACTGAAGGCTTTATGAATGTAATGAATGGTGTTTTGAACGTGCCGACGGCTTTATGAAGATCCCCAAGCGTTTACAGCCCCTGGTCGACGACGGCATGATCGACGAAGTGATCACCCAGTTGATGAGCGGGAAGGAAGCACAGGTCTATGTCGTGCGCTGCGGCGACACCCGGCGCTGTGCCAAAGTCTTCAAGGAAGCGCAGAAACGCAGCTTCAAGCAGGCGGTACAGTACCAGGAGGGCCGAAAAGTACGAAACAGCCGCCGGGCCCGGGCAATGTCAAAGAAAACCAAGTACGGGCAGAAGGAGCAGGAAAGCGCATGGCTTAACGCTGAAGTCGATGCGCTCTACCGCCTGGCCTCTGCGGGCGTACGTGTGCCCCAGCCTTTCGGCTTTGTCGACGGCGTGCTGCTGATGGAACTGGTATGCGATGCGGACGGTTCAGTTGCTCCGCGTCTGGACGACGTCACCCTCAGCCCCGAACAGGCCCTGGAATACCATGACCGCATTATCACCGAAGTCGTGCGCATGCTCAGCGCCGGGCTGGTTCACGGTGACCTATCGGAGTTTAATGTCCTGGTCGACGCCAGCGGCCCGGTCATCATCGACCTGCCCCAGGCAGTGGACGCAGCGGGCAACAACAATGCGGAGATGATGCTGGAACGGGACGTCGCCAACATGCGTAGCTATTTCGGCCGTTTTGCGCCCGAACTCCTCAAGACCAACTACGGCGGCGAGATCTGGTCCCTCTACGAGGCCGGCAAACTGCATCCGGACACCAAGCTTTCGGGCGTGTTCGAGGGTAATTCCGCGAGTGCCGACGTGGACGAAGTCATGGCGGTTATCGCAGCCGCACGTGAAGAGGAAGAAGAACGCCGGGAAAGAGCGCGCGCCGATGAAGAAGACGACGGCTGAGTAAACCCGGGTAGTAGGGGCTCCCCCCGCGACCCGCCCTGGTCCAGACAGCAAAAACCCCGCACAAGGCGGGGTTTCTGTTTTTTGGAGCAGTCAGGGGATCAGTGCGCTGTAGCTGCACCGGCGCCACGCGGGACGCGTATCTCCTCTACCAGATGCTGAATATGATCCGGTGGCGGAGCCGTCATCTTCGACACTGTAAATGCGATGACGAAGTTGAAGACCATCCCCAACGAGCCGATACCCTCGGGCGAAATTCCAAACCACCAGGAATCGGGCGTGTTGGAGGCCGGACTGACGAACTTGAAGTACACAATGTAGGCAAAGGTGAAAATCAGACCCGTCAGCATGCCGGCGATCGCCCCTTCCTTGTTCATACGCTTGTAGAAGATACCCATAATGATGGCCGGGAAGAACGAGGCCGCCGCCAGGCCGAAGGCGAACGCCACCACCTGAGCCACGAATCCGGGCGGATTGATACCGAAGTAGCCCGCGATGAATATCGCTACACCCGCAGCCACACGCGCCGCAAGAAGCTCCTGTTTCTCCGTGATATTCGGCATCAGGTTGCTCTTCAGAAGGTCATGGGACACCGACGTCGAGATAACCAGCAGCAACCCGGCTGCAGTTGAAAGCGCCGCAGCAAGACCGCCCGCCGCGATCAAGGCAATAACCCAGCCCGGCAAACCTGCAATCTCGGGATTCGCCAGAACCATGATGTCTCTGTCGACATAAAGCTCGTTCTGGTTGGCGGTAGGCGTATTCGTCAGCTCACGCTGACCGTACTCGCCCCGGTCAGGCGCAAAATCGGGATTCCCTTCGAAGGGTGCGCCGGCACGGTACTGGATAACACCATCGTTATTCTTGTCTTCCCATGCGATGAGACCGCTGTTCTCCCAGTTGCTGAACCACTCGGGCAGTTCCTGGTACTCAGTGCTCTCAACCGTGTTTATCAGGTTAATGCGGCCGAAGGAGGCGACGGCTGGCGCTGTAGTGTAAAGCAGCGCAATAAATACCAGTGCAAAACCGGCAGAAAGACGCGCGTCGGATACTTTGGGCACGGTGAAGAAGCGAACGATAACGTGCGGCAGACCCGCGGTGCCTACCATCAGGGCAAGCGTGATCGCGAACACGTCTACGGTCGACTTGGTCCCTGAGGTGTACTCCGCGAAGCCAAGCTCAGTCAGGAGCCCATTTAGTCGGGTCAGAACCGACTGGTCCGTTCCCTCAACAGTGCTGCCGAAGCCGAGTTGCGGGATCGGGTTGCCGGTGATCAGCATCGACATGAAAATCGCCGGAATCAGATAAGCCACAATCATGACGCAGTACTGCGCGACCTGGGTGTAGGTAATGCCTTTCATACCGCCGAGTACGGCGTAGAAGAAAACGATCGCCATGCCGATAAATACGCCGGCGTTAATGCCGACTTCGAGATAGCGCGAGAATACAATGCCCACACCGCGCATCTGCCCGGCGACATAAGTGAAAGAAATGAAGATAACGCAGATAACCGCAACCACCCGGGCTGCCTGGGAATAGTAGCGCTCGCCGATAAACTCCGGCACGGTGAACTTGCCGAATTTACGCAGGTAAGGCGCAAGACACATGGCGAGAAGAACATACCCGCCGGTCCAGCCCATCAGATAAACCGAACCATCATAACCGGCAAAGGAAATAATCCCGGCCATTGAAATAAAGGATGCTGCAGACATCCAGTCGGCCGCCGTCGCCATACCGTTGGCGATTGGATGAACCCCTTTGCTTGCAACGTAATATTCACTGGTGGAACCGGCTCTGGACCATATGGCTATGCCGATATAGAGCGCGAACGTGCCGCCTACGAAAAGATATATTAGAAACTGCGTGCTCATTGCCTGACCTCCGGTTTTATTATTCTTCGTCTACATCGAACTCACGATCGAGCTTGTTCATTCGCCATACGTAAACGAAGATCAGGACGACGAACGTGTAGATGGAGCCTTGTTGAGCAAACCAGAATCCCAACGGGAAACCGCCCAGATAGAACTGATTGAGAAAATCAGCCAGGATGATCCCGAAGCCATACGAGACCACAAACCAAACGACCAGCAGGGACAGGAGCAGACGCACATTGCGTTTCCAGTACGCCGTCCTGCTTAAACGTTGCTCTTCGGGGGTCATAACCGCCTCCATTTTATTGTTATCAGGGGATGGACTCGCGTATTCGCCCGTGGCTGTCGAAGCGCATCGGTATGACAAAGTGTCGGCGAACCCGGGAAATCTCATCTCTTACGGTATGAGAGCCCGGTCCCATACAAAATAAGACTTTAGTCTCGCAACATAACTGCTAGATAAATCATATACTTGGAACCAACAAGACAATGACGCGGCAAAGAATGATCATCCATGATTAGCGGCTGGCTACTGATACTGATCTCAATCCTCTATATCTCGCTGCTTTTCGCGATCGGTTGGGCGGGCGACAGGAGACCCGGTCTCTACCGCAGGACGTTTCTCCGCAAGCAGGTTTACGGGCTATCACTCGCGGTCTATTTCACCTCATGGACCTTCTATGGTGCGGTAGGTCGTTCAACGACCGAAGGCCTGGGTTTCCTGCCGATATACCTTGGCCCCCTGCTGGTCTTTCTGCTCTTTGCGCCGGTCCTGCGGCGTATCATTTTTATCAGCAAGCGCAGCAATACGACGTCGATCGCAGACTTCATCGCATCGCGCTACGGCAAATCCCAGTTGCTTGCCGCCCTTATCGCTATTGTCGCTGTGGTGGGGTCCATTCCGTACATCGCGCTCCAGCTGAAAGCCATAGCCATGGGTTTTACGGTGCTGACGGCGGGACCCGAACAGATAGGGATTGAACGTCAGCCCATCTGGGGCGATACGGCCTGGTACATTGCCATTGTCCTGACGCTTTTCACGATACTGTTTGGCACACGTCATCTGGAGTCCACAGAACACCACAGGGGCATGATCCAGGCCGTGGCGTTTGAGTCGGTGATCAAACTGGTCGCTTTCGTCTCTGTCGGCCTTTTTGTTGGCTACTCCCTGTTTGATGGCTTCGGCGACCTTTACAACCGGCTTGAACAACACGTTGGCGTCGTCGAATTCGCTTTTGGTCCCCTCGACCCTTTTCCGTTCGTTGTGCAGACCGTGGTCGCAATGTTCGCCATAGTCTGTCTGCCCCGACAGTTTCACGTCATGGTGGTCGAAAATACTGACCACAGGGACTTCGAGACCGCCCGATGGATGATGGCGCTGTATCTGGTCGTAGCCACCGCGTTCGTGCTACCCATCGCCGGTGCCGGACTAATAATCTACGGCGATGCTGGCGGAAACGCCGACATGATGGTGCTCAATCTGCCTCTGGGCGCTGGCCAGGAATGGTTAGCCGTTCTTGCCTTTTTGGGCGGCGGATCTGCCGCCGCCGCCATGGTGATCGTGTCCACCGTCGCCCTGGCGACAATGGTCAGCAACGAAGTGGTAATGCCTGGTCTGCTGCGTTTTTTTCATCCGGACATGCATCGCCGGCGCGATCTCAGCTTTCTACTGCTGACGATCCGTCGCATCACGATCGGCGCCATCGTGGTGATCGCCTACAGTTTTTATCGATTAACTGGTGAAGCCTATTCACTGACGGCCTTCGGATTACTGTCGTTTGCCGCTGTCGCGCAGTTCGGGCCCGCGCTGATCGGCGGCGTACTCTGGCGCCGCGGCAACCAGCAGGGCGCTATCTGGGGCCTTTGCGCCGGGTTTGGGTTCTGGTGCTATACGCTCCTGTTCCCTACGTTGGCAAATACCGGCCTGTTCGATGCGACCTGGCTCGAACAGGGGCTCTGGGGCATGCAGTGGTCGCGCCCGACAGCTTTCCTCGGGCTCAACCTTGATCCGACAACTCACGGCATTGTCTGGAGCCTTGGCATCAACGCGATGCTGTATGTTCTCGTCTCGCTCTTTACCCGCCAGAGGGTGCGCGAAAAGATCCAGATCGCCACTTATTTCCACGACTCACAGCCGCGCTTCGACAGCGACGACCAACACGTATGGGAAAGCCAGACACTGGTTTCCGATCTTAGAGCACTGGCCGACCGTTTCATGGGCGAAGCCCGTGCTGAAGCCATCTTCAACCGTTATCAGCGACGTAATGCCATAAAACTGCTGGCCCATAAACCGGCCACCCCTCATCTCATGAAGTACACCGAACGCCAACTGGCCTCCGTAATCGGCGCATCCACCGCCCGAGTGGTTCTGGAGTCCACGCTGACCGGCCGCGACATGCAGATCGAAGATGTGGTCAGTATCGTCGATGAGGCATCACAGGCCATGACATTCAGCCGCGAGCTGCTGCAGTCAGCAATTGAGAACATCAGCCTCGGCGTATCAGTGGTCGACCCCAACCAGCGGCTTGTGGCCTGGAATCAGCGTTACCTTCAGTTCTTCTCTTACCCGCGCAGGTTCGTGAAGGTCGGTAGGCCCGTCGGTGACCTGATCCGCTACAACCTGATTATGGCCAACCTGCCTGCGCGCAACGTGGAAGAAATGGTTGAGGAGCGGGTCCACAAAATGCGGACGGGTATTCCTCATTCCTCGGAAAGACAGCGTGCCGATGGCACCGTTATCCTGATGGAAGGCAACCCCTTGCCCGGCGGCGGCTATGTGACAACGTTTCAGGATATTAGCGCAGCCCGGCGGACTGAACAGGCCCTGAAGGAAACCAACACGTACCTCGAGCAGAGGGTTAAGGAGCGGACCGAGGAATTGCAGGAGCTGAACGGCGAACTGTTGAAAGCGAAGTCGGTGGCAGAAAAAGCCAATCAGAGCAAAACCCGGTTTCTGGCTGCCGCCAGCCACGACCTGCTGCAGCCTCTTAATGCGGCGAGGTTATTCACCTCAGCCCTGGTAGGACAGCCCCAGGCGGAATCCAGCAAGGAACTGGTCGAACACATTGACAGATCGCTCGAGGCCGCGGAGGAAATCATCAGCACGCTGCTGGACATTTCCAAGCTCGATGCAGGCGCGCTGGAGCCGAGGATCTCCGATTTCTGTATAAACGACCTGCTGCAACACCTTGTCACGGAATTCTCGGCGATTGCTCTCGATCAGGGCTTGTCCCTGGACACCGTGCCGTCCAGCGCCTGGGTACGGTCTGACAGCCAACTGCTGCGAAGAGTCGTGCAGAACCTGCTTTCCAACGCGATCCGCTATACGACGCAGGGCCGTATCCTGCTGGGCTGCCGGCGCCTGCCCGGCCATCTTCGTATCGAGGTCTGGGACACCGGACCCGGCATTCCGCAGGATAAGCTGGTACAGATCTTTGAAGAATTTCGGCGGCTGCAACAGGGACGCGACCAACACGGGCTGGGATTGGGGCTGGCTATTGTCGAGCGCATCAGCCAGATGCTCAACCATCCTGTAGAGGTTCATTCCCGCCAGGGTAAAGGCAGCGTTTTCAGTATCACGGTACCCCTTGGCAAAGTCGGCATCGCGACGCGTACGCCCATGCCGCTGTCCGCCCAACGCTCGGTCGGCGGCCTGCACGGGCTCAGCGTACTCTGTGTGGATAACGAAGATACCATCCTTGAGGGCATGGTCGCGTTGTTAAGCAACTGGGGTTGTAGCGCTATCGCCGCTCGTAGCCTGAGCGAGGCACGCGAACGCCTTGCGGGTACGGTGCCGGATATCGTTCTGGGTGACTATCAGCTGGATGATGACGCCAACGGTCTCGATACCATGGACAGCTTGCGTACGGACTGGAACACCGCTGTTCCCGGCATTCTGATCACAGGTTTTGTGAGCGATGAGGTGCGGCTTGATGCCCGCCATCGCGGCTATCAGGTGCTTTACAAGCCCGTAAAACCGGCCGCACTGAGAGCGCTTATCAACAAGGAAATCAGGCGCCGCAACTAGGGCCTGCCGAAAAAGACCTTAACTATAGAATATGTTGTAAAACATTGTTGTGGCTCTGGCACTTATACCCTACGTTAAATGAAACAGTGCAGGGCTATGTAAGACATGACCGACTCAAGCTTTTCTTCCGAGCGAGTATTTCCCAAGCTGAAATTCCTGGTCGTCGACGACTTTGAGAATTTCCGTAATTCCCTAAAGGCCATGCTACGGTCTTTTGGGGCGGACAAGATTGAAACCGCCCAGAATGGCAAAGAAGCAGTATATCGATGCACGTACGAGCGTTTCGACGTCGTCCTCTGCGACTACAACATGGGCGAAGGCAAAAACGGACAGCAGGTGCTGGAGGAGCTTCGCCACAAGAAACTGCTCAAACATACTTCTGTCTTTGCGCTGGTTACCGCGGAGACGTCCCGCGACATCGTCATGAGCGCCCGGGAATACCAGCCAGATACCTATATCACCAAGCCTCTGACCCGAGCCACGCTTGAGAAGCGACTCGAGTCGCTGCTGGAACAGCAGGAAGCCCTTTACCCTGTTAACGCCGCACTCGATGCTGAGGATCTTGGCGCCGCCATCGAACGTTGCAATGAGCTCCTGCCGAAGCAGCCGAGATTCCGGCCCTGGCTGCAGCGTACGCTCGCGGATCTCTACTACCGCACAGGCGGCTACAGCGAGGCCCATCAGGTCTATGAATCTGCCTTGTCTGGCCGCGGCAGCCCAAACTGGGCGAAGCTCGGACAGGGCAAGGTTCTGGTGGCCGAACAGAAATGGGATGAAGCCATCGCGCAGTTCGAGGCATTGATCGAGAAGAACCCCGATTATGTTGAGGCTTACGACTGGCTCGCCAAAGCCCAGCAAGAGAAAGGCCAGCTCCGGCGTGCACAGAAAACCCTGGAGACCGCACTTAAAATCTCGCCCAAGGCCATCGTACGTCAACAGCATCTGGCCGAGGTGTCGACCAAGAACCAGGACCTTGAAGCCGCCGCAATGGCATGGCGAAATACAGTCAGGTTGAGCGAGAACTCGGTACACGAGGCGCCGACCCACCACCTCAATCTCGGGCGCTGCCTGTCTGACCTGAGCGAGGGTGATAGCTCCGAGGAAGGCCGCAAGAGAGCCGGTGAAGCCCTGCAGGTGCTACAGCAGATGCAGCGACGATACCGGGAAGACAGCCGGGCGGAACTGGCGGGCACGCTGATAGCCGCCCGGGTCCACGCCGGCCAGGGCGATATCCGTGAGAGCCGACAGTTGATGGAACAGGCCCGCACCAGTATAGATCCCGACACGGTAGATGCCGAAACAGGTCTCGAACTGGCGCGTACGCTGTTCACGCTTGAAGATACAGAAGCCGCACAAAGCCTGTTGCGTACCCTCGCGGGCCGTTTCGAGGATAGTCCCGGCACCATTGCAGACATCGAGAGCCTGCTCGACGAACCCGTCAGCATGGGCAAGAAGCTACAGGCGCGTGCCGCCAACCGTGAAGGCATTGCCGCCTTTGAAGCCGGGGATACTGATAAGGCGGCAGAAGCTTTCGGGCGGGCACTCGAGTTGGTACCCCAGCACCCTGCCCTTAACCTCAACCTGGTGCAGATACTGCTCAAGGCGGCCGGCGGGTCTCCTGGTGGGGTCGACGCCGGGACCCTGCAACGCTGTACGGCGAGTCTGAACAGAATCGCTCACCTGCCGCCCCAGCACAGGCAGTACAAACGCTACCTCTCACTACAGAAGAAGGTAGCCGCGCTAACCGCATCCAAAAAGGCTTCATCATGAATGAGGACTCCGGCACGCCCAACACGCCCGCCAGTCCGGGCACAGAAATAGACTTTTCGACGGTCATAGCGTCGGCGGTGCACGACATGAAGAACTCCCTGGGGATGTTGCTGAACTCCCTTGACGAGCTTCGGGACGAGCTACCGGCAGCTCAGAGTTCAGAACGCTTCAGTACGCTGCAATACGAAGCTCAGCGCGTCCATGTTGACCTGATCCAACTGCTGGGACTCTATCGTCTTCAACAGAAGACACTTTCCGCGCACATTGATGAGCACTTCGTACCGGACTTTCTGGATGAGCATCTGGCACAGCACCGGGTCGTGGCTGAAGCTCGAGGACTTACCCTGGAAGTCGACGCGGACCCCATCAGCGGTTTTTTTGACGCCGATCTTATCAGCGGTGTCCTGAACAACATTCTCAACAATGCCATTCGCTATACCCGCACCAAAATTCACGTCACTGCCAGGGAGCAGGACGGGTACCTCGTGCTCGCGGTTGAAGATGATGGCGACGGATTTCCGGCTGAGATGCAAGCCGCGCCGGAAAAAACACGGCAGGGCATTGACTTTACGACGGGCAGCACGAGTCTCGGCATCTACTTTTCAGCGCGCATCGCCGGAATGCATCAGCACGACGGGCGCAGCGGCGAGATAAAACTGAGCAACAGTGGCAAGCTTGGCGGAGGGCTTTTTGAGGTGTGGCTACCCTAGTGATCAACCATTCGGCGTCCCGTTCGGGTAATCCGCTGACTGCTGCGC
Source organism: Hydrocarboniclastica marina (assembly GCF_004851605.1). Taxonomy (GTDB): domain Bacteria; phylum Pseudomonadota; class Gammaproteobacteria; order Pseudomonadales; family Oleiphilaceae; genus Hydrocarboniclastica; species Hydrocarboniclastica marina. The sequence continues at coordinate 2,441,085 of NZ_CP031093.1, forward strand.
ATCGCTAAAGGTCAGGCATTGCATGGGACGCCCGGAAAGGCGAAAAACGTTGTTGTCGCGAACAGTTTAACGGCTATGGTGTGCTCCGCCCCACAACCCGCAGACAAAGGTTCGGCAAGAGCGCAATTGCCACCTATCCTATTGGTGTCCGGGCCAATTACTTTCTGCTAATGTACAGACGGGTTCGTCTCGGACTGAACCCCAGTGGGCGTTTGTTGTTTCCACTGTTTGCCACTGCAAAACAAAAACAGCTTCTGGAGACTGACATGGCCCGTGGCCTCGCCCTGATTGTCGACGATTCGTCGACAGCCCGGATAATCCTCTCCCGCGTCCTCGGGAAAATCGACATTGTATCTACCGGGTACGCGACAGCGGAGCAGGCCCTGCAGCAACTGCAACAGGGCCTGGAACGGCCGGACGTGATATTCCTGGATCACCTGCTTCCGGGTATGGATGGCTTCCAGGCCCTTCGAGAACTCAAGCGCTTGCCCGTAACCCGGGACATCCCGGTATTCATGTATACCTCGCAGGGCGCCGACCGATACGTCGAAGAGGCTCGGGCGCTGGGCGCGGCCGGTGTTATTGGCAAGCAGATTGACCGGGACCAGCTCTACAACCGGCTGGCTGGCATCCTGGCCCGGCAATATAGTGACGTGGAAGCGCCCACGCAGTCTTTCCCAACGGTGGAGCTGGACTCTGAGACGGCGCCACGTCCACCCGCAGAGCAGGGTCGACAGCTGAGGCGCCTGACAGGTCGCCTGTCGACCCTGGAGATCGCCTACGAGGAAGCCAACGACGAACTACGCCACTTCCGCCAGGAACTGGCCGCTCTCAGTGTCGAAAACAGCCATCTGCAGCGCCAGCAACGCCGTGGAAAGTGGGTTTCGGGCTTTTTGATCTTCGGAGTGCTTGCTCTGGGGTTCATGCAAGTCGTACAGTTCACGGCCATTGAGGGTGCTCTTCTGGGCATTCAGGCGCAGTTCCGTGATATCGAAGCGGTGGTCAGTGCCCTCGTTGATCTGAACGGGTCGTAAATACGGCGGGGTTTTTACATGCACCATCTCACGGGCCTTTTCAAGGTCGCTACCACTCTGTTGCTCATGATGGCTGGGCTCTTGGCGCAGGCGGGCACGGTTACGTTGAACGGCGAGGGAACCGTCCATTTTCAACCGGATGCGGTCCGCTTCGAGCTGACAGCTCAGGCGCGGGGGGACAGTGCAGCAGCGGCAAGACAGGCCGTTGGCAAACGTGTAACGAAATGGCAAGACCAGGCCGACGACCTGCTGGGCAAACTGCAGAACTACGACGATAGTCAGGTAACGCTTCATGAAGTCCGGGTTTATGATGACAACGGGCGCCCGACTGAAGATTACTACTTTGAGGCCAGCCAGAGTGTGCGCTTCAACCTGACTGAGCTGGCTCTCCTCAACTCGGTAATCGAGGCGGCCGATGCAGCCGATCTGACCTACAATCTGACCCAGGACAGCTACTACGCGACGCAGAGTAACGAATTAAAGTCTGCCGCTCTCGCCGCAGCGATTCAGGACGCGCAAGCGCGTTGCAGATTCGTCGCTGAGAAACTGGATGCGCGTTGCGGCGAAGTTGAGACTCTGCGCGTACTCGACCAGGGTGGTTTTCCCCGGCCCGTTATGCGGGCAATGGACGCGCGAGTCGAGAGTGTCAGCAAGGTGGGCGATCGGGAGATCAGTGCCTCTGTCGAAGCGAGCTTTAAGCTGGACCAGGCAGTACCTGATTAAAGGAACGCTTCGTGCCGACCGTCAACTTCCAGAATCTCCGCGCCAGCCATGAGTTGCCCTGGTTCATAGTGGATGTGGTCATGATGGCCCTCCTCTTCATCAACCTGACCTGGCTCTTACTGGACTGGTTCTATGCCATAGGTTTTATACGCGACGCATTAGGTTCAGTCGCACCCGGGTTTACGGCCGCATACGACCCGATTCACAGGAACATCTTCTACTATGACCTCGTTTTCGTCGCCATTTTCCTGACGGAATTCATGGTCCGCTGGGTCCGCGCTGTCGTCCACAGGGATCACGCGCGCTGGTACTTTTTTCCGTTCGTACACTGGTATGACCTTGCCGGCTGCATTCCCCTCACAGGTTGGCGGTTCCTGCGGATTCTTCGCATCCTCTCCATTCTTAACCGCCTGCACCGGTACGGAGTAATTAACGTCAAGGAGCTGAAAACATGGCAGTTTTTCAGTTTCTATTACGAGGCTTTCCTTGAGGAACTCTCCGACCGCATCGTCCTGAAGGTATTGTCTGGTGCCCAGGAGGAGATAAAGGATGGTTCGCCGGTGATCCACCGGCTCCAGCATGATGTACTGGTACCGAGAAAGCCACTTATCAATGAATGGGTTTCAACGAAAGTTGCCGATGCCGCGCGGCGGGGCTACCTGCCTAATGAGCCACACCTGCGGCTTTACATGGAGCGAATCGTTGACGATGCGATGCAGAAGAGTTCTGATCTCGAGCGCATTCGGCAAATCCCGATGGTGGGCTCGACTGTGTCGGAGACGCTCGAACGCTCCGTCGGCAATATTACGACGGAGATCATCCATCAGATCATGCAGGACCTTGCTTCGCGGGATAACCACGCCTTTATTGAAGAACTCACTGACGTTTTTCTGGATCAGGACAAACGTACCGATCCCGCGACTGATCTGGAGCTGAAGCTGATAGCGCACCAGGTAATTGACATCGTCAAAGATCACGTCAGCGTAAAACGCTGGCGCAAAGAACTTTAGCTGTCATCAATTGTCTGCATGATCGAGCTCTGTCGTCGGCAGGCGACTGAAACTCTGTGTCGGTACATCGTGACGCGCCAGATCAGTGCCGCATCCGCCTGTTAGCGCTGAAAAACAACATAAGTTAAAGCAGTCCCGGCCAAAGCGCTCTAAGCTGCGCTGGCACCGATAGAATGAGAGCTAATAATTAGCATGACTGACTTGTACTACGCTTCTGCCCAGTCACTCGCGCAGAAGCTGGCCCGCGGAGAGATCACCAGCGAGCGCCTCGTTAATGCTTTTCTTGACCGGATTGATCAGCGCAACCCCGACATAAACGCCGTCATCGCTTTAAACGCAGATGCGTTAACGCGAGCGCGTGAGCTCGACGCAGCGCGGGCACGGGGCGAGATCGCGGGTCCCTTGCATGGACTGCCCATGACGCTGAAAGATGTGTGGGAAGTGGTGGGAATGGCGACCACGGCGGGCGCGGTAGAGCTGAAGGAACACCAGGCCACCCGTAATGCGGATGTTGCCCAGCGCCTGCTTGATGCCGGAGCGGTCATTCTGGGCAAAACAAACGTTCCTATTTACGCCTCAGACATCCAGACCTACAACGATATCTTTGGTATCACCCGCAATCCCCGCGATCTTGAGAGAACCTCAGGAGGGTCTTCCGGTGGCGCTGCGGCTGCAGTAACCGCAGGATTTACGCCAGTTGAAGTCGGCAGCGACGTCGGTGGCTCGATACGCATCCCCTGCCACTACAATGGCATCTTCGGACACAAACCCACCCGGGACATTGTTTCCTTGCGGGGCCATATTCCAGGCGCATCCGGTAATGAGTCCCAAGCCGATCTGGTCGAGGCCGGGCCCATTGCACGCACCGCATCCGACCTGGCCTTTATCCTCAAGGTGATAGCAGGCCCTCGCACCATCGAAGCCGGCTATTGGCAGCTGAAGTTACCCGAACCGCAACAAACAACCTTGCGGGAATACCGCATCGGTACCTGGTTTTCGGACCCGCATTGCCCCGTGGACGATTCAGTCCTCGACTGTTATGAAGCATTTTGCAAAAACCTCGAACCACACGGCATACAGATCCGCGAGGCCAAACACCCGCTTCTTAGCCTTGAGCGTATCCTGCCTGTTTATTTCAACCTGCTGGGCGCCATACTCAGTGTTAGCCTGACCACCCAGCAACGATACGAAATCCTGTGGCTGGACCGGCTGATTTCGCTGGCGAAACCATTCCTGGCGCTCAGCCACAGTATTGAGCAGTACACCCACGGCACCAACGAACCCTACTATGACTATTACGTGCACCACGAGCAGCGCGAGAAAATGCGCATTGAGATGATGAGTCTGTTTAAAGAGATCGATATTCTTCTTACGCCGATCACACCCACGACTGCCATTCACCACGACCATTCGATGCCGGTATCCCGACGCCGCATCACCGTGAACGGCGAGCCCCGCCCTTATACCGACCAGTTCTGCTGGATTGCACTGGCTACGTTGCTGGGTTTGCCTTCGACATCTGTCCCGATCGGCTTGGATAAAGACGGCATGCCAGTTAACATCCAGGTGATCGGCGCACCCGGAACAGATCTCACCAATATCCACTTTGCGCAACTTCTTGAGGACGCTGGGCTTGCCGGATTCCAGCGCCCGAAAAACTACTGAACCTGCGCGTCATCAATGACGCGTTCGAGTCCCAGCCCTCAACCCGTTAAGGAGAACGTATGAGGCCTACCACATCCCTTCCATATCCTGCCGCCAGATCTGCCGGCCTGCTGCTCATGGCGGCAATGATTCTGACTCTCAGCGGCTGCCAGTCGCTCTACTACAACACCATGGAAAAATTTGGCATCGAAAAGCGCGAAATCATGGTCGACCGGGTAGAGAACGCCAGGGATGCCCAGACAGATGCCCAGGAAACTTTCCGTTCGGCGCTGGCGCAGTTTCAGTCTGTGGTGGGAGAGCCAGACACCGAATTGCAGGAGAAATACGAAAGTATAAGCTCCGCGTATGAGGACAGCGAGCAAGCAGCTGAGAGAGTCAACGAACGCATTGAAAAGGTCGAGGAGGTCGCAAGCGCCCTCTTTGCAGAGTGGGAGGAAGAGCTCGAACGTTATAGCAGCCCTGAACTGAAGCGCGATAGCCGGAACAAGCTGGAGGCGACCCAGAAACGCTACGATTCGCTTATCGCGGCGATGCACAACGCCGCAGAGCGTATGGACCCGGTGCTCCAGGCGTTCGAAGATCAAGTGCTTTACCTGAAACACAACCTGAACGCTCAGTCTGTTCGTGGGATGCAGGGGGAGTTGGACAGGATCGAGCAGGACGTGGACGCTCTGATAGAACAGATGCAGAAATCTATTGCCGAATCAGAGCGTTTCATTAAGGGGCTGGAGTAGAGACCAATAAGCGCTGCGAACAAACTCCGCAGCGCCCAACTCAGATGCGGCTTAAATATTTCCGCACCAGCACGACGGCTGACTCGGGCGCGACCCATCGGAACTGCGGCACAGGTTCAACCGTTGTAGCAGTTTCGCGCTCAGTCTCGTTCCAGAATCGCCGTCACGCCCTGCCCGCCAGCGGCACAGATCGAAATAAGGCCTCTTCCGCTGCCTTTCTGTTCAAGCATCTTGGCCAACGACGCGACAATGCGGCCGCCGGTAGCCGCGAAAGGGTGACCTGTCGCCAGGCTGCTGCCGTTAACATTGAGCTTGCTCCGATCAATTGAGCCAAGCGCCTTGCTCAGGCCCAGACGCTTGCGACAGAACTCTTCATCTTCCCAGGCTTTCAGTGTAAACAACACCTGTGCCGCGAACGCTTCATGGATCTCGTAGAAGTCAAAATCCTGAAGCGACAGGCCCGCGCGCTCCAGCATCTGCGGAACGGCGTAGATTGGCGCGGTCAGGAGACCTTCCTTCTTGTTGACGTAGTCGACAGCAGCGGTCTGGCTATAGGTCAGATACGCCTTCACCGGCAACTTATGAGCCTTGGCCCAGTCTTCGCTAGCCATCAGCACGGCCGAAGAGCCGTCGGTAAGCGCAGTGCTGTTCGCTGCCGTCATGGTGCCGCCATTGCGATCGAACGCGGGCTTTAGTTGTGCCATACGCTCCAGGCTGGTGTCGGCCCGCAGGATGTTGTCCCGGGTAAGGCCCGCAAAGGGCGTCATGAGGTCATCAAAAAACCCTTTATCATACGCTTTTGCGAGGTTCTGATGACTCTCATAGGCCAGCTTATCCTGCTCATCCCGCGGGATGTTCCACTCCCGTGCAGTAATCTGGGTGTGCTCGCCCATGGACATACCCGTGCGTGGCTCGCTGTTCTCTGGGATCAAAGGAACCAGGTGATGCGGCCGCAGCTTGGCCAGCACTTTCATGCGGTCGCCCAGGGTCTTCTTTCTGTTGACCTCCAGCAGTATCTTGCGCAAGCCTTCGTTTACACCGATGGGCGCATCGGAGGTCGTGTCCGTGCCTCCGGCAATCCCGCTATCGATCTGCCCCAGAGCGATCTTGTTGCCAATGAGGATAGCGGCCTCGAGCCCGGTTCCGCAGGCCTGCTGAACATCATAGGCTGGCGTCTCGGGAGCCAGACCGGAGCCCAGAACAGCCTCTCGGGTGAGATTGAAATCTCTGGAGTGCTTGATTACAGCACCAGCGGCTACTTCCCCGATCTGCTCACCCTCAAGCCCGTAACGATCAATGAGGCCCCGTAGCGCGCCGATGAGAAGCTCCTGATTGCTAATCTGGCTGTAGGCCGTGTTCGAGCGTGCAAAGGGTATACGGTTGCCGCCGATAATCGCTACGCGCCTGACGCCTTCAGCCTGGCCCGCGCTGGCCGTTGTTCTGGCGCTGGCACTTTGGCGAGCCGGTGTTGAGCTCTTGCGGGCCGCCGGTGTCTTCTTCTGAGTCGGTTCCTGAGCCATGAAAATCTTCCCCTGACTGGCTAATGAAAAAAAGCATGATTGCGCATCATACCCTAAGCTGCAATCCCCACCGTTGGGCTGGGTCGCGCTAAGTAGCCCAAGGGCTACATAAAATGACAGGCATCACTGTTTTCGCGAGATCCGGTAGTCGTTTTGAACCAGAAACCTTATTCTTAGCGGTTTGCAGGCTTCCTCACACAACCCGATATCTTTCAACCAAGAGGATAGAAAAGGAAATCTTATGGCCGACCGTTATCTCGATTTCGTCAATACACCACTGGGTAAGCAGCTCGCCGGCACCCTCAATCTTCCGACACCGGTAAAACTCCAGCGATGGAAAAAGCCTGATCAGCCATTTATTGAGGGTAAGGTTCTGATAGGTGGCAGCAAAGACGGTAAAGCGCTTGCAGCTATTGCTGACGTTGTCAAAACAGGCTCAACCGAAATCTTCTTCGCGGAGGGACCAACCAGTCTTGCGAATTCGTCGAGTCTCGCCCGCTCACACAAAGCCAAACCTCTCAACCTTTCCGAGACCAGCTCGCTGCCTAAACTGAAAGCACTGGTTTTCGATGCTACGGGAATCAAGGATGCAGCCGAGCTCAAAGCGCTGTACGACTTCTTTCATCCTGTAATTCGCCAGATCGCCTCCAGCGGACGCGTCGTTGTGATCGGTAGCGAACCATCCAAGTGTCGCACGCCTGCCAAAGCGGCCGCGCATCGGGCGCTTGAAGGCTTTGTACGCAGTGTCGGCAAGGAAATCGGCAAGAAAGGGGCGACCGCGCAACTGCTCTGGATGGAAGCGGGCGCCGAAAATCAGCTGGAATCGAGCCTGCGCTTTTTTCTTTCTCCCAAATCCGCCTATGTATCTGGCCAGGTCGTCAAAATCGCCAAGGTGGGTCAGGGCAAGTCCGCCGCCTCCGCTGTTGCGCCTCTGACCGGCAAAGTCGCCCTGGTGACCGGTGCGTCGCGAGGAATCGGCGAGTCCATCGCCCACACGCTCGCTCGTGACGGCGCTACCGTTGTTTGCCTGGACATCCCGGCCGCTATGGAAGCCCTCAATCAAGTGGCAAAGTCTATAGAAGGGCACTCCCTGGGTGTCGATATTACCGAAGGCAACTCTCCCGACGTTATAGCCGATTTCCTCCAGGACAAATTCGGCGGGGTCGACCTTGTTGTTCACAACGCAGGTATTACCCGGGACAAGACCCTGGGCAAAATGCCGGAACATTTCTGGGACATGGCCGTTGATGTGAATATGGCCGCTGAAGAGCGGATCAATGACGCTCTCTTCGCACGCGATCTGATCAGGGAGAACGGACGTATCGTCTGCGTTTCATCCATGAGCGGGATCGCTGGTAACTTCGGCCAGACAAACTATGCGCTATCCAAGGCGGGCGTAATCGGTTACGTGGAGGCGCTTGCCCGGCAACTGAAGAAACAGATCACCATCAATGCGGTAGCACCCGGGTTCATCGAGACCCAGATGACGGCCGCGATGCCAATCGGTACCCGTGAGGCAGGAAGGCGGATGAACAGCCTGGGTCAGGGCGGCCTGCCTGTGGATGTCGCGGAAACGATTGCCTGGTATTGCAATCCGCTGAGCACCGGCATTAATGGAAACGTAGTGCGTGTCTGTGGCCAGAGTCTGATCGGCAAGTAAGGCTGGAACATCGATGGCCAGGGACGGCCTGAAATGTAAAGCGGGAAATGGTGGGTGGTACTGGGATCGAACCAGTGACCCTCGGCTTGTAAGGCCGATGCTCTCCCAGCTGAGCTAACCACCCATCAACAAAAGCACAACCGATGACGGCTGTTAATGGCGGAGCGGACGGGACTCGAACCCGCGACCCCCGGCGTGACAGGCCGGTATTCTAACCAGCTGAACTACCGCTCCGCACTGTCCTACAGCACCACTTCGTGATTGATTGCCTACATCACTGCGTGGCTGAACTACGTTGTCACCAGAAGCCTTTACGTCTAATTACCGTACTTTCAAATACCGCACTTTCAATACCGTATTTCCAACTACAGTACATGTAACTAAAGCAAAAGACTTCCGTTACTACCCGGTTTTCCAGGCCACTCATGCTTTCTGGCAATTGAGCCTGGTCACCGCCCTGTTGGCAGCCGCTTCTAGCATTCAGCGACACTGCCTCAAGTATGGTGGGTGGTACTGGGATCGAACCAGTGACCCTCGGCTTGTAAGGCCGATGCTCTCCCAGCTGAGCTAACCACCCGAATCGCTTTCGCGGCTGTATTTCTACCGCTCACTTCTCACCCCTCGCCACAACGCAGTTTGAAGATCCTTGCGCACTGGCTGAGTGAGGTGCGCATTTTAAGGGATAGGGCCGAGGTGTCAAATGTTTTTCTTGGCCGATTTCCTTCGACGAGAAATGGTTCTCGGCTTGCTGGCGCTGGAAAGTCGCTTCACCTGCTCACGGCGATCGCGCGGAAGCGCAACCTCCGCCAGGACGCGGTTGAATACGTCGAACCTGTGCTGCAGATTGAGGATACGTCCCTCTACGGACCGCCGCAGCTGAGGAGAAAGCACGCCACTGCTCCGGATAAGTTCGCCCAGGCGTTCGCTGCCCTGTGTCAGAAGACTGGACGCCGCGGTAAGACAGTGCTGCTGCCCTGACTCTGCTGCAGCTCGAAACTGCACCAGGCCGTCCTTCAGGAGGTCTAATATTGCCATTTATTGCTCCGTCTCAGGTGCAGCACGAGGCACGGTCAGAAAGGCCACCACCAGCTGCCTCCACCCTCTCCCTCTGCAGCTTCAGCGGCCCTCGCCGCGGCTTCTTCAGCAGCAGCTTTGTCGGCAAGGTACGCTTCGCGTTCTTTATCGAGCGCCTTGATCTTGCGGTCGGCCTCAAGCGGGGCCGAAGGACTGCCGCCAAACGGCCAATACCAGGGCGGCGCGTTGTAACGCCCCTCTTCCTTCATGGCCGCCAACTCTTCCTCCCGCTCCGTTTCCAGCTCGGCCCTGGCGCGCTCGTAGTTGGTTTCCCGGTTTTTCTCAACGATACTGATCGCTGCGTGATTCGGGGCGAGCAGATCACTCTTCAGGAAACGGCTGTCGTAGATTTCCTCAATCGCCACTTCCCTGGGAACCAGGGTGAGATCGCCCTGCCTCAGCGAAGAGTCTTCAGGAAGGTCGGGATGGACGGCCCGAGGCTGCTCTTCTTCAGAGTACCGGAAATAATAGATGTTACCGGCTTTCGCATCGACGACGGCGTCAGCAATACGACTCAGATCAAATGACAGATGGGGTGTGGTAAAACCTTCGAGGCCCAACAGCGGCCGCCGGATGATGATATGCCGATCGCCCGGATAGACTTCCAGCCAGGTGAAGCCGGGCGAGCGGATATTAAAGTAGTGGACCCCGTCGACGTAGACACTGGGTGATTCGATTTCATCTGAGGCCCACTGGGAAGGCAGCCGATAGAAGTAGAAGATGGCGTGGTTCTCTTCGTCCCATCGATCAGTGTGCACAAAATCATGCCCATCCACTGGGTGCAGAAACGGACCGAGACTCTTGCCGATAGACTGGTGTAGATGTATCCCGCAACCACTAAAAAGCAGAACGACACTTGCTAGCAGCAATGAACGCAGAACTGGAACCATTATCTCCGCCGTTCTCTGGTTATTGTTTAACGCAAAATGGTATCAGCTTTGACCCATGCGAATTGAGAGGTACCGCAAGCACTTGCAATCAGACTAAGCTCATCCATGGCAAGCCGCTGCCAACAGGCCCGTCCGCCACGCCCACGCTACTGCTCCCCAACGGATTGGATGCGCTGCTCCAATCTCAGCAGACGGCCCGTAATCTGCGAGCGCGACGCATCGATCGAATCAACCACTTCGTTCAGTTCTGAGAGCCGCGCGTTCAGCTGGCTCAGTGTTGCCTGAACGTCAGAAGCTGCCGCCTTTTGCTCGACGGCTGCCAGTCGCGCTCGAAGCTCATCGTTCGCCAGGGTCTGCCGCTGGACAAGACCACCGACCCGCGCCTCAATGTTTTTCTGAGTCTCAACTACGGCGCCGGCCAGCGCGCTGTTTTGCTCAACCTCTTCCACCAGCTTTGCCTGGCGGGCGGCAACGTCGCGCAGACTGCTTCGCAATGTATCAATGGCCGCCATGGCGCTTTCATGGTTGCTTTGCTGATCCGCTACCAAGCCGCTTAACTCGGCGCGTTGCTTATCCAGATAGTCAGTTTTATCTTCAAGAAAGGCCACCGCGTCCTGATTCGCTTTTATCGCTTTGCGGTTCCGGTCGTTCGAGACGCCCCAGAGCTTACGCATTTCACTGTCAAGAAACGCGAGCTTTTCCGTTATTTCGGAGCCACTCTCGAGCAGTTCGCGGTCAGCTTCACTGAGGCGCCCCTCAAACCGGGCCATAGACAGTTTGGTTCGGCTGATCCAGTCATCAGCCTCGGCCACATCAGCCTGCAACTGCTCGATGGTCTGGTGCTGGCTCACCAGCAACCACCCTCCGATCAGTACCAGTATCGCCAGTAAAATCACCGGGATTGCGCCGCCGACAGCGCCCTTCCCGGCATGGCCTGGACCTCGTAATTGGGCGGAGACGGCACTTTTGTCGCCTTTACTCGCCGCCGGGGTACGCATTTCCTTGTCAGAGTTGCGTGCGGCGACTTCGTCATGGTCGGGTCTGATCGGTTCCATCAACACTCCTCAGGGAAACGAGAGCCCAACGTTTCAATGCCGGGCTTCGACAGGACACTCGAGCCAGTCGAGCACATGTCTGCCTATGGCGCGCATGATAGCGTGCTCCCCACCTCAGGAAAACTCACATGCGAAAACACTCAACACTGAGAAATTTTGCCGCCTGGTCCGGGTCCCGCAGTGAGCAGCCACTCCTTACGCATTTACCTAAGGGGACACTAGAGTTTGCACCCGCCCCCAGCAGCTCATAAAATGGTCGGTTTTCCCGGTGGCTCGCCGGAAATGTCTCCGAACCCAGTCGATCAATTTCGCAATAATACGTAGGCCAATAGGTATGCAGCAGCCCGTTGTTGGAATCATCATGGGGTCCCAGTCAGACTGGCCGACCATGGAAAAAGCCGCCGAAATGCTGGACCGGCTGGGCGTTGCCTACGAGACACGAGTGGTCTCGGCGCATCGGACACCCGACCTCTTGTTTGAATACGCAAAGACCGCCTCGGAAAGAGGCTTGCAGGTCATTATCGCCGGCGCTGGCGGCGCAGCACACTTGCCTGGCATGGTCGCGTCGCAAACACCGGTTCCGGTACTGGGCGTTCCGGTTCAGTCCCGCGCGCTGAATGGGCTCGATTCCCTGCTGTCCATCGTACAAATGCCGGCCGGGGTCGCGGTAGGCACGTTGGCTATTGGCCAGGCTGGCGCTGGCAATGCCGGGCTTCTGGCGGCACAGATCGTCGGCCTGCAACAGCCGGCCGTCAGAGAAGCCATCGAAGACTTTCGACGTGCACAGACCGAGTCCGTTCTGGCACACCCTGATCCGGCGGTTTCCTGAGCTGCCTCGTCCTGATTCTCACTCATCGGAGTAGCCAATGCGCATAGGTATTCTCGGGGCTGGCCAATTGGGACGGATGTTGGCTCTGGCCGGCTATCCGCTTGACCATCAGTGTGTCTTTTACGACCTCTCCGGCAGCCCTTCTGCCGGCATTGGCGAAATCATAGATGACCCCGACGGGTCGCGGTTGGACGAGTTCCTGGATAAGGTAGATCGGGTCACCTATGAGTTCGAGCATCTGCCCCTGGAAGTCGTCAGGCAGATCGCGGACCAGAAACCGCTCTTCCCCGGCGTCAAATCGCTGGCCGTCTGCCAGAACCGGGCCGAAGAAAAAGCCCTGTTTGAGCGGCTGTCCATACCAACGGCAGCTTACCGACTGGTATCCACCGCAGAAGAGTTGGCCGAAGCGGCAGAATCGCTCGGCTGCCCGGTAGTCGCAAAATCAGTGACAGAGGGTTACGACGGTAAGGGCCAGGCGGTCATTCGCGACCCCCGGGAGGCCTCAGGGGCCTGGGAACGTATCGGCCACAAGATGCTGCTCGTCGAGGCTTTCGTCGACTTTAGCCGCGAGCTTTCCATCATCGCGGCGCGCGGTCAGGATGGAGAAGTAGCGATTTACCCTATGGCCGAGAACGTCCATGTTGATGGCATCCTCCGCTATTCTTTTGCGCCCGCCCCGAACCTTTGCACAGAAGTCGCTGCCGAAGCAGAGGCATTCATCAAAATGCTGCTTGATGAGCTCGGTCACGTCGGCGTTCTTACGCTGGAGTTATTCGAGACACCAGACGGGCTCATGGCAAACGAGATGGCTCCAAGGGTGCATAATTCCGGTCACTGGAGTATAGAAGGGGCGACCACGAGCCAGTTTGAAAACCACCTCCGGGCAGTCGCTGGCCTGCCTCTTGGGGACACCGTCGCGCACCGCCCGACCTGCATGATCAACATCATAGGTAAGGCAGGTAACGATGAGGACCTGCTCCGCCTGCCATATGCACACCTGCACCGTTACGGTAAAGCCGAGCGCGAGGGGCGCAAGATCGGCCACGTCACGGTACAGGCCGACTCGTACGAGGAACTGGTGTGGCGAGTCAGAAACTGCGCCTCGCTATTGCCGGGGACCCCTGAGCTTTCATGCTCGCTGACCAGAAAATAGCCACACAGCGGTAAAGCTCAGTCACCCCTTGAAATCTCCGCTTCAGGCCTCAATATAGGAAAGCTTGTCGGCAAGCCGAAAACCCATGCCCCGAAAAAGAGGCGTGATCTGGTGGCGATTCCTGCGAGTATCGCTGCAGCTGTTCGCTACGAGCAGCATTCAATAACGAGATGTGTGCGGTTTAACATCGGAACCAGTGTCCCGAAACCCGCTCCAGGCATCCGTATCCTGATATCCGAGACCAAAGGGAGACCGATCTCATGGCGTTTGAACTTCCTCCGCTACCCTACGAAAAGAATGCATTGGAACCTCATATTTCCGCCGAAACGCTGGAATTCCACCACGATAAGCATCACAACGCTTACGTGGAAAAAATGAACGGGATGATCAAAGGCACAGAGGACGAGAACAAGTCTCTTGAAGACATCATCAAGTCCGCCAGCGGTGGCCTTTTCAACCAGGCCGCGCAGGTCTGGAACCACACGTTCTATTGGCACTGCATGAGCCCCAACGGCGGTGGTGCTCCAACCGGCGCTGTTGCTGACGCGATCAACTCCGCGTTCGGCTCCTTTGACAAGTTCAAGGAAGAGTTCGCGGCCAAGTGTGTTGGGAACTTCGGTTCTGGCTGGACGTGGCTGGTGAAAAAAGCGGACGGCTCAGTAGCCATCGTCAATACTGATGATGCTGAAACACCGCTAACCACCCAGGACAAGCCCTTGCTGACCTGCGATGTCTGGGAACACGCCTATTACATCGATTACCGCAATGCTCGCCCGAAGTATGTAGAGGCGTTCTGGAACGTCGTTAACTGGGAATTCGTCAACAAGAACTTCCAGGGCTAATAAGCCACTGACAAAAAAGCCCCGCTATCGTCAAGATAGCGGGGCTTTTTTATGAGTAGAGCCACCGTCACCGAGTTTGGCCTGGCTCAGGCAAAGCATTGCTGGACCAACTCTTACACGCTTTATTCTCGAGTCGCATTATCTCGAAACGTGATATCTCGAATCGCGATCGTGTTGCGTCCTCTCGCAAGAGCCCGTCGCCTAACCTAGCGCAAGAACTTTAGCCGGTTGCCCTCGAATACAGATTCCAGCGGTGGCCGTTCAGAGGCAGGCAAATCTCCACCCTTCACGCCACTCACGTCAACTTCCCAGAGCCGATCATAGCTATTCTGCGATACCTCGCGAGCTTCACCCTTGTCGCGCAGGATGGTAGGACGCAGAAACACCAGCAGATTCCGCTTCGTTTTCTCCTGAGATTCGCTGCGAAACAATGCGCCCAGATAGGGGATGTCGCCCAGAAACGGAACTTTGCTGGTATTGAGCCGATAGTCCTCGCGAATCAGGCCGCCGAGCACGATGGTCTCACCGTCATCCACCAGCACAGTGGTTTTGATCTCGCGCTTGTTGGTAATAATATCCGCGGCCTGTGACACGCTGGACGCGATGTCTTCAGTTGTCTGTTCTACGATCATCCGCACGACACTGTCAGTACTGATACTGGGCGTAACCTTCAAGGTGAGGCCTATATCCTGCCGCTCAATCGTCGTGAACGGGTTGGTGGTACCGCCGCTTGTGGTGGTAGTCTGACCCGTCCTGAAAGGGACGTTCTGGCCGACCACTATCTCGGATTCGGAATTGTCGAGTGTGATGATGCTTGGTGTCGAGAGAAGGTTGGCGGCGGTTGTTCGGGAAAGCGCCTGGATCAGCACCCCCCATGAGATGCCATTACGGTCGCGCTGGCCAGCCCCAATGGAGATCCCGCCTTCAGCCGGAGGTATCACTTCGTCCTGGGCGATCGCACCGAGAATGTTGGTCAAACTCAGCCCGACGTTGCCAAAATTGGTCCCCATGACCGGGGTGGCCTCGCCGGACTCGTCGCCCAAGCCCCATTGGACGCCAAGATCCCTGCCCAGGTCGTCGCTGATCTCAACAATTGCCGCTTCAATCAAAACCTGAGCCCGACGAACGTCCAACTGGGCGACAATAAACTCCACTTCCTGCAAGAGCGAAGGTGTAGCCCTTACTACGAGGGAATTGAGCCCTTCGTCGGCATAAATGCTCACTTCGGAGTTCTGCTGGGACAACCCGGTCGCAGCTTGCTGTCCAGCCCTGGCTCCCCCATTGGCTTCCCGTGCGACGTCACCCATGATCCCTTTGAGCAGCTCTGACAGCTTCTCAGCATCAGCATGGTTCAGACGGATAACACGCGTGTCGCCGCCATTCTCGGCGGGCTGATCCAGCTTGGCGATCAAGGCCAGCATTTTGGAACGAAAATTCTCGTCGCCGCGCACAATTAACCGGTTGCTCCGTTCATCTGCCACCACCGAGTACTTGGCTGCCGCGGAGCGCTTGCTGCCTTCGCCCAACTCGGCAGGCGCCAGTTGCTCAAGCAATTTCACCACATCGCCAACCCAGGCCTCCTGCAGCTGGACGACCTCCAGCTCATACTTCGACGGACTGTCCAGCTCCCGCACGATGCGTTCTATTCGCTCAATATTCGCTGCGTGATCTGAAATGATCAGCGCATTTGCCGCAGAGACGCCGGCCAAATGGCCATACTGAGCAACCATCGGACGCAGAATAGGTACAAGCTCGAGAGCATCGGCGTTGTTGATTTCTATAACACGTGTCAGAAGTTGCTCAGAAGGTATCACGCTAAAACGGCCCGTATTCTCGGCCGCCTGCTTGGCGTCATTCTGCTGCACAATTTTTATGACTTCATCGCCCGGTATGGCTGTAAATCCATGCACCTGCAGCACCGACAGGAACATGTCGTAGATCTCAGCCTGATTCATCGGCGTGTTCGACAGCACGGTCACTTTACCCTTGACCCGCGGATCGATTACAAACGAATAGCCTGTGATATCAGATACCTGCGTAACGAACGCCCGTATGTCAGCATCCTTGAGATTGACTTTCCAGGTCTGATCGCCTTCCTGCGCCACCGCTATCAGTGGCAGAAACAGAAAAATCAGGATTATGAGGAATTGCTTGCGAAGTCCCGTCATGCGTCAAAAGAGCCTCAATCGCTACTGCCATTCAGGCACTACGCCGAATGGATACCCCAAGGGGTTTGTTGGATTTGTATCTGATACTGCCACTAAAAAGTCTGCTGTTCTGCGTACCACAACCGCTATGTGCTAAAAACCAGCACACAAATCAGGGAATTGGCACTGTCATGGAAAAGCTTCTTCCGTCTCGCTCCAGCTCAATATTCAGCTGGCCTTCCTGCGACCACTGTTTCATCAGTTCCTGATCTGAGCCCAGGTCGCCGAGTTCGTGACCATTTATTGCCAGAACCACGTCGCCCCGCTTCAGCGTCATAGCGTTCATCATCGGATTGCTGCCGTTATAAACGTAACCCGGCCCTTCCGAGCGAGGACTGAAGCCAACTGAAGCGAGTGCGCCTGTAGGATCTTGCTCGAGTCGCTCCTCTGCCTCTTCGACGAACTCTTCAGTAGTTTGAGGCGAGGATGAAGCGGCTTGCTGCGCAACCGCCGTCATCGATGACCCACCCTCTTCAGGAAATCTCAGCGTTTCTATTCTCCCCTCGCGACGCAAAAGAATACGATCGTCCTGAACTTCAGCGAGCCGGGCATTGCCCGGAAGCATTTCACCGACCCGGTACCACTGCACTGCGTTATCTGAACCCCCCGAAACTATAGCACTGGAGTTCTCCGGCTGCCGGGCGAGCGCGACACCATTCAACTGCAGGCGTAGATTAGTGTCAGGCGCGTTTCGGCTGATTGCCTCGGGAACTTCTGTCCCAGCGTCTGATTGCCCAAATAGATTCAGCTCGGAAACAGACACCGACATCGGCTCTGCCCTACCCGCCTGACCATTTGCTGCATTGCCATAGATAGAGGGCACCGGCGGCGATGGCGCGAGCATACGGGAGCCCAGACTGCCGACTACCCAACCCAGCTGTACAACTATAGCCAGCAACAACAGACCTGCTATGCGGCTCGGCCAGGGCGATGGCCTGGTCTTTTTTACACCCATGAAATCGATCCGCTAATATACACGAAGGCCTCATCACAAAATAACGAAAGCCATGCCAGATCGGCGAGTCTCCCGCAGCAGCGAGTTCAGCCCCCGCTCAAAGGTTGCTGGATTCTGAATACTGTCTCGTCGGGAGAGCCCGGCCCAGCATCCAGACCGGATGTCTGGGCGAGCCGGCGACGTACTGTAAGCGTGGCCATACCATCGGCTGAAAGCTGTACGTCCATCAGTAATTTGTTTTCTGCTTCGGTTACCACGTTCAGGCTGACTCCGCCTTCCTGCTCATCCAGACGCGCAACCAGCGGTGGGTAGTGCGCCTGACCGCTCTGGCCGCCCATGTTCCAGGCTACAGGTCCACCATCCCAGCGGGCTATGCCGCGGGCATGAGTGAGCTGTTCATCAACAATACCCAGTTCAAGGTTGTTGACGGTAATCGACCCCGGCAATGTTAGTCCATTGCGTCTTGCGATATCTGCGAACTCCGCCAACTGAATCTGACCTTCAAGCCTGAGATCAGCCGACCCGGCACTCTGAATTGCGAGACGCCCGTTCAGTTGGGACTGGCGGGTCTCCAGGCGCCACCCCAGCCCCAACCCTTCCGTAAGCAGAGAAACCAGCCCGACATCCCATGAGAGCCGTAATTGCCGTGCAGCATCACCGGGTATTTCGAGAGTGATAAGACCGACACCATCCCAGACAGTTCCGCCGACAGCCTCTACCTTTGCCATCGGTAACGGCGTGGCTAACTGCGCTTCGATTTTTGACCAGGCCCAGGCAGCCGGCAAATTGACCAGGAGCCCAACCGTAGCAGCTATGACAAATAAAATAAGGAGGAGAATGACACGCCCGGGCGTAAGGGCAAATCGTCGCATGGGGCGATACTCAATAGATGGAAAACGTGTAACTCGGAACTAATGTGTGGAGTTTAGCTTGTGTTTACCCAACAAAAAACCCCGCAGCGAACTGCGGGGTTTTTTTACAGCAGAGCGAGACTTACATCATGCCGCCCATGCCGCCCATGCCACCCATATCCGGCATGCCACCACCGGCTTTATCTTCTTCAGGGTGATCGGTGATCATGCATTCGGTGGTGATCATGAGACCAGCTACAGAAGACGCAGCCTGCAGAGCAGAGCGGGTCACCTTGGCCGGGTCAATAATACCCATTTCCAGCATGTCGCCGAACTGATCGGTCTGAGCGTTGTAGCCGAAAGTACCCTCGTTCTCGAGGATCTTGGCAACGACAACCGCTGGCTCACCGCCCGCATTCTTGACGATCTGACGCAGAGGCGTTTCCATCGCGCGGCGCAGGATAGCGATGCCGACGTTCTGATCTTCGTTGTCGCCTTTCAGGTTGATAACAGCCTGCAGAGCACGAATCAGCGCAACGCCACCACCGGCTACCACGCCCTCTTCGACCGCTGCACGCGTAGAGTGCAACGCATCTTCAACGCGTGCTTTCTTCTCTTTCATTTCCACTTCTGAACCGGCACCGACCTTGATAACGGCGACACCGCCAGCAAGCTTGGCCACACGCTCCTGCAACTTCTCTTTGTCGTAGTCGGAGCTGCTGTCTTCGATCTGCTTGCGGATCTGCTCGACACGGCTTTCGATGTCAGCTTCAGCACCGCTGCCGTCGATAACCGTGGTGTTTTCCTTGGTAATGTTGATGCGCTTAGCCGTGCCCAGGTCGTCCAGGGTAGCGTTTTCAAGCGTCAGACCCACTTCTTCGGAAATCACGGTACCGCCAGTCAGGATGGCCAGATCCTGCAGCATTTCCTTGCGACGGTCACCAAAGCCTGGCGCCTTGACGGCCGCGACTTTAACGATACCGCGCATGTTGTTGACTACCAGAGTCGCCAGCGCTTCGCCTTCGACATCCTCGGCAATCATCATCAGCGGCTTGCCAGATTTGGCCACGCCTTCGAGAACCGGCAACAGTTCACGGATGTTGGAGATCTTCTTGTCAACGAGCAGGATGTACGGGTCGTCCAGTTCGACGGCCATGCTGTCCTGATTGTTGATGAAGTAAGGTGAGAGGTAGCCGCGATCAAACTGCATACCTTCAACGACATCCAGCTCGTCTTCCAGGCCACGGCCTTCCTCGACGGTGATGACGCCTTCCTTACCGACTTTTTCCATGGCCTGGGCAATCAGCTTACCTACGGTCTCGTCGCTGTTGGCGGAGATCGTGCCTACCTGGGCAATGTTCTTGGAGTCGTCACAGGGGCGCGCCATGTTGCGAATTTCTGCAACAGCAGCGGTGGTCGCCTTATCGAGGCCGCGCTTGAGATCCATCGGGTTCATCCCCGCGGTCACAGCTTTAATACCTTCGTTAACAATGGCCTGCGCCAGTACGGTTGCGGTAGTGGTACCGTCGCCTGCCTGGTCGTTGGTCTGGGAAGCGACTTCCTTGACCATCTGTGCGCCCATGTTCTCGAACTTGTCCTGCAGCTCAATTTCTTTCGCTACTGAGACGCCGTCCTTGGTAATGGTGGGCGCGCCGAAAGACTTGTCCAGGACGACGTTACGACCCTTGGGGCCCAACGTTACCTTTACCGCATCAGCCAGGATGTTAACACCAGCTACCATTTTTTTACGGGCGGAGTCACCGAATTTGACGTCTTTTGCTGCCATAATCGTAAGTTCCTGTTCGCTTGCCTAAATCAGAAAATATCCGGTTGTCTTGAGAACTTACTTCTCAAGCACACCATAAATTTCGCTTTCGCTCATGATGAGCAGGTCTTCGCCGTCAATTTTTACGGTGTTACCGGCGTACTGACCGAAAACAACGGTGTCGCCCTTTTTCACGGCAACTGCGCGAACGTCGCCATTGTCGAGAATGCGGCCTTCGCCTACAGCCAGGACTTCGCCCTGGGATGGCTTTTCCTTAGCGTTACCCGGCAAAACGATGCCACCGGCAGTTTTCTCTTCTTCTTCCTTGCGACGCACAACAACGCGGTCGTGTAGCGGACGAATGTTCATTGCTTGGTATCTCCACTGTCAGGTTATTCGTTGAGCAATGATATAGCTGTTGATCTGCCCCCGGGCATCCGCAAAGCCCTAGCATTGCCGGCTTCGAGGGGGATGCTGTAGAACAGAATTCCAGTGACCCGAGATGTGGGGGTATGCCGGACGTTTTCAACACCCGGATACCAGTTTTTTTTACTTTTTTTCGCCGTCACCCGGAGAACGATCGATCTGCCGGCCTTCGATGTCTCTTTGGCTTTGTGATGTGTTTTGTTCGCGATCGAATTCGCCTTCGATTATCACCCTGCCCCCCGGGGCCGGCCTTGCGCCAAAGCCCGCCGTAAAAGCGCTGGCCTGTCCGGACACCGTGAAGCGCTTCATTAGCCTGCTGATCAGCCAGCGCCTGGATCCGGGGAGCAGACAACACAGGCCCATTGCATCGGTTACGAAGCCCGGCGTCAGCAGCAAAGCCCCTCCAATCGCCAGAACAAACCCCTCTGCGACCTCCTGCGCGGGAATCTCACCGCTCTGCATACGCTGATTGGCCCGCAGGAGCGTAGCCAGCCCCTGCACACGCAGCAGCGCCGCGCCAATTACAGCCGTCAGAAGCACAAGACCTACTGTGGGGAGCACACCGATAGCTGATCCGACCTTGATCAGGACCACCATCTCGACGATGGGGAAAACCACAAACGGAAGCAGTAAAAATCGCATAATCAGATTCACAACGGCGAGGAGGTTTTTACGCCCCTGAATGGATGTATGGCTGGCCTTCGCCCAGCCTGTTCAAAACTGCCGGAAGCGCATGGGTTACACTTCGGGTTTCGCGATGAGCCAGCCACGGGCTGGAACTGGATATTCACAGATATCAGGGTAAAACATGAAAGTTCAAGATGCAGTAGTGATAATCACCGGCGGCGGTCAGGGCCTGGGGCGGGCCATGGCCGAGGACCTGGCCGGTCGGGGGGCACGCCTGGCGCTGATCGATCTCAATCCGGACCGTCTGGACGAAACGGTGGAAGCCTGTCGACGGGCCGGTACCGAAGCGCGCCCATATATCTGCAATGTCGCTGACGAGAAAGCCGTGGAGTCAACCTTCGAGTCGATCCGGCAAGACTTTGGCGCGATTGATGCGCTGATCAACAACGCCGGCATTCTTCGGGATGGCCTTATGGTCAAGGCAAAGGACGGCGAGGTCACCAAGCGGATGACGCTGCAGGAATGGCAGTCGGTGATCGATGTGAATCTCACCGGCGTTTTTCTTTGCGGCCGCGAGGCGGCCACCCATATGATCCAGGACCAGCGCGGCGGCTGTATAATCAACATTTCGAGCATCTCTCGTGCCGGCAACGTCGGACAAAGCAATTATTCGGCAGCGAAGGCGGGCGTTGTGGCGTTGGCGAGCGGTTGGGCCCGCGAACTGGCTCGCTACCAGATCCGCACGGGCGCAATTGCTCCCGGCTTTATCGAGACAGAAATGACCGGTTCCATGAAGCCGGAAGCGCTTGAGCGGATGACAGCCGGAATCCCCCTTAAGCGCACCGGGCAGCCCGACCATATTGCACAGGCGGTGGCTTTTATCCTTGAGAATGACTATTTCTCGGGTCGGGTTATTGAAGTGGACGGCGGCCTCAGACTCTAGATGTGCGATCGCTGCCACTCGCCACACCACCTTCCACTCGCCACAAAGGCGAGTGAAGCCAGGGCGTGGGACTCCCCTGCGAACCGGCAGCAAATTATCTGGTCGGTAGTCTGTCAGATTCCGTCTGGCCGGACCGCAAGCTATGGCGAGGTCGCACGACGAGCAGGCGTGCCCGGGCTGGCGCGATACGTCGGCCGCACTCTGGCTCAACTGCCGCCCGGGTCGCAGGTGCCGTGGCATCGCGTCGTCAATGCGCAGCGCAGGATAAGTTTTTCGCTGGATTCGCCCCAAGGGCAGGAACAGAAACTGCGCCTTGAAGCAGAAGGTATCACCGTAGAGAAGGGGCGCGTTGCGAAACGGGTTTTCGAAGGCTGAAGCATGCCGCATGCGTGCTGCCTCACCAGAGGCCAGTGTCCAGACTCAAGTGGCCCCCGGCACTAGAAATCGATACCTGCCCCACCCTGCTCTGCCTGCTTGTGCGCATCTGAAACGCGCTGGTCGAGTTTGTCCCCGTTTCGATACACCCACCAGCACAGCAAAATGGCCGGCAGGCCCATCACAGCCGAGATCAGGAAGAAACCACCGTAGCCGCCCAAGCTTACGACAACGCCGGAAAATCCACCGAGAAATTTACCCGGCAGCGTCATTAACGAGCTGAATAATGCGTATTGGGTCGCCGTAAAAGCCGTATTGGTCATGCTCGACAACCAGGCGATCAGCGCAACCGTAGCTATGCCACCGGACAGGTTGTCGGCACTGACGACCATAGCGAGAAGACCCAGGTTTGCCGGAAGCTGGGCAACGAGGACGAAGAGAAGGTTGGATGCAGCCGTCATTATCGCTCCAATCAGGAGGATCGGCCTTATGCCGTAGTGGACCACCAGAACGCCGCCCGCAGCAGAACCGATAATCGTCATGAAAAAACCAAACACCTTGGTGACATTGGCCACCTCGACTTTTGTGAATCCCATGAAGTTCAGGTAGAACGGATTGGCCATCACGCCCATGGCCAGGTCAGCAACCCGGTATACCGCCACCAATAGCAGTATCAGCACCGCGTAACGCCCGTAGCGCTGGATAAAGTCCACAAAGGGGGCAATCACAGCCTTGCGCACCCAATGCTGGAGTCTTGCCAGAGTACCTTCGCTGCCCTCGGCCTCGACGCCCCAAGTGCGCGCCAGACGGGCTTTTCGCTCGGCGTCGCTAACGGGCTCATTCGCTATCAGAACGGCCAGGACTCCGACACTCATCAGCATCGACATGACCACGTAGGCCCACGACCAGGAGTAGACCGAAGCGAGGTACAGAGCGCCAGCTCCCGCAAACAGCAAGGCCAGACGGTAGCCGAACACATACGCGGCCGACATCGCCCCCTGGTAGCGCGCCGAGGCCGCCTCGATCCGGAATGCGTCAATCGCAATATCCTGGGTCGCTGATGAGAACGCGACCAGCAGCCCCGCCAACGCCAGAAGCGTAAGGTCTTGGGTGGGGTCAATCCAGGCCATCCACCAGAGACCAACGGCGACACCCGCCTGCGCCAGCAGCATCCAGCTCCGGCGCTGCCCCATAAGACGCGAGAACAGGGGAATCCTCAACCAGTCGATCACAGGCGCCCAGATCACCTTGACCGAGTAGGTAATCCCGAGCCAGGCGAAGAAGCCTATGGTCGCCGTCTCCACGCCAACATCCGCCAGGCGCGCCAGAAGCGTCGAGAAGACAAGGAGTAATGGCAGCCCCGCTGAGAAACCCAGCAGCAACATAAGCAGCACTGGCCGCCGGCTATAGACGTGAAGAAACTCCCGCAACCACTGCGATAGCGCGGTACGGGAGCCAGCATTAAAAAAGCGGGATGGCATTCCGGGCGTTAATCCCGGAAATTATCGAACTGCAGCGGCACGTCCAGCTCTGCTTCCCTAAGCAGGGCCATGGTTGCCTGAAGGTCATCGCGTTTTTTCCCTGTGACCCGGACTTTCTCGCCCTGAATGCTGGCTTGCACCTTCAGCCCGCTACCCTTGATGCGCTTGACGATGTCCTTGGCGGTCGGCGTATCGATGCCTTCCTGGATCGTGAACTTGCGCTTCATCTGCTTGCCTGAGCGAAACTCGTCACCTTCTTTCAGCGTGCGCACGTCGACTTCGCGACGGGCTAAAGCCATCCGCATAATGTCCACCAGCTGCTCAAGCTGAAAGTCCTGTTCTGCCGTAAGCGTCAGGGTGTTGCCCTCATGCTCGATGCTTGCATCAACATTCTTGAAGTCCCAGCGGTTTCCGAGGTCGCGATTGGCCTGATCGACAGCGTTGGCGACCTCGTGCTGGTTTACTTCAGAGACAATATCGAACGTGGGCATCAGGAACTCCGCGATAGAAGGGTTGGACGTGAGCTATGGCGCTATGGATCTCTGGCCTGCGTTTGCCCGGAGTGTCACCATAAATGGACCGGCAACTGTCGGGCTTCGGCAGGGACAGCGGCACTGGATCAAACTTTTGCAAATTGGGCCAGCAGACACAAGCGGTTAGTTTATAATGGGCCACTTCGGCGTACCAGCGAACCTCTGAATAACTCCGACGCCCTTCTGGCTGAAAGCCCGGGCGGGCGCGACGCAAAAAGCGCTCTTGCGGCAGAGTTGTTCAGAGATTCCCTCGTTCAGCGGTGCATCAGGCTTCAGCGCCGGGCACCCGGCCACCCGGTCCCGCAGTTTTCCCCAACCAGCCGCAGAGTAGTAGCCCGTTATGCCAAATCTCGACTTGCCCATCCTGGTAGTGGACGACGCCAAATTCAGCAGTGCGGTAGTCGCACGAACACTGAAAAGTGCGGGCTATCGGGATGTCCGAATCGCCAACAACGCTGATTCCGCGCTGGCCGAGATGGAAGACCGCGCGGTAAGCGTTCTCATCGCCGACTGGCTGATGCCCCGCATGGATGGACTGGAACTGACTGATCGAGTCCGTCAGATAGACGAACTCAGCGGTCGCTACACCTATGTCATCCTGCTCACCGGAAAGGAGCATGTGAGCGCGCTCACTGAGGCTTTTGATCGCGGCGTCGACGATTTCATCAATAAATCAGACATGAGCAAGCAGCTGTTGCCCCGTGTATTTGCAGCGGACCGCCTGGCAGACCGGCATAACACACTGCTCCTGGCCAACAGGCTACTGGTGGAGAATAACCGGGACCTTGAGTCGCGCAATTATGCTGACCTGGAAACCGGCATGGCCAATGCCCGTTACGCCCGCAAGCGACTGGAACAAAGTCTCCGGCACACCGAGTCGCGCGGCGGGGCGACGGCCTACCTGATTGTCGGCATACGCAACTGGCAGGAGATCAAGCGGCGGCACAATGCCAGCACTCTGGCTGAACTGGCGGCAGGCATCGGCCGTAGACTGACACACCTGATCCGGCCTCTGGATGCGCTCTGCCGTATTGGCGAGAACCAGTTTGCCATTATTGCCCATTTTGCCGAGGTCGAGCACTGTCAGGCAGCGACTTACAAACGCATCCACGACGGCCTCAACCATAAGGCCTTCAAGACCACCGCGGGGTACGTTGCTGTTGAGCCGGGCACTGCACTTTGTGTCTGCGGGGACGGCGACCAGGCGCCCAAGCCTGAAACACTGGAGCGAGCCGCACTGTCAGCCCTGATGCGCTCGTACGAGACCCGAACGCTGGTAACCACCTCCGTCGGCGGCGAAGTGGAAGGGCTTCCCCTTACCGCCAAGCAGTAGGGCTCACGTTAGGCGGTAAGGCTCACGTCAGGCGGTAGTGCTCACGTTACGGTAGTGCTCACGTTACATAGTGTCAGCATGGCTTTACAGAACAGAAACAGAGATCGACGCGCTGATACATTTAACTACAACGTCACAACAGCTCCAGCGCAACACCTGACCTATTATTGAATTGTGGATTTGAGCAGTATCCCCACTGGTGGAGGGTTAGGTAGTACCTCCACCGACAAGTGGGCAACTCCAGCAGATTTCGATCATGTATTCTCCTCATTTGAACGGGCCTCTGGCTCGTTTTTTTTCGTCTGTTGCAAATTTTTCCAAAAGCCAGAGGCTGCTGTTTCCTGCTGAAACTCTCCGGTTACAGCAAATTTACATCATGCTACCCAAGGACACATTTAACTACCGGTGACCAACAGACCGGCGGGCAAAGCTCTCCTATTATGAAAGTGTGGATGCAAGCAGTATCCCCCACAGGTGGAGGGTGAAGCAGTACCTCCACCGTTTAGTGGGAGCATCCAACCGAATCGGACATCGTATTATCCTCTATTCTCCAGCGGACCCCTCGGGATCCGCTTTTTTTTGCATGATTTTCTGTCGCATCTCGTACAAGCGCAGATTGAACAGGGCGCGTTGCGCGGGCGCCCTTCCTTATTTGCTTTTGTGCTCTTCCAGCTCCTGGAGCACGCTCTCGTTATCGGCACCCAGCACCCGTCCCGCAAATCGGCTCTGGCAAGGTGTCTCACTGAATTTGATCGGGTGCCCGAGCTGCCGCTGTTTCTCGCCATCGCCCCGGTCGACCTCGATGACCATGTCCCTGGATGTCAGCTGTGGATGCTCGCTCGCCTCACGAAGTGTCAGGACGGGCTCAACACAAGCCTCCCGGTCGGCGAACACGTGCTGCCAGTGCTCCAGCGGCTGCTCAGCGAAGCGTTCCCGCAAAGTCTGCTTCAGTTGCTGCTGATGCTCCGGTTTTGGGCTCAGCCCCTTGCTTGCCAGCTCTGGACAACCCAACGTCTTGCAAAGCTCCTGCATAAACTGTGGTTCGAGACTACCCACTGCGAGCCAGCGGTTGTCTGCTGTGCGGTAATAGTCATAGAAACTGCCGCCGTTCAGCACATCTGACTCCGGTCCCGGCTGGTGGTCAGCGCCAAGCGCAGCCGCCCCGGCCATCGCATTAAGAGAAAAAGCCGCGTCCGTCATGCTGACATCCACAAACTGCCCTTCCCCGCTCTGCTGGCGATGTATTATTGCCGCGAGAATACCCATAACTGCGTGGTGGGAGCCTCCGGCGACATCCGCCACCTGAATCCCCAGTGGCGGAGGACCGCCCTCAGCACGTCCGCTGTAACTGGCCACACCTGCCAACGCCAGGTAGTTTATGTCGTGCCCGGCGCGCAACCGGTAGGGACCGGTTTGCCCGTAGCCGGTAATAGCGCAATAGATGAGCCGCGGGTTGATTTCCCGAAGAGTGGCATAGCCGACACCCAGCCTGTCCATCACGCCCGGTCGAAACTGCTCGACCACCACGTCGTAGTCCCGGACCAGCGCTTTCACAGTTTCAACACATTCCTGTTGTTTCAGATCCAGGGCCAGTGACCGCTTGCCGCGATTAAGGTAACTGTGCGCCGTCGCCACACCGCGGTCATGCGGGGGCATCACCCTGACCAGATCAAGCCTGGAGGGCGATTCGACCCTCAGGACGTCCGCCCCCATGTCTGCAAGCATCATGGTGGCGTATGGCCCCGGTAAGAGTGTGGTGAAATCCAGTATGCGGATATGCTGTAACGGACCTGACATGGTGTCTCCTCAGTGTGGGCAGGGTGTAACTCTAACGCCTCTGCCCCGGGGGCGAACAAGATCCGTTAAAACCACAATGATTGGCCGATTCGCTCACCCGAACCAGATCACACTAATGCGCCCTGGACGTGAATGACCAGAGGGTTGGTGGTAGGTTTCCCCTTTCCCGAATTACGGACATTCCGCATGAGTGAATTGACGATATCCGCGCACTTTGTTCATGCCGCGCTGGGCGGTGCGAAACGTAACGGTCGTGACACCCGAACCCTGCTGCTGTCGGCCGGGATTTCTCCTGAGTTGCTGAAAGAACCAGGCAGCCGCGTCACGGGGGCACAATACAGCCGCTTGATGCAGACTCTCTGGCAGGAACTGGGCGATGAGTTCATGGGCTTCGCACCTCATCCCAGCAAACCCGGGACATTCGCCACGCTGTGCCTGCTGATTGTCCACGCGGCAAATCTTGAAAGCGTGTACGCTCGCGCACGCCAGTTCTACGGTCTGTTTGACGAGCCCGTGTCACTGCGCCTGCACCAGGACGATACCCAGGCCTACCTGAGCCTGCACTCCAACGTCCCCCTCAGCGACCCGGACCACTTTCTCCAGGAAAGCCTCCTGGTCATCTGGCACCGGCTTTCCTCCTGGTTGATCGGCCAGGGCATCACCCTCGATCAGGTCACTTTCAACTATCCCAGACCGGCACATGGCGATGAATACCGGGGTCTCTTTCACTGCCGATTGGCATTCGACCAGCCGGAGACAGGGCTGAGTTTTCCGGCCCGCTATCTGAAGCTTCCCATTATCCGCGACGAGTACGAGATCAAGGAGTTCCTGAAAACATCACCCGCGGACCTGCTGGCACGGCCCGACGACCGGCACAGCCACACCAGCCAGATCCGCGCCATTATTGGCCGCGACTTCAGCGTTCAGATCGCCGATTTCGAGACCATCGCGCAATCACTCAATATGAGTCCGCAGACACTGCGGCGGCGCCTGAGGGACGAGAACACGTCCTACCAGGAAATCAAAGACAACCTGCGAAGAGACCAGGCAATTTACCTGCTGAACCGCGAGGAGCTGGCGATCAATGATATCGCCTATCGCATCGGTTTTACCGAGCCCTCGACGTTTCACCGGGCGTTCAAGAAGTGGACCGGCGTAACACCCGGGGCATACCGGCAAGGGGAAAGGGACTGGGAGCCAGGGTCGAAGGATTCGGGCGCAAGCTGAAGGTCACCGCCAGGCGCATGGACATGCTCAGAACCCGGCCAATTACCCCTGCAACCGGCCTATAGCGCGGCCTTGCGCTCGCGTTTCAAGGCGTACAATTTTTGATCAGCATGTCTGAGCATATCCTCTGCGTTGAGCCAGTTGGCCTGGCTCGTACTGGCGATGCCGTAGCTGATGCTCGCCACCAGCGCCTTTTGACGCCAGCTAAAAGGTACCTGCTGGAGGTGGGCTTCCATTCGCTCAGCTATGGCCTGAGCAGCACTATAGGTCTGGTTGGGAAGCACGACGACAAATTCATCGCCGGCGTAACGGAAGACTGAGTCATCTTCCCGCAGAAGACTTATAAAAATTCGGGCCAGAAAGCGCAGGTAGGCATCACCGCAGTCATGGCCGTGGGTGTCATTGATCTGTTTGAAGTCGTCGCAATCCATGAAAAGCAGCGAAAGCGGCTGGCCGTAGCGCCTGGCACGACTTAGCTCCTGCGGTAACGCAAGGTCGAGATCGCGCCGATTGCGCAGTCCCGTCAGAGCATCCCGGGTCGCCAGCAGCCTCAATTGCTCGCGTGCCCATACGCTGGAAAAACCGATCGACACCTTTACCGCCAACTGATGAAGAAAAAAGAACTCCATACCCGGCTGGTAGCGCTCTCTGTCACGCGTGCCCAAAATCATCGCGCCGACGATTCGGTCGTCCATCACCAGCGGCAGAATCGCCAGTGAGCCCAGCCGATCGCGGGATGTCGGCGGAATCAGTTGCCGGTAGCGGGCCAGTTCATCCACCAGTACCGGCTCTCGGCGGTTTTCCACCAGGCGCAAGAGATCTACCGTGGCGACCGTCAGGATGGTGTTCAGGGCGCCCTGCTCTCGCAGCGTCTCAGCGAGTCTTGCGTTGGCTTCGATATTACTCAGCACCAGCCAGACGTCATCCAATGCGAAGCGCTCCCGAACCATATCGGTCAGGCGGTCAAAAAAGGCAGCGCAGTCGCTGAGGTTCATCACCTCAACCTCTATCTCAAAAAGTGTCCGGGCGATACGCTCATTATTTCGCGCATGCTCGATCAGCTCGCTGACGTTTAAGGGGTAAAGTTTATCTTCGGACATGGGACATTTTTTCTGGACTCTTGGAATAGCGGCTCGAAGCTGACCTTCGCCAGAGCACCGGAAGAATAATCCCTGTTCTGAGTGCACTGATAACCTTAACTGAAATTAATAGCGACCTTGGAGAGAAACCGCAAGAAAACAAATTCATTTATGAGATGCCCTTGACGGAACGGGAATCCGTGGGTAGTATACGCGCCATCGAGTTGATGCGGGGTGGAGCAGTCTGGTAGCTCGTCGGGCTCATAACCCGAAGGTCGTAGGTTCAAATCCTGCCCCCGCTACCATTATTCAGTACGATTCAGGCCAGCCTTAGCGCTGGCCTTTTTCGTTTCCTGTTCTTGTTCGTTTCCTGTTACAGCATGGCACTTTGGCCTCCGGAAGCGAAATGCCTAACCGCTGCTTTTGATGCACAAGGCTCGCGTTAGTCCTATCCTGTCGCTAAGCCCAGCCCTTCCTGTTTGTTCGCCGCGCCCTCTGTTCCACTTCGGTCTGCATTGCGTATGTGGCCAGGACCATTACCACCCGCCATTCAACGGCTTACCGCATCAGAATAGCTCGGGTTGGATATCAGCCTGTGCGGTCAGTTCGCTGCTGCGCATCAAATCCCGTACGGGCTTGAAAGAGGACCGGTGGATCGGGCTGGCACCATGCAACTGCAGGGCTTCGAAGTGCTGAGCCGTCGGGTAGCCCTTGTGCTGGGCCAGGCCATAGCCTGGGTATAGTCGGTCGAGCACACACATTTCCCGATCCCGGCTAACCTTTGCAACGATGGAGGCAGCGCTGATGCAAGGCACACGTCCGTCGCCCTTGACCACAGCCTCACTTGCCCATTGCCAGGGCGGGCATCGATTACCGTCTACCAGCACGTACTCGGGCGCCTGAGAGAGCGCCTGTACCGCCCGGGTCATGGCCAGTAAGGTCGCGTGAAATATGTTCAGGCGGTCGATCTCCTCGACCTCACAGCGGCCAACCGCCCATGCCAAAGCGTCGGCCGTGATTCGTTCGAACAGAGCCTCCCGGCGAGCTTCGGACAAGATCTTGGAATCCGCCAGGTCTGGGATGGGTTTTTCCGGGTCGAGAATCACCGCGGCGGTAACGACCGGCCCGGCCAGAGGGCCACGGCCAACCTCGTCAACGCCAGCCAGCAGCGTTCCCTGGTACTGGCAGATAAAAGGCGTCATAAGGCGTGCACCGTTCGGTGCTGTCCAGCACGGGTAGATGCCTTATCCTGCAGCAGCGCAACAATGGCATCAGCTGCCCTTTGACTGGCGTTGCGACGCAAAGCCAGATGTACGGTGTGGAAAGCCTCCTGTTCCAGCGCTATGCGACCGGGGTCGTCGAGACGACGCAGTACAGCCTCTGCCAGCGCTTCAGGCGTTGCCGCGTCCTGGATCAACTCCGGCACCAGCGGCTCAGGCGTCAGCAGGTTAGGCAGAGCAATGTGGGTTATCCGCACCATGCGCGAGACGATTCGGAAACTCATAGGGGAGAGCCTGTAGGCGACGACCATCGGACGCTTCAGCAGCATGGCTTCAAGCGTGGCCGTACCGGACGCCAGTAATACGACGTCAGCCGCGGCCATGGCCGCCCGGGAACGACCCAGAACCAGGGAAACGCTCTCGCCCAGGCCGGAGTGTTCGTCGAGATAGGCCTGCATCTGGCGTAGCCGGTCTGCGTTTATACAGGGAACGATAAAACGGAGATTCGGCCGCGACTTCAACAGCCTGAGTGCGGTTTGCAAAAATAGCGGCCCCAGCCGGGACAGCTCTCCACCGCGACTGCCCGGTAACAATGCCACCATCGGCTGATCAGCCGCCAACCCCAGGTCCTGGCGTGACTGCAGAGTGGGCGGCTGTAAAGGAATAGTATCGGCCAGAGGGTGGCCAACAAACGAGACGGGCACTCGATGCTCTTCGTAGAACTTCGCTTCGAAAGGAAGCAGCGTCAGCATCAGGTCGACACTTTTGGCGATGCCATGGATTCGACCCTGTCGCCAGGCCCAAACCGACGGACTGACATAATGTACGGTCGTGGTCCCGCGCTCCCGTAACTGCCGTTCCAGTCCAAGCGTGAAATCGGGCGAATCAATGCCTATCAGAACCAGTGGCGGATTGGCGGTGAAAAAGTCGCGCAGCCGTTTGCGGATAGCGAATAATTCCCTGAGCCGGCCAACGACCTCCACCAGCCCCATAACCGAAAGCCGCTCCATGGGAACCAACGATTGAAAGCCTTCCGCCTGCATCTCGGTACCACCTATGCCAATAAAGCGGGCATTGGGGTAACGTTGCCGTAGCGCAGCAATTAACCCGGCACCCAGGATGTCGCCGGAAGCTTCACCTGCGACGATCCCCACTGTGACGGGAGCAGAACTGACGATGCCTTGCTGGATTACAGGCTGGACTACATCCGGTTCAGTCGGGTGTCTGGACTGGGGCATGGTTACTTCATTTTGTAATGGGCTGACGCCGGTGCTGGGCCGGGGCGCTTGCGAGCAGTAATGCTAGCGCACTGTGCAGCAACGCTAGCGCACTATGTAGTAATGCTAACGTACTATGCCCCGCTTGGTGCGCTCGAGCGTTTCCAGCAGAACCTTGATCTCAGGACTGTCTCCGTACTCTTCGCGAATGGCGTCGATAGCCTGCTTCAACGTCAGGGCCTGGCGGTAAAGAACCTTGTAGGCCCTGCGCAGCGTTGTGATTGCTTCTGGCGAGAAACCCCGCCTGCGCAGCCCCTCCGCATTAAGACCGAAAGCCGACGCCGACTGGCCACTCGCCATGACATAAGCCGGAATATCCTTCAGGACGATACTGCCCCCGGCACTCATGCTGTGCGGACCTATATTGCAGAACTGGTGCACCATAGTACCGCCGCCCAGCACCGCCCAGTCGCCTACTTCAACATGTCCGGCAAGCGTGGCATTGTTGGCCAGTATGGTGTTATTGCCAACGGTACAGTCATGCGCGACATGGACGTAAGCCATCAGTAAATTGGCATTACCGATGCGGGTTTCACCCCGGTCCTGGACCGTTCCCCGATGGATCGTGCAACCCTCCCGGATGACATTGTCGTCGCCGATCACAAGCGTAGTGGGTTCACCAGCGTACTTTTTGTCCTGGCACTCCTCGCCCACGCTGGAAAACTGGAATATGCGGTTGTTGCGACCGATCCTGGTCGGGCCTTTGATTACTACATGAGACATGATCTCCGTGCCGTCGCCAACCTCGACGCCAGCGCCGATATAGGACCAGGGACCAACGGTAACGTCTTTTCCCAGACTCGCACCGGGCTCCACAATCGCCTGGGGATGGACGCCCTCCAGTGCATTCTGTGTCATCAGACTACTCTCTTCGCCGTCATAATCTCTGCCACACAGGCAACCTCGCCGTCCACCAGTGCCCGGCAATCAAACTTCCAGATATTGTGCTTGCTCGCGCGCAAATCCGCTTCCAGGCGCAATTGATCACCGGGCACTATAGGCCGCTTGAAGCGTACATTGTTGGCGCCCGCGAGATAATGGGTAACACCATCTGAGGGCCGCGTGCCTTCGGTCATGAAACCCAGAATGCCGGACAACTGAGCCAGTGCTTCGACCACAAGAACGCCTGGCATTATCGGCTTGCCGGGAAAATGGCCGTTGAAAAAATCCTCATTAATGGAGATATTTTTATAGCCCACAATCCGCTGGCCTTTTTCGACCTCCAGGACGCGATCCACCAATAAAAACGGATATCGATGCGGCAAATACTCCATAATTTCTTCAATGTGCATCATCAGGAGCCTCAGACTCTCAACATAGTAGTAGTGCTCAAACGTTCAGTGTCCTGAGCGCCTAGAAAAACGGAAGCAGTGCCCCGGTCGCTAGTGTCCTGTCCGGGTAATCCGAATTACCCGGACAGGACACTAGCCTGAACCGGTCAGCTGTTCCACCTGCTTTTCCAACTGTTTTATCCGCCTGGCCATCTCGTCCAGTTGCCGGAACCGGACAACGCTTTTTCGCCACTTGCGGTTGTCCTCAACGCCTGTACCCGACGAGTAAACGCCGGGCTCCTTGATATCGTGCGTCACCATGGCCATTCCGGTCAGGTGCACCTGGTCGGCCACCGTCAGATGGCCACTGATACAGCTGCCGCCGCCTACGACACAGTTGCGCCCGATGGTGGAACTCCCGGCCACGCCTGCGCACCCTGCCAGCGCAGTTTGCTCACCAATCACAACGTTGTGGGCGATCATTACCAGGTTATCCAGTTTCACGCCGTTGCCGATGCGGGTGTCCTCCAGCGCGCCACGGTCGATGGTCGTATTGGCGCCCACCTCAACGTCGTTACCAAGCCGCACGCCCCCGAGCTGGGCAATCTTGACCCACTCGCCCTTGTCATTGGCATAGCCAAAGCCGTCAGCTCCGATAACCGCGCCAGAATGCACGATGCAGCGTTCGCCCAGGTGGACGTCGTGATAGAGGGTGCAATTCGGATATATTCGCGAACCCGGCCCAATGGTCGAGGCCGCGCCGACGAACACGCCGGCGCCGATACTGACATTATCTTCGATGATCACATTGGCGCTAATAATCGCTCGCGGTCCAATCACCGCTGATTGCGCGACCCGAGCGCTGGGGTCAACCGACGCCGATGGGTCAATTCCCGCATCCAGCTGTGGTTCCTTGCTAAAACGGTGGCTCAGGCGAGCATAGCCGAGGTAGGGGTTGTCCATAATTAGGACATTGGTCGGACACTGCGCGGCCGCAGCATCATTGAGAATTACTGCAGATGCCCGGGTATCGGCCAGATAGCGCGCGTAAGTCGGGTTAGAGAGAAATGCCAGATCGCCCTCGCCGGCTCCGGAAAGCGTAGCTATGCCCTTGATCGGCGTGCCAGCGTCGCCTCTCAGCTCAGCGCCCAGTAACGTAGCGATCTCACCCAGGGTGATTACGTTATGATTCATAAGTTCTCTTTCCCGCAAAGCAGGTTCGTGCAAAGCTGATTCCTGCAAACCCGGCTCCTGCAGACGCAGCACACCAGCCGCAGCCAGCGCCCGGCCGTTCATCTTTGTTCCGGCAGCAGCGGCGTCGCTCAGTCATTGAGACGCTTGATAAGTTCATCGGTCAGGTCCAGCTCAGGCTTGGCAAAAACGACGGCCTCCCGAGGCAGAATAAGATCAAGCTCGCGCTCCTTCAGAATGTTTTCAAGTGCGGCGTCGATCTCCGGCTGAGCCTTCTGCAAAAACTGCGCGCGCTGCTCACTCACCGCCTGGTCGAGCTGCTGGCGGCGCTGGTTAAACTCCCGGACCTTGCCTTCAAACTCACGCGCGGCTTTGTTGCGCTCGCTTTCATTCATCATCGCTCCGTCACTTTCCAGGCGGTCCCGCATCGCACTTGCTTCCTGCTGCAGCTTACGGATGCTTTCTTCCTCGCCCTTGAACTGCGATTGCAGACTTTCCGTGAAGGACTGGGCATCGTCAGAGGTGAAAACCGCCCTTCGCAGGTCGATCACGCCGACCTTCAGTTCGGCGGCCAGAGGCGCCGAGAGAGTGAGAAGTACCAGAAGACCGATCATTTTGAGCTGTTGTACGGGACGCATAATATTGCTCCTCTTGTATGAACCGTGATCCGCCCCGAAGGGCAGTGCTTATCAGAACTGCTGACCCAGGGAGAACTGGAATACCTGGGTATCGTCGCCGCTCTTATCATTCAGTGGTTTAGCCAGACTGAACGCCAGGGGGCCTATGGCCGTAATCCACTGGAAGCTCAGGCCAGCACTTGTGCGTAGCTCACCAAGCTCGGGATCAAACCCACGCGCAGTGTCGAAAACATTGCCGGCATCCAGAAACAGACTCGTACGCATGGAACGGTTATCCCCCGCGAACGGTGTCGGAAAAATCAGTTCAGCCGAAGCTTCGGTCAGTACGTTGCCGCCAAACGGCCGCTCGCGCCGCCAGTCATTGGGGTTGCGCGTGGCATTGAGACCCAGGGAGTTAGCCTCATACCCGCGCACTGAGCCATAGCCGCCTGAGAAGAAATGCTCATAAAATGGCATAAGGCTGTCACTGCCGTAACCATCGCCATAGCCGAGCTCCGTCCGCAGGCGCAGGCCCCAGGTCTGGGCCGCGTTGAACGGCTCCAGGTACTCGGCTCTGTGAGTGAGCCGGTAATAGGTCAGGTCACTGCCAGGTGCTGCTATTTCCGCCGAAACCGCGTTCATGAGCCCATCGGTCGGAAGAACGCCCCGGTTGCGGGAGTCACGCGTCCAGGAGGCGTTCAGCAGATAGGCATCGAAGCCCTTGCCCTCCTCCTCGATGAACTGCTCGATCTCGACCGCCGGCACATCGTTGACATCGATGTTGGAGCGCGAATAGCCCACGCCGAAATTAAGACGGGTGATGCTGTCTATCGGATAACCGAAGTTCATCCGGGCCGTGTAGTTGTCCAGTACGAAAGACGAGATATCTTCCTCGGCATAGTCCGTCTCTTTCGCAGACAGGCTGAAGCCTCGGCTTACGCCATCGACCGTGTAATACGGGTTGGTGTACGAGATGTTCGCCGCCTTGACCGACTCACTCGAGTTCACCCCAAAACCCACGCGCCGACCGGTTCCGAAGAAATTGCGTTCTGAAATGTTGAGGCCGAGGATAATACCGGCTGACTGTGAAAAACCCACGGAAGCAGAGAGGCTGCCGGTGGCCTGCTCCGTCACCGCATAGTTGACATCAACCTGATCATCCCGACCCGGAACAGGACGTGTTTCCACCTCTACCTGCTCGAAAAAGCCAAGGCGCTCCAGCCGCACCTTGGAGGCTTCTATAAGATCGGTCGACGCCACGGCTCCCTCGATCTGGACCATTTCCTGGCGCAGCACTTCGTCGTGGGTTGCCGTATTGCCTTCAAAGGTAATCCGTCGAACGTAGGTTCGCTCACCGGGCTCAACCATGAAAGTCACGCTGGCTGTTTTATCATCGTGCGCCTGCGGCACCGCACTGACGTTGGCAAAGGTGTAGCCCTCCCGGCCTAGCCGCCGCGAGAGCGTCTCAGAGGTCTGGTTAAGGCGAGCACGGGAGAAGACGTCGCCCTCGTCAATCCGGACAAACTTTCGTAGTTCTTCCTCGCCAACAATCAGGTCGCCGCGAATTTCGACGTCCCGGATACGGTACTGTTCGCCTTCATTAACCGAAAGACTGATAAAAACCTGTTTTTTGTCAGGTGAGATGGAAACCTGCGTCGACTCAAACCCGAAATCGATATAGCCCTGATCGAGGTAATAGGAGCGAATTCGTTCCAGGTCCCCACTCAGGCGCTCCCTCGAATACTTGTCAGCATTCGTAATTGACGCCCAAAGCCCGCCCGCACTCAGCTCCATCAGGTCAATCAGCTCGTCGTCGGTGAAGGCCTCGTTACCGATTATGTTGATGTGGCGGATAGCTGCGACTTCGCCTTCGTTAATATCCAGCTTCAACTTGACGCGGTTCCGCTCAAGCTCTTCCACCTCTCCGGTCACGCGGGAGCTATAGCGCCCCTGGGCTACGTATGAACGCTGTATCTCTAGCTCAATCCGTTCCAAGGTCGCACGTTTGAAGACCTGCCCTTCCTGCAGCCCGGCGTTCTCCAGAGCCTTCATCAGCTGATCAGTTTCAATAGCCTTGTTGCCTTCAATTTCTATACTGCTGATGGCCGGACGTTCCTGCAGTTCCAGAATCAGTACGTCATCGTCCCGGTAAACTTCAATGTCGGTAAACAAACCGCTCTGGAAGAGCGTGCGTATTGCTTCCGCCAGGGCGATCTCGTCAACTTCGTCGCCAATCTGAACTGGCAGGGTGCTGAAAACCGTCCCGGCAGAGACGCGCTGGAGTCCGCGCAGCTCGATATCGGAAACCACAAACTCATCGGCCTGGACCGGCGCAATTACACATAACGCCAGCGCGGAGGCGAGAAGAAAACTCAGCAGAGGATGTCTCATGCAGTCAATAAGCCTGTATCACGCGGAGAAACGGCGTCAGTAAAAGCCGCATTCCAGAACGGATGACTCCCGTCTGGGCGCTGCGCTGGTCTGACCTTGAGGTGCGGTATTCGCAGGAAGGCAGATCCCGAGCAACTGCAGCGCTCAGGCGGGGATTTCGAAAAGACGCAATTTTCACAACCGCATCAGGTCATTGTAAAGAGCGACGAACATCAAGGCGAGAATCAGGGCGATACCGACCCGCATCCCGAACCCTTGGACGCGCTCCGACAGGGGCTTTCCCCGTACCGCTTCAATTCCGTAAAAAAGAATATGGCCACCGTCGAGTACAGGCACGGGCAACAGGTTAAGAATGCCCAGCGTGATACTGAGATAGGCCAGAAAGCGAATAAAGTCCTCAAAGCCGGAACTCGCAGTCGCCTCAGCAACCCGGGCGATAGTAATGGGTCCGCTCAGATTTTGCACCGACAGTAAGCCGGTGACCATTTTCTTGACCGCGATCACCGTCATGCGGGTATCCCGCCAGAACAGATCCAGCGCTGCAGGAACCGCGGCAATGGGACCAAAGCGCGTCGTTCGCAGATACTCCTCGGGCCACTCTACGGGCTTAACCCCGGCCCCGATGAACCCGACCGATTCGCCCTCGGCATTTTCGCGCGAGCGTGGCACTACCGTAAGATCAATCAGCGCACCATCCCGTCTTACGGTCAGTGTCAGGGATTCATTGGCCGAGGCCTGGAGGCGATCGACCACATCGCGCCACTGGGGCACATCGCTGCCGTCGATCGCAATAATCTTGTCGCCAGGCTCAAGCCCTGCCTCAGCCGCAGGCTCACCGGGCACCGTTTCGCTGATCACAGCAGGAACCGGGGGTTGCCAGGGCCTTATGCCGAACTGTCTGATCGGGTCAGGGTCGCGCTCATCGGCAAGCCAGCCGCCAAGCTCAGCCTCGCGCTGTTCAGTCTGGCCGTTTCGGAAAAGCGTAAACTGAACAGTGTCATGCTCTCCCGCTCGCTGGATCAGCGACATGCCGACCTGGCGCCAGGACGAGACCGGCTCACCGTCGATAGCCTGAATCTCCATGCCCTGCTCAAGCGCCATCCGGTCTGCCGGGGACCCCGGCTCCACCTGCCCGACAATCGGGGCAACCGAGACGAAGCCGACCATACCCAGGACCCAATAGGCCACAATGGCAAAAAGAAAGTTGGCCAGAGGGCCAGCAGATGCAATAGCAATTCGCTTGCCGGGGGATTTACGATTAAACGCCTGCTCCAATTGCTCGGCTTTTACCTCCCCCTCCCGTTCATCCAGCATCTTTACGTAGCCGCCAAGAGGAATCGCGGCCAGCGCGAACTCGGTCCCGTGCCGGTCATACCAGGAATAGAACGGCTTACCAAACCCTACCGAAAAGCGCAGAACTCGAACGCCGCAAAGCCTGGCCACAAGAAAATGGCCGTATTCGTGCACGGTGACCAGAATTCCCAGGGTCACCGCCAGGGCCAGAATTGTTTGGATGAATTGCATGCAGCTCCAGCCAGGGGGTCAGTTGTGATACCAGAAACAGATTTAAAAAACTCTACTGAAAACGGCGAAGCTGAACCTGAGCTTCGGCACGGGCAGCATGGTCCGCCGCCAGAATTTCTTCCAGGGTCGTTGCCGGGCTCACCGGGGCCGACGACAGCACTGTCTCAATGACTGACGCGATGCCAGTGAAGCTTAAATTGCCGGCCAGGAACGCCTCAACAGCCACTTCGTTGGCCGCGTTCAGCACAACCGGCCCGGTTCCGCCTGCCTTAAAGGCCTCGGCCGCCAGATCCAGACACGGGAAACGCTTCCGGTCCGGCTTCTCAAAATGAAAACTTCCCAGGGCGAAAAGATCCAGGGACTCGACCCCTGAATCAATCCGCTCAGGCCATGCCAGGCCGTTGGCGATCGGCGTACGCATGTCAGGACTACCCAACTGGGCTATGACCGAACCATCCAGATATTCAACCATAGAATGGATAATACTCTCGGGATGGACGTGCACTTCGACCCGCGAAGGTTCCGTATTAAAGAGCCAGCATGCTTCGATAAGTTCCAGGCCTTTGTTCATAAGCGTGGCGGAGTCTACAGAGATTTTGCGTCCCATGGACCAGTTGGGGTGTGCGCAGGCCTGATCCGGGGTGACTTTTTGCAGCATTTCAGCACTGCTGAGCCTGAACGGCCCGCCGGAAGCGGTCAAAAGAATCCGCCTCACACCGGCCCCTTGAAGATCACGAGATTGGCCGACCGGAAGGCATTGGAATATGGCGTTGTGCTCACTGTCTATCGGCAGCAACTCAGCGCCACTCTCAACCACTGCATCCATGAACAGAGCCCCGCTCATGACCAAAGCTTCCTTGTTGGCCAGAAGCACCCGCTTGCCCGCCCGCACCGCGGCGAGCGTGGGCACCAGGCCGGCTGCGCCGACAATGGCGGCCATGACCGTGTCTGCCTCGGGCGCGGCGGCGACTTCGCAGAGATTCTGATTTCCGCCGAGAACTTGTGTGCTGTGCCCCGGACCAAGCAGTTCGACCAGACGCGGAACCAGGGTTTCGTCAGCGATCACCGCGTAGCGCGGATGACAGCGCCGGCAGATTGCGGCGAGCTCATCTACGCTGCGGTGCGCGGTGACCGCATAAACAGAGAAGCGCTCAGGATGTCGCGCTATGACGTCGAGTGTGCTTTGCCCGATCGAACCCGTGGCCCCCAGGATGGTAACCTGGCGCGGCAGGCCATAACCTGCATCCATGCGCGTCACGCGATGGCGGCCGGCGACAGCCATCCGGCCAGCGTCAGCAGCAAAGCGAACACCGGCAGCGCCGCAGTGAGACTGTCCACCCGATCGAGAACACCGCCGTGGCCCGGAAGAAGCTGGCTGCTGTCCTTTACGCCGCGCAGCCGCTTGAGCATACTTTCGTAAAGATCTCCCAGAACGGACACTAACGCTGTTACGCCGCTGATGAGAATCAGCCCGACAGCCTGGCCGAAACCACATTCCGCCAGCCATGCGACCACGGCCGCTAGCAGCAGCGCCGCTGCGACACCGCCATAGACACCAGCCCATGATTTCCCGGGACTGACATTGGGAGCGAGCTTACGTTTTCCCCAGGCCCGACCCGCGAAATACGCTCCAATGTCCGCAATCCAGACAATGCAGAAAGCGAACAGGATCAACAGTAGATTGTTGTCCAGACGCCCCAGCGAGAAATCACCGCTGCGCAGGTAATTGAGCCCCAGCCACGCCCCCACCAGAACCGGCAACCCCATCAGAAGTCGCACAGGTGTCGGCTCCCAGAGAGCCGTTCCGGAAGGATAGCGCGACACCAGCCAGAACGAGCAGACCCACCAGGCCAGGACCAGCCAAAGCACCGCCAGCGTGTAGCCCGC
The DNA here is from genome assembly GCF_004851605.1 of Hydrocarboniclastica marina. GTDB lineage: Bacteria > Pseudomonadota > Gammaproteobacteria > Pseudomonadales > Oleiphilaceae > Hydrocarboniclastica > Hydrocarboniclastica marina. Next base: position 2,482,251 of record NZ_CP031093.1, read on the forward strand.
GGTTGCAAACAGTGATGCCGCCATTACAGCACCGATCACCAGTGCATAGATTACTCGTGCCGCGTTAGCGCTGACGCCGGAAAGGTTAGCCCACTCCCAGCCGCCGATAGCCACGAGGATACCGGTGAATATGGCAAACCCCAGAGGCGGCAGAAAAAACAGTCCGCCGACTATGATGGGCGCGAGGATGAGTGCAGTAATGACGCGTTGCTTGAGCACTTTGACTTGCGGTCCTTCTGGCTGATCTGTCTGCAGTGAAACTGATCTTACAACGTTACACTGCGAAACAGGTCTATGGTCTTTCAAGGCTAGCGGTTGGCCTGACGAAGAAGAGGCGTTTCGGAAGACACGGCGTCTACCTGATCGTCAGTACGTCCGAACCGACGTTTACGCAGGGAATAGTCTTCAAGCGCTTTCTGCATCTCTTCGTGCTTGAAATCAGGCCAGTATACCGGGGAGAAGTAGAATTCCGTATAGGCGAGGTGCCAGAGCATGAAGTTGCTGATCCGCTTTTCGCCCGCCGTGCGGATCATCAGATCCGGGTGCGGAAGATCCCCCAACGCCAGCCGGCTTTGCAGCGCTGCCTCATCAATAGCATCGGGGCTCAGGGAGCCCTCTGCGACGTCCATAGCCAGACTACGGGCTGCCTGAGTCAGGTCCCACTGGCCACCGTAGTTTGCAGCAATCACCAGCGTCATACCGGAATTGGCCGCCGTCAACTCTTCGGCAGCAGCCATGTGCTCCTGCAACACCTTGCTGAAACGGCTCTTCTCTCCAATGATACGAAGGCGGATATTGTTGCGGTGCAGCTTTCTGACCTCCCGCTTGAGGGCGATGAGAAACAGCTTCATCAGTGCCCCAACCTCCTCTTCAGGTCGGCGCCAGTTTTCGCTGCTGAACGCAAAAAGAGTCAATACTTCGACCGCCTCCTGGGCACAGGTTTCCACAACCGCCCGCACTGCATCGACCCCCGCCTTGTGGCCTGCTATCCCGCGCAGACGCTTGAGCTTGGCCCAGCGGTTGTTACCATCCATGATAATCGCCACGTGCCGAGGCATGGCAGGCGCCTCAACCGGAACCGTCGTGGAGATTTGTTCGGACATACTTACCCCGAGTCAGATGGTTCAGAAAGCGTCAAAGGCCGCTGTGCCCCAATGGCCGTGCAGGACAGCAGGCCGATTTCGGGTCGCAGTCTTTGCAACACCCTCGTTATGCTTTAAACGCATTCGCGGTCGCCTTAGCGACCGCGAATACTGACTAAAAATTGAGAAGACAACCCCAACTTGAGCAGACAACTCCAACTTGAGCAGAAAGCCTCAAGCGATTCGCTTTTCAGGTTCAGCCTATTTTCTCCGGCCGCTGCCGACAAGCGAAGTTTTGTCTGAAAAAGAGCAGGATAACGTGAACCCGGAAAGGTCACACGGCCATCAAGTCTTCTTCTTTCTTCTTCAGAAGCTGATCGATTTCAGCAATGTAGGAATCTGTTACCTTCTGGATTTCATCCGCGCCGCGGCGCTCATCGTCCTCGGTAATTTCCTTTTCTTTCTGCAGTTCTTTCAGATCACCGTTGGCATCCCGACGGATGTTACGCACGGAAACCCGGGCATTCTCTGCGTCGTTGCGCGCGTGCTTAACCATGTCCCGGCGGGTTTCTTCCGTCAGCATGGGCATGGCCACGCGAATAATTCCACCGTTCGATGACGGGTTCAGCCCAAGATCGGAAGTCAGTATTGCCTTCTCGATCGCTGGCGTCAGGTTCTTTTCCCACGCTGAAATCATCAGGGTGCGATTATCCTCGACCGTGACGTTCGCAACCTGCTTTAGCGGGGTCGGTTCGCCGTAGTAAGGCACCATCACACTATCCAGGATGCTTGCATTAGCGCGCCCGGTGCGGATCTTGTTGAACGCTACCTGCAGCGCTTCAACACTTTTTTTCATGCGCTGCTGCGCGTCTTCTTTGATTTCGTCTATCACTTTGAATTCCTCTCAACTCGCCATTTAGTCTTTGGCGATCAACGTGCCTTCATTCTCGCCCACCACGATGCGCGTGAGGACACCCGGCTTGTTCATATCGAATACCCGGAGGGGCATGTCGTGATCCCGACACAGACAGATGGCAGTCAGGTCCATGACACCCAGCTTCTGGTCCAGCACTTCGTCGTAGGTCAGACGGTCATACCTCAGGGCATTCGGATTCTTGACCGGATCATCAGAGTAGACCCCATCAACCTTTGTTGCCTTGAGCACAATGTCTGCCTCGATTTCTATACCGCGCAGGCAGGCAGCAGAATCGGTTGTGAAGAACGGGTTGCCGGTACCGGCACAGAATACCACGACATCGCCGTCTTTCAGGTCCCTGATCGCCCGGCGGCGGTCGTAGTGGTCCACCACGCCGGTCATGGGAATCGCTGACAACACCCGGGTACGAATATTGGAACGCTCCAGGGAATCACGCATGGCCAGGCCGTTCATTACAGTGGCAAGCATGCCCATATGATCGCCGGTGACCCTATCCATGCCGGCGGCATGCAGCGCTGCACCCCGGAAAAGGTTGCCGCCACCGATCACAAGGCCCACCTGAACGCCTATGCCAACCAGCGCCCCTATCTCCAGGGACATTCTGTCAAGGACCTTGGGATCAATACCGAACTCGTGCTCGCCCACCAGGGCTTCGCCGCTGAGCTTCAACAATATTCGCTTATAACGTGGCTGGGACGGATTCGGGGTAGGCATTCTCACCTCATGAGCTGGCAATTGATGCGGCACCTCTTGCGAGCACGCCCGCTTGAGGCGATCCGGTTTTTACCGGAGTGCTGCCCCGACGTCTACCGGGGCACTTATACAAAGCAGCCGTACGTTTTAACCCGACGCAGCTGAACGTCCGGTTGGACAGTTACTGCGCGGAACGTACGGCTCCACAGAACAACGGCCTCCGTTAGAGGCCGTTGCTGACTTACGACTTGAGCTGAGCTGCCACTTCGGCAGCGAAGTCGACCTGCTCTCGCTCAATGCCTTCGCCCACTTCAAGCCTTACAAAGCGCTCGAGGTCTGCGTTAGCTTCTTTCAGCAGTGCGCCAACCGTCTGGTCAGGGTTCTTGACGAACGGCTGATCAACAAGGCTGTTTTCCTTAAGGAACTTCTTGATCCGCCCGCCCATCATCTTCTCGACGATCTCGTCTGGCTTGCCAGCCATGTCGGGCTGCGCCTTGATGATGTCCTTCTCTTTCTGGACTTCATCTTCAGGCATGTCTTCCGGCTTGGCCACGCGCGGGTTAACCGCAGTCACGTGCATTGCCACATCGCGAGCCAGCTCAGGCTGGCCGGCGCTCAACGCAACAACCGCTGCCATCTTGTTGTTGGAGTGTACGTACCCTTCAACCACAGAACCTTCGATCAGCTCGGCACGACGAACACTGATGTTTTCACCAATTTTCTGGACCAGTGCTTCGCGCTTGGTCTCAAGGCCATCAGCCATCAGCTTGGCGATATCTGTCTCACGCTTCTGGAACGCGGTTTCGAGCACTTCCCGGGCAAAGGCCAGGAAGCTGTCGTCACGTGCAACGAAATCAGTCTCGGAGTTCACTTCAAGTAGGAGGGCGCTGCGATTGTCATCAGCGACACGAACCAGCACCACACCCTCAGCGGCCGTGCGGCCCGCCTTTTTCGCAGCCTTAAGGCCGGATGACTTGCGCATTTCTTCAATTGCTTTTTCGACGTCGCCTTCAACTTCGACCAGCGCCTTCTTGCACTCCATCATGCCAAGACCGGTGCGCTCACGAAGCTCTTTCACCATGGAAGCAGTAATAGCAGCCATTTCAAATCCTCTTCAATTAAGTCTTGTCAGCGAGAAGCCGGGCGCCAGCGTCGCCCGGAAAACGGGTCAGAGTGCAGCGCGTCTGGCGCAGGCACTCTGACAACGCCATTACTCTGCCGCGGGGGCCGAGGGCGCTTCTTCTTCGCTTACCTCAACAAACTCGTTGGGGTTGGTACCGGACTGACTGCCTTCGATGCACGCATCCGCCACAGCTTTGACGTAGATCTGAATCGCACGGATTGCATCGTCATTGCCGGGAATGACGTAGTCAACGCCAGCGGGATCACTGTTAGTATCGACGATAGCGATAACGGGGATGCCCAGCTTGTTGGCTTCCTTGATCGCGATGTTTTCGTGGTCAACGTCAATAATAAACAGTGCGTCGGGCAGACCACCCATGTCCTTGATGCCGCCGATGCTGCGCTCGAGCTTGTCCATTTCACGACGACGATCGAGGGCTTCTTTCTTGGTCAGCTTGTCAAAAGTGCCGTCCTGACTCTGGGCTTCCAGGTCGCGATAACGACGGATGGACTGACGCAGCGTCTTGTAGTTGGTCAGCATGCCACCCAACCAGCGATGGTTGACGAACGGCATGCCACAACGCTCGGCTTCTTCCTTGATAATCTTCGCCGCCGCGCGCTTGGTACCGACGAAGAGGACCTTGTTCTTGCTCTCGGCCAGGCGCTGAACGGTTTTCAGCGCTTCATTCATTGCCGGAACGGTCTGCTCGAGGTTGATGATATGAATCTTGTTACGGGCGCCGAAGATGTACTTTGCCATCTTGGGGTTCCAGTAACGGGTCTGATGCCCGAAGTGAGCGCCTGCCTTGAGCAGGTCCCGCATACTTACTTGTGCCATGTTTCACCTGTATGTGATTGGGTTAGGCCTCCACACATCCCATAAGCCAACCCGTCGTGCGGGCACCCAGGCTAAATGTGTCGATGTGTGTGTGAGATTAGCTGGTGCAATTCGTCATTCAGGCCCCGATAGTGAGAGCCGTGCATTAAGAGTTCCGCAGTCAGCGGGCGCGTTTATACCATATCCCGCCCGCCCAAACCATTAATTTAGCGCCAACGATACCCGCTCATCCCGGCCATAATGCGGCTGTAATCCGCCTGAATCAGCCACTCTTGCCGACGCCATCCTGTATCAGAAGCAACCAGCTCACCGCCGCCTGCCGCCGGGCCAGACCCGCTTTTTTGCGCCAGCAGAGCGGCTGAAAGCCGCGGCCGTGGGGCCGTCAGCCCGCTCTTACAGTGAAGTCCTGCGACGTCCAGCGCGGCCGGTGCTTTTAACTTCACCCCCCGTACCGGTAAAATGACAACTGGTAATCAAACGCAACCGGCTGGAGTGGCATGAACGTATCAATCAAGAGTTCCGAAGAAATCGAGAAGATGCGCGTAGCTGGCAGACTGGCCGCTCAGGTTCTGGAGATGATTGGCGACTATGTAAAGCCGGGCGTAACTACGGAAGAACTCGACCGCATCTGCCACGACTTCATTGTCCACGAGCAAAAAGCCATTCCCGCGCCGCTGAACTATAAGGGCTTCCCGAAATCCGTCTGCATCTCGGCCAACCACGTTATCTGCCACGGCATCCCTAACGAGAAAAAGGTGCTCAAGAACGGCGATATCATCAATATCGACGTGACTGTCATAAAGGACGAGTACCACGGCGACACCAGCAAAATGTTTTTTGTCGGTGAGCCCAAACCCGGCGCCGACCGCTTGGTTCGAATTACGCAGGAGTGCATGTACAAAGGCATCGCCCTGGTCCGCCCCGGTGTTCGTCTCGGCGACATCGGCCATGTCATCCAGCAATACGCAGAGTCAAATCACTACTCCGTCGTGCGCGAGTATTGTGGCCACGGCATCGGCAAGGTTTTCCATGAAGAGCCCCAGGTGATGCATTACGGTCGGCCCGGCACCGGCATGGAAATCCGCGAAGGCATGACTTTTACGATTGAGCCCATGATCAACCAGGGCAAGCGGCATACCAAGCTCCTGCCCGACGGCTGGACTGTGGTTACCAAGGACCATAAGCCGTCAGCCCAGTGGGAACACACGATAGCCGTGACAGCTGATGGCTGCGAGATTCTGACTTTACGCGAAGAAGAGCGGGGCCTGAACCTCGCTGACTGGCGCTGATGACTGAAGCCAACCTGGCCATCAACAACCGGCAGCCGGCCGAGGATGATTACCTCGACCATGGCCCGGTTTCTCCCGTCGGATCCGACGGGCAGCTGTTTCAGCTTGCGCCTGAGTTATCATCAGACGCGTTGCGCAAAATCATCGCCGACGGAACACCCGTAGTGCAGGCATGTCGGGCGATCCTGAAACAGGCGCAGGTCAGCCTTGCCGATGCATTCCGCGCCGGCGCGCCAGTCCGGGAACTCGTCGCTGCCCGGGCTCGTCTGGTCGACGGCATTCTTGGGGTTCTCTGGGAACGGCAGTCCTTTGCCCGGTCGGGTGACATCGCCCTCATAGCGGTCGGCGGCTATGGTCGTGGCGAGTTGCACCCGCATTCCGATATCGACCTCCTGATCCTCACCAGGGACGGGGTTCTGCCTGAGTGGCAGGATGATCTATCAGCGTTTGTGACCCTGCTGTGGGACCTTGGGCTGGACATTGGCCATAGCGTGCGCGGACTGGACGAGTGTGTTGCAGCCGCCAGAGGCGATGTGACCATCCTGACCAACCTGCTTGAGACACGAACCCTGACCGGCCCTGACGATATGCGCCAGAACCTGAGCGCACGCGTCTTTGCCGACGAGGTCTGCACCGACCACGACTACTTTCTCGCCAAACGGGAAGAACAGCGCAAGCGGCACGAGAAATACAGCAATACAGAGTATAACCTTGAGCCTAATCTCAAAGGCTCTCCCGGCGGACTGAGGGATATCCAGAACATAGGCTGGGTTACCAAGCGTCACTTTGGGTTGGCCCACCTTGAGGACCTGACCCGCTTCAGCATCCTCACCCACGAAGAGTATCGGCTGCTGCAGGACGGCGAGACCTTCCTGTGGGAGCTACGCTTTGGCCTACAGATATTGGCCGATCGCAACGAAAACCGGCTACTGTTCGACCATCAGCGCGCGCTCGCTGAGATTCTGGGCTACCGGGACACAGAAGACCGGCTCGGCGTTGAGCTGATGATGCAGCGCTACTACCGTGTCGCCCTGTCGCTCTCGGAGCTGACCGACCTGATCCTGCAGTATCTTGAGGAAGCCATTCTCCGCCGGGATGAGGTTGACGAGATCGTACCTCTCAACAAGCGCTTCCAGTTGCGCAACCGCTATATAGAAGCGATCAATATCCCGGTATTTGCCTACGCGCCCTATGCGATCCTTGAAATATTCGTGCTTATTGCCCAGCACCCGGAGATCCAGGGCATTCGCGCCAGCACAATCCGCGCACTGCGGGCGCACCGCCACCTGATTGACGACGCCTTCCGTAACGATCTCGCGTGTACCAGCCTCTTTATGGAGCTTTTGAAAACGCCCCATGCCCTGGACGACACACTGTCGTACATGAAGCGCTACAACGTTCTTGGCCGCTATCTGCCGGAGTTCGGTGAAATCATCGGCCAGATGCAGTACGACCTGTTTCATACCTACACGGTCGATACCCATACGCTCCGGGTCATCCGCAACATGGTCCGGATGAAGGACGAAGAAAGCCGCGAGCAGTACCCGCTGGCGTCGAGGCTGATCCACCGTCTGCCGAAGATTGAGCTTTTGTTTATCGCCGGCCTTTATCACGACATAGCGAAAGGTCGCGGCGGGGATCACTCAGAGCTCGGCGCGGCCGAGGTGAGCCGCTTCTGTCAGCGTCACCACCTGAGCCTCAGGGACAGCCAGCTCGCCGCCTGGCTGGTTGAGAATCACCTGCTGATGTCGATGACAGCCCAACGTAAAGACATTGCCGACCCTGACATCATCCATAGCTTTGCCCGACAAGTACCCAGCCAGGTACACCTGGACTATCTGTACGTGATGACGGTCTGCGATATCAGCGCGACCAACCCCAAACTCTGGAATACATGGCGCGCCTCCCTCCTGCGTCAGCTTTACATTGAAGCCAAACGGGCGCTCCGGCGTGGCTCGGACACGCCCGTCAATCGTAACGACTGGATCAAGGCAACGCGGTCGGAAGCGCGGGAGATGCTGCACGCCCAGAACTTCAGTGACGAGCAGATCGATGACGTCTGGGAGACCCTGGAGGATGACTATTTCCTGCAGGACTCCACAGTGGATATCGCCTGGCAGACGTCCAGTATCATCCGCCACGGCGATTGCCCCGAGCCACTGGTGCTGATTCGCGACACTCGCGGCGGGCCCAGCGACGGCTACACCCAGATCGTGATCTACATGGCCTCGAGGATGGAGTTGTTTGCGGCAACGACAGCCGTGCTGGAACAGCTCAACCTCAACATCGTCGATGCGCGCATCAGCAGCGGGCTCGGACCCAACAGTCTCAGCAACTACGTGGTACTGGACGAAAAAGGCCAGCCACTGGGCAAGGACCCGGCCAGGCGGGACCGCGTGCGCGAACGCCTGATTGAAGAACTCGACGATCCGGAAGACTACCCCGGCATTATTGATCGCCGCACCTCCCGCCAGCTCAAGCATTTCGCCTTCCCGACCGAGGTCACATTTTCCAATGACACAGTGAACTATCGGACGGTGATGGAGGTTTTCACGCCAGATCGCCCGGGCCTGCTGGCGCGAATTAGCCGCATCCTGCTGGAGAATCGCATCCGACTGGTGAGTGCGAAGATCGCGACGCTGGGCGAGCGGGTCGAGGACGTTTTCTTTATTACCGACGAACAGGGCGAACCCCTGCAGGACGTGCAAAGCTGCCGTGTCCTGCAGGAAGATCTTTGTCGCCAACTGGATGAGGTTTCAGGGGCCGGAGACACCAGGCGCAAGTAACGCCTGGCGTGCACTTACCCCGAACCCATCGGAACCATGCTTTCAGCCGAACCGGACCCTTCATGAATCCGAACCTGAACCAGCTCCACCCCTACCCGTTCGAAAAACTGACCAGGCTCAACCAGGGAATCACGCCTCCTGCCAGCCTGCCGCTGATTTCGCTCTCAATTGGCGAGCCCAAGCATCCAGCGCCGCAGTTCGTGCTCGATGCACTAACGCGAGAGCTGGCTGGGGCCGCGGTTTACCCAACGACCCGAGGCCTACCCCAGCTACGGAGCGCCATCGCCAGTTGGGCCAATAATCGGTTTAACCTTGCCAGTGCGCCGCTCGATCCTGAAGCGAACATCCTGCCGGTGACGGGTACGCGCGAAGCCCTGTTTGCGATTGTCCAGGCCCTGGTCGACCGCACCGCTTCGCCACTGGTGGTCTGCCCTAACCCGTTCTACCAGATTTACGAAGGTGCAGCGCTGCTTGCTGGTGCCGAGCCTCACTACCTGGCCTGCCGCGATGAACTTGACGGGCAGCCAGACTATGACGCCGTACCCGGGGAGATCTGGGACCGCTGCCAGGTGCTGTTTCTGTGCTCGCCGGGCAACCCTAACGGTGCGGTGGCGTCACTGGCACAGCTACAGAAGCTTATTCACCTGGCCGATGCCCATGATTTCGTGATCGCAGCGGACGAGTGTTATTCCGAGATCTATCCGCCGGCGGGGACACCGCCTGTAGGGCTGCTCGAAGCGTGCGCCTCATTGGGACGGAATGATTACAACCGCTGTCTGGCATTCCACAGTCTTTCCAAACGCAGCAACCTGCCCGGCCTGCGCTCGGGATTCGTTGCCGGTGATGCCGGACTGCTGTCGCAGTTTCTGCGTTACCGTACCTATCAGGGCTGCGCCATGCCCGTTCACCACCAGCACGCGAGCATTGCCGCCTGGGGCGACGAGACCCACGTTCAGCAGAACCGCGCGGCCTACCAGGCCAAGTTCGATGCGGTTGTGCCTATTCTTCAGGAGGTGCTCGACGTCAAGGCACCCCAGGCCGGGTTTTATCTGTGGCCGAGAACGCCCGGCAGCGATGAGGCTTTTGCCCAGGATCTGCTTCAACACTGTGGCGTTGCAGTATTGCCGGGACGCTACCTTTCCCGGGACATAGCCGGCGACAACCCTGGCGCCGGGCGCGTGCGTATGGCGATGGTTGCCCCGCTTGAGGAGTGTGTCGAGGCGGCAAAGCGCATTCGGGACTTCCTGCGCAGCCAGTGAATGCAGACGCCGTGCTTAAACAGACGATTTCCAGTCCCTGCCTTTGCCGGGACAGATTGATAAGCTTCAGGTAGAACTGGATGATTACGGTATTCGGAATAAAGAACTGCGACACTATCAAGAAAACAAAAGCCTGGCTGGAAGCGAACGAAGTACCGTACCAGTTTCATGATTACCGGAAGGACGGCATTGACCAGGCGCTGCTCGAGCGGCTGGAATCCCGGCTCGGCTGGGAAGCACTACTGAATCGCCGGGGCACGACCTGGCGCAAACTCCCGGAAACCGTTCGTGATAATATAGACCGCCAGAGCGCGCTGGCTGCCATGCTGGAGCAGCCGGCCATGATCAAAAGACCGATAGTGATTGACGACAACATCGCATCAATCGGCTTTGACGCGGCCAACTGGGAAAACACCTTAAAAGCTTAGTCGCCGGTCTCCGGCCGAGGATTCGTCAAGTGCCTTTCTGAATCGCAAAGCTACTGGGATAACCGGCAGCGCGGTCTGCACTTGCGGCCTGCAGCTGCGGTAAGCCCCGGGCCAGACCCAACCTCGCGCAACTAAAAACTGAACCTTAAACAAATACAGGAGTATCGCCCCCAATGAGCTTTGCATTCGGCATCGGCATCGGCACCCAGAACAAACAACGCAGCTGGCTTGAGGTTTACTATCAGGATCCGCTGTACATGCCGGATCCCGACCTCGTCGACACAGCACGGGAGGCGCTGGGCCAGAAGGCTGGCAATGTCGCCATCGAGCTCGATAAAGCCCAACTGGAGAAACTGGTTACAGCGCTTGAGCAAGGTGGCTTTGAGGAGCAGGCCAGGTTGGCCAAGCGTTGCCTGAAAAGCGTCCGCCCTGTCGTGGTGACCCTGCTCGACAGCGACGACACCGCTGCGACTACGCCCGAGGTCTACCTGAAGCTGCACTTGCTCTCGCACCGTCTGGTCAAACCGCATCAGGTCAACCTTCAGGGGATCTTCGCACTGCTCCCCAACCTGGCCTGGACCAGTGAAGGCGCGATAGATCTGGATGAGCTGCCCTCGCGTCAGCTCAAAGCCCGCTCCGAAGACCGGGTGCTCGAAGTTAAATCTGTCGATAAGTTCCCCCAGATGACCGACTACGTCGTTCCGCGCGGGGTAAGAATCGCAGACACTGCACGCGTGCGCCTGGGTGCCTACATCGGCGAAGGAACCACCGTCATGCACGAGGGTTTCGTCAATTTCAATGCCGGCACCGAAGGCAAGTCGATGATCGAGGGGCGCATCTCCGCCGGCGTCATTGTTGGCGAAGGGTCGGATCTCGGCGGAGGCTGCTCAACCATGGGCACACTATCCGGGGGCGGTAACATTGTCATATCCATTGGCAAAAACTGCCTGCTCGGTGCAAACGCAGGTGTCGGCATACCTCTTGGAGACCGCTGCACTGTGGAAGCCGGGTTGTATCTGACCTCCGGCACCAAGGTCGCCGTGCTCGACGACCAGAACCGCACCGCCAAAACGGTGAAAGCACGGGATCTCGCCGGCCAGTCCGACCTGCTGTTCCGTCGCAACTCAGAGAATGGCGCTGTGGAATGCAAAACCAACCGCACGGCAATAGAACTGAATGAGGTCCTGCACGCCAACAACTGATACCTGCACGCAACAACCAGTAACAGGGACGCGAGGCGTTCCTGTTCAGGAAGTCAGCCTGCGGGATCTGGGCCATCAGTTGGATACCTGTCTTACGACGGAACTCTCCTGGCCCGTATAATCCAGTCCGCCGGCACGTGCGGGCATTAGTCTCATACCCAACCTGATGCGGAACCGCCATGAATTCGCCCGCCACAACCCTGTCCCAGACACTGCTGCTTGCCCAAGCGCTTATTCGTCGCGAATCTGTGACACCAGATGATGCCGGATGCCAGGCCATGTTGGGCGAACGCCTGGGGGCATTGGGCTTTACCGTAGAGCGCATGCGTTTCGGCGAGGTGGAGAACATCTGGGCACGCAGAGGCACCGCCGGACCTGTCCTGGCGTTCGCAGGGCATACAGATGTGGTTCCGACCGGGCCGCTTGAAGATTGGGACCTGCCACCCTTCGAGGCGACCCTCGAAGATGGCTACCTCTTTGGCCGCGGCGCAGCGGATATGAAAGGCAGTATTGCCGCCTATGTGACTGCCTGCGAGCGTTTCATCGAACAGCATCCCGATCACACGGGCTCTCTCGCGTTTCTGATCACCAGCGATGAGGAAGGCCCGGCCGCTGACGGCACCGTGAAAGTGATCGAGGCCCTGGAAGGCCGGGGCGAAAAAATCGACTGGTGCCTTATCGGTGAGCCCTCGAGCACCCACTCACTCGGCGATGTAGTTAAAAATGGCCGACGCGGGTCCCTCCACGGTTATCTGACCGTTAAAGGTATCCAGGGCCATGTTGCCTACCCTCACCTTGCGGAAAATCCGGTCCATATGGCAGCCCCTGCCCTGGGCGAGCTGGCGGAAACGGTCTGGGATAGCGGCAATGAGTTTTTCCCGGCGACCACTTTTCAGATAACCAGCGTTCAAGCAGGAACAGGCAGTAATGTTATTCCGGGTCAGCTGAAAGTAACTTTCAATTTCCGTTACTGCACCGAAGTTACCGCCGACGATCTGAAACAACACGTCCGAATGATTCTTGACCGCCACGGCCTGCGCTACGAACTGGACTGGCACCTGAGCGGCGAACCCTTTCTGACTGAGCGAGGGCCACTCGTCGAAGCAGCAGTGAGCGCAATTGCCGAAGTGACCGGAACCGAGACAGAACTGTCGACCTCCGGCGGAACATCGGATGGTCGTTTTATCGCGCCGACTGGCGCTCAAGTTCTCGAGTTGGGACCACTCAACGCCACCATTCACAAGCTCAACGAGTGTGTTCGCGTAGAAGATCTGGACAACCTCTCGCTCATCTACCAGCGCATCCTGGAACGACTGCTGACTGCCTGAAGCCCTAATGCACGGCCTGAGCACTGTTTTCAGCACTGTTTTCAGCACTGTTTCAGCACTATCTGAGCACTGTTCAACACTATTCAAGCAATGTTCAAGCACCGTTTAAGCACTGCCTGAGCCGCCAGCTCTACTGAGGAAATTGTATGAACGATATCGAAATCTACCTCAAGGATCCCGATCCCGCGGCGGTACAGGACTGGCTGGAACGGCATTTCGACCGGGTTCAGCTAAGTGTCAGCGGCAACGGTAAAGCGCATACCGGGCACGCCGAGCTGAAAGGGCGCTCAGTGCCAGTCAAGCTGTTCCTGAAAGCGGTGGGCCAATACGCCAGCCTGCTCTTCGATGGTCCCGATACACCATGGGATGACGACCTGAGCTGCGCCCGCGACGCGCATAGCAGTCTCGGTGTTGAGGTGCGCTGCGCAGCGGACGCCTGGCATGAAGGTGAAGATATGCATGATGAACTGTGGTGGAGCCTAAGCGAAAAGGGCGAGCGTCAGATTCAATGGCCCCAATAGTTGGCCGGCAGCGAGCACAAGCGCAGTCCTTACCGTAGGGTGCGCAATGCGCACCATAAAGATGACTCGCATTTGGCGAGCGTGCAGCGCGCCCTCCAGCCCGTGGGTTTTAACCGGTGCGCAGTGCGCACCCTACCGAGTTACCAAAGCCAACCATGCTCATCGATTAAGGCCAAGCCCCAGCCATTCCGTGCGTGTGTGCAATGCCCAACAATGCAATGAAATATTCTGCTATTGCTCATTCCGATCAATTGCCTGGCGTACAGCCCGATATAATGCACTGGTGGTGCGATCAAATACCCAGCGGATAAAGCTGTAGGTCAGGTCCGCAACGCGAGTCGCGACGTAACCGGCAAAGACAAGCATGTGGCCGAGCAGGCCACGAACCTGGCTGGAGAAATTAGCAGCGGCTGCCGCAATTTTCTCAAGCGTTCGGGCAAGCATATCGTAGAGCGTCAGGGTCGTGCCGATCTTTGCCTGGAGTAACACGGCGGAGTAATAGCCGGCATCCTTGAGTAGCGTTATAAGCGCTGCGGAGATCCTGTCGGCCCAGTATCCAGAGAAGCTTGCTTCCATGCGGCGCTCGTAGTCGAGCCGGACGGGCGTTCTCAGGTAGTCCAATGAGTTCTGACGAAGGCCCGACCAGTCCCCCGTTCGAGCCGTGTTTCTATAGCCCGGCACAGCGCTGTCCCCCATGCCGTGGGCACCTGGGCTTATACCGGTACCAGTATCTAGGCGATATTCAAACCCGTTCGTGGGGGCGTGTACGAATGGCCACAGCGGGATATTGGGAACCGGATCTGCACCGTGGGTACAACGGTAGTGAGCAAAAGCAGCAGACGTCGAACTGGCCGCAAATCCCTCCATACCAACTCTAGGCGCACCGAAAGTGTAAATGTTGACAGGTTTGCGATAGCGGTGATTAATCCACTGGCCGATCAACGACGCAAGCGCGCCACCGAGGCTGTGTCCTACACAGTGCACGCCCTCTGCCATTGATGACGCGAGGTGTGGGCTAAGCAGTCCGTCAAGCGCGGACCTCATGCTTCCAAAAGTCTGGTTGAATCCGGAGTGCACGGCACTGCCACCTATGCTCGTGGAGAGCCCGACGTTGCCGTTCGTCAGCCAGTCATGACCTGTTTTACTTCCGCGTACCGCGATTACATGGTGTCCCCGATATTGATTCTTCCCATGTCCAACCAAAGCAAATCCCGAGGTTTTCTGGAAGAAGGAAATAAAACTCCCTGATCGGCCCGAAACCCTGCTTTTAGTATCATCAAAATCAAAAGCATTCAGCATTTTCGGACTGAACGCCAGGTCATTACGCCCAGAAGCAACCGGCTTTCTCACTTCATACACCAAGTCGGCGATTTCAGAAGCGAGCTGAGGAGAAATAGGTTTCACAATATTCCCTTATTGTGTAGCGGGCATCACCACCTGCACGCGCTTTTGATGTTGTATGTCTGGTCTCCATCTCCCTCTTTCGGGAAATGCTGGTGTATTTCCTTATCAGCCAGATCACATTTTAGACTGGACAGTTTGTTTGCTATCACGGCATCGTTTGTTGTGTTCCCCGTTGTGTATAACCAAAGCAGTACGTTACTGCTCCCATGTTCAGCGACAACTACTTGTCTTATCCGAGTCTCATCAAACAACTTTCCTGGTGTGCCTGATCTTGTACTAATCGACGGGAAACGAAATGAGCCATTTTCATCGGTCAACGTTGACTGAACATGCGCTTTGTCGTACATCACTTCACGCAGGACTTTCACGCCCTTCAAAGGCTCGCCGGCCAAGGAAAGCCTTCCTTGTATTTCGGGACAAAGGGCAACTTCATATCGCTTGAACCAACCGAACATATCAGCGGACCCCTCGCTCGCCAGCAGCATTAGAAAAACGGGCGCAATAATGTATAGCCGTAGCCTGATGCCCGTATGTTTAGAGCTCATGGGTTGGTGACTGTTTCACGAGAGAAAGGCATTCGGGACCAAAGGAGGTCGGTATAATCCGCCCGCGTAGGGCTTTGTCTGAAGGGGAGCACTTCATCATCAATCCCTGTTTACCCAGGCTCAGCCTGACCTCATCCATGAATGACGATAAATTAACGCCTCCGATAATAGTTGTCAACACTAACATGTAGCCAAATATGGTCGATCGCCAAACCCAACTGTCGTTAAAACGTATCAGTCACAAAAAAGGGGCCCGGAGGCCCCTCTTGCAAGACGTTAACTGGCCAGATTGGCCTGGCAGCAAAGCTTACTCGCCAATGACCTCAACCTGATCAGCCTGGAGACCTTTGTTGGCCTCTACCACGACGAAACTGACACGTTGGCCCTGGCGCAGTACCCGGCGCCCTTCCCCTTCGATCGCACGAAAGTGAACAAAAACATCGTCGCCTGAATCGCGGGTGATAAAGCCAAAACCTTTTTTGACGTTAAACCACTTCACCTCGCCCTCTTCAGAGTTGCCGGACGGCGGTGCGGCACGACTAGGGGATTGATTCTGGCGGCCTGGAACAGGCGCAGCGGCTGTGGGGCTTGATGAGCCTCTCACCGCGACGGCTGCAGCGATATAACCGACCAGAAGAAACAGCAGGAAGGCCATGAAGTAAGCAAGGTATCCTGCCTGGGAGCCCAGGAGCGTGAGGATATCTGAGCTGACCGTATTTACGTTACCGGCAGTACGAAAGTAGAACAGTTCAGGACTAAAAGCCTGAAGCAAAAACCCAAGAACAAAAGGCGAAGGAATGGCGACAAGAATAGCCGCTAACAGCGCTCTTCGTTTGTTATGCATGTAAATAACTCGCTCTCTGAATATGAAGGGTGTCGTTTAAATACCGGAGCCAGCACTGCGTCCCGCTGAACAGGGAATAAGCTTGGACCGGTTTATGCCAGGCCTGATCGGGGCAAGAAACGAGCGCGCGAACACATCAGCCGCGAAATGCCCCAGCCCGGCGGGTAGAATAATAACAGATCAGCAACTTTTATGACGACGGAGTGAAGCAATGGCTGGCCACAGCGAAAATCCAATGCAGACAACTAACGCAATGGCTCGCCTTGAGGCGCGATTGGCGGACATGGAGATGCGCATTACGTTTCAGGACGATCTGATGAACACGCTAAGCGACCAGATTGCCAATCAACAACAAACTATCCAGCGTCTGTTCGACCTGAATCGCATCCTCCGCGAACAGTTCGAAAATCTGCAGGATCCCCAGTCGCCGGATATGGCGATTGAGCCGCCGCCCCCGCATTACTGAATGGCAGACCACAGCTTCAGATAGCGTCAGAACCCAGCGCTCAGGCACTCGCACAGCAGCCAACTTCATCAGCATTAGTCGATGCCAATCGGTCTTTGCTGATTGCGATGTGTTGCAAAACGTGTCTGCAACACCCTGGCGATGGTTGACTACACGGGGGTTGCGATGTCTCGGTGTTCACTCAGCGAAACTACAGGGGCCAGCGCGTTGAGGTCGGGTAGCGTCTCACGGATACGCTCGCCAGGCCCGGTCAATGGTACATCTGCCTGTCTTAACGCCTGGCGAACCACGTCTTCGGCCATTAAAACGTTCGAGATGGGCGCGGCATGTTCGTGCCAGAAGACTTCCTCAGCGGCAAGCTCAAGACATACCGACTCAAAGGCTTCCTGCACGTCCTGAACCCGTTCATTTCTCGCTTCGGCGGTTATGCTTCGGCGTTGAAGGTCTTCCTGCCTGCTGCGTAGTTCTGCCAGCCGCGACGACCCATTGGCCTGAAGAGTGACCTTTGTGCTCATGGCGTCTTCCAGAAGCGATACCGCAGTCTCGGGGTCAGACTCGCCAGACACGCACGCAGGATCCTGTGTTGAACGCGCGAGATAAGCCGCAGTCCGCAGCGCGGCATCCGCGATTTCCAGTTGCCATCGCCGCTCCATCCCTGGCTGGCAAAAACGCAGATAACGCAGGCACTCCTCGACCGGGAGCATTGGCACGGCGTACGTTCTGAGTTCCTGGCCCAAACTGTCTTCGAGCCAGGCGGAAGGCGACTGCACATGCTTGAGCGGCGGGCTGGTGAGGACGATGAGAGGACGGGCGACGGCAAAAAGGTGGCGCCACTTCAGTACGCCCAACCGCTGAATGAAGAGCATCAGAACGGTCGGGGAGCACTCCTGGAACAGAAACACAGTTGGACCAGGTTTTTGACAACATGACCGCAGCGATTCAAAAAGTGCGTCCAGAGCCCCGTCAGACTCACCGGCTCCTTCCCAGTCCACTTTGAACCAGGCGCGGCGGATGGCCGCCCCCGCACGCGACTCTGTGTCGTGGACCGCCTGGGCCATACGCCTAACCTGGCCCAGCAGCCCCTCAACACGGCTACTGGAGGACGTCTGCAGCCAGATCAACCCGCCGGCGGGTTCCATCAGTCGAGTGACCAGATGCATCGCCAGCTCATGGGTCGACGCCGAGAGTGGAAAACCCGAAACGGACGCTTTATTCAGACTTTGAAGCCAGCTTCGCTCACTCGCGGGCGGCGTAGCCATGCCGCTTGGCCCAGGCCTACCTGGCAAGACTGCTACCGAATCAGCCCAGGCGAGCCGTGGCACCTGCTCCAGGACTGCGACATAAGCCTTGTCCTGGAAACGCTCAGCAGAATAGACGAGCGCGGAGAATAGCTGATGAGTACTGAGCCAGGGATCGTCATAGCGCTCGCGGGCGGAGGCGAACCAGTCGACCAGAGCGTTGGAAAGACCGGGCTCGACAGTGGCAGGGGCCGTGAAAGGCTGCTCCGACTGAACAGTACGCACGAGTTCATCAATATCGACGCCCCACCGCCCGAGAAATGGCACGAGGTCTTCGTCAACATCAAGTACTGCTAAAAGAAAATCTTCGGGGGTAACGGTGTCGCCCCCGCGGTGGGAAACGGTCTGGTGAGCACGCGTCAGTGCTATCTGGCAGACCGGCGCCAGGCAGCTTTGCCATTGATCCATATAACCTCCATGTCAGTCCGCCCCCTTCCCTGGAGTGCATTTTGCAGTGCGATGCGTCTCTGGGCTGTTCCCCTTTGCTTGATGAGGATCAGATAACCCGCTTTCATTCGCGACCTTGAGCAAGACGCACTCAAATACGGGGGGAACTGTCGTCGTTGTTAGCAGCGACCTTCCTGGCGCTGCCCGCTTTGGCCCACGGCATTACGCCTGACCGAAATTATCTGTACCTGTCCCTACCGCGGGACATCCGGTTACAGGCGTTAGTAAACCCGGTTATAGGCAGACTAAACCCGATTATAGGTGTCCTCAAACCGTACGATATCGTCCTCACCGAGATAACTGCCTGTTTGTACTTCTATCAACTGCAGGGGAATCACACCAGGGTTTTCCAATCGATGTGTAACACCCAGGGGTATGTAGGTCGACTGATCCTCCGTCAACATCAAGGTCTCTTCCCCTCGCGTTACCACTGCCGTGCCGCTGACCACAACCCAATGCTCGGAGCGGTGATGGTGTTTCTGCAGGGACAGCTTGCAGCCCGGATTAACGGTAATACGCTTGACCTGGAAGCGAGCGTCCATGGCCACGCCTTCGTACGTGCCCCAGGGGCGGTGTACCTTTTTGTGAAAGCGGTGTTCAAGGCGGTTCTGCGCCTTGACCTTGGCAACCAGCTTCTTGACGTCCTGTACCCGGTTCTTGTCAGCAACCAGTACTACATCGTCAGTCTCAACAATAACGTGATCAGTTATGCCTATGGCTGCAATCAGACGGCCTTCGGAGTGAATGTAGGAATCGTGCACATCCTCGACAATAACGTCGCCTTTACAGACGTTTCCATCCGAGTCACGTTCGTGAATCTCCCACAATGCCGACCAGGAGCCCACATCACTCCACCCCGCGTCGAGCGGCACAACCACTGCGTCGCTGGTCTTTTCCATCACGGCGTAGTCGATCGAGTCCTCAGGGCAGGCCGCGAACGCATCTTTGTCGACCCGGATAAAGTCGAGATCCTTTGCCTGGCTGTTCCAGGCTTTCTCACAGGCGTCCAGAATGTCCGGCCGGTGCTGCTTCAGTTCAGCAAGGTAGCGGTCGGCCCGGAACATGAACATGCCGCTGTTCCAGAAGTAGTTGCCGGCATCCAGGTAGGCTTTTGCGGTGGCCTCGTCGGGCTTTTCAACAAACTCGCCAACGGGCGAGAACTCTGATACCGCCCCTTCGTTGGCCCGTATATAGCCGTAGCCGGTGTGCGGATGCGTCGGTACGACGCCGAAAGTAACCAGGTGCCCTTCGTTCGCCGCCCGTTCGCCAATCTGGACCGCGCGTGCAAAGGCATCAATATCCGCAAGGGCGTGGTCCGACGGCATCACAAGCAATACGGCGTCTTTATCTTCAGCCCGGGCATGTAGCGCCGCCAGCGCGATCGCCGGCGCGGTATTCCTGCCGATTGGCTCAAGGATAATGTCCCGCTCGTTCTCACCACACTGCTGCTGTAGATGGGCCGCAACCACAAACCGGTGTTCCTCGTTGGTAATAGCAACGGTACGCGAACAACTGGCGATGTTACGGGCGCGTTTGATTGTCTCCGCGAGCATCGTTTCTTCGGATACGAGGGGCAGAAACTGTTTGGGATAGGCTTCACGGGAGAGCGGCCAGAGTCTGGTGCCTGAGCCACCAGAGAGAATTACTGCATGCATGGAGCCATCCTTTGTTTACTTAGCTGCGCCAATGATACCGATGCTTGTCAGCAGGCACCAGTACAGCTGAGTGCTTCAATGCGACCTCCGGCAACGCGCCTGTATCGTTGCGGCTGATCGTGGGCCGCATTGCCAGCCGTGTCACGCCGCGATTGGGGCATAGTTGCGAGTTCATTGCGGCCGCAGCGGGCATCGACATCATCAAACCTGGCCAATATTTAACCATCGTCAGAAAAAATCTCTACGATGAAAAGCCAATTGAAAAAATGCAGCGGTGTGTTAGATTCGGAAACCATAGTTCGACGTGCAAGCCGGTATACCGCTCTGCAGAACTAAGGTGATAATATTCGCCTGTAGGTGAAATTGTCTTCCTACCAATAAATACAATCGCCAAGGGGAAGTAGCATGAAATCATTCGCGACCATTCGGAGCCATCTGCGCTCAGCCGCTGCTATCGGGCTGGTGGCCACGCTGGCTCTACCCGGGTTTGCCGCTGCCGAGGAGAAAAGCACCACCTGGCGGGTCCAGTCCCACTGGCCAAGCGCCAGCAGTTCCTACGAGGACAGCCTTGTACGCCTGAAGAACCAGATTGAAGAACGCACCGAAGGCCGGGTAAAGCTTAACCTGCACGAAGCCGGCGCCCTGTTCAAGGCACAGGAAACATTCAACGCGGTCAGCCGCGGAATCGTTGAAATGGGCACGATCTCTCCCGCTTATGCCCAGGACAAAATAAGCCTCGCAGGTATCGCCTCTGGCCTGCCGTTCGCCTTTCGCAATGTCTGGGAAGCCGCCTATTTCCACAAGGGCCTGGGCTTTGAGGATATGCTGCGAGAAGAAGCTGCCAAGCACAATGTGTACTGGTCTACCGACAAGGTCTATCCGACTGAAATGGTCGTTAAAAACCCGATCAACAGCTGGGAAGACTTCACGAGCCTGAAGATTCGTTCGTCAGGTGCCCTGCAGAAGTTTCTTGATGATGCGGGTGCGTCTACCTCTTATCTGCCAGGCAGCGAGCTCTACCCGGCCCTTGATAGCGGCGTTGTCGATGGCGCGCACTGGGGCGCGGCTCAAGGTGCGGCAAGCATGAGCCTGTATGAGGTCGCCAAATATCACGTCCAGCCAGCGCTGAATATCGCCGGTACCGACGTCATCATCGTCAGCCAGAAAGCACTGGACAAGTTGTCCGATAAGGACCAGGAAACAATCAAGCAGATTCTGGACGAGCAGTTCTGGTTCCGTACCAATGAGTATCAATACAAGGAGCGCGTCGCCCTCTCAAAAGCCATGGAAGAGAATGGTGTTGAGATCAATACGCTGCCCGAGGACGTACAGCAGCGTTTGACCAAAGCCGCCCAGGCGTCCTGGGATGAAGCGGGCGAGCGCAGCGAAAACGCAGCAGAAGCGCTCGAAAAAATGAAGAGCTTCTTGCGCGAACTCGGCTACCTCTGAGCCGTTTGCGCTGCGGCTCTGCTTTGTTAGGGGGCGCCTTAAAGGCTTAAGCAGTAGTTGATACGCTAATAGCGGGCTCGGGCACGAGCTGAGAGGAAAGCAGAATGGCTTTCCAGTCAGTCCGGGTTCGGGCCCGGTTTCTTTCTATTGACGCCCTGGAGAAAAACATGCGCCCAATCCATGCGTTTATGAATGGGGTCAGCCGACTGAACGATTTTATCGGCCGTTGGGTGGCAATACTGGTCTTTGCAATGTTTGTACTGCTGCTTCTGGAAGTCTTCATGCGTTACGTGATGGCGTCCCCTACGGCCTGGACAAACGAACTGACACAACTGCTGTTCGGCGTCTACGCCGTTATGGCCGGGGGCTACGTCATGGTCCATCGCGGCCACGTTAACGTCGACCTCCTCTACAGTCATCTTTCACGACGTGCCCAGGCTGGCGTGGATATCTTTACCTCGATCATCTTCTTCATTTTCATGGGAGCCGTGCTTTATTTCGGTACTGACATGGCCCTTGAGTCCATTCGCGGGCTGGAGACGTCGTACTCCGCCTGGAACCCGCCGATCTGGCCGGCAAAAACAGCGATACCGGTAGCGGCGCTTTTACTGCTGCTACAGGGCGTCGTCAAACTGCTTGAGGATATTATGATCGCGCTTAACCTCGAGCCGCCTGTCCGTCATACCGACGTGAAGAGCCACGACAATAACCCGGAGGCGTTGTAATGAGCATTGAGATTACAACCCTGCTCTTTTTCGCGGCGCTGCTGTTCTTCCTGGTGCTGGGCCTGCCGCTGACGTTCGTATTGGGTGGTGTATCCGTTATCTTCCTGTACTTCACCTGGGGCATTGACTCGTTTTATATGGTGACCTCGCAGATGTGGGGCACCATGGAGAGTTTCACCCTGGTGGCGATTCCGCTATTTGTTTTCATGGCGATGATTCTGGAGCGCACCGGCGTCGCCAAAGACCTGTACCGCATGATGCACCTTTGGTGTGGTGGCCTTCGCGGTGGCCTGGCCATCGGCACGCTGGGTATCTGCGCTATTTTTGGCGCCATGGTCGGCATCAGCGGCGCTGCGGTGGTCGCCATGGGCACGATCGCCCTGCCCGCAATGCTGGAACGCGGCTACGACAAAAAGATGGTCCTCGGCTGCATCAATACCGGTGGCGGCTGGGGCATTCTCATTCCGCCCAGCATCCTGATGATCCTCTACGCCATGATCACTGGTGTCTCAGTCGGCAAGATGTTTGCGGCCGGCGTGTTGCCGGGCATCTTGCTGATGGTCCTCACGGTTATCTACATCGTCGTGCGCTGCTACTTTCAGCCGCACCTGGCGCCCGCACTACCTGAAGATGAGCGCGCGACCTGGCCCGAAAAGTTGCGGGCGTTGCGGGCGGTACTGCTGCCCATTGGCATTGTCGTGATGGTGCTGGGCTCCATTGTTGGCGGTATCACCACGCCAACCGAAGCCGCCGCGATGGGTGTCCTTGGCGCCCTGATTTCCGCTGCGGTCTACGGTAAGTTCAACTGGCCTTTGATGCATGAAGCCGCGCTACGCACCTTCAAGCTCACCGGTATGATCATGTGGATCCTGTTCGCCGCCCACGCATTCAGCGCGGCCTACCAGGGCATGGGCGCCCAGGAACTCATCGAAGGCATGATGACCTCACTGCCGGGCGGTCCGTGGGGCATTATCATCACCATGATGCTCATCGTGTTTCTGTTGGCGATGGTGCTGGACCCGGTAGGCATAATGCTGATCACACTACCGGTTTTCATGCCCATCGTTGCGTCTCTTGGATTTGACCCGATCTGGTTCGGCATTCTCTTTGTGATAAACATGGAAATCGGCTACATGACGCCGCCGTTCGGCTTCAACCTGTTCTATCTCAAGGGCATTGTGCCGCCGTCCATCACCATGGGAGACATCTATAAGTCCGTCGTCCCGTTCGTGCTGGTGGAAATCGTCGGCCTGGCGCTGATCATGATCTTCCCGGAAATCGCGACGTACCTGCCTGACTTGCTGTTCTGATCAGTAATGGCAGTGATCACAACACTCTGGGAACAGTAAACAGGAGGTCTCATGAAACCCAGTGCTTCAATAGCCGATACGGCGCTTCCGGTTTACGCCCCGGAGGTTGCCAACGAACAGTTCGAGCCGATCACCATCAGGATGCAAAGGATCGCGCAGGACCGCCCCGACCACATCGCGTTGATTGCGGGCGAAGGCGGCCAGACGCTGAGCTGGCGCGAGCTGATGAACGACGTCAACCGCCTCGCGAACCGGCTAGTTGCGGCCGGGATTACGCCCGGCGACAAAGTCGCAGGCCTGGCCGAGAACAGCATCGCCTACATCACGCTCTACCTGGCGACTCTGGCAGCGGGCGGCTGTATGGTACCGCTGTCGGCCATGGCCAGCGGTGAGACGCTGCGATTAATGATCGACGACAGCGACGCCAAGCTACTGTTCGTCTCGAACCGTAACCGGGCTCTGGCTGAGCCTATTCGCGACAACCTCAGCAACATTCCCCGGGAGAACCAGCTGGCCCTGGACTTTGAAGCGGCCGAGTGGCAGAACATGGCCCATTGGATCGGACAAAACCCGGACGATTCAGCGCCATCCGTAGAGATTACTCCGGACCATCCGTTCAACATCATCTACAGCTCCGGCACGACCGGCACGCCTAAAGGCATTCTCCACGACCACCGCATGCGCAGCCGGCAGATCAAGCGTATGGGCACTTACGGCCTGGATGGCGACGCGATCAACCTGGTCTCAACGCCGCTCTACAGCAACACCACACTGGTGTCCGCGCTGCCAGTGCTGGCCCACGGCGGCACTTTAGTGCTCATGGCCAAGTTCAATGCCCATCGCTTCCTGGAGTTGGCTGAACAGTACAAAGTTACTCATGCCATGCTGGTGCCCGTGCAGTACCAGCGAATCCTTGCCGAGCCCGACTTTGACACATTCGACCTGTCCAGCTTCAAGCTCAAGCTATCCACCAGCGCACCGCTGCGCAGCGGCGTTATTGCCGAAGCCATGCGACGCTGGCCCGGCAATATCCGCGAGGTTTACGGGCTGACCGAAGGCGGGATATCAACAAGCCTCGACTGCGCTGCTTTCCCCGACAAATGGGACTCAGTGGGCTGCGCAACTGAAGGGGCTGAAATTCTGACCATTGATGACGAAGGCAACCCCTTGCCCACCGGAGAAATCGGCGAAATCGTGGGCCGCGCAGGCGCCATGATGCGGGCCTACTACAAACGCGAACAGCAGACCGCCGACATACTCTGGACCAGCCCCGAGGGTAAAGTTTTCTATCGCAGCGGCGACATGGGCCGAATCGACGAGGATGGGTTTCTCTACCTGCTGGATCGGCGCAAAGATATGATTATTTCGGGCGGTTTTAACATCTACGCCGAAGACCTGGAAAGGGTGCTGCTTCAACACGAGGATGTGAGTGATGTGGCAGTGATCGGTATCCCCAGCGACCATTGGGGCGAAACGCCGCTGGCGCTGGTTGTGCCGAAGACAGGCGCAGAGATTAACCCCGAGGCTTTGCGCGCCTGGGCCAACGAGAGACTCGACAAGGCGCAGCGGCTGGCTGCCGTTGAGTTTCGGAATGAATTACCCCGGAGCACCATCGGTAAGATACTGAAACGAGAGCTGAGAGAGCCGTACTGGTAGGGTGGGCACTGCCCACCAAATAACTACCGCCGCGGCACAAACGCCCGAACATTCTCCCGATTCACCGACTCAACCGGCACCTCCGGCTGGCTTTCTGAATGCGTCGTATCGACATCCGAATCAGAATCCACAGAAGCACAAAGGTCCCCCTGCCGCCAAACAAGATCCGCCAAATCTGACGAAGGCGTATAGCCGATCGGTGCTTCAATCAACAACCGCCGCACCGCTTCACACTCAAAGTGATGACAGGCAATGTCCAGCTGCTCCAGAAACGCCAACATCTCTTTCCAGGACAGCGACACTTCCTGAGCCTTGAGGATGCGCGGGTGTCCGGTGCCCTGCGGATTATCCCCAATCAAAAGCTCCTCAAACAGCTTCTCCCCCGGCCGGAGCCCGGTAAAGACGACTTCTATATCGCCCTCGGGGTTCTGCTCATCCTTAACCTGAAAGCCCATCAGATGGACCATCTTACGGGCCAGATCCGCAATGCGCACAGACTCGCCCATATCGAGCACAAATACCTCGCCCCCCTGCCCCATACTGCTGGCCTGCAGCACCAACTGGGCGGCTTCCGGGATCGTCATGAAGTAGCGAAAGATGTCCGGATGCGTCACAGTGACCGGCCCGCCGGCGCGTATCTGCTCGCGGAACAGCGGAACCACCGAACCCGAAGAACCGAGCACGTTACCAAACCGCACCATGCAGAAACGGGTCGCATCCTGCCGCGCGGCAAGGGCCTGCAACGCCAGCTCTGCGGCACGCTTACTCGCACCCATGGCATTGGTGGGGCGCACAGCTTTGTCAGTGGAGATCAGCACAAACGTCTCAACCCCCGCCCGGATAGCCGCCTCACCCGCATACCACGTGCCGAAGACGTTATTACGAACACCCTCAACGATATTGTGTTCCACCATGGGCACGTGCTTATAGGCAGCCGCGTGGTAAACCGTCTGCACGCCAAACGCAGACATAATCACTTCCAGACGGTGCTCTTTCTGGACTGAGCCCATGATCGCCGAAACCTCGACGCTCAGGCCTTCATTGACCACAACGGCTTTCAGCTCATTCTCAATGCGATACAGGCCGAATTCCGACTGTTCAAACAGCACCAGTTTTGACGGCTTCAGCATTAAGATCTGCCGGCACAACTCTGAGCCGATAGAGCCACCTGCACCGGTGACCATTACCACCTTGTCGCGAATACAGGCGTGTAACAGTTCTGGGTCTGGCACCACGGCGTCCCGCCCGAGGAGATCTTCAATTTCAAGGTCCCTGATTTCCGAGATCTGGGCCTTGCCGCTAACTAGCTCGCTCATCGAAGGAACGGTCTGGACCGTAACGGCCATGGGCTCTAGCAACTGGAGAATATGCGCTCGTTCCTGGCGGGATGCGCCGTCGAGGGCCAGCAGAACTCGCTTCACACCAAATTGGCTGATAAGCCGGTCTAGCGACGAAGACGGATGAACTGCTAAACCGTTTATGACTGTGCGACGTTTCAGCCTGTCGTCATCAATAAATACAACAGGACGATACTCCCCGCCCTGCTTGAGCGCGGATGCCAATTGCATACCTGTGGGGCCGGCGCCGAAGATAATGACCTTATCAGTCTTGCGCCGGTCAATCAGGCCGACCGCGCCACGTACCGCCATCCGCGTGCCACCGGTAAATACCAAAGCGACCGCCCAGTAGATCACCGGCACGGACCGAGGCACCGGCAGGTGCATCAGAAACCCCATAACCATCATCGCAAGCGACGAGATAGTCACGCCGACCACGACAGCCGAAACCGCCTGGGTACTCATGAACCGAATCACAGCACGGTAAAGGCCGAGCCGAACAAAACAGGCGACTGTAACGAGAACTGTTCCAAAGAACAGCGCATAGAACTCAGGCAACGCAGGAACAAAGATCCGCTCAAGACGGAGGCTGAAGGCAGCCCAAAGCGCAAACGATAGCAACGTCACATCCGCTACTACGGACATAATGCGCTTATAAACACGGGGGAGTTCGAGGAATCGAGCAAACAGACCGGTCATCCGGATACCAACCAACTAAGCGGAATAGAAGCCCTAGTCTAACGGTAAAGGACCGATAAATCAGCGTTATCAGGGTAAGTATTGGTACCCACCCTGACACTGCATAAACACCTGAATACTTAGCTTTGTACCCAGGAGTCCACAGCTTCCCGGCCGTACTGCTGGCGCCAGGCGTTCAAATCTTTCTGGTTACCGCCGCGAGTCTTAACAACTTCGCCGGTGTGGGGGTTCTTATATACTTTCAACGGACGCTTTCTACGGGTTTCGCCGACGCCTGATGAAGTATCGCCTTTTCCACGGACTGAAGGATCAATGTTGCCCAGGACCTCCAGAACATCCTTGGCGGACTTGCCATACTGATCCATCAACTTGCTCAGATTATCTTTGAACTCGAACTCTTTCTTGAGATCGTTGTTCTGCTCCATCTCCTGGATTTCCTGAGCCAACTGATCCATCAGCTGCTTCTTTTTGTAGTAATCGTTGATCTTTACCATTAGCTCACCTTAAAAAGCAACGTGGAAATATGCGGCTTATATTTAACATTGACCAGCTTAAGTCAGGGGTAACAATAATACAAAAATATTGTGAAGAACAATAATTAAAATCAACAGCGGAATGACTCAACCACAACCGCCACATTGTAGAAGTAAATTTGACGTTACGAGGACGTGCTCAATATTCAAACGCACGCCGCAAATGCCTCAGTCCCTTCCCGGCACTCGATCTCCGGCCCCCTTGCCCGTGATAGTCATGAGGATATACTTGAAATAAGCGGATAACGTGAGATTTATTAACATTCTGGCATCAGTTTCAGCCAGTTTGCGAGGAGTCGACATATCAATACTGTTTACCTGAGCAAGCCCTGTAATGCCGGGGCGGGCGTTCAAGACACCTAGCGCTTCACGCTCGGCAATCAGCTCTTCCTGGTTGAATAAACAGGGCCTTGGGCCAACCAGGCTCATCTCTCCTTTTAGCACGTTCCATAGCTGGGGTAGCTCGTCTAGCTTCGTCCGGCGCAGGAAGCGGCCGAAGGGAGTTATTGACGCATGGCTAGCTAAATGAGTGGCAACTGAAGCTGTATCGACTTTCATGGTACGAAATTTGACAAGCGTAAAAGATTTTTTAAAACGGCCTACCCGTGCCTGACGAAACAACGGGGAACCGTTGTCATAAAATCCGACAAAGTAAATCACAAGCAGAAGCGGGGAGCCAAATGTTAATCCTAGCATCGCAAATAGAATATCAAGGAAACGGATCATGGTTTGTCCTGATCTTGCGCGAAACAGCGTCGCAGACCTTCGTCGACGGAAAGAGGGGGTTCCCAGCCAAGACATTCACGTGCTTTCGTGATATCAACCTGCAGCGAGCCCAATAATCGCATGGCTACCGGTTGTTTGTTCAGTAAAATAGCTCCTAATTTTAACAAACTCGACGGGACCGGTATCAAGCGCGAAGGCTTACCCATAGCAATAGCTAAGCGTCGCAGTAGCTCCGAGGTCGACATGTCTTCACCGTCTGCCGCAAGAAAAACTTGGTTGGCGGCAGCCGGATGACCCATACAAGTGATAATCAAGTCTACTAAATTATCCCTCGATATTAGCGAGCGCTTGTTGTGAACAGCACCGAGTGGAAGTGGCAGCCCTTTCCCGACAAAGCGAACGAGAGCTCCAAAATTGCCAGGTGCATCAGGGCCGTACACAAGCGGAGGTCGAACAATAACAATTTCAAGCCCGGTATCGCGCTGGACCGCCCATAACCGCCTCTCTGCCTTCCATTTCGAACGAGCATATGATTCAACCGGTTCAGGCGTATCGTATTCCGTATAAGGTCGAGCATTTGCGCAGCCATTGACTCCAATGGAACTAATAAATATGAATCGCTTTACTCCTGCAACGGACGCTTGCCGAGCAAGATTGGCGGTCGCTTCGACATTCACCGCTTCAGTATCGCCAACCTTTCCATGAGCGACAGCAGCGCAATGGATGACAACTTCAACCCGATGTAGAAGCTTTGCGCAGTCCTCCCCACCGATGAGGTTCGCTACTGCAACGAAACGAACGTGCTCAGGAAGAGACTCATGAGCTGCAGTTATGGAACGGGAGGTCCCAACTACTTCATGGCCACGAAACACCAACTCGCGAAGCAAGGAACGGCCAACGAACCCGGTAGCACCAGTCAAAAGTATTTTCACACTAACTCTCGAACAACCCCATAATAAGCACCCAAAGTCTTCTCGAGCATTTGGTCGAAACTAAAATCTTCTTCGTAACGCTTCCTGCCCAACTCTCCCATTGCTCGCATACGATCAGCATCAGGCAGAATTTCTGCCAGCGCAGCGGTTAGTTCTCTGGCTGAACTCCTTGGAACCAGAAGCCCATTAATGCCATGATTCACAAGCTCGCTAATGCCGCCAACATCCGATGCAACGACGGGCAGCGAAGCGCGCATGCCTTCGAGGATAGTCAGCGGCAAACCTTCCCAGAGCGAAATCAGGACCAGAAGGTCTGCTTCTGCCAGCAATTCCGGAACGTCATCACGTGAGCCAAGAAAATTAACCCTGTCAGATAGCTTTAGCTCGAAGGCTTTTTGCCGCGCATACCTAATAGTGGGGCCGTCTCCGACTAAGTCCAACTGCCATTCCAGAAAACGCAGCGGTGCCAGAGACTCCAGCAAAAGGCAATGATCTTTTGGTTGTTCAAACCTCGCTACCATTATCAGACGTACCGGCGAGCCTCCACCGCTCTTATTGTTTGCTGGTGTGTCAAAATCTATCTCAGGCACTCCGTTGTGAACTGTGATTAGTTGCTGGGGACCAGAAACGCCGGCTGCCAGCGCAATAGACCTATCGTATTCTGAAACGGTAATGATCTTTTCACAGCGTAACGCCATGAAACGCTCTACCCGAATATAAATTGCTTTCTTGAGCCCCGACACACCTTCAGTAAATGGCCAGCCATGCGCCGTGTGAATCACTGGTAAGGAAAGACGTCTTGCGGCGAGTCGTCCCAGCATGCCAGCTTTGGCCGAGTGAGTATGAACTAAGTCGGGGGAAAGTTCAGCAAGGACTCTAACTAGCTCAAAATAACCTTTTACTTCGTCTAATGGAGATATTTCACGCACCATGTAACGCAGAGCTAGGGTTTTTAAGCCCATTTCTTCGGCAATTTTATGCACCAAGCCATTTCCGCCGATAAGAATCACCACTTCATGGCCAGCTCCTTGTACGCCTTTAGCAAGAGCCAAGACATGAGCACTTGCGCCACCAATGACGTCAGATCGGGTAATTATGTAAACGACTTTCAATATTTAGGTGCCCTTACAAAATATATTGTTTTATCTGGCGCTAGCTCTACATAACACCAATACAGGTACAGGTACAGGTACAGGTACAGGTATTAATAAAGCTCCAACTTACTAAGTTTTTCTACCCTACATCAATGAATTGAAACTATCGCTAAATAGCGAGGTTCGCCCGGTAATCCCCCCATTTTTAGCAGGGTTCAAAAGTAGAGCTCAGGCCACAGCGGCCAGTTTCTGTTGTGGGGTGATGCCCCCGAGGGCCATGTTGGGCCGTTCGTGATTATAGGTCCATAGCCACTGCGTGGCATATTCCTGAACCTCTTCAATGGAGCCGAACAGGTATTGAGCCAGCCAGTCGTAGCGTACGGTGCGGTTGTAGAGCTCGATGTACGCATTCTGCTGCGGGTTGCCGGGCTGGATAAAGACCAGTTTAATGCCCCGCCTCTCGGCCCAGGCAGCCAAGGTGGCACTGATGTATTCCGGACCGTTGTCGCAGCGGATCTGAGCAGGTGCGCCCCGCCACTCGATGATCTGATTCAGCGCTCGCATAACACGCTCAGAAGGCAGTGACAGGTCAACCTCAATGCCCAGGCCCTCGCGGTTGTAGTCGTCGATCACGTTGAACAGCCGGTAGCTGCGACCGTCCTCTAACTGATCGTGCATGAAGTCCATGGACCAGCTGGTGTTGATGGCCGTGGGCACTGCCAGTGGCTCGGGCTTCTCCCGTACCAGCCGCTTGCGGGGCTTGATACGCAGATTCAGCTCCAGTTCCCGGTAGATCCGGTAAACGCGTTTGTGGTTCCAGCGGTAACCCTTGACGTTGCGCAGGTACAGAAAACACAGACCAAAGCCCCAGTTTCGTTGGTTGTGCGTCAGTCTGATCAGCCAGTCCGCGATCTCGGCGTTCTCACTGCTTAGTTTGGCTTGGTACCGGTAGCAGGTCTCGCTGATACTGAACATCCAGCAGGCCAAGCGAATACTGACGTGCTTTTCACTGACGGCGCTCTGCGCCATCTCACGGCGACGAGACGGCTTTACCACTTTTTTTCGATGGCCTCCTTGAGGATGTCCGACTTGAGCCGCTCCTCGGCGTACATCTTCTTGAGCCGACGGTTTTCGTCCTCCAGCTCTTTCAGGCGGGCCATCATCGATGCGTCCATCCCGCCGAACTTCGCGCGCCATTTATAAAAGCTGGCGCTGCTCATGCCGTGTTCACGGCACAGCTCCGGAACCGGTACGCCATTCTCGGCTTGTTTGAGAATCGACAGGATCTGGCTGTCGGAAAAACGTGACTTCTTCATGCAGAATCTCCCTGCGTTTAGCTTACGGAAAATTCTACTTTTGAGTACCACTGTTTCTCGGGGGGATTACCCCCCAGCTCTGGCTCTCCTGCTGGGCCATTTATATTGTAAAAGTGACGGCGATTTCAAAAATTAAAGTCATGCATCCGGCTAGAAAAACGCCAGATTCCAAGCGCGTCCCTCCGGCTTATCATTGTAGACATCAAGCTCACCCTAATGCCCAAAAGGCATGCGACCGGACGGTCAAGCATCTGGCAAAGAGGTAACTGACTGAGAACGCCAACAGTTCTCATAAGCACTAACCATACTCGCTAGAGAGAACCGAGCTTGAATTCTCTGCACACATTTCGACTCATACTCGGCCCAATCCTTGGGGCACTCTGCCCACTTATAGTGCATGTGTTTGATCAACTCAGAGAGCCCCAGAGAATCACCCGGCGAACAAGATAAGCTCTCGTCTCCTATAATATCCAAGGCGTCACCGACCCTCGTTGTCACACAAGGCGTACCACAAGCCATAGCTTCCGCAAGTACATTAGGAAAACCTTCAGCCGAGCTCGCAAGCACATGTAAATCTAATGCATTCATAACCGCAGGAATATCATTGCGCTGCCCAGCCAAGATGACTTTACCCTTTAGGTCTAATTCGTCCAAGAGCTTGACTAAAGTTGCATTCTGAATATCCAAACCCGTTCCAACCAAAACACAACGAAAATCTACACTAGCCTTCTTCAGTAGTGCTAGAGCTCTTAACAAATTATCGTGATCCTTGAATGGATCGAAGCGCCCAACCTTACCGATCAGAAATTCCGTCCGTTTTATTCCCAACGATTCGCGCACTCCATATCCAGCTTCTGCATTGGGCGCGAACTGACTCAAATCATAGCCGTTAGGGATTACTATTAGCTTATGCTCTGCATACCCCAGCTCTGCATGGACAATCAGTGCTTTTTTCGCACAACAGACTATTTTTTCAGGCACCCAGCTAGAGATTGAGGCACAAAGACGAGCAACCCATCTGGTCGAGCGCTTTGTTTTATTCTTGTCCAAGGTCGAATGCCTAACGCCCCAGAAAACACGCTTAACTCCGGCAAATCTTGCGGCAAGACCACCGAAAAGATCAGCATGGTACATCCATGTCTGCACTAGATCCGGCTCGTTGTTCCGAATCAGAGCCGCTAACCGAACAAAGCTGACCAAACTTGGCTTGCCTGGGCGCATCCCTAGACAATGCACCTTAATACCGCTCTCGCGGAGCATACTCCCGTATTTTCCCTCATCTGTTAAAGAAACCACGGAGTGCCGCACAGCTCGACTATTTAGACATAGACGTGCTAAAACGCCTTCGGCTCCACCATCTCCGAGCCCCGTAATGACATGTAGCACTCTTTCGACTTGCTTCATCGCTACTGTTTTTCCAACCAAGCCTGAAACATCAGCACACTCCAAAGACGTGTAGAATGGTCCCTCCTGCCGTTCAAATGATCTAACCACATGTTACGTACAGGTGCAGTATAAAAATAGCCTTCCTGCTCCAACCGACGCTCTTCCAACAGAGCTTCCGCCCAATTTTTTAGCGGCCCTCGAAGCCAATTCCCCAACGGGACGGAAAAACCGCTTTTAGGCCGCTCGATTAGCTCTCGCGGTACATGCCTGTATAACACCTCGCGTAATGCCCATTTGCCTATACCACCTCGGATTTTCATATTGAGCGGCAACCGCCAAGCTAGTTCGACTACCCTATGGTCCAGCAGAGGCACACGGGTCTCCAAACTATTCGCCATTGCAGCGCGATCAACTTTAACCAGAATATCGTCGGTCATGTACTGCGCGGTATCGATTGCCATCATCCAGCTCTCGAAAGAGTCAGTTACTGGCCATTCCGTGGGTGAGCTCATAAATGTCGGCAAAACATCCGCTCCTTTGACGACGCGGTTGGGTTGGGACCAATGACTCATTAGAATCTGGTAGAAGCTTTCCTTACTCTTGGCAGGCAATACTGCCCGCAATTTTGAAAGTTTATCAGTCAAAGGCCATCCGCTAAGGAACCCCGCTGTAAGCTGTCTTAGCGGCAGTGGTAACCGACTTAAATAACCCCAGATTCGAGGCGCGAATCGGTATGGGTTATACCCACCAAAAAGTTCATCCCCACCGTCCCCACTTAGGGCTACCGCGACATGTTGTCTCGCCAACTTCCCCACCAGGAAAGTTGGCATTTGCGAACTGTCCGCAAAAGGCTCGCAATAAAAGTTAGGCAGGTCAGGAACTAACTCTAGCGCATCTCTAGAGGTGACGTAGAGTTCCGTATGCTCTGTACCCAAGTGTCTAGCAACTTCTTTTGCGTACTGGGCCTCATTATATCCCTCCTCATCAAACCCAATGGCAAACGTCTTTACACGCCTAGTAGACTGCCGCTGCATTAAGGCAACCACAGTGCTGCTATCTACTCCACCGCTCAGAAAAGCTCCGAGTGGAACATCGGCGAGCATCTGACCAGCTACGGACAGGCTGATAGTTTTTTCGAGCAACTCCACAGCATCACTGTCACTGCACTCCAAAGGATAAGCGGAGCCATAGCTAACATGATCGGCTAACTGCCAGTAGGATCGCGTTTGGACCTGGGCTCGGGTTTGGTGCTTTCGAATCTGTACGAAATGCCCTGCGGGGAGTTTCTCAATCCCTTCGTAAATGGTGTGAGGCGCAGGAATATAATTATGGCGCAATAAGAGGGCCAGCGCTCCTCTACTAACATCTGCGTTGAATGCGGGATGGCAAGTAAGTGCCTTTAATTCAGAGCCAAAGAGCATTATTCCACTACACCAGCCGAAATAAAGCGGCTTTTCTCCCAGTCGATCACGCGCAAGCGTCAACTGCTGCTCCTGCTTATCCCACACCGCTAGCGCAAACATTCCAACCGTTGCTTTAAGAGTGCGCAGTAGACCCCAGACCGAAAAACAAGCGAGAAGCGTTTCGGTATCAGAATGGCCGCGCCAGCGCGGTGAGGCCCCTTGCGCCTCTAGCTCCCTACGCAAGTCCAGATGGTTATAGATTTCCCCGTTAAAGGTCATCATATATCTTTCGCACGACGAGGCCATAGGTTGATGGCCGGCAGGAGAAAGATCCACAATCGCCAGCCTTGTATGAGCTAAGCCAACACCACTCTTCTCGTCAAACCACTGGCCATAATGATCTGGCCCCCTATGTTGGATGGTACCGCCAGCCGCCCTCAATATAGAAGATGGCGAGCTTGACAGAGCACGATCACCTAAAAACCCAAAAATACCGCACATTATGAATCTCGCGTTAAAGGAGTATTCTTATTTGAAACCGAAACGCGGTGCAGAAAAACAAAAGCCACCGAGTATGACATCAGATTAAAGTAAGCGCCGAACCATCCGTGGAAGAGGTAGAGCAGCGAAAAACAGGCCAACAATAGCGAAACGCGAGCACCCCCATACCGTACCGCAAAATAAAATGGTAAAGTAAGAAAAAGGAGGAGATATAGAATGAGAAAGACAGAATGCTCCCGCAATATAAAAAACCATCCAGCTATACCTGGGTTAGTATTCCATGATGCGCCAGGCACTCCAAAAATATAGTGGACCATAAAAGAATTAAGACTATGAAACTCGCCTCCAAATACCTTTATAGCAGCGTACTGAGGCAGCCCATCTAACCAGTAACTCGAAAAAGCTCCATCCAAATACAGATTCTTAAGCAGGTCAGATCGCTCGAGGAGAAGTGCAACATGGCCGACGTGTTGAAAACGGTTTACGAGGTAAGAAAAAGCCGTTAGATAATTATCGTACGTCATTATATCCTGAGCCCGCATAAGAACATCTAATATAGAGGCGCCCTCACGGACCGCCCACTTGGCTTCAAGTATAAAAGGTAGCGAGGCAAGAATGAGAAAAGCGACCCCGAGCAGCTTAACAGTGCTATTAACAGATAAACGCACGGGGTAGTAGCGGATTATATAAATTATGAATACGATAAATACTCCCCCCATCCACCCTCTCAGCAACATTGAAATAAGAAATATGAGAACATTGATATGAAAGAGCAAGCTACTTCTAAGTGAAATTGCTATTATGATGAAAAGGAGGTCAGGCTGAAACACTATGAACACGTAGTTCAGTAGCGAGCTTTCATCTAGCCTGGCTCCCGTCCCAGCAATGTTAACCGCCATATAGCTATTAAAAATAGCAAACGAAACTTGAAGCACAATTAACAAATACCCCCACTCCGGCCCAAGAGAAAGAGGTGAACTGCAGTGCCGCATACCTCGACCCACATGAAACATGACGAGCATCGCTAGAAGAAATACAAACTGAACAACAAAAGAAGCAATGAACACTGAAGAAGAGATAGCAAAAAACTGATATTCTAAAACCATTCCTCCGTCCACAATTCCCTGCACCAGTGCAATAGCATTAGCCAGCAGGTATAAAAGAAAAAGGATGTGGAATGGATTCAATACCATCGACAATCAATAGCCCTTGATTTTAGAACGAAGCTTGCATATCTTCATCACAACAATCGGCACCTTAGACATATAATAAAATAACGC
Organism: Hydrocarboniclastica marina; assembly: GCF_004851605.1. GTDB lineage: Bacteria > Pseudomonadota > Gammaproteobacteria > Pseudomonadales > Oleiphilaceae > Hydrocarboniclastica > Hydrocarboniclastica marina. The sequence goes on from NZ_CP031093.1 coordinate 2,518,742, forward strand.
TTGAACAGACGAATACCGGCTGATCGAGATAGATTTCCTAATATACTTTTTTATACCCTTTTTATCTCCAACCAGCGCACTCTGGTACGCATAATTAAACATTGCTTTAGCATAGCATTTTCTTAACGCTTCAGGGTCAATTCTGCTCTCATTCAGAGCGCTTTTAAATATTCTGTCCACACCATGAACTAGCGCCGGATTTATAGAAGAATTTAAGACGCTCATCCCGGACATAGAACGGTAAGCACCTAAAGTACGGTCTATATGGTAGATACTTCCCATCTTACACTGAGCGACATGTACTTCTATGTCAAGCGCATCGGCGTGCAGATCGCTCCAGTAACTCTGGAATAAATCATTGACAAACATTTTGGATGAGTGAGCAAAGAATGGCAGCTCTTTGTATAGCTCTAGTAGAGTGTATTTTCCTTCCGGTTTCGTTTTAAAACTAGGCTTTATAAGTTCACCGTTTCGGCTTACTATCTTTACATCATGCGAGCAAATTACGCAGTCGGGATTGGCCTTAAGAGCATCATATTGTGCCTGCAGCTTCCCAGGCGAAGCATAATCGTCTCCGTCTAGGTGACTTATGTACATCCCTCTGGCAAGCCTATAGCTTGTAACTATATTTTCCACAGCTCCGACATTTTTGTCATGATAGTTCCTGACAATTAAATGGGGATGTGTTCGTGCAAACTCTTCAACAATATCTCTGGTACTGTCTTCTGAGCAATCTTCGCCAACAATAATTTCAAACAAAAAGTCAGTTTGTTGGTCTACTAGACTCTGCAAACATTCCGAAATATAGTTCTCCTGATTGTAGGTTACCACACACACAGATACTCTGATGTCATCTTGGTTAGCCATTTCTTACTCGAAGCGATATTACCGTTTTTGCATAGCTTGATGTAAACACCGCCGTGATTAATGCTGTAATGCTTAAAGCAGCCACAACGCCGAATTCTACAATGCGATCGCCTGTCGGCAGTCCAAGCAAGCTAATGCCCCATAACACGAAAAACACGGGTAAACTGATCTTCGCAATATCTATCAGTAACCACTTCGCGTGCAACCCTGGCTCAAGCTTGCTATGTACATACCCCACCCAGAATAACAATAGCATTCCATTCAGGCTTACCCATACCCAACCTGCGCCAATTGCACCATAGACTTTAGCTGCATAGATAATTGACGGGATCAGCAAACAGATGGTGACAAGATTGCCAATTAGGTGGTAGCGAAGATTGCCAAGCGCATACTGCAGGTAGTACGGGAAAGCCGCCAAAGCCAAGAAACCATTACCGATAGCGTAAAGCCGGAGAATGGGCGCTGACTCCTGTGCTAGTTGACCGTCACCTGTCCAAGCAAACAATAGCTTTTCGGCTGTGAACGCAACGGTTATAGCAGCCGACCCACAGATTACCGTTACTAGTTGGGATGCATTACGGTAGACCTGAATCATTTCGTCATGCTTACCTTCTGAGTGGAGTCTTGCCATCCGTGGCATGATTGCACTGCTGACCGGGCCGCTAATGACCATGATTCCGGACGCAACGAGTACAGCAAGCGTGAAGTAACCATACTCGGCCAACGACAAAATACCCGATAGGATCAGTTTGTCGGTTTGGGTAACTAACACCCATATTGAAGAGGTAAACGCGATTGTAAGTGCAAATCTCAAAACCGGCTTGATTGGCTTAAGCGACCAACCAATTGTTTCCTTCGAGTCAGCTTTACTCGGCAATAAACGGTTACCCATCCACCAGAGACCAACCAGTTCTGTCAATGCGATAACCAACTGATGGACAAAGAAAACCAAAGGCGTAAAACCGAATTGCCACATGCTCCCAAACACGGCGATAAAGCGCATTGTGGCAATCAACCCGTTGAAACCGCTGAGCCATACTAAGCGTTCAGAGCCAGCAATCACACCACGACAGAGGCCACACAACCACCTTAGAGCAACGATGATCCCCATGATTTGAACACATACGACGACTTTACCCATGTCGAGTGATTCAACTTGAAGCCACTGTTCTACAATAAGGTCAGCTACTAGGAACAGGCTAATGCCCCCTATCAAAGCTACCACTAGAAAAATCAAGCTTAGTGCACGATAAAGCTGACGATATGCGAGCGCCGTGATATTGCCTCCGCGGTAACGGGCTGTTTCGCGCCCAATTGTAGGCGTCAGCCCCATATCGAGTAGGCCAAACCATGCCTGCAGCATAGTGAAAAAACCTACCAAGCCGTAGGCCTCCGCCCCCATATATTTAATATAGAGAGGTAAAATCATAATACCTACGCCAGTCACATATAGCTGACTGACGTAACCAGATAAAATATTCTTTTTCAGTGACAGGTTAGCCCAGCTCAACCTAATAATGTTCTCATAAATATCTTGCCATTGCGTTCACTGACTATTTTAAAACCAATTCTTTTATAGACTTGGACTGCGAATTGATTTCCGCGAAGTACTTCGAGGGAGCATGCTTCGAACCTTCTTTTTTTACAAATATCCAACACGTACCTTATTAGTTTTTGCGAGATCCCTTGCCCCCTGAAATTTGGAGAAACCAGTACCAATGTTATAAATGCATTCCTTCTTGACGGGTCATTACAGTAAAAGGCAACAAACCCCACGCACTGACCTTCGGCATAATGGCTGACAAACTCAGCGTTCGATTTTATTTTTTTCAGATAGTCGTCAAGTGCTATGTCCTTAATGAACTGGCCTCTGCTACTTATTTGTTCTTTTTTAATGAGTGCTTCGATGAGCTCGTATTCCATCAGCGTTCAACCTGAATTCTATTCAGTGATAACACGGATGTCTTGCTCCATATTCTCTATCATATCCAGCATTACACCCATGGTTGGGTATTGAAGGATCATAGTACCTAGAGTGTCGTTCGAACCGCCAAACTTCCTGACTTTATCACCCGGCCTAACCTGAATATCTTGCTCAACAATATAGCGCTTGGCCCGGTCTGAAACCCACAGTTCTTTAAACGTGCCTTCTTCAAGCGCGTGCACCATATAACTGGACCAGTAGCCCTGGGATTTTTTCATTGCCAGCTCTTTACATTCCAACCCCAATGCCGCGTCAACAGTGTACTGAATAAGGTCAACAGTCGTTGAATAACGGATTACTTCAGGTATAAGACAGCCGCCATTTCTCGGCCCCAACTCCAAGAAATAGAACTTCCCGTCTTCAGAAAATACGAAGTCAAAATTCAGCGCGCCCGTTTTCATCCCTAGCAGTGTTAGTAGCCGCTGCGTTTCTTTGTGGGCCACCTCCAAGAGGTTATCCGCATGCGATGTTGGGAATGTCTGGCCGATGGGCACAAGGCCGTTACAAAGCTTGTCGAAATGCTCATCTGCCCAACAACGAAATACCAGACTACCGTCGACAACAAAGCCATCTCCCGCTACTTGGTAACCTGCTTTGACGATCCGTTCCTCTATAACAACTTTTTTTTCACGCGAGTATGCAAGCGCATGAGCAAACGACGATTCGAAGTCTTCCAGGTTCTGCAGATGGGTAACGCCTTTGCTTCCGGATGAATCCACCGGCTTTACAAATACAGGGACACCGATCTCGTTCAGCCACGCTCCAGCCGAGGCCATGTCGTAGAACGACTTTGATCGCGGTACATTGAACCCATTCTCAGCCAGGAAACTGCGAAATAGGTCCTTGCGAGCCAAAATTTCTACAGAAGCGTAGGGGTTACCTGGCAAACCGAGCTTTTCTGAAACAAAGGCTGCTGTTGGAGCAGATGGGTCTGAGGCATATGCAACAATACCGTCGATTTTTAATCTAGTAGCTAGCTCAAGTACTGCTGCCTTATCGGTGGTTGATACGTTGTGGTACTCATGCGCCAACTTGTGCCCAGGGTTGTCTGGAAGGTAGTCACAAGTGATGACATAGTGTCCCTCTTTTAATGCATATCTGATGGGAGGAATCTGCGTTGGCGCCCCGCCCAGGAAAAGAATGCGTTTCATGACGCGACCACCTCTTTAACAAGATCGGTAATAAGAGACAATTCTGCTGGCTTTAAGGCCGCGTAAATGGGCAAGCACAAGATGCGGCTTGCTATATCACGGGATACCGGCATCGTTTGACCTGTCCCCATCTCAAGCTCCGCCTGATCAAGTGATGGATAAAAGTAGCGCCTTGCAGTAACGCCAGCCTCGCTTAGCCGGTGTAAAACGGCCAGCGCCTGTGCTTGAGATTCGAAAACCACGGGTAGATAGGCATGGTTTGAGTTTGCTTCCATGTTCCACTGTTGCCGCTCTACGCAAAGAGGCAGGTGTTTATCGTAATGCCGTGATACTAATGAGCGAGCTGTGACATTAGACTCAATCTCATCTAATACACACAGTCCCATGGCAGCCTGAAATTCGTTCATTTTGGCATTGATGCCTAGCTCACCGATGCTATCGGGACCGGTGATACCAAAGTTAATCAGCTTAGTAGCACGTTGATGGTCTTCTTTACGCTTGAAAACTATGGCGCCACCTTCAATGGTATGGAAAAGTTTGGTCGCGTGGAAACTGAGAGTCGACGCATCGCCATAGTTGAGCAGGCTCTGATTTCTGAACCTTACGCCAAACGCGTGCGAGGCGTCATACACGATTTTAAGCTTATGACGGGCAGCAACACGGTCAATCGCCTCAACATCACACGCGTTGCCGAACACATGCACAGGCACTATCGCGCGGCTATTGGGTGTGATTGCCGCTTCGATTTTTTCTGGGTCAATACACCATGTGTTAGAGTCAATATCGGCGAAGATCGGCTGGACGCCTTCCCACTTCAGTGAACTAGCCGTTGCAATAAAAGTAAACGGCGTAGTGATTGCTTCAGGTGTGGCTGCGCGGTTGCTTTCAGCAATATCTAGAGATCGGTATGCCACCTGCAATGCCAACGTGCCGTTGGATACAAGCAGCAAGTTCTCTACTCCTAAATAGGCTTCCAACCTTTGAGTCAACTCCTGTACTAAGACGCCATTGTTAGTTAGCCACTGGCGCTCGTAGATACTATCTATGTAGTCTTTCAATTTTTGCTGGCTGGGGAGGTAGGGCTTAGTGACGGGGATCATTTAGCTTCCCTCGCGATGTCCATGAGGTATTCGCCGTAGCCATTTTTCTTGAGTTGGTCAGCTTGTGCCACTAAGCGATCTAGGCTCAACCACTCTTGGTTGTAGGCAATCTCTTCCAGACAGGCAATTTTGTATCCCTGGCGTTTTTCCACGGTTTCTACAAACTGGGCAGCTTCCAGCAGACTCTCATGTGTACCGGTGTCTAGCCAGGCAAAGCCCCGCCCAAGAAGTTCGACGTTAAGCTCTCCCTGTTCGAGGTATGCTCTGTTTATGTCAGTGATTTCCAGTTCACCCCGGCGGGAGGGTTCGATCGTCTTGGCAATCTTAACCACCCGATTATCGTAGAAGTACAGGCCGGTAACAGCGAATTGAGACTGTGGTTTCAGGGGCTTCTCTTCGATAGAAATTGCTCTGTGGTTGGTGTCGAACGCAACCACTCCAAAGCGCTCCGGGTCTTTTACTTGATAGCCGAAAACAGTCGCTCCTTGCCCTGCCTCTGTGCGCTGCACCGCTTCACGCAACTTTGGAGTAAAACCCTGGCCATAGAATATATTATCCCCCAGCACCAGGCAGACGCTGCTGTCCCCGATAAACTCCTCGCCAACTATAAACGCCTGCGCAAGACCGTCCGGCCGTGGCTGCTGAGCGTAACTCAGGCTTATACCGAATTGCTCGCCAGTACCAAGCGCCCGCTTGAAACTAGGCTCGTCTTCAGGCGTGGTAATAATCAGAATATCGCGAATACCCGCAAGCATAAGTACAGAAAGCGGATAGTAGATCATCGGCTTATCGTAAACAGGCAGAAGTTGTTTAGAGGTCCCGAGGGTTATGGGGTAAAGGCGGGTACCCGAACCGCCAGCTAGGACTATGCCCTTCATGCGCTCACTCCTAGCCTTTCCCGGCGATAGTTACCGTCCTGAACCCGCCTGCACCAGTCCAGATTTGCAAGATACCATTCGACCGTTTTTCTGACACCCGTCTCGAACGTCTCTTCAGGGATCCATGCGAGTTCACGCCGAATTTTGCTGGCGTCGACGGCATATCGCATGTCATGGCCGGGGCGATCGGTAACAAAAGTAATAAGGTCACTGTAGCTGGTTAGCCCCGCGGGCTTTTGGGGCATCAGTTCGTCCAGAAGTTCACATAGAATACGGACGACCTCAATGTTTTTCTTCTCGTTATGGCCACCAATATTGTAGGTTTCCCCCACCTCCCCTTCGGTGATCACCTTGTAAAGAGCTCGGGCGTGGTCATCCACGTAGAGCCAGTCGCGAATCTGTTCACCTCTGCCATAGACTGGCAACGGCTTGCCTTCCAGCGCATTCAGAATCGTCAGAGGGATCAGCTTCTCGGGAAAATGGTACGGCCCGTAGTTATTTGAGCAGTTTGTGATCAGGATTGGCAGTCCATAGGTTCTGTACCACGCCCGCACTAGGTGATCCGAGCAAGCTTTGCTAGCTGAATAAGGACTACTGGGAGCGTATGGGGTCGTCTCCGCGAACAGGTTGCCCGTCTCGCCCAGGTCGCCATACACCTCATCCGTGCTTATATGATGGAAGCGAAAAGTACTCTTGCGCGTGTCCTCCAAACTAGTCCAGAACGCCCTCGCAGCCTCCAGCAGTGTATAAGTGCCTGTGATATTTGTTTCGATAAACGCGGCAGGGCCGTCTATTGAGCGGTCGACGTGACTTTCAGCCGCAAGGTGCATGATGACGTCCGGCTGATGTTCGGCCAACACTCTGTCTACTCCAGCACGGTCGCAGATATCAACCTGCTCAAAGGCGTAACGAGGGTTTTCGCTTACTTCCGCCAGTGCCTCGAGGTTGCCAGCGTAAGTGAGCTTATCAAGATTGACCACTTCGTCGCCGGTGTGTTCAATGATGGAACGGATAAGGGCTGACCCTATGAATCCGGCACCGCCGGTAACAAGAAGTTTCATGACGTAAGTTGCGCTCTATATGTTGGTTGGCTCACCCAAGAATCCGATGAATACTCTCTGGGCTCGACTGAGGTCAAAAGCGTGATTATTGGGGGGGCATCAGATACTGGATGTTCCCGTTGTGAAGCGGGATTTCGTGCCGGAGGATCGTCCCAACGCTAAGCGTTGCTTCGAACCCGACCCACAAACTCCACAAGAAACGCCAAGAAAACGCCAAACATAAGCCCAAGCATCGCGCCGATGATCAGGATCAAGCTACGCCCTGTACCCGACGGAGATATGGAAGCTGTCGCAATGTTCACCACTCGAGTCGGCTTGATCCATGAACGCTTCAGTTCTTCTTCCTCGATCTCACCCTGAAGTTCGTTGATTTTACTCTCCCGCTTCGCGAGCTGTTCCGAAAGCTGCAACTGACTGAGGACTAGCGTCAACGCATTGCTCGAGCTGCTCAGGGTTGCTTTCATACCATCCGCCGCACTTTGGGCATTAGCTGTGACGTCGCCTTCGTTCTGAAGCTGTGTAGTGGTCTGTCCGAGCTGAACCAATAGCGCCTTCAGGCTTTTCAACTGCTCCTCTTGCGTTGCCAGGGAAGCCCTCAAATTGTCCAACCTGATGCTGCTTTCACGCTCGAGGAGAGAGAGTTTGTCGCTGTGATCACTCGTCAGCGCTTGTGCCATGGCGGCATGAAAATCCGCAACCAGCGATTGCCCATCCTCAGGCGCTTCAGACCTAAGGTTTACGAAACTGTTCCCTTCATCAGCATTAACCTGGGTCCGAAATGGGATGCTTTCCAGGTCGCGCTTATCGACGAATTCCCGCTCCACAACGGGCACAACCCGGCTTTCGAGGACACTCTTGGCTCCTGTAGCTGTAGCGACGTATTTATCCAACCCAAATTCGCCGATTAGGATGCTGGTCGTGTACGTATATTGGCGCTCTTTAGTGAGGGCGAAAGCGAGGGCACCTAGTACACAGACCAAAAACGTCCCGAGGATCCAGTACCTTCGGCGAATCAGCACCCTGGCGAGGTCGACCAGACTGATCTCGTCGTCATATTGGCGGCGATACTCTTGTAGATCCTGTCCGGACATTGGTTCAACCTGAGTCAAATTCTGAAGCGCGAATGATACGGCGCGAGCACCGAACACTCAATGTTTACGGGAGTTGTTCTGTACTGAAATGGTAACGGGGCTAAGCGACCCGTGGCGGAGCATGTGTAGGATTTTTTGCTCGTCTGCAGAAGGGAAACCACATTTTCGCCCTGCCCACGAGGTGGTCCGCAATGCGTACTTTACTGAAATCGGGCTATGAAATGGGGATTGAGCAGAGTTTCTTCCTGATTGTAGAGAAGCGGATCGCCTTTGACTGTGCTGATCCGTCCGCCGGCTCCCAGAAGGACCGCATGCGCTGCAGCAGTATCCCATTCGGAAGTGGGTCCTAGCCGTGGGTACAGGTCAGCTTTACCTTCGGCGATTCGGCAAATCTTGAGGGAGCTCCCGGCCTGGACCAGTTCAACCGGGCCCAGCTTATCGATATAGGCACGAGTTTCTTCATTCAGATGGCTCTTGCTGGCCAGAACGCGCAGCTTCGATGCCGGGGCTGATACTTTGAGCTCGCGCACGGTTCCAACGCTGCCTCGGTGCCAGGCGCCAGTGGCTTCACCGCCCCAGTAATAGTCACCGGTGACAGGCACACTGACTACGCCGAGGATAGGCTGGCCGCCCTCGATCAGAGCGATGTTTACGGTGAACTCGCCAGAGCGGTTCAGGAACTCTCGGGTTCCATCCAAGGGATCGACCAACCAGTAGCGCTGCCATTGCTGTCGGGTTGACCAGGGGATATTCGCGGCTTCTTCCGAGAGTATGGGTGTGTCAGGTGTGAGCCTGGTCAGGCCGTCCATAATGATGTGATGGGCAGCCATGTCGGCAGCGGTGACTGGGCTGTTATCGCCCTTATACTCTACGGCAATGACTGTCCGGTAGACCTCGAGAATAGCCTCTCCCGCGGCTTCGGCTATTTCCAGAAGCTCAGGGATGATTGCCTGGATTGCGTTCTTGTCCATATCGCGGGACCTGTTCGATAGATTGCGATTGCTCTTATCAAACGGATTTTATCACAGGGGTAAACGGCAGCTACTGAAAGCCCGAACTCTGAAGCGAGGAGGAGCGTCGACACTAGGCCTACGGAATGATCAGCTTCGTATCCGGATAGCGCTGTCTCAACTGTCGTTGCAGCGTTTCCTTTGCGTTGTTGGCGACGTATGAAGGGGCTTTTATTGCCGTAGATAGGCCAGATTAAGGGCCAGCGTGCTTGAGATTGAGCCGAACATTTGAAAGCTGAAATTTGAGACTTGAAATTTGGCGGTTGAAAGTTAAAAGGCGAGTGCTGATGCGCAATCCCGCCTTTTCGTCCGGCCTATTCCAAAACGATAGTTTTGCGATTCTTCTCGATCGTTGAGGCGCCGATGCCTTTGACGTTAGCGAGGTCGTCAACGGCCTTAAAAGAACCGTTGGCTTCGCGGTAGTCAACGATGGCCTGGGCTTTGCTGGCGCCAATGCCTTCAAGCGACTCTGCGAGCACTTCGACAGTAGCTGTGTTGAGGTTAACGCTCCAGGTGGCGGGTTCTTCCGCGAGGGCGAGACCACTGACCATCAGGGAGACAAGCAAAACTAAGCTAGCAATAATATTGCGGTTCATTCTGGCAATCCTTTCTGAGTTTTATAGGTAGGTTTTAAAAGTGCGTTGGAACGCCGGAAGGAGTCGAACCAGAACTTTGCAGGTAGTCGGGTAAAAAATGGGGGCGCTCAATCCCTGAGCGCCCCCATACTGAATCCCAAGGATTCAACCCTCTCACATGCCTGATCCTTCAGGCCCGGACACTTCCCTGTGGCGCATCCCTGTGCTGCTTCGCGTCCATGCACAGCCTAGTTTACGGATTTTTAATTCGTTAGGAGTACGACATTGACCCTTTGTTTTGTGCGATATCTCTTACAAAGGTGTGGGAGATTGGCTTGTCGGGTTGAGGTTGGGTTTGGGAAGCGGCTTGATTCAATGGCCACAGCAGACTTCAGGCAGGGTTCGCAACTTGCAGCACGGGCTATTGCGTAGGTGCAGGTGGTGCGCAATGCGCACCCTACAGGAGTTGAGGCCAACCTTGATTCACGGCCCTACTGCGGACCTGAGTAGGGTGTGCAATGCGCACCATGGGCGTTTACTCGGGCATAACCCGGCCAAGCGCGCGCATCCTTTAGCCTCATTCGCCAAAATCACCAGTTATATTCTCGCCTGCGCCCCAACCCTGTTCGTAGAAGCCGGCGTTGAGGTAGCGGTGGAAAGATGAGTACGGCCAGTCCTCAGGGCGCGACACTAGCCCATGCTTCACTGGGTTATAGTGGAGATAGTCGAGGTGATTATTGAGGTCCCGCTGGTCGCGGATTTGGTGTTCCCAAAAGCGTCGTTGCCAGAGAGTATTTTCGCGTCTTCGCTGCTGAGAGAATGATTTTGGAAAGTATGCCCCTGCATTTTCATTCAAACGCCTGCTGCAGGCCGCTTTGATCATTCCCCACCGCTTGGAAAAGTTGTAGTGCGATTCCGGCATTGTCCAAATACAATGCATATGGTCCTGCAGCAGCACCCAGGCGTCGATACGGAACGGCATTTTCGCCCGAACTTCGGCAATGCTTTGGCGCAAATCAGCCCGTACGGCTGAATCAGTCAGAATAGGCTGGCGCTGATACGCGACAACAGTGAAAAAATAGCTGCCGCCGTGCTGGCGAGTTCGAATATAGTCCGCCATCCGTGGCATTCTCCGAAATTTATGAGATGTGTTCGTGCGTTCACAGAGCGGTATGCTCAAGCGCAGGAGCTACGCGAAGTCAACCAGCTAGTAAACTGAAGGTCTGGTGGGCAGTGCCCACCCTACGGTATTGGTACCTGCTTAGCCTGATCGCACGCCGACGTAGGGTGCGCTGCGCACCTTGGCACGTGGACCAACATGAGCGTTCAACGGTACGCATCTACTAGCTGGCAGTTCGGGAATGGGCGGACGACCTGACTGATTACGAATCAGTTGCTCCGGCAATCGGCAATTTCGAAGAGCTCAGTCTACCAGCAGGTCATCCACATCAACATCAATCGCTCCAGCGAGTGCACGCAGAACGCGCGTAGAGCCTGCTTTTTTAAATGCTTCAATCTGAGATATATATGACTTTACTACGTTTGCGGTGGCACCCAACGCCTCTTGGGTCATGCCGCGATGCTCTCGCCAGACCTTTAACGGATGCTCATCGCCCGACAATAAGCGATCAGTGACCTCAGCCGGTACTCGTTCATCATCGCCCCGAGCAAGCTCTCTCATCGCTTTATCAGCGTCGGTTAGGTCGATAGCATCTTCGGCCAGCTCGAGGAGCTTCAGGCATTCATCATAAGGGATGACCGCGTACTCTGGCTTGCCTTCTTTCTCAATGATCTGGATCTGGATACGCATTGCTCATCCGCTTACAAACCAAATCTTTAGATAACAAAAACAACATAGAGTTGCGGTCGAACATCGGCTGGCGTCAGCGAGGCAACTCCGCTCATTGTGGCTTTTGCGTGTGACCGACTGAAACCGGTGCGTCTTCACCGTGAAAAACCGCCTGACCATTCTCCCAAGTGACGTAGTAGTGCCCTAGGCGTCGTTTACGGTCCAGTTCACGCTCGACGGCACGGGTCAAGGCTTCCAGCACTGTCTGGGCTGTGATCGGCTGGGAGATTTGGTCAATGGTCATACTTCGGACTCGCTGAGCAAGTGGCTGTAGAGATCCTGGTCACTAATTATCCGGGACCCGTTTCGGTTTTCAAAGATCAATTTCGGCGGCGTTCGGTCGTTCATAAAACACGCGCAGTGGTCTACGACGGTACTGAACAAATTCAGCAGGTTGTTCAGGCTCCGGGGAAACCTGCGCAATATATCTTTTTCCGGAATGTTATGGCCTCCATGCGACACTCTTTCTGCCACTCGCAGCTTGGACAATTCTTTGTTTGGCAAAGCGAGGTATACAAGCTCCACATGCCAGGCATCGGCTTGCAAGCGCCTGATCAACTTGAGGTAACTCCTCCCAGATAGCGTCGTTTCAAAACTGAAGCTCTCCCGACGGGATATGCATTGCTCGATCTCCCTCAGGAACAGCCGGCTTGCCGCAATCAGCTCTTTTTCGGGCGCGAAAGGAGAAAGGCCAGCGGCAATCAAGTCAGCGTTGATAAACCTATCGATCACGGCGATGTGTGGCAGAAACTCTCTGGCAAAGGTTGTTTTACCAGACCCGTTTTTGGTTCAAAGTCGAGGAAGCAGAGGTTGAAGCGACCCACGTGTTGGATTATCGCCGGCCCAAACTATCGTAGCCGTTCTCCTTGGGAGACGGTACCTTGTAAGCCAAAGCAGATACTTTTTTGTTCGGTCTACTTGAGGCGACTTTCAGCCATGGCCCCGGTGCCTTTCGGCCACGCCGAAGATGAATTTCCGGCTACTTTTTCTCGGTATTGCTGGTGACGGGTAGTTTTCGAGGATGGAGGGAATTGGTGCCGAAAGGCGGCATCGATTTCATGTCGCATTCTATACCATGCTATCGCCATATCACTGATCTGTATTATTTTTTCTTCCTTCCGACTTAAATTCTTATATCGTTCTGTCTCATGAAATAGCACGCAGTAACGTGTTTTTTGTGGGGATAGATGATGGGTATTGCAGTCGGGAGGTTATTGGAATGCCGAAGATGGTAGTAGAAATGAGCGCGCTGGAAGTCCGCCGGCTCGGGCATGGGACAGTTAAAAAGACAGGCCGTAAATCGAAGCGTGGTCAGCCAACAACCGCCCTGCATGCAGTCGGCGGAGTTTCAGGTCTTTATCTGTGTTGCCGCCCGCCGGCCGCGCTGCAGGCAACAGGGGCGCGTTCCTGGATTTTAAGAACCACCGTCGGGTCACGACGCGTCGATCTCGGACTCGGTGGATTTCCAGATGTGACGCTGGCACAAGCTCGGGAGCGAGCACGGGAGATCAAAGAACGCATCCGTTGCGATGGCTATGATCCCATTGCTGCAAAAAGAGCTACGAAATCTGCTCTGATCGCAGAGCAAGCAAAACAGAGAACATTTGAACAAATCGCGAAACAGTATTACGAAAAAAAGTGTCTTGAGTACTCTGGGCGGGATCCGCACAAGCAAGCACGACGTCTCAAACAGCATCTCGATGATTACTGTATCCCAGCTCTAGGGCAAATCATTATGGGCGAGCTGAGTCCCCGCCACGTCGTGCAGGCTCTCGGACCGATCTGGGTGAAAAAAACGCCTACCGCTGAACGTGTGCGAGCCACTATCGAGAATGTGTGCGAAATTGTTAGAAATGATGGCGTATTGACGAACGGATTGAACCCCGCCCGTTGGAAGGGCAACCTTGAACACTTCCTGGCAGACCCAAAAACCATTCATTCCGAAGAGCATCAGCCAACAGTCGGCTATGAGGCGCTTCCGCGATTCTGGAATTTGCTAATAGATCGCGACACGATCCCCGCCAGAGCACTAGAGTTTCAGATACTTACAGCTGCTCGCCCTGGAGAAGCCCGGTTTGCTGAATGGCAAGAGATAGATCTAAAGGAAAAAGTGTGGACTGTGCCCGGCTGGAAGGTCAAAGGCAGGAAGGATAAGCGCAAAGACCACAAAGTCCCACTGACTGCCCGAGCCCTTGAGATTCTTCGGTCTATACCACGAGATGGCGGTAGTTATGTAAGCGTCCGGTGAACCCATCTTGAGCCTGGCGGTTTCGCCGTCAGGATAGTGTCCACTTATTTTCTAGTGGACACTTAGCATGACCAACGTAAGCGTAACCAAGCCCTACCAACGCCGTCGCCGTTTTTCCCGGGAGTTCAAAGCCGAGATTCTCGCTCAGTGCCAGGAACCCGGTGCATCCGTTTCCCGGGTTGCCCTGGACAATGGCCTCAACACCAACATGGTCCGGCGCTGGATCAGCGAGGCGCGGCGAGCGGGCCAGGCGTCGTCAGCCGCGTCGGCCTTCGTGCCGCTGAGCCTGCCGGCAGCCAGCCCGTCCCGCAATCCAACCGACCCGCGTCGCAGCATCCGCATCGAGATTCCCCGTGTCGGGGGCGCGGTGGTGGTGGAGTGGCCGGCGGAGCAGGCCCATCAGTGCGCCGCCCTGTTGCGGGACCTGCTGGGATGATCCGCATCGATGAAATCTGGCTGGCCACCGAACCGCTGGACATGCGGGCGGGGCCGGATAAGGCCCTGGCCCGGGTCATCCAGGTCTTTGGCTCCGCCAGGCCCCATTGCGCCTACCTGTTCGCCAACAAACGGGCCAACCGGATGAAGGTGTTGATCCACGATGGCCTCGGGATCTGGCTCTGTGCTCGCCGGCTGAACCGGGGCAAGTTCCAGTGGGGTGAAGCCTGGCGTGGTGACCAACTATGCCTGACCCAAGAGCAGTTGTCCGCCCTGGTTCAGGGCCTGCCCTGGCAACGCCTTGGCGCCGCCGGCGTTATCGCCATCCTGTAACCACAAGCTGAGTGAACTCGCCATAGCCAAAACTGCGAATCGCCTGCCGCACAAGGGCTTGGCATACTATCGGGCATGACTCAGCGCCCCGATATCAATCAACTCTCTGCCGATCAGCTCCGTGCCCTGGCCACCGACCTGATGGACTCTCTGGACGTCCGGGATCAAGTCCTGAGCCGGAAAGACCGAGAGCTGGTGCGCAGCAATGCCCTCATCGAAAAGCTGACCCACGAAGTGGCCATCCTCAAGCGCCACAAGTTCGCCCGCCGTAGCGAACAGCTGGATGCGGTTCAGGGTTCCCTGCTGGACGAGCTGATCGACAGCGACCTGGCCGCCATCGAGGTCGAGCTGGATCGGGCCATGACGGAGGCGCAGAAAGCCGCCCGGCCCAAACAGCAACCCAAGCGGACGCCGCTGCCGCCAGAACTGCCCCGCACCCTGATCCACCATGAGCCGGAGAACACCCAGTGCCGCTGCGGCTGTCAACTTAAGCGCATTGGCGAGGACGTCAGCGAGAAGCTGGACTACGTGCCCGGCGAATTTACGGTGGAGCGCCATATCCGCGGCAAATGGGCCTGTGACACCTGCGAAACCCTGATCCAGGCACCGGTCCCACCCCAGGTCATCGACAAGGGCATCCCCACCGCCGGCCTGCTGGCGCAGGTGCTGGTAGCCAAGTACTCGGATCATCTGCCGCTATATCGTCAGGAACGCATCTTCGGCCGTGCTGGTCTGGAAATCCCCCGTTCCACCCTGGCCGAATGGGTCGGTGCCTGTGGTGTGCAGGTGCAGCCCTTGGTGGATGCGCTGAGAAATAGCCTGCTGGAACACCCGGTCCTGCACGCCGACGAGACGCCGGTCAGCATGCTGGCTCCGGGCAAGAAAAAGACTCATAAGGCTTACGTCTGGGCCTACTGCACCACGCCGTTCTCGGACCTGAAAGCCACCGTCTACGAGTTCGCGCCCAGCCGGGCGGGCGAGCACGCCCGCACCTTCCTGGGCGACTGGCAGGGTAAACTGGTCTGTGATGACTATGCCGGCTACAAGGCCGGGTTCGGCAGCGGCATCACCGAAATCGGCTGCATGGCCCACGCCCGGCGCAAGTTCTATGACCTGCACCAGGCCAACAAGAGTGAACTGGCGGCCCAGGCCCTGGCCTACATCGGCAGGCTTTACGAGATCGAGCGGGAAGCCCAGGATCTGCCACCGGATAAACGGCAGGCGATCCGGAAAACCAAAGCCAGACCGATCGCCGATGCCTTGCATCAGTGGATGTTGGTGCACCGCCAGAAAGTCCCGGATGGCTCCGGCACAGCCAAAGCGTTGGCTTACAGCCTCAAGCGTTGGGCCGTGCTGACGCGCTACCTGGACGACGGGGCCGTGCCCATCGACAACAACCGGGTGGAAAACCAGATCCGGCCCTGGGCACTGGGGCGATCCAACTGGCTGTTCGCCGGCTCACTGCGCAGTGGCCAGCGGGCGGCCGCCATCATGAGCCTGATCCAGTCAGCGAAGCTGAATGGCCATGACCCCTATGCCTATCTGAAGGATGTGCTGACTCGGCTGCCAACGCAAAAGAACAACGCCATCAACGAACTCCTACCACACAACTGGAAACCGACGATTACTGACTATAAAAAAGACGCTAGCCCAGGGGAGCACCCAAGAGCCAACAGTGACCAGAGTGCGGCGTTTGTTTTGCCTGCCGTGGCTGACCAACTGAACTCAGCTAATACATCATAAAGGTAGAGCGAGAGCTGGCTTGTTCGGAGCGGGAGAACAACCTGCTACGTGAGAACCCCCATAGAGCTTGCTGAATGACCGGTGAGTCCCAGCGGACACCTTAGTTCGCCCCGGACGACAAAATCTCGACGATAGGGCATTTGGGCACATTATCGCCGCTACATTGATTTGCCATCTCCTTCAGCGCCTGCTCCATACGACGTAAATCCTCGATCTTCCGCTGAATGTCATCTACATGCCTGAGCGCGAGTCCCTGGACCTGAGCGCAGGTGTAATGGCCCCCATCGACCAGCCGCAAAAGATCCCGTACTTCATCCAGCGTAAAGCCTAGCCCACGGGCGCGGCGGATGAACATGAGCCGTATGACATGGCTTTCCTCGTAGCGGCGAAATCCGTTCTCGCTTCTGGGAGGATCTGGCAAGAGGCCAATGTGCTCATAGTAACGAATGGTTTCAATGTTGCAGCCGGTCCGTTTGGCCAGTTCCCCTCGACGCAATGACATAACTCAATCCCCGTCTTGACCCTGTAGTTGCTACAGGAGCTATTGTAGGTTGCCATGCCCCCGTTACAAGAGACTCAAGATGGAGATCCACGAGCGCGAGACAGCCTACCCAGGTGAGCAAGCCCAGGCAGACCCGGCGCGGCGCAAAGGCCTGCTGGCAAGCGGCAGCATCATTGGCGCGGTGCTGGCCTCTTCCTGTTGCATTCTGCCGCTGGTGCTGCTCTCACTGGGCATCGGCGGAGCCTGGATGAGCAACCTCACGGCGCTTGCGCCCTACCAGCCGTATTTTATCGCCATGACCTTACTCATGCTCGGTGCTGGTTTCTACAACGTTTACCGTAAGCCCAAGAACGCCTGCCATGCCGATGCGTGCGGCGTAGACGGATACTGCGGCACTCCCTTGGCAGAACGGGTGATCAAGATCGCGCTGTGGAGCGCGTCCGCGCTCGTCGCGCTGGCGCTTGCTTGGCCGTATGTTGCCCCGCTTTTCCTGGGCTAAACCTTCCTGACTTCGAGAGGCCTGTTTATGAAAATTCGCATTTGGGCAAGCACTTTTATTTTGACCGTAGCAGGCATGGGCAGCGCTTTTGCCGCGCAGCAGACGGTAACCCTAGCCGTTGACAACATGACCTGTTCCACCTGTACCTACACCGTCAAAAAGGCGCTCAACCAGGTCTCCGGCATAGAGAGCGTTTCGGTGTCCTACGAGACAAAGACCGCGACAGTGACCTTCGAAGACACCGAGGCCAGCGTGACGGACCTGACCGCCGCGACGAAGAATGCAGGGTACCCGTCGCGCCGGGTGTCTGAGAGAACCCAGTGAAAAGGCCCAGCCTCCTGACTACTGGAATCGTGAGAACGGTGATTGTGGCGCTCTGCTGTTTCACACCCGTGCTGGTGGTATTGCTCGCGACACTGGGGCTGTCGGCCTGGCTCGGCTATCTCGACTATGTCCTGTTGCCCGCCCTGGCCCTTTTAATCGGGGTTACCGCCTACGCTCTCTACCGACGCGCCAGGAATCCCCGCACCGGACATTCCTGAGGAACAGATTATGCGAACCAACAAGCAAGCCGGAGAACCCTTGCACATCGCCGTTATCGGCAGCGGTGGGTCCGCGATGGCAGCGGCATTGAAAAGCGTTGAGCGGGGCGCGCGCGTCACCCTAATCGAACAAGGCACCCTCGGTGGCACCTGCGTCAACATCGGCTGCGTGCCGTCAAAAATCATGATCCGTGCCGCGCACATTGCCCACCTCCGTCGGCAAAGCCCGTTTGATGCGGGTATAACGGCGACGGAACCGGCGATCCATCGGCCCGGTTTGCTAGCCCAGCAACAGGCGCGTGTGGAGGAACTACGCCACGGCAAGTACGAAAGCATTCTGGATAACAACCAAGCCATCACTGTCATCCAAGGTAGGGCCCGTTTCCGTGATACGCATACCCTGATAGTCAGCCAGGCGGACGGCAACGAACGTGAAGTCGCCTTCGACCGGGCCTTTATCGGCACCGGGGCCCGACCCGCCATTGCGCCGGTGGCAGGATTAGCGGATACGCCTTACTGGACCTCTACCGATGCGCTAGCCAGCGATACCCTTCCCAAGCGGTTGGTGGTGATCGGGGCGTCGGTGGTCGCCGTGGAACTGGCACAGGCCTTTGCGCGCTTAGGCAGCAAGGTGACGATATTGGCCCGTAGCCTACTGCTCTCGCGTGAAGATCCTGCCATCGGCGAAGCCCTCGGGGATGCGTTTCGGGCCGAGGGGATCAAGGTAATACACGGTGCCCAGGCCAGCCAGGTCGCCCATACCGATGGTGAGTTCGTGCTGACTACGAACGTGGGAGAGCTAAAGGCAGACAAACTACTGGTGGCGATTGGCCGCACGCCGAATATCGAAACACTGAATCTTGAGGCCATTGGCGTGGAAACAAATGGAGGCGCGGTGGTAGTCGATGAGCGACTCCAGACCAGTGTGCCCGGCATCTTTGCCGCCGGGGATTGTACCGACCAACCCCAGTTCGTCTACGTGGCCGCCGCCGGTGGAAGCCGGGCCGCGATCAACATGACTGGTGGCCAGGCACAGCTGGATCTGAGCGCCATGCCTGCGGTAGTTTTCACCGACCCTCAGATCGCCACCGTCGGCTTGTCCGAGGCGGAAGCGGAGGGCCAGGGTTTTGCCGTCGATAGCCGCACTCTGACTCTCGACAACGTGCCCCGTGCGCTGGTCAACTTTGATACCAGCGGATTCATCAAGATTGTTGCCGAGCGTGACAGTGGTCGCCTGCTCGGGGTCCAGGCGGTGACCGGTGAAGCCGGCGAACTGATCCAGACGGCGGTCATGGCTCTGCGTGCACGCATGACGGTGCAGGATATTGCTGACGAGTTATTCCCCTACCTGACCATGGTAGAGGGGCTCAAGCTCTGTGCACAGACCTTCACCAAGGACGTGACACAGCTGTCCTGTTGCGCCGGATAGACAAGCAACGCCGAACCACTTTAGCCTCCAGGCCGCGGGGCGGTTACGTAGACTTAACAGGCAAGGTATTGAGGCTGTACAAACTACAGGCCTACGGTGAGTTATTTAGTGCGGTGTATCCAAGTCACGCCCCTGCCGGCGGGCATCCGCATCTTGAAAGTGGCTTCATTTCGGCATCGAGCAAGGAGGCAACAGCATGGCGACACCGTACGATCTCATTGTCATTGGTACCGGCACCGCTGCCAAAGTGGTCATTATGCGTGCGCAGGCTGCGAATTGGCGTATTGCAGTTGTCGATTTCCGTCCCTACGGAGGAACCTGCGCTCTGCGCGGCTGTGACCCGAAAAAGATGATGATCGAGGGTGCCAAGGCCCTGGATCATACGCGCCGGATGCAGGGAAAGGGGCTGCAAGGCGAAGTCCGTATCGACTGGACAGAACTACTCCGCTTCAAACGGGGGTTTACAGATCCGATCCCACAGAAAAACGAGCGCAGCTTCGAAGACAAAGGTATCGATATTTTTCATGGGCAAGCTCGCTTCACCGGTCCCAATAGTCTCGAAGTCGACGGACACCCCCTGGAAGCACAGCATGTGCTGATCGCCTCCGGTGCCGAGCCAGTCATGCTGGGAATTCCGGGTGAAGAACATCTGATAGACAACGAAGATTTTCTGGCGCTGGAAGAGTTGCCGAGTCGAATTGTCCTGGTTGGCGGCGGTTACATCGCCGCCGAGTTTTCCCACCTGGCCGCCCGTGCCGGTGCCCAGGTCACTATCCTCCAGCGTGGCGAGCGCATGCTCAAGCCGTTCGATCCTGACCTGGTGGATTGGCTGATGGACAGCTTTCACAACCAGGGTATCGATGTCCGAACCCGAACAAATGTCGAAGCCATTGAGAAAACAGCGGCCGGTTACAGCGTGCGGGTATCCTCGAAGGGCGAAACTGATACCGTTGAAGCGGATCTGGTCATACACGCAGCCGGCAGAATTCCCGCGCTCAAGGCGCTCAATCTGGAAGCCGCGGGGGTGGAGACCCGGGAAGGCCGTCTATCGTTAAACGAACACCTACAGAGCACGTCGAACCCGGGGGTGTACGCAGCCGGTGACGCCGCCCAGATGGGGCCGCCACTCACGCCCGTTTCGAGCCATGACGCCAAGGTGGTCTCCGCCCATCTGATCGATGGCAAACCTGCCAGACCGGACTACGCCGGCGTGCCGAGTGTCGCTTTCACGATCCCGCCCATTGCCTCGGCCGGACTCAACGAAACGCAGGCCCAAGAGCAGGGGCTACGTTTTCGCATCTCAAGCCAACGGGCGTCGGACTGGTTTACTGCAAGGCAAGCCGCCGAACCGGTCTATGGTTTCAAGATTCTGATCGAGGAGGAAACTGAGTGCATACTGGGGGCTCATCTCGTCGGACCTAACGTAGATGAGGTCATCAACCTATTTGCACTCGCCATCCGTCACCGACTCACCACCACGGACCTCAAGACGACAATGTTTGCTTACCCAACAGGAGCTTCTGACATAGGGTCAATGTTTTAGCTGCAAGGGTAGCGTGCGTTTCACGGGGTCGCATAGCCTATTCATCCGGTAAAGATGGGACTGCCGGACGCTTACGTAGTTATATTTTCCCTGGCTATCGTGGTAAGCCGAACATGAGCGAAAATGCGCTGAACCTCACAGCGAAAGAGATTCATCGCATCGATGTCGAAGCCGGCGGACCGGGCTTTATGGATCCTGAGTACGGAAAGGTTGGTACTGCTCACGGTATGCGTAGCGCTTTCAAAGACTATGCAACTGAGATGGGCCAAGTCGAGGATTATGTTTCGGAATTAGCGCTCTCGCACCTTGACTCTTCCTCGGCTAGGGCAGCATACAAGCGTGGCCAGCTGCTTCCGAAGCGGAGGCGGTTGATGAACAGCTTTGAAAAGTTTGTCCAACGCGAGATGAAATCTGAAAATCGTTAGTTTTTATAAAGGTCCGGCATTCCCGGCTTAGAGCTTGGTGCTATAGGCAGGATGTGCTTACGACCCAGCAAGACAAAGGTATAAGATTGACGGGCTAGGAGGCGCGGATTTTATTCGCGGTCCGGCAGGAGGTTAGGTTATGAACGGGTTCGAACTCAGAAAATGGTTCGGCGACCGAGCCTCATGCAGTCGACCGGATGGGTTGTTTCTGCTGTTATCGCTATTGCAAGTATGTTATCACAACCATTGGCTGGAACAGCCGCCGGAGGCAAGCGAGATCTATAGCCCGGAAGCAAGACGCATATCGAGCATTGATCAGGCTCTCGAACGTCTGAATCAGCTGGAGGGTCAACTGAACCGAAAAGCGACCAATTAGCGGCGAGTCAATGCGCGTTCGCGAGTGTCTGTATTGTGCTCAGGGGCTGACAGGACCACGCTGTATTGCAGAAAGACTGACGGGAGTAGGCCTCAACTCACAGCCATGGGACCACCCCTACCCCGACCGCTCAGGCGCAAGCACAGCTTCCCCGTGTCGCTTGAGGAAGAATTAGCCGTGTTTGAGGCTAGGAGCTATTCGTCGGGCTTCGCATCAACCGCCACTGCATCTTCAGCTAGCTCATCAAGCACATCGAATATTTGGGGCAGATCGTCACTATAAGAAGCTTTGTAACTTGTGGTAAAAACGTAATTGTCCTTCCTGCCATTGACGCGTTGACGAATGAGCTCTCCATGTTGACGCCAATATCTACCCATCTCAAGTGGATCAAGTCCCGCCGGTAGGGCCGACTTGGTCGCTACGTATCCTCCCTCAAAATTTCCCGAGACAAGCGGACTGGTCAAGTTTGTAAGGCAATGGTCAAGAAAGTAAAAAATGTTGTCTTCCTTGCAACCTGGGTTGAAGCAAACACCAAACACGTACCGGTTCATCGCCGCAGCAATGCCTTTGTCGTCACCATCCCCATACTCGTCGTAGTATCCACAACCTACACCTGAGCCTTTTGGAGGGGACGGATTGCTCAGTTGGTAGATGATGAAAGACCTAATAGTATTTCGAGCCGAAGAGACGCGTTCATTCAGCGATGTAGCGACTTCCTCCCCTTCTGCACTGACTCCATTCTCTTCGTGACCGGGTGCAGATGGAGCCTCACCAAAAAGCGTTTCAGCCGGGATAGCACTTGCTTCCGCATGAAAGTTACGCTGTGGATCGATGTAGGTTCGCTTGAACAACGCAAATACCTCTTGAGATAGTTTTCTCATTCCTAAAGTTGCGAGGGTGCTAACCAAGCCAGAGGTTGGCGCTCTTCTATCTGCATGCGCGATGAGGGCTGACTGGAGGTTATGCAACTGTCCTTGGCGATCCGCACTACATTGGAGTCTGAACAGCATGAGGTCATTCCAACCAAGGATGCCACGATCGCTACTCGTCAGGCGATGTAGTATTCCCTTGCCGTTATGCGGCTTTTCGCCGAATATCCGCCACGCGATCTCTACAGTATTTTCATTAGTATTCGGCAATCGACGACCTGATGTTCTTCCCCAACCAGAACGATCCAGAAGTCGCAGGAGCGAATAGATCGATCGCTGCCGTAAACCTCTATCACTGAGCGCGATCGACGAATAACGAGGCAGGTACTCGATAAGCGCGTTGATCGAATCCTCAGCGGGGGCGTTAGTAAAATCATGAGACCGATTGACGAGCACCCGCCAAAACTGGTCGTGTGGGGCTTCACCGCGCGCTAATTGAAAATCAGGTGATGTCAGAATAGAAACAACGGGCACGCCGCCCCGAACTTGGTCAACGGCTTTCTGGTATAGAACGAAAGTCGCTTGCGGCTCGGGCGTAGCGAAGCGGACTATAAGTTTTAGATAAGCCTCAAGATTCCTGAATGAGTCTTGATTAAAGCAAGCACGCGATGCCAGTACTTCCTCTTCAACACCGCTTGCATGACTAAGTTCCAAATCCGTTACATCAAAAAGTTGGCTCAAGAGGAAACCCGCGGTTCCAGGATACATTTCTACCCACTTTGAAAAGCCGACTGAGTTTTTGAATTCGCTTTCTCCATATTCGCGGCGCACGGAAAAATCGCCGCATCTGCCTTCCGTCTCCTCGGCGTAAATGCGTCTAAACAGTCCAGGAAAGTGTAAATGCAAGAGCATCAGATTAATGAGGTCGCGCCTATTAAAGTCCGTCCGGCCTAGGTCGCTTTTCTCGATCTGCATTAGAAGCATGGCGTTAACGAAGCGCTTTACCTTGCGCATGTCGCCTACAACCGGCAAGTAACTCGCCGCGAGGTCACCATTGAGAATGTCCGCAAGTTCGCAGAGCACAGCGCCGAGCTTCAGCATTGTGTCGGAAGGAATTAAGCCGAGTTTATTTTCTGATCGCTGCCAGTCCCTTCGTAGAAAATCTCGAATACTGGAACTGTCAACAAACAAACTCAACTTTACGGTCACGAACTTCTCAAGGAACTCTCGCGCTCTCGAACTCTCTTCTTGGCTTTCGGCAAGAACTTCGGTGTCATAGCACAAAATATAGGTTGCCCGGGACAGCTTGAACGTCTGCCGTGTTGCAAACAGAACGTTATTCACAGTTTTAGCGTCGAGACGGTCAAGATCGTCTATAACAATGATCACCCGACGATCAATTCGCCGGAGAACCTCATCGATATCGTCTAGCAGAGCGTCGACAGTTTCCTGCGATGGCTCCAGTGAGAGCCTGAAGCCGAAGAACGAGAAGTCGGCCTTTCCCTTTATCAGTCGAGAATACCTCGACGCCGCAGGACGGAACTCTGGAGCGAAAACTCTGCGTTGGATTGCAGCCGATAAGTCGCGAATTAGACGACCCGTGAGGTCAGGCTCTGATGTATACCTAAGCGGTTCAAATCGACAAACGATGACCCGATCTTCGGCCTTAGCCCAGTGCTGTTCAGCAAGATTAATGAAGCTCGTCTTTCCAACGCCCCAGGGCCCTTCCACTCCAAAGATGAGGCCTGGATGGGCCCCGCTTGCAAGGACGGTCTCTGCGAACGATCTGGCTTGCGATATACTCTCAAAAAGATCTTCTTTTTCGTCGTCGATCTCTTCGTCTGCGATAAAGTAAAGCTGAGGAGCTGTTTTCTTGAGTTTCGGCCAGCACTGTCGAACTAGCGACGACAGCAAGATTGCGCTGAGCATGAGCAAAATAGCTGGAGCCCAATTCGGATCTGCATTTCCAAGCGCTGAGTGAACGCTGACCAGCAAAGGAGAAACCAACACATTTACCCAGATCCCGATGAATAGCGCTACTAACAGGTCGAATCGAAGACTAACGACCATCCGCGCGGTAGCAACATGTGCTTCCCGCTTGAATGCGTAGCTCAAGCATATGAGCACTCCAACCAGTAACCCCACGCTCAGGACCCAGGGGTCTGCTGCGGATAATGTCGCGGCAAAGTTCCCGCCTAGGTAGACCGCTGCACGCCAAACTTCCGCAAGCACGAAACCAATCACAAATAGCTTCGTGAACACCAGCAACTCAGGCATAGACATGACTGGCTTAGTAGCCGCCATTGATTTCTCCTCACTCTCTAGAAGAGAGTTTTTCTGAGCCTCTACTATCACAACACACAAAATCGCCACTCTTCGCAGGCGTATCCGCTTATCCGAATACTGATGGACACCGGCTCCCGCTTCTAACTGGGGATTAGCGCCACCCGCCGAGTGGCACGACTTCAGAGAGAGCACTACTCGTAGTGCCCCTTCTTCGTTGCTCAAGGCGATTCTTGTGTTATTGCGGAATTTTGGTAATTACACGCCCCCTTCCCTCGGCTGTTCTGGGTATCGTATCCAGAATTACTTAACGACAAGAGGATGTAACGCATGTACCTTAATATCAAACAGCTGGCAGCACGCTACGGTGTTTCCCCAGCCACAATCTGGCGCTGGGTAGGGGATGGCTTTTTCCCCCAGCCACACAAGCTCGGCCCATCGACAACACGGTGGCACGAGAACGATATTAAGCAATTCGAAGCTAGAGCTGCGACTCGCAAATGAGCTGCAGGCTGCCGTTAGTTTCAGATGTCCGAGCTCTTAAAGTCGCAAGGACGCGACAAGTTGGTCCCTTCTGTAGTTCAAATGTTGAGCTCGATTAGCGTGCGCGTCTTGTTGGTCGTTCGCTAGCTTTCAGCTTAGTAGTCATCGCTCAGACGGATGTCTAGCTAACGTTCCCCCAGATCCGCGTTCGAGCCGATGTCCTACTATTAGTTTTAACTCCCGAGCTTCCGCAGCACTTTCCCCTCAGCAGGAGAGAACGAAAGTAAGGTATAGTCCGCACCTTCCAGTGCAGTTTCCAAAACCTGTTCTTCTTCCGAGGTAGCGAAAATGATCTGCCCAGAATTAGCCGCCCTAGATGCTCCCCTAAGAAGACCAGTAAAGCTTAACTTGTTCGCTTCCTGCTGACGAGGCTCATCAAATATGAGAACACCTGGGTGATTGGTTTGACAGGTGTCCCGTAGGTGAAAAAGACTAATAAGATAGCTCCAAATTACTCGAATGCCATCGCTTGCTGATGTGTCGAAGCCTAGGTCGAAACCCTCTCTAGTCGGTAAATAAGTATCCCTAGATATCTCTAATAACTCAGGATCGAAGCTTGAAAAATCGAATTCAGAAAGAAGCCGAACAACCTCTTTCTGAAGCAGAATTAACTTTTTACTATCGGCTATGCTAAAGCCCTGTTCAGGAAAGGTTCTACGCAACCGGACTAGTTCTTTGTACTGAGTATGCAACGTATCAAATTCATTCCTAAAAGAAGCCAACTGAACTAGCGCTTCCTCATAACTACCGACACGATTCTCAAGTGTTATCTTATCTCTTAAGTACTCTTCATCAAAAATAACGCTTTCAGCATACAGATCGTTCTTTAACCTATCCACATCATTTCCATAGCGATCAATTGCCTGCTCAACGTTTTTCAGCTCTAAAGATCTAACCTCTAGCTGGGTGGTGTAACTATGAAGGACGCTGTTGAAAGTAAATATCTGATCCTTTATGAAATCTAGACTTTCGTCCAGAGTCATCAAGTTATCAGCGCAGTCCAATTGGACGCTATGATCTGAGTATTCTTGGCCGCACGTCGGGCACTCATTGTTGAGAACTGGCAGACCCTTCAGAACATGAAAGCTTTTAACTTTTTTGAGATCCTCATATTTTCTCTTGTCGTCGATTAGGGCCTTGATACGCTGCCTGGTCGCTGCAACTTGGTGCCTTATAAACGATAGTTCATCAGTGATATCATCGTACCTGTTCTCTTTCTCTACCAGTTCCGCATTTAGCTCTCTGATGCGTTTCCGCTGAGCCTCGTCGTTCTTCTTAGCCGCAAAATTCTGTTTACCAGCTACGTGGCTGATTAATTCACCTCTACTTCCTTGAAGAGCGTTACTCAAAGGCGTCCATTTTTCCTGATACTCCAGCAAGATATCTAACTTAAAAGGGTCAAATTTGGCACTCGGATTATCTTTGACACCGCTAACCTTGCCGCCGAGCCGAACGGCAGAAGC
This sequence comes from Hydrocarboniclastica marina, assembly GCF_004851605.1. Lineage (GTDB taxonomy): Bacteria > Pseudomonadota > Gammaproteobacteria > Pseudomonadales > Oleiphilaceae > Hydrocarboniclastica > Hydrocarboniclastica marina. The sequence goes on from NZ_CP031093.1 coordinate 2,545,541, forward strand.
CTCAAGTCGGGCGAACAAGAGCTTCCATTTCTCAATAGCGTCATCAATACGTCTTTTGTTTGCGGCCTTTTTCCTGACTGTCTCGTTGACGTCCAGCCCCATAATAAACTCAAGAGCCCGCTTTTTTGGATGTATAATTTGAAAATGGTGGGGCGTCGTCGCTTGTATTGACCCCCACCCTTTTTTCTGCTCAACAAAGAGTAGCGGGAACAGAAGTGCAGGATAAAGCGGCGATTCTGACCCATTACTGCTAGGTACCATTGGGAGTTCCCACCCGATAAAATCAGCAAGCCATTTATAAAAACCAAGCTCTCTGGTAGTATCACCTTCCTTATGTATAAATAGCCTTTTCCCGTCTTTAAGCTGGGAGCTTATGCCAGAAGGATAGACGGTTATGACTGCGCCGGCGTCAGCGCCGAGTATGTCCCTTTTTAAGGTAGCTTTTTGTCCTCTAGCATTGCTTATTTCAAGGACAACATCAGAAGAGACAACTAACATTTCTGAACCATTCTCGTCCTGAATGCTTTTGAGTACTGACGGCGGGAATGGCGGCTTCGAAGTCTGCTGCCCCAGAGCCATTTCCATACCTAGCGCATAGGCTATTGCGTTAATGCAGGTAGACTTTCCGTGACTATTCTCGACCCTCAATATGAATAGACCACGCGAAAATTCTATATCTACGCCGTAAGGGCCCTTTGCCGTGTTCGATCTTAGTATTAACCTTTCTATCGTTAATGACAAAACTAAACCCCTTCAAATAGGCGCTTAACAGCAGCTTCAGAAAGATACCGCTTTGCCTTGGACAGCGAATTTTTCTCTACAGAGTAAATATTTTCGGAGTTTAACTCATGGAATAGATCAGTACCTATTCGGGTTAGTACAATCTTTCCTTTGTTTTTATCTACGATCTCGTTCGATACCAACAAGTTGATAACTCTGTCAACTGCCGGCTCTAACCTAACGTCCGGCCGCTTTCTGTCGTCTTTCCCAGCCCACTCAACAAAAAACGATAGATGTTCCTCTTTTTTTATAATCCAGTTTGCAACGTGAATCTTTGTTAGCGAGGCCGAATAGCGGTTACCCGTAATTCCGAGAGCTAGAACAATGGAACACGATTTCCACAGTGGCCTCGTATCACAGGGAGTATAGTTTTTGCGCTTTTTGAATGTAAAGGGTGCGCCGAGAATGTCGTTAATTTCCATATCAGAAGTCCAGAGGGCAGCGTATTAGCCAGTCGGCTATGACCCCATATTTTATTAGTTCGAGATCGGTTTTCTTTAAAGTAGGGATTTCGCTGCTTATATCATCCTTTAGTTGCTGAATCTCGGCTTGTATTACTGCTCCGGGCTGCTTCGAGCAATCAGTTAGAAATCTTGCCTCTAGATAGCTCCTCCGGTTATTTATAAGAGCATTAATCGTGACATGAATATCCGGCCACTCTACTCTCAAATGATCCAGTAGATTTTGGTACCCAAGGTACTTCTGAACAAGAAAAGACTTCATCTGGTCGATTTTATCCGGATCGACGATCTTGGGTAACTTTAAATCGATCTTCTTCAAAAAAGAAAGATTTTGGCTAATCCAATCGGCCGCCATGTCTTCTTCAACATGGCTGAAGTTCAGTAAAAGCTGATAACTGTCACGTTGTAGCGCTCTTACCTCAGTTCTATAATCGCTTTCTGTTTGTAACAGAATTTGAAAATCAGGCGATACGTAAGAGAGCCCAAGCTTCCTTACTTTTCCCGACTTTTCAGAACAATACATGGCCATATCTGAGTCGTAATATTCAGGAGTAGCTAATATCCATCTAGAAATTTGCATCCCCTCGAAAAGCTGAGCAAACTTTTTCACGTTCTTTACCGTGAACTTCTGAATATCTTTTCTTATCTTATCTTTTTGCAGCTTCGTTAGCTTTTCCTTGTCACTAATTTGCTCTGGCAAGTAGCACTGAAATACGTGCCCGGAGAAAGAATAGCACTCGATTCCGAAATCGCCGCCGTAAGAGTCCGGGATGTCTTTCATATTCGAGGGCCCGTAGAATCTTCTCAAAATGTCTTTGAAGTAGGCCTCCCAGCTCTTTGGGTCATTTTTGGGATCGTTTAGCATTCGCCCTACCTTTCTTCGGTATATTTTTTTCTATTGGCTCCCTTGTCATGGCAAGTGCACCCATGATGCATACCTCGCCTCATCTTTTGAGGTCGAAAGCATATCCAGAATGATTAGTCCCGTTTTACGCAGGTATCTACGGCCAACTCTCCACTCCGACTCCATAAAACAGTAGATTAGCCCATAGGTTTCATTGCTTCCATGTAATCATTATCCGTCGGCGATCCGCGCCGTCAGCCAACTGTTCATTTACGCCTCGGGAAAACGATCCGCGCAAACCTAACGCCAGCATTACCCCGTCCGCCCTTCGACCCGCAGGTCTGCTAAGTAGCCATTTAGCACCTGGGAGAAAGGTACATTATAGAAGAGCTGAGCTGCACCGCTGGCGGGTCAAACGCGAGATCCAAAGGGCCCCGGACGTCGTGTCGGCTTGCTAGTACTTTTGAGGCTCTCCAGCTCCCGCGTAATCGTCGCAAAAATATCCTCAACCGCTACACCATCTTTACATGAGAAGCAGTCCGTCAGCAGCGTCAAAGGATGAATTCCCATTGTCCTAGCCAGCTCGTCGATCTTATCCAGTGAGGGGTTTTTCAGCCCGCGCTCCAACTCGCTCAGGTATGTCCTGCTGCTCACTTCTGAAAACGCCTCTTGAGATAGTTCTTTAGCTTTCCGATGGCGCTTTAGCGTTTGACCAAATGCCGTTTGCAGTTTCATGCCGCCCCCTGAAAAGGGGCATGACAACCCATTGCACGCTATAGCACTACAAACTATAGTGTGCATATTGAGGAGAGTTAGTATGTTCATGACACAACAGCACGCCGAAAAGCTTCTAGGTCGACCATTTGGCGGCGAACGATATTGGCGCTTGGTCGAGCTATCCAGCGATGCCCCTTGGTTCTATGTGAATGTCGCGTTTTCTCATGTCCAGGGCAAAGGGCATCGACACTATCTATTTACCGAAGCATCAGACCTCGTGAGGCTTATTGACGAAACCAGCGAATGTTTCTGGATTGAACAGGTCATGTTGGTTATACCGCCACAAATGAACGGTACGGAACGATGGGAAATGCATCAACTGGAGGAGCTGATTGCCGTCGGTGACAGCGCTGACCTGCTGCATATCGATTACATTTATAAACTAAAGAACGACTTACTCTATTCTACGACTGACGGTTCAGGGGTGTGCGAGCGTAGATTGCATCAGACTCTCTTTTCCCAGCAGTAGCACGCGTATTGGTATTGCTGCGAAGGGTATAATTCGGATTCCACGGTTGCCAAGATCGGATGTGACTACCAAAAAGGAGCACGAGGCGTGGCTGCTTCTGTTAATACCACCAACCCCTCCAAAGTTCTGGCCAAGGCGACCAGACGCGCGGCGCTTCGCCTGAGCATCCCGGAAGAGCAGCTTACGGCAATTCTAGGCGTCGATGTTCTTCAGGCCGACGCTATTGAGCCTACCGGCACTAACGGGCAGCGGGCACTGCAAATAATTCGGGTATACAAGCGACTTTCTGCAATAACGGGAAATGACAGTGGCGCGATGGCTCACTGGATGACGACAAGGAATAAATGGTTCAACTCTAGCCCGCGAGAGCGACTCGCGAGCGGCGACGGGCTGGACGACGTGGTGTCCTACCTCGACTCGGTACCATAGGTCGAACGTCCCTTTCTTTGTTGAGCTGGGGGTTTCCAGCGCCGGCAGACATTCTCTCCAACCTGAAAGGGAATTATTATGAAGCAAGGTTGGGACGCGCAAAGTGACGTTCCTGCTATCACCCGGCTTGAGGAGATGGTCAGCGTCAGCGAGCGCAATGTATTTCTCCCGGACGATTTCCAGGCTATTGGAGATGCCAAACAGGTAATGCAAGCTCTAAATCAGTTGATTGAACGAGGAATTCTGGCTCCGATTGGCGAAGGGCTTTACGCTAAAACTCGCCCCAACAGAATAAATGGAAGGCAGATGCTCGCCGCGGAAGGCGGCTTCGACCAGGTGGCGAAGGAAGCACTTCAACGGCTGGGAGTCGAATGGAAGATTGGCAGTGCAGAAGAGGCGTACCAGAAAGGTGGGTTGCAAATTCCGGTAAACACATACGTCCGAGTCAAAGGTAATCCAGACCTTAAGATCGGATTTGGCGATTTCTGGCTTGAGCTGGAGCGCTATTCGTAATTTCCTGCAGACTTAACTTAGAATTTCTATGCTATCCACGGGAAAGGTCAACAGGGCTTAAGGATTTCTCGAACTCTTCCACCGGCATGGGATGGCCGAACAGATACCCTTGATGGGCAGAGCAACCCATCTCGACAAGAAGTCTCCAATGCGCCTCGGTTTCAACGCCTTCAGCGATGACCGTCAGCCCCATGCTCTTGCCCAACGCAACGATGGTTTTTGGAATTATGTTGCCGTTGTGGTCGAGGAGGATGTCGCGGACAAAGCTCTGATCAATTTTCAGTTGTTCAATAGGCATTCTTTTCAGGTAGGCCAGTGATGAGTACCCGGTTCCGAAATGATCCAGCGAAAAGCTGATTCCTTTCGCTCTGAGTGCATCCATCTTGGAGATTATGGTATCGATATCGGAAGCGAGCAGGCTCTCAGTCAGCTCCAGTTTAAGCCGGTTCGGATTGGCTTCTGTCCGCTCAACCGTTGCCAGGACCTGTTCTACAAAGTCCGCCTGGGCTAATTGTAAGGCACTCACATTGACGGCGAGAGTCAGGTGTTCAGTTTCAGACCGGCGGCCCCAAACTGCAAGCTGTTGGCAGGCTGACTGGAGCACCCACTGGCCAATGGGTAGTATGAGCCGGGTTTCTTCCGCCAGAGGAATAAAGTCATTTGGCCTGACCCAACCCTTCACCGGGTGGTGCCACCGAAGCAAGGCCTCGGCTCCGGTGGCCCTACGATTACCATCTACCTGAACCTGATAAAATAACTCAAACTGTTGTTCGTTAACGGCGATCCGCAGCTCATTCTCCATCGTGGCGCGTGCCATAACGTCAGCCTGCATCTGCGGGTCAAAAAACACCAATCTGTTTCGGCCGGCTGCCTTGGCTTGATACATTGCCAGGTCGGCCTGTTTTAAGATCTCCTCTACCGGCACGTCATGACCGATGAACAGCGTGACCCCGATACTGGGTGAGCCTTCATAGTTGGGACTAATTTGAGTATAGGGCCGATTAAGATTGAGCCGGATTTTTTCACCGATGGCTTCCGCATGCGCGGCGGCCGACGTTACATCCTCGCCTAAGCTTTCTAGTAACACCACAAACTCGTCACCACCTAGACGTGCCACGGTATCGCCTTCTCGAAGACAGCTGAGGAGGCGCCTGGCAACCAGCTGCAGAAGCTTGTCGCCAGTATGATGGCCAGCGGTGTCGTTCAGGCGTTTGAAATGGTCCAAGTCTATAAAGAGGAGCGCTCCATAGCTTGTTAAGCGCTTACTGACCGAGCGAGCGTGTGCAAGGCGATCGTGGAACAGTCGGCGGTTGGGTAAGCGCGTCAGTGAATCGTAGAACGCGAGCTCATTGATTTCTTTCTCGGCATTTCTGCGCTGGGAAATGTCCCGCATGACACCGATATAGAGGGTATGGCCTTCAAGGACGATTTTGGAAACAGTCAGGTCCATAGGAAACGTTCGGCCATTTTTTTGGACGGCCTCAACTTCACGATTAATCCCTGCACTCTGAGACCCAGAGAGGCTTTGGTCAGCCCAAGCAGAATCTTTCCATGCGTCCCGATAGAGATTGGGAACGAGCACCTTGATCTCTATTTCCAAGAGCTCGGATGCTGAGTAACCAAACATCTGCTGGACCGCAGGGTTCGCCGAGACAATAGCCCCGGCCTCATCCACGGTCACGATCCCATCCACGACGTTATCCAGAATCGCTTGCGTGTGTATGGCCTGTTCTTGTTGGGCCTGCTCCAGCCGTCTACGCTCGGTAATATCAGCCAAAAAACCGTGCCACAGGGTGCTCCCATCAGCCAGCCGCTCCGGGGTAGCACGTCCTTCAATCCAGATGCTGGCCCTCGACGGGTGTTCGAGCCGGAAGTGTTCCTCCCAGGTGGTGAGATCCCTGAAGGATTTTCGAATACCCTCTACTACACGGGGCTTGTCCTTGGGATGAATCAGTTCCAGAACGGGTAAGACGTCTTTGTCCAGCCCTGTGGCGGGGATACCATAAACGGAAGTCAGCCCTTCACTGGTGTACGGAAAACATGCACGCCCATCGGGCCAGCGCTGATACTGGTATATCATTCCGGGCAGATTCGACGTGAGCTTTTCCAACCGACTCAGCAACTCGTAAACCTTGGCTTCGGATTCTTTCTGTTGACTGATGTCGCGCACAAGAATCAGAACTTCTTCTTCACTCAGCCGCTTAAAGCGCGCTTCGAAATGGCCAGGGCGGCTGTGCGACTCATATTCCAACGTCACGGGCGTATCAGTTGTTAGCGTATGCGCTATCGCGTCCCTGTACTTCGCGGTGAGGGTCGGGGGCATTGACTCAGGCGGAAGGCAGCCCAGCATGGTCTTCCGGGCAGCCGGTAATTCCGCGTGATCCTGGCAGAAAAGAATGAGCCCATCGGGGTTAACGACAAACACCATATCCGGCATGGCGTCGAGAACGGCCTGGTTCCGGGTCTCACTCGCCGCTAGCTGTTTCTGTAGTTGCTTTTCATGGAATGAATTGATTTCCTCCTCAGCGCTGGCGGCGAAGTCGAGCAGCGACTGGCGCTCTTCCTCGTTAAGCCGGCGCGGTTTCGTTCCGACGAGGCAGAAAGTGCCGAGACGAAACCCGGCGGTTGATGAGAGAGGGACTGCCGCGTAAAAACGAACATGGGGAGTTTCAGCGACCATCGGGTTACCAGAGAAGCGCTCGTCCACTAACGCGTCAGGCACCTCGAAAATGCCGTCTTCCATCGTTATCGTGTGACTACAGATCGAGACGGTGCGCTCAGTCTCGCAGATTTCTGTGCCCTGACGGGACTTGAACCACTGACGGTCGGCATCTATCAGAGAAACTAATACGGTCTCAACATTAAAGTATCGCTGGGCCAGCCTGGTCAATCGATCGAAGCGCTCTTCCGGGGGAGTGTCCAGCAGTTTTAGAGCTTTGAGGGCGGACAAGCGCTCGGCTTCATTATCAGGAATTCTCGGCACTTTCATTTAAGTTGGCCCAGTGCTCTCGTTGTGGTACAGAAAATTATTAGTGACGATAAGAATTGTCACACCATGAAAAGATTGTCGGTAATACTGGAGGCATTAGGGCAACCCATAGTGACCAATCCTTGATCAGATGCCGAAGAATCTTCTTTCAGGCAGATGTTACCTGTTGGCCGAGATGGCTGCTTAGGCAACCCTCAGCTTGATTTCGTTAGCCGTGTATTTAACCAATTCAGCCTTGAGTAGACCATCCGCCTTTAAGCTACCTTCGACCTCTACCCTTCACGCTCTTTCGGGAAAGATTAAGGCTCCATGCCGGCGTTCAATGTGTCAAATTTGGTATTATCGAAACCGTATCTGCACTCACACCACTGGCTTGAACGCGGTTGAACATAACCGAGCCGAAGCCATAGATTCGGCCCGAGGTTGTAGCTGTCGAGCTACTGTTGGTGCTATTGCTACCGCCGGCCACACGCAAAGAGGGAGTCGCTCACTCGACGCTCAGCAGCGCCTGGATAGCTTAATTGGTGAATCGCCGCAGGTTAGAAACGGAAACGCCATTGCACCGCCCATATTTAACGTCCAACCCGGCAACCTGTCTCGCAGGGTTCTGTGTTATGCACGTAGCAAACTGTTAATTACCCACTTTCAGCCCCAGACCGGCTTTGAATTCGGTGAAAGGCGTCGGCACGTAGGACGCACCGGGAAGTGACTGCGACAACGTGAACCGCCTGATACCCTAGGACAACTCCTTTTTGAAGAACGGAACGCTGCCGCTTCGCGCAAAAATTCGCGTTTCTTCTTCACTCGTGCAGTTCACGCTTTAACCGGGCAAGCTCTTCATCTCTCGGTGACCCCGTTCCATTGAAGGCGTTGTCTGTGTCGGCACCCGCTTCTCTGCGCCACCGGGCCCGAAGATTGGGGTTAATTCCCATCTCTAACGGTAGCTCACGCCAGATTGACGGGTCAAAGCGATGGCTTCGCGTTTAAATTCCGACTCATATTTTCTGCGTCTGGACATGAAAACTCCTTTGGCACACTGTGCCTCTTTTCAAAAGTGTCCGCAGGAACGGGCTACGTCTTTATAAAGCGTACGCCTGCTGAACACTTAGGCCTAAGTGTTCGATGTAACCACGACAGTGATCACCCAACTAGGACAGTAGCTAAAACGCAGATTCGATTACTATGATTCGGTCACGATACGGTAGCCTACGGCTGGTATAGCTCCTGTCGGGTTCTCCTCCGTTGCGCTAATCTCACTCTCAGCTACCAGCTTTTTCCGGGCCCTACAAAACTACCATCCGCCTGGTCAGCTGCAGACCTACAGTGAACAGGCATTATCATCACGAAAGATTAAACAAGAGAAATTTCAGTTTAGATTCAGTTTTACCTGCCACTTTTTCTACAACTGTATATCTTGGGTTTTAAGAGTCTGCGAGACGGAAACTGAAAGCCAAACCGAACAAGCAAGGATGCAAAGTCATGCTAAAGCAAGCGCCTTTGAACAACAGCTTCAGGTTCAGGCAAGTTCGTGATCAGACAGAACTGTTATGCGCTTCTCTCAGCGCCGAGGACTGCAACCTTCAGGCAATGCCCGACACCAGTCCCCTAAAGTGGCATCTCGCCCATACTACTTGGTTTTTTGAGACGTTCACTCTCACCCCTTTCAGTCCGGGTTACCGGCGCTACGACGAAAGCTTTCAGGTCCTTTTCAATTCCTACTACAACGGTATCGGCAAACAGCATCCTCGCTCGCAACGGCACCTGCTGTCCCGGCCGGGACTCAACGAAGTGTTGGAATACCGGCAGCACGTCAATAAGGCCGTGTCAGCCCTCCTGGACCTACCGGTCCATGCCGACCAGGGTGAGATATCGAGCCGGCTCTACCTCGGTCTCAACCATGAGCAACAACATCAGGAATTGATGCTCACCGACCTCAAGTACAATCTCGGCTGCAATCCGCTCGCGCCAGTCTACGTGCAGTCCGAACTACCGGAACGGGAGCCTGCCGAAGCCGGCTTCGAATTCTATAAAGGCGGATTAGTGGAGGTAGGTCAGCCTGCGGACGACGGCTTTGGCTTCGACAATGAGCGTCCACAGCATAAAGCGTGGCTAGAGCCTTTCGCGCTGGGCAGAAAGCTGGTCACTAACGGCGAATACCGTGAATTCATCGCGGATGGAGGCTACCGCCGCCCCGAGCTCTGGCTCTCCGATGGCTGGAGCACGGTGCAGGAGCAGAACTGGACCCAGCCCCTTTACTGGGACCTGGATGCCGACTCACCTTCAGTCTTCACCCTTCATGGCCAGCAACCGTTGCGCAACGAGTATCCAGTCTGCCATCTGAGCTATTTCGAAGCCGATGCCTACGCCCGCTGGGCTGGCGCACGCCTCCCCACAGAAGAAGAGTGGGAGCATGCCTGCCGGCAGTCCCACAAACCACAGCAGGGGCGGGAAATCGACTTCAATCTCAAAAGCCTGCAGCCCACAGGCACCACACCAAACAAGGGGCTACGGGATCTATTCGGACAGGTCTGGCAATGGACCTCCTCGGCCTACCGGGCTTATCCGGGCTATCGAGTTACGCCAGGCGCCCTGGGTGAGTACAACGGCAAATTCATGTGTAACCAGTTTGTCCTGCGCGGCAGCTCTTGTGCGACGCCGCGCAGCCACAGTCGCGCTAGCTACCGAAACTTTTTCTACGCCCCCGACCGGTGGCAGTTCACCGGGCTGCGTCTAGCGCGGGATGCTATGCCTGGTGCGTCCTGACCGTTTTCGGCCCCTCGCAGACCTGATTTTGCGACTGCCCTCCCGCTTGCGGTCTCCGCAGCGGTCTAAACGGGGCAAGGCCTAGAGCAATGGATCAGCAAGACAATAAGGTTCTGGGACCGGAACCAAAGGACTCATCCCTCTATCGCAGGAGCGTACTTTTGGAAACTCTCACCAAGCATCGGAATGCCAATCTGGCCCTTAACCCGGCCTCCAGCCAAGAGAGCCCACCCAATCTTCGGGTGCACCACTTACACGATCCGGTCGATGACGACCTGGAGCTGGTCAGAAGCGGTATTTCAGCTGCGCAACCCTGGCTGCATCCCAAATTTTTCTACGATGCCAGAGGCTCAGCCCTGTTCGATGCCATTACCGCAACGCCCGAGTATTACCCTACCCGCACCGAGGCAGCCATCTTTGCCAGGCACATAGACGAGATGCTGGCCTACGTCGACGATCGCACCGTCCTTGTAGAGCCGGGGAGCGGCAATTGCGACAAGGCGTTGACGCTTCTACGCAATGAAAAGCTGACTCATTATGCCCCGATCGAGATCTCCCGGGACTTTCTCGTTGAGTGCTGCAGACGCCTGGCTTCATCTCGCCCCAACCTATTAGTAGACGCCATCTGCGGTGACTTCACGCGCTCGCATCTCCTGCCCGACTCGATCCCAGACGAAGGCCGGCTGATCTTCTTCCCCGGGTCGACTATCGGCAATTTCGATCCGCAGCATGCCCAGGCTCTGCTTCATAATTTCCGAGGGCTGGCCGGACCATCAGGAGGGCATCTACTGATAGGCACCGACCTGCCCAAAGACCAAGCAACCCTTGAGGCCGCCTACAACGACGCACAGGGATTCACCGCGCAGTTCAATCTGAACATGCTGGTACACCTCAACCAACGGCTTGATTGCCGCTTCCTGCCAGAAGACTTCGCCCATAAGGCGTTTTACAACGCGGACCTGGGCCGCATCGAGATGCACTTGGTCTGCAAGCGCGACACCCCAGTTCGGGTCGGCGAAGATCAACTCACTCTTGCGGCGGGGCAAAGCATCCACACTGAAAGCTCTTACAAGTACGCGCCCAATGCTTTTCTGGAACTCGCTCAAGGGGCGGGGTTTGAGCCGGTAGCCCATTGGACCGATCCAAAGGATTGGTTTGCGGTCCATCTGATGCGGGCGGTCTAGCATCTTCGTGCTGAAAGGAACACCACGGGATTTCCCAGTAGGCAAGAGGCAAGAGTCTAAGAACTGTAGCGGGGCCGATCCCAATGATTCGCTAGCAACCTCTGCTACCGGAGTTCCCGTAGCAAGGCCGGCTCGACTAAATGAGTTATGCTGTTAGCTCGCCGCGCAGGTGTGTTTTGGTAGCGCCTGGATAGCCGCTCTGGTTTCCTGCGGCTGATAGGAAGCACCGACACCGGTAGTCGATTAGGAGACTTGCCCTCTTGTTCGACAATCTTCGGTCACAGCCCTGTATGTCGACAAAGAATGAAGCTCGGAGCGGGCCTCTCTGACCTGAACGCGCTACAGCAAGCACTAAGCTTTGGGTAAACTGATCCTCACCAGCAACCCGCCCAGTCTACTTTCTGAAAACAGGAGGTGGCCGTTGTAACTCTCCACGATGTCCCGCACTATCGCCAAGCCCAGCCCGTGCCCTTCAGTCTGCTCATCAAGGCGCAGTCCTCGACTGCCCAGGGCAGCCCGAGCAGAAGGCTCGACACCGGGTCCATCGTCCTCTACCTCTATAACGAGGTCGTTTTGATTTTGGGTTAGCCTGACGAGCACATCGGATTTAGCCCATTTTCCGGCATTATCAACGACGTTGCCGATTAACTCACCGAAATCGTGCTCCTCTACCGGCCATCGGGGCTGGTCCAGGTCCGTTTCCAAGTGAAATTGTTTGTTCTCGTAGAGCCTGCCCAGCATCCAGACAATCTCCCGCACCTGGGCCTCAGGTGCTGCGGTCTTTCCGGCCTGAGGGCCCGCAAAACTACTTCGATGCATTTCGGCTTCCAGCTGGCTGTCCAAGCCGGCCAGACGAGAAACCATCTGATCGCGCAGGGATCCTTCGACCGGGGTATTCCGATCAGCCAGAATTTTCACCAAGGCAGCAATTGGCGTTTTTATACTGTGGGATAAATTGGCCATTCCCTGGCGGGACCGCTCCAGACGAGTATCGAGCGTGTCCAGCAAGCGATTCAGCTCGGAAATGAGACCCTCGAACTCACCAGGTACATCTAAGCTGAGGCGATCACGAGCGCCGGCTCGCAAATCGCCCAGCTCTCGTTGGAGCTGCTTCACGGGACTTAGCGCAGTATGCACCGCGAGTAGAATCAGCAGGACGAGGAACAGCAGTAACGCGGCGGAAACGACGGCAGTCCAGAGATGCAGTTCCTGCTGGCTGTTTGCCAGCAAGCTATAGTCTTCCGCGACAATAATTACTATTGGCTCTCCAGCCATTTCGAACGCCTTACGAAAGGCGAGAAAACTCGCACCGACTTGCCCCTCTTCGATCGTCAGGAAACTCGTCCGGGTATTCTGGAGCCAGGGCTGGAATTCGTCTTGCCTGCTTGGGTGGGAGAAAGCAACCCTATCGCCAATACGCAGTGCAAAAGTGTGGTGCGAAACCTCATCGAAGTAGCTATCTGCGAGCAGTGCTGCATCAAAATCGGGATAGGTTTGACGGATTTGCCGCTCCAGAAACTCCGCTTCCTGGTGCAGGCGCTCATGGACAAAGTCCCGCGACATCTGCTCTAGCAACATGCCATGGATCAGCCAGGCCACTCCCATAAAGAGGGCGGCGGACGGTAAAAGCCACCAGAGCAGTGTTGTCCGAAGGGAGTGGGTGACCTTACCGGGTCGTATCGAAAACATAGCCCTGACCGCGTAATGTTTTAATGGAATCCCGTCCGATCAGACGGCGTAGTCGGCGGATGTATGCTTCGATGACGTTGTGCGAGGGGTCGGCATCTAGGTTGTAGAGTTGTTCCAATAGCTCTTCTTTAGAAAAGATTCGGCCCGGCCTAGCCATCAGGCAACGCAGCAGCCGAAATTCGGTCCCCGTAAGGCCGTGCCAAGCCCCTTCGGGCGTCTTGACGCGTTTGCGCTCCTCATCCAACTCGAACCCCGAAGCTTGCAGCACTTTGTGGACACGGCCCTCGCTGCGTCGAATCAGGGCTTGAATGCGAGCAACCAGCTCCTCGGCATGAAAGGGTTTCGCCAGATAATCGTCAGCTCCGGCCTTGAGGCCATTGACTTTGTCCTGCCAGCCGCCCCGCGCCGTGAGTAGCAGCACGGGCACCTCCGACCGGGCCTGGCGCCAGGTTTCGAGCACTTCAAGCCCGCTACCGTCCGGTAGCCCTATATCGAGGACGGCCGCGCGGTAATCCTCCTGTAGGCCCATGGCCCTGGCGTTCTGGGCAGAGCCGACGTGATCCACGGCAAACCCGGCCGACCGAAGAAACCGGATCAGGCTGAGCGCCAGCATTTCATCGTCTTCGACGAGCAACAGCCGCATGGTTGATTTCTAACATCAGCGAACAGGTTGATTTGCACCGTGACGTTACCCCTTGGAGCTGAACCCCACCTGAAAAGTGCGCTACCTCATGCCAGAGTGTTCTACAAATCCCGGCCAGTGCTTCTGGATTTTCAGCAAGGGTTCAGCTTGCTCTGGCATTATACTGGCCGTGTTCAATCCGAGGTGCCCATCCTGATACCGGAGGCCTTTGAGCAACTTTCTTTACCCAGGAGTTATAACTTGATGAAAAAGTCTCTGTTGGTGTCACTGATCGCGTCTCTGACAGTTTCGCTGTCCAGCTTAACACTGGCCGCTCCCGGTCATGGTGGCGGGCATCATGGCGCTAATAACATAGGCCAGCCGGGCAAAGCCGCCGAGGCGTCTCGCACGGTCGAGGTAACGATGTATGACAACTACTACGAGCCGGAAGAGATTAGCGTAGACGAAGGGGAAACGGTTCGGTTCGTGGTCAAGAACGAAGGCATGCTGGTCCACGAATTCAATATCGGCACCGCCGAGATGCATGCGGCCCACCAGGACGAGATGACGATGATGGTCGAGCACGGCGTCATCCAGAGCGACGCGATCAATCACGAGATGATGAAGATGGATATGGGCAACGGCCAAACCATGGAGCACGACGATCCCAATAGCGTCCTGCTCGAGCCCGGTAAGACCGCGGAGGTCGTCTGGACCTTTGGCGAGAACGCCGATCTGGAATTTGCCTGCAATGTACCGGGACACTATGACGCCGGAATGATGGGCCAGATCGAAGTTCAGTAATGCTCTGTCCGGCCTTTGTTAACCGTACCCGGAGCCCGGCTCCGAACAGGAACTGATATGAGAAAATACACGACCGGAAAGCCGCATGGCCTGTTGGCAGTGCTGGTTTTCGCAATGCTGGCGCCGGCGTTCGCGCTGGGCGACGTATACGACATTTCCGTGGATCGGGTCACTATTAACACGGGGGAGTTCGAAAAAGAAGGGATTGGCTATAACGGCAGCTCTCCCGGCCCTGTCCTCCGGTTCAAGGAAGGCGAAGACGTCACCATCAATGTTACCAATAACCTGGACGAGCCTACGTCTATCCATTGGCATGGACTGATCCTGCCCTTCCAGATGGATGGCGTTCCCGATATCAGCTTTGTTGGCATCGCGCCCGGCGAAACGTTCACCTATGAGTTCCCCATCGTTCAGACGGGCACTTTCTGGTTCCACAGCCATACCGGCTTCCAGGAACCGAACGGCGCCTATGGTGCAATTGTTATCGAACCCGAAGGCCGGGAGCCGTTCCGGTACGACCGAGATTACGTGGTACAACTGACCGACCAGCATCCCCACTCGGGGGACCGCATCATGCGCAACCTGAAGATGATGCCGGATTACTACAACCGTCAGCAGCAGACCGTGGGCGACTTTTTTGAGGATGTCGCCGATGAGGGTTTTCAGGCTGCACTTGCCGACCGGATGGCGTGGGGTGATATGCGCATGATGTCTTCAGACGTTGAAGATGTGCAGGGCTTTACGGCGCTGATCAACGGCGAAGGTCCCGAGCAGAACTGGACGGGGTTGTTCAAGCCCGGCGAGCGGATCCGGCTGCGGTTTATCAACTCGTCGGCGATGACCTACTTCGATATCCGTATTCCCGGTCTGGAAATGACGGTGGTCCAGGCGGATGGCAACAACGTCCAGCCAGTGAAGGTCGGTGAGTTTCGCATAGCCGTTGCTGAAACCTTCGACGTTATCGTCCAGCCAAAGGAAGATCGGGCCTATACGATCTTTGCCGAGTCCATGGGCCGCTCCGGCTATGCCCGCGGAACCCTGGCCCCCCGCCAGAACATGGTGGCCGAAGTTCCCGAGCTACGCGAACCGCCGGAATTGACTATGGCCGATATGTCGGGGATGCCGGGTATGGATCATTCCAACATGGAGGGTATGGACCATTCCAACATGAAAGGCATGGATCATTCCAACACGGAGGGTATGGACCATTCCAACATGAAAGGTATGGATCACTCCAACATGGAGGGTATGGACCACTCCAATATGGGCCAAGGGATGAGTGCAGATTCCGCGGGGCCGAGTGATCCCTTCTACGCCGAGGGTAGCGGTTTGACGCCTGAAGCCTTCAACGGTGGTAAATTTCTCTCCTATGCAGACCTGAGAGCTCAGAATCCACTGTACGAAGATCGTGAACCGACCCGTGAGATTGAACTCCGGCTAACCGGCAACATGGAGCGCTACATCTGGTCGATCAATGGCGTGAAGTATGAGGATGCCGACCCTATCCGGTTGCAATATGGCGAACGTGTCCGTTTCAAGTTGGTCAATGAGACCATGATGTCCCACCCCATGCATTTGCACGGCATGTGGTCGATTCTCGATGTGGGCGCAGGCAAGTGGAATCCGATCAAGCACACCGTCAGCGTAGCCCCCGGCACAACGGTCTACATGGAGACGGAAGTCGACGCAGAAGGTCAGTGGGCTTTCCACTGCCATCTGTCTTATCACGCAGACGCCGGTATGTTCCGCAAGGTCGTGGTCGAAGGCGGGCCTGGTGACGAGGGATGGTCAGAGCCGACTTCAGCTGCTCAGGCTAGTACTGTGAAGGGGTCAGATTCATGAGAAAGAAGATGTTAAAGGTAACCGCTTCGAGCCTCCTGCTGCCCGCTCTGTTCACCGGTTCGGTTTTGGCCCAGGAAAATACCCTGGCCGAGAAAGAGCCGAATGTCTTTTACGGACTGCAGATGGAAGAGCTGGAGTATCGCTATAGCGACACTGATAAAGAGCTTGGCGTCTGGAATGGCGATGCCTTCATTGGCACGGACGAGCTAAAATTCCGCTGGATAACCGAGGGCGAATACGTTCTGGAGGAACGGGCTTTTGAAACCCTGGAGAACCAGTTTGTCCTGCAGAAGCCGCTCTGGGATTTCTTCGATATCAAAGCCGGTGTGCGATTCGATACCCCCGAAGGGCCGAACCGAACCTATGGTTTGATTGGCCTGGCGGGGCTCGCGCCTTACTGGTTCGAAGTAGATACCAACTTCTACGTGAGCGAGAAAGGAGATACCTCGTTCGATGTGGACATTGAATACGAGTTGCTGTTAACCAACTATCTTATCCTCACCCCCTCCGCCGACATTGACGTGGCCTTCTCAAGCGATAAGGAAGCGGGCGTCGGCTCCGGACTGAACAGTACCGAGTTAGGCGCCAGGCTCAGTTACGACCTCATCGACCGAGCTTTTTCGCCCTATATCGGGGTGGTGTACGAGAGGCTGTATGGAGAAACCGAGGACTTCGCCAACGAGCATGGTGAAGATGCCGACGGCTGGTTCCTAACCGTAGGTGCGAAACTACTATTCTGATTGGACCTTATCCGATGTGCCAAGGCGGGCCCAAGCTTGCCTTGGCTGCACACTGAACTGCCAGGGCGTGAGATATATATGGGGTTCAGTTAAACCTTGGCAAGTTGTTTCATAGCGTACACCGCCGCACCTAATACATCAGCTCGCCCGTTCCACTTTCCCAGTATCACTGTAGGGTTCAAAAAGCGGCTACCAGTTGGGTATTTAATGAGCCTCACATGAGATTATCGACATTTTCTCAGCTTCGCCAAACCCAACACGACGCAGTTTAGCCTTCAAAATACCACACGTTGTTAATACATGCTGAGTCAAGGATAGGATCGAGTAACCGAGTACAAGCCGAATTGGTGCTGCCAACGATGCTCATCTGACATAGGTAGGAATACTGCCTGCAGAGAAAAAAGAGCACTCCAATTTCGGAGTGCTCAAGTACTGAGCTAACTACATCGAAGATATTCTCACACTAAACTGAAATGAAACTGAAATTTTTATACTTATTATTTATACGTGCTTTTGATGCATGCAAACATATATTTATTATATAGACTTTAAGATAGCTATTTACGTTTATATTTCAGGCTGGTTTCAGTTCGCTGTGATGTAATTGTAGTTGGAAATACGATGACAACTGGAGCTATACACATGAACACTATCAGCAAAATTACTTTATTCTCTCTGGCTATTGGGTTTGGAGGCAGTGTCGCAGCCAGCCCAAATGGGGGTTTGGTGGACCGCATCAACGACGCTCGCTCTTATCCGAACAAGACCGTCGAGACCGGGGCGCAAGGTAAGCAAGAGCATCGAAAAATGATGGAAATGATGCAAAAACTGCACTCAAAAGACGGTAGTGACGGAGAAATGGCCCAAGAGCACTGCGTGAAGCTGATGCAGGAACATATGGGCAGAAATGCATCATCATAAAGCCGGATATGGCTAAACTGGACCTGCGTTTTTTGCGGCAAGCGAAATCCATCGATACATGGACGGAAATGCCTGCCGCCGTATTACGCCCAGTGCGCCGGAGCTGGAACCCAACCTTACATGGCACGGCTGTAATTACTAGCTCCAAGAAGAAGGCTACCCAATAGCTTTATGACTTCAGTTACAAACTATTCAGAATTTATTTTATTCAGTTTCGATTCAGGTTGAGGTGCTAAGCTCAAATAAGAGTTGAGTTATTGTTAACAAATGTTGAGCTTCAGCACGCATGGCACATTCTTCAGAAGATGTTCCTCAACCAGTGAAGGGTCTATGGATCCCGTCAGGAACCTGCTCAGTGACGAAGAAGGTTTCGTGCTCATCTATTCGCGGGGCTTGTCAGCTGCCTAGCGATGCTGGCGTCGCCTCTGTCCTGCGGACGAGAATGGCAACGTTTTTCATCGGTCGAGAGGTGGGTTGCGGTCCCAGCCAACAAGTGAGCGAAGAGAACCTCGGGATTGAGGCACCTGCTGGAGCCCAGCGGTTCCTCTGGCGCATCCCTATTAAGTACATCTTCCCGGTTAGCATCCTGGCGATACGGAGGTCTTTGATCTGTACGGCGACGACTACGATATCTGCCATATTCTGACCTTGGAACTGGAGCCGGACAGTCCCTTTGCCAAGGGCAAAGGGCTAGAGAAAGGTGCTACCGAGAGTATTTTTTATCTTCATAAAAACTAAATCACAATCCGTAAACAAGGACGGGGGGAACATGAGTGGCAGGAATTCACTTTCCCGAAGACAGTTTCTAGGGGGCATGGCAGGCGGGTTATTCGTCACGGGTCTGAGCGCTACTTTGCCCTTGCCCGCTTGGGCGCTGACCTCTCCGCGTAATATCCATCAAGGGGTCACCCGCTATCCGGCCAAATCCTATTTTGATCTGAAATTCAGCTATTCGCCGCTGGTGATTAACGGCAAGAAAGGCCGCGCCACTGCGATTAACGGCACTGTGCCCGCGCCGCTGATCCGCTGGCGCGAAGGCGATGAAGTCACAATGGACGTCACTAATAATATGGAGGGTACGGAACACGCCTCTATCCATTGGCATGGCATTCTGGTGCCTTTTCGCATGGATGGCGTTCCCGGCGTCAACTTCGACGGTATTCAGCCCGGCGAGACGTATCGCTATAACTTCAGAGTCCAGCAGGCTGGAACCTATTGGTATCACAGCCATTCAAGGTTTCAGGAGCAGACCGGCGCTTACGGCCCTCTCATCATCGATCCGAAAGACGGGGAGCCCTTTCATTATGACCGCGAGCACGTGATCGTCCTGTCGGATTGGGCGTTCGAAGACCCGGAAACAATTTTCCGCAACATCATGCTGGATCCGGAGTATTACATATATTACCAGCGCACGGTCTTTGACTATCTGAACCGCATACAGGAAGAGGGATTTGCCGAGGCCAACGCCGAACTGCTTCCGTTCCGCAAGATGAATATGAGCCCGCGTGATCTCTCCAACGTAACGGGCTCCATTTATACCTACCTCATGAACGGCCATTCACCGGACATGAACTGGACCGGGCAATTCGATCCGGGAGAGACGGTGCGGCTTCGTATCATTAATGCCTCGTCCATGAGCCATTTTGATGTGCGTATACCCGGACTTGATATGACCGTTGTCATGAAAGACGGTAAAGTCGTCAAACCTGTCGGCTGTCATGAATTCCGTATTGGTGTGGCCGAAACCTACGACGTGCTGATCCGACCTGCGGGAGATAAAGCTTATACGATTTTTGCGGAGAGTCTTGACCGCAGCGGCTTTACACGCGGCACACTGACCCCGGCAGAGGGGATGACTGCCGCCGTTCCGAAACAGCGCCCTGTCCCGGACCGTACATTGAAAGACATCGGCATGGGGATGATGAAGGGCAATTATTTCGGTGGCATGAGTGACGAGATGATGCACAAGATGCACCAGAAACGCCTGGACATGCAGAATCCAGATATCGACGGCCCGAAAGGTCCGATGCCATTCATGCCGGATGAAAATAATCCCGACGTTGCCATGACCGTGATGGACCCGAAACAGCGCATGGACGATCCGGGTGTCGGCCTTGGCAACGACGGTTGGAAGGTCCTGACCTACAAGGATTTGCGGTCCGCCGAGCCGCAGCCATACAGCCCCGTCGTCGACCGTGAACTAACGATCAATGTTACCGCCAACATGGGACGCGGTATTTTTGCGCTGGACGGGAAGAAATATACCGAGCATCCAGGACCGTATCTGTTCCGTCATAACGAACGGCTGCGCTTGTACCTGGTCAACCATACGATGATGGAGCACCCGATGCATTTGCACGGTATGTGGATGCAGTTGGAAAACGGCGGTGAGAACGATGATATCCCGTTCGTTCACACTTACCTGCTCAAGCCCGGCGAAGTCGCCTCTTTCCGCATTACCCCAATTGAAAAAGGCGACTGGGCCTTCCACTGCCATCTTCTGTACCACATGGAAGCAGGGATGTTTCAAGTCATACGCGTTGCATAGGGACGTTCCAATGAGATATATATCAGGAGTTTTGTGCGCACTATTTCTCGCCTTTCCTGCTTTAGCGCACGAGGCCAATCCGGAAATCCCCCACCATCATCAAGGTACTGAGCCGAAACCGGAGCACTACAACAGCCCAGGGGCGCCGCCGCCGAAAGGGGCAGAAGTGCGCAAATATGCGATTGATGAACCGGGGCCGACTGCCGCCAATTTTGGCGAATTCTTTACCCATGACAACCGCAAACGGTTTCAGGTTATCGGCGACCGTGTGGAGTACCGCGGCGATGATAGCCGCGATATTCTGCTCTGGGATGGTGATGCATGGTATGGCGGCGATTACAACAAGCTCTATTTTGAAAGCGAGGGCGAATACAACTTCAGAAAAGACAAGCTGGAAACGGCCACTACGGAGCTTTTCTGGAACCATGCCATTCGCCCATTCTGGGATACGCAGCTTGGGCTTCGGCACGATTTTATTCCAGATAAGGATGACCGAACATTTCTAGCGGGTGGTGTACAGGGCATGCTGCCCTACATCTTCGAAGTCGATGCGACCGCTTATGTGAGTGATGAAGGCAAAGTCTCTGCAGTTTTCGAAATTGAGCGCAGCTGGTACTTCTCTCCCAGACTGGCGGTCTGGCCGCGCTTCGAAACCGAAATCGCGTTCAATGATGCTGAAGATTACAATATCGGCTCCGGCATAACAGGCTTTGAAACGGGTTTACGCGCGCGTTACGAGTTCAGCCGCAAGTTTGCACCCTACATTGGGATCAGTTATGAGCAGAAAGTTGGCCAAACCGCTGACCTGATCGAAGAGGGCGGCGGCGATACTGACAATACTTTCATCGTTGCTGGCATCAAATTCTGGTTTTAATGAAATATAAAGGGCGGGCACCGCTCAGGAAGACGATGTTCCGATGAGTAGTGCCTGCCCCCTGAATCCCTTCCTGTGTAGTGGTCAGAAAATCCTAACCACCGCGACGCGCCCGCCCACCGGTTGCTCATTATTATAGGAGGAGTGGCGCCTTTCCTTTCGCTACCAGTTGCGCCTTTAATGGGCCTCACATAAGAGTATCGAACTTTTTCGGCTTCGCCAGACGCAACACGGCGCAACTTAACCTTCAATCTATCGGACGCTGTGCATGCATGCTGAGTCGAGGACATAACCGAGAGCCCGACAGTCCAACTTTATCCTGCCAATGTTGCTCATCTGATATAGGTAGGGATACCGTCTGCAGAGGAGAAAGCACTCCAGATCTGGAGTGATAAAGCACTGAGTTAACCACATCAAAAAGCTTCTCATATTAATCTAAAATGAGACTGAATTTTTACATATCCTATTTTTAACCTGCACGATTATAACGCAGACCGGCAGACGCCTATTATAAAGAGTTTAGGGTATTTATTGTTACCGCTTTTCAGGCTGATTTCAGTTATCTGTGGTCTACTTGTAATTATAAATACCATGTCAACTGGAGCTATACACATGAACATTATCATCAAAGCTACTTTATTCACCCTAGCGATTGGATTTGGAGGCACTGCCGTTGCCAGTCCAAATGGAGGTTTGGTGGACCGCATCAATGACACGCGCTCTTATCCGAACAAGACCGTAGAGACCGGGACGCAGAATGGGCAAGAGCAGCAAAGAATGATGGAAAAAATGCAGGAACTGCACTCGAAAGACGGTAGTGATGGAGAAATCGCCCAAAAGCACTGCATGAAGCTGAAGCAGGAACATAAGGACAGAAGCGTATCATCATAAAGCTGGAGATGGCTAAACTGGACCTGCATGTATAGCGGCAAGCGAAAACCATCGATATTTGGGCGGAAATGCCTGCTTTCGTATTACGGTCAGTGAAGTTGACCCCAAACTGACACACGACCTGTATAGAAATGGAGGTAAAGGGTAAGGCGGTGGCCATCGCGATTAGGAGAAGACTATCAATACGAAGAGTTATTGCAGAACGAGCTTATAGGACCTTGTAAAAATATAATGCATTCAATTTCCCCGATACAGTAGTGTTGTCTACTCAACCCCCCGGTGTCAGGATAGTTGTCACCTGATCGGTTTTATCTAAATCCAATCCCGGGGGCGGTATGAGTTCGGTAATGCCACGCTACGCACCAGAACGTAAAGAAGCCCTACTGATAAAATTATTGCCTCCGCACAACCTGTCCGTGGCTGAGTTAGCCCGGCAGGAAGGTATCTCCGAGCAGACGCTTTATAATTGGCGCAAAGAAGCCAAGGCCGGAGGAGCTGCTGTGCCCGGAGTTAAAAAGCTGACCGATAATTGGTCGGCGGAAGCCAAGCTGGCGGTTGTGATTGAAACGGCTGCCTTATCAGAGATTGAGCTCAGTGAGTACTGCCGCGGTAAGGGCCTCTACCCCCAACAGGTGAATGCGTGGAAGTGTAAGCCTCCCCTAGAATAGTGGCATTCGAAATTAGAGTTCTCCGGCTTACACTAGCGCAAACGGAGAACCGCATGAAAAAGTCACGTTACAGCGAAACCCAGATCGTCAAGATCCTGAAGGAGGTCGAGGGCGGCCGCCTGGTCAAAGAAGTGTGCCGCGAATACGGCATCTCGGACGCGACCTATTACAACTGGAAGTCAAAGGGCGGCGGCATGGAAGCCTCTGATGTGAAGCGCCTGAAGGAGCTTGAGGATGAGAACCGCCGGCTCAAGCAGATGTATGCCGAGTTGAGCCTGGATCACAAGCTTCTTAAGGATGTGATCGAAAAAAAGCTGTAACGCCGGCTGTTCGAAGAGAACTGGTCGATTACCTCAAGCAGGCCCATGGTACGAGTACCCGCCGGGCCTGCCGAATAGCTGGCATCAGTGACTCTGTCTATCGCTACTGCCCGGGTCCCGCCCGGGACGCGCCTGTGGTCCAGGCGCTTCAGGCCGCGGTGGACCGATACCGGGCATACGGCTTCAGCAAGCTGTTTAAGATCCTGCGACGCTGGGGCCATCCGTGGAACCACAAGCGCGTCTACCGGCTCTACTGTGCCCTGAACCTGAACAAGCGGCGACGGGGCAAGAAGCGGCTTCCGAGCCGCAACCCCGAGCCCTTGGCTGTGCCGGCTACGGCCAACCACTGCTGGTCTATCGACTTTATGAGTGACAGCCTGTTCTGCGGCCGCCGGTTCCGGACATTCAACGTCGTGGATGACTTCAACCGAGAAGCCCTAGCCATCGAGATCGACCTAAACCTGCCAGCACCGCGGGTCATCCGTGTACTGGAACGCATCAGCGCCTGGCGTGGTTATCCCACAAAGCTACGGATGGACAACGGCCCGGAGTTCATATCTCTCGCACTTGCAAGTTGGGCTGAAGAACCAGGCGTCATGCTGGAATTTATCAAGCCCGGAACACCGACTCAGAACTCCTATGTCGAACGTTTCAACCGCACCTACCGAGACGAGATCCTGAACATGTACGTTTTCAGAAATCTGACGGAAGTGCGGGAGCTGACAGAGAAATGGATGACCGAATATAACGACGAACGGCCCCATGACTCACTGAATGACCTGACGCCATGGGAATACCTGGCGAAACACAACCAGTTGGAAAACTCTAATCAGCGGTGCAACTAAAAGCGGGAGCTTTACACAACCAGCACCAAGGAAAGGGTCAACTCCCAGGCCTTGAATGGCGGCAGGCTGGCGCCGGGAATCGAATCTTTGTTTTAAATCAGACAGTTAAACCTGGAGACATGGTTCGTCATACAAACTACCATACAAGCTTTGCCAGCCTACATTTTCTGTTATTTTTTGTAACAAAACCAACTCGTCTACTCAAATTAGGAATGGATGTCATGATTTGGCGCTCTTCGGGGTGAGGGCCTGCAAGCAAAGCGAACACTCAAAACTCATTCAGATCAACTCGAATACTTGGCTCTCCACTTCGCTCTGCAACAACGGCAACCAACTCATGATCATCCAGCCTGTCGAGCATCGCCTCGTATACTGCAGCAGGAACACAGTAAAAGATGGGCTCATTCCGATTCAATACAGCAATTGGAAATCCAGCCCCTGAATCCAGTGCCGCCATAGGATTCTTTTTCAGCTCCGAGATGCTTACAGTAGCCTCAGTGAAGGTTTGTCTGGCCATGTGAACGCCTCAATATAAAGATCTATTAACAGGCCTGAGCTCCCGAGGGCAGCATGGCTCCCTATAAGCCATCGGGGACTCCAGCGCCCAGCATTACCTTGTATTTAGTTTAGCTCCATGAGTAGCTTTGGTCGCAAAGCGAACGTTCAGGCAAATAGATTTTGGAATATGCGCAGTAGACGGGTAGGCACTCTGCGAATGATCGTGATAACCGGTAAAGACGTGATAGCAAGGTGCCAGGCCGAATCTTGGCACCTTGCTATCGGCGTTACTCACCAAGAGTTCGCTGTTTCCAGAGATAAAAGAGCACAGGAATCACCAGCAGCGCCAGAATGACAGCGGAAATCATACCGCCCACCATAGGTGCCGCAATCCGGCCCATCACCTCCGACCCTGTACCGGTGCCAATCATAATGGGCACAAGCCCCCCGATAATGGCGGCCGCCGTCATCATGATTGGCCGAACCCGCATACCGGCACCGTGTAGTACGGCATGGCGGAGGCTTTCTCGCCTTGGCGTCAGCCCTTTGTCATCACACGTTTCCAGCATTGCGTTATAAGCCTGATTCAAATACACCAGCATGATCACCCCAATCTCTACCGCAACGCCGGCCAGCGCAATGAAACCGACACCGACGGCTACCGAAAAATTATAACCAAGCAGATACATCAGCCAGATAGCACCGATCATCGCAAACGGTAGCGTGCCCATAATAATCCCCACTTCGGCAAAACGGCGGAAGTTAAGAAACAGCAGGATGACGATGATGGCCAGCGTTAACGGCACCACATAGGTCAGTTTTTCCTTCGCACGGAGCATGTACTCATACTGACCAGACCAGTTGATTGAATAACCGGGAGGTAGATCCAGCTCTTCACTCACGGTAACCATGGCCTGTTCAACATAGGTGCCTACGTCGACACCCTCGATATCCACAAAGGTCCAGCCGTTCAGGCGGGCATTCTCACTCTTAATGGCCGGCGGGCCATCCTCCACGCCGATCTCCGCCACATCTGCCAGGGCAATGCGCTGGCCGGATGCGGTCACGATGGGCAGTTGCTCCAGCTTCTCGGGCGAATCCCGGTAGTCTTCCGGATAACGAAGATTAATGGGATACCGCTCAAGTCCCTCGATGGTTCTGGAAACGTTGATTCCACCAATAGCGGAGGCCACTACCTGCTGAACATCAGCGATATTCAGCCCATAACGAGCGGCACGCTCACGATCAATATCCACCTTGATGTAGCGGCCCCCAGCGACTCGCTCAGAGTAAACGGAGGCTGTACCGGGGATGTCGACCATGACTTCCTCAAGGCGTTTACCGATGTTCTGGATGACGGTAAGGTCCGGACCGGCAATCTTGATGCCCACCGGCGTTTTAATACCCGTTGCCAGCATATCGATGCGCGTGATGATCGGCATAACCCAGGCATTGGTTACCCCCGGGAACCGAATCAGAGTATTGAGCTCCTGCTTCAGCTTTTCGGTGGTCATGCCTTCCCGCCATTGATCCCTCGGCTTGAGCTGGATGAAGGTCTCGATCATCGTCAATGGAGCCGGATCGGTAGCGGTATCCGCCCGCCCCACTTTGCCGAACACGGTTTCGACTTCGGGTACGGTGGCAATCAGCTTGTCCGTTTGCTGCAACAGTTCCCGAGCCTTACCAATCGAGATGCCCGGGTAGGTGGTGGGCATGTACATCAGGTCGCCTTCATCCAGTGGCGGGATGAATTCACTGCCGATTTTGGTGGCTGGCCAAAGGCCCACAGCCAATGCCAGCAACGCAACAATAACCGTCGTTTTCGGGAAGCGTAACACCAGCTTCAGCACCGGCATATAAACGCCAACCAGCAGGCGGTTCACGGGGTTCTTGTGCTCCGGCAGCACCTTGCCGCGAATGAAATAGCCCATCAGCACCGGCACCAGCGTCACCGCCAGGGCCGCACTCGCCGCCATGGCGTAGGTTTTGGTGAACGCCAGGGGAGAAAACATCCGCCCTTCCTGCGCCTCCAGGGCAAACACCGGCACAAAACTGACGGTAATGATCAGGAGCGAGAAAAACAGCGCGGGCCCGACCTCAGAGGCTGACCGTGCAACGACTTCCCATCGGTTCTCAGACGTTAACGGGGTTCGCTCCATGTGTTTGTGCATGTTCTCGATCATTACAATAGCACCATCAATCATGGCGCCGATAGCGATGGCAATCCCCCCGAGTGACATGATGTTGGCATTGATGCCTTGCCAGTGCATGACGATAAAGGCCGCCAGAATACCCACGGGAAGGCTGAGAATCGCCACCAGCGACGAGCGCACGTGGAACAGGAAGACGATGCACACCAGGCCCACCACCAGAAACTCTTCAAGCAGCTTGAAGCCGAGATTATTGACCGCCCGCTCAATCAGACCAGAGCGATCGTAAACCGTCACCACCTCGACGCCTTCAGGCAAACTGGATTTCAGGTCTTCCAGTTTCGCCTTCACGCCATTAATGGTTGCCTGAGCGTTCTCACCAAAGCGCATCACCACAACACCGCCGACGGTTTCACCTTCCCCATTCAGTTCGGCAACCCCACGCCGCATCTGCGGGCCAACTTCAACGGTGGCCACATCTTTCAGCAATATGGGGGTACCGTTGTCATCGAGTCCTAATGGAATCGACAGAAGATCCTCACGGGACTTTATATAGCCAGACGTGCGCACCATGTATTCCGCCTCGGCCATCTCGATGACGGAGGCGCCCACTTCCTGGTTGCCTCTCTTAATGGCGTTCTGGATGTGAGCCAGAGGAATTCCCAGCGCCCTGAGTTTTTCCGGGCTGACCTTGACCTGGTACTGCTTCACCATACCGCCTAGCGCAGCCACCTCAGAGACACCCGGCACCGTTTGCAGTTCGTACTTCAGGAACCAGTCCTGCAGGCTGCGCAACTGGCTTAGGTCCTGGTTCCCAGTGCGGTCTACCAGCGCATACAGGTAAACCCAGCCAACTCCGGTAGCGTCTGGCCCGAGCTGAGGCCTTGCAGAGTCTGGAAGGCTGGGCGCAACCTGGGACAGGTATTCCAGTACCCGGGAGCGGGCCCAGTACATGTCGGTGTCTTCATCGAAGATCACGTAAACATAGGAGTCACCGAAGAACGAGTATCCCCTGACCGTTTTCGCGCCCGGTACCGAGAGCATGGCTGTCGTCATCGGGTAGGTCACTTGGTCTTCCACCACCTGCGGCGCCTGGCCCGGGAAACTGGTTTTGATAATGACCTGCACATCGGACAGATCCGGCAGAGCATCCACCGGCGTTTGTTTCAGCGAATAAAGGCCGAGCCCTGTGATAAGCAACGTCGCCAGCAACACCAGGAAGCGGTTACGAATAGACCAGTGAATAATAGCGGCAATCATGACTCGCCCCCGCCATGGCTCATGGTGCTGTGATCCATGCCTTCATGATCCATCCCCTGCTCATCCATATCCTGAGGGGATGACATCCGTTGGAAGTCCGAGGTTTTGCTGGATTCCGAATCGATCAGGAACTGGGCGGATGTGACCACCGTGTCGCCTGGCGAGAGGCCATTGAGTATTTCCGCATACTTGTCGCCGACGCGCCCAACGGTCACGTTAACCGACTTGAAGGCGCCCTCTTCCATCGCCAGAACCAGTCGGTCGCTCTGTCCGGTGCGGATGACCGACTCCCGTGGCACCAGAAACTGCCGCTGTCCCCGTTCGCCCTGAACATCCAGGCGAGCGAACATGCCTGGCATCAGGACACCATCATCGTTATCAAAGCGCATCCGCACTTGCGCCGTCCGGGTTTTCGGGTTCACTTCGGGGTAGACGTAATCCACGTTTCCGCGCCACTCGCGACCGGGCATGTAATCCAGCGTCATCTGCACCCGGTTACCAGCCTCTACGGCGGAAAGCTGGCTTTCAAACACTTCGCCGATCACCCAGACCTCATCCAGCGCGGCAATCGATAAAACCCGGTTTCCGGGCTTGATGAACATACCCTCACGAACATTCAGATTCTCGATCACCCCGGAACCCGGAGCGTAAACCGTCATGGTTCTCTGGACTTCGCGCTTCTGGCGCAGTTGGCTGATCAGACTAGCCGGTACGTTCAGCGCCAACAATCGCTCGGTAGCAGCATCAACCAGTCTCTGATTGCCACGGTTCATCGCGAGAAGCAGTTCTTCCTGCGCATTCACAAGGGTGGGCGAGTACAGCGTGTACAAAGGCTTGCCTTGCTCAACAGGCTCGCCCTCGGCTTTGACATAAAGCGCTTCGATCCAGCCTTCAACACGAGGGTGCACGTGGGCCATCTCGTCTTCGTTGTACTGCACGTAGCCTACGGTAGTAATGTTGTTAGGCAGGCGCCCCTGAATCACCGGCTCCGTTCGAACCCCAAGGTTGTTGACGACCGTTGGTGAAATTCGGACCGTGCCGGCTGGATCCTCAGCTGACCCACCCTCCTCGTATACCGGGATCAGATCCATCCCCATCGGGGATTTTCCGGGTTTGTCACTTTTGAAATTGGGGTCCATCGGGGCTACCCAATACAGCGGCTCCTTTGGGCCAGAAGCGGCCATTTCAGCTGCAGGCGTCGAAGTCGCGTCAGTGTCAAGCCAGTACGTGGCCCCTGCACCGGCGAGGCCGCCGAGCAATACAAAGCCCAAAGGGCGAGCAAAATTAGCCATGATGGTCAGTCCTGGTAACGATTCAGTGAAAAGGAAGGTATGTCGGAAGTGTCGGACGTCAGATAACGGAAACTCGCCAGATTCTTGGCCCGCTCGGCCATCATCTGTATCAATTCAACCTGGGTATTAAGCTCTGCAATTCGCGCTCGTACCGCTTCGGCGAAGTCGCCGTCATCGTTGTTGTAAGCAGTCAATGCTGCGCTTGCCTGCGCCTCCATTTGCGGCAGCAGGGTCTGTTCATAGAGCTCTATGCGGTCATCCAGTCGTTCGATCCGGGCCACGGCCGCACGGGCTTTGGCCTGAAGTCCCCGGATCTGCAAAATACGTTCTGTTTTTGCCGCCTCCAGTCGCGCCACTGATGCATTCAGTTTTCGATCCTGCCGGTTGCCTGTAAAGATCGGGAGATCAAAGCCAATGCCTACAGAGAACAGGTCGGCCCTGTCCTGACCGTTTGGTGCCCGCTCCCTGTATCCATATTGTGCAGATACTGACCATTCCGGCTTGTAGGCCTGGCGAGCCAGGTCAACGTCAACACTCTGGGCATCAATCAACTGATCAGTCGCGCGGATTGACGGATGACGGATCAGTGCCTCTGCGGATGTTTCAGCCCAGCCCAGAGGAAACACTCTCAGCAACTCGTTGGGTACATCTTTACTGACAGCCAGCTTGGCTTGGTCCGGGCCTATCCACTCTGCCAGCGCCTCGCGGTTCGATGCCTGTTGCAAATGCAGCACCGTCAGCCGGTCCTCAAGTCGCGTCAGTTCCAGCGAGGCACGGATTACATCCTGCTGCCTGGAACCTATGCTTGCTGAGGTATACCCGGCCTCGGCGACATCCTCTAACTGCTGAAACAGAGCACGATTATCTTCAATCAGTTCGATGCTTTGCTGGGTTCGCCAGACCTCAAGCCAGAGATGCGCTACCGATTCCATGACCTGCGCCCGGCGGTTCTCGCGCCGAAAAGGCTGAACGCCTGCCATTTCCTGCTTTTTTTCACTGGCCAGCTGACGGCTATCACCTCGCGGAATTCGCTGGGTAAATCCAATGGTGGCCTGAGTCATTGCCTCCTGTCCGGTATCGAAAGTATCCGTGGGCAAATTCGCGGCACCAAGCGTCATCCGGGGGTCCGGGAGTGCCCCATCGGCAACAGCTTCTTCCAACAGAGCATCTTGCATCTGCACACTCTGACGCAGCCACGGATCGTTCTCGATGGCCGCATCAATCGCGCCGGTTAACTCAAGTCTGGTTGCCGTCCAAGCGGGCAAACTGGTCAAAACCAGAGCACCGAGAAAGGCCGGCTTTATAAGGTGAGGAAGAATGGACAACGTTATATCTCCATTGAAATGTTTCTGACTCGCAATCTTATAGCGCTTATCTGAAACCAAACTGAATTGCAGAACGAAAATGCACAATTTGATTTATATCAAGACACTGTTATTCCTGAAAAAAATTACTTTATTTTAAATTTTCTTATTTCTTTCAGGATCAATTCAGAAACCGATGCTTTAATTAAATCACCAACCAACTAGCCCGGATTTCTCATAGTAGTCCCTGATGGGCGGATGCCTGAGGATATCCCGGTTTTCGGTGTCTCGTCCGGGGTTTTTTGATCAGATATTAATCAATTCCTGATGTGCAGACACAATTCCCCCTTTCCCCCATTACTGACGGGCCGGGGGAGCCCGCTGATCTAGGTGGGCACCAGCCGCTGAACCAGGGCTGATAATTCTGTCTTATACGGATAGCTATCACTCATCAACACCCGGATTCGGCGGGTATTGCGGATGATCACAGCGCCGACCTTGATCAGTTTCAACCGCAGGGTGCCAGCGCTCATGCGCTCGAAGGGCGTGCTTTTCAGATGCACCCGCAGACGCTCGAATAGGGTGTAGGCAAAGCCGGAGAGTATCAGCCGCCACTGATTGGTCCACCATTGGGTACTCGATGTGCGGTCGGCAAACAGATCCAGCTGCTGATCCTTGATCCGGTTTTCCATGTCACCGCGGGCGCAATACTGTTCGTAGTAGAGCTTGAACCCCTCGTCGTAGCGGGAGCTGATGACGAAGCGGGGATTCGGACCCTGGGGGCCGTATTCCAGGCGGGCGACGACCAGCCGTTCCTGCTGCCAGCTTCGGGCCTTGTAGTTAAAGCGGAACGTAACGGCCAGCTTGTCGCCGGTGGCTTCATGATATTCCTGGACCTTGTCCATGGCGGGTGCCGCCAGGGTTTCCAGCCGCGTATTGCGCGCCATGCCCACGATGTAATCCACCTGGTTGTGGTCACACCAGGCCAGGATTCGGGGCTTGCAGAAGTGGGAATCACCCCGGAACACAATGCGGGTTTCTGACCAGTAGCGCCGGATAAACCGCACCAATAGGGCTAGAATGGCCCAGCTGTGCCGGGCATCACCCCGATTACTGGTGCGCAGATAGCTCACCAGCAGGTGCCGTCCGCAGAAGACATACAGCGGGAAGTAGCAGTGGTGATCGTAGTACCGGTTGAAGAACTTGCCCGGCTGGTCGCCGTGCACCGGAATATCCGTGCCGTCGAAATCCAGCACGATTTCCTTTGGCGGCTTGTCGTGCTGCTCAATGAAATGATGCCAGAGCAGCTCATGGGCCTTCACGATGGTTTGCCGGTCCACGGCCTGTTCCATTCGGCAGAGCGTGGACTTGCCGGCCAGGACGGAGACCTCACCCGTGGCGGATTGCAGCGCCTGATCAAAGCGTAGCGCTTCATGGTCATTCAGGTCTTCGTATCCGCCGGCCACGCCGTAGACCCGTTGCCGGACCATGGTATCGAGTTGGTGACGAACCATCGTGGAATCCCGCTGATCGACCAGAGTCTCGGCCAGTCGCTGGGTTAACTGGTGTTGCTTATCGACTTCGCGTAATAACAACAAGCCAGCATCGGAGGTGATGTGGCCTCCGGAGAAATCGGCTTCAATCTGACGGCGGAACAGTGGCGAGAAGGTCAGCTTTTCGGGTACCATTTTGGATGCGGCTTCTGGTGGTTCGTTTTTGGTGTAAGGTCCTGAAATGTTACCACTTTAAGCCGCTTTTTCCTTCCTCCTCATGAGAAATCCGGGCTAGGAGGTGTAAGAATGAAAAATTTACTTATATTTGCAGCAGCAGTTACTGTTTCAACGTCCGTACTCGCCGGCAACATGTCAGACAATAAGGACATGAGGGCCATGCACAGCCAAATGATGGACAAATCATCCATTGAAGAAATACTTAAGAATGAAGAGATGCAGCGCTTGCACAGAGACATGACACGTAATGCGATGTCCGAAGGGGGCTTTGAGGCTCGCGTGCAAATGATGACGGAAGAAGGCCGAGCTTATCACAACGCTCTGAAAAAAAGGCAAAAAAATACCGCAGGGTAATTCCTGCGGCAAAGTCAACTCGTGGAGACGCAAGCGTCGGCTGGCTCGGGCTTCGAGCAGTCGACGTCCTGATCACGCTCAAGTAAATCACAGAAAACTGAAACTGAACTGAATTTCTTGAACGGTTTAAGGTAATTAAGGAGAGCATCATGAAAAAAATCATTATCGCTGCCGCAGCTGCCACTTTATTTTCTACAATGGCCACTGCCAATTCAGGATTGGCCGATCGAATTAATGAAGCGCGCACTTACCCGAACAAAACAGCCGACGCAAAAACCAGAATGATGACCTGCATGAAAGAAATGCAATCTCAAAAATCAATGAACGGGTCCAATGTCAATAAGCAGCAAAAAATATCAGTCAGAAACACACACCACAATCATACTTAAATAAATCCAGCGTGTTAGAGAATAACCAGTAGTCGACTGTCTCTTAGAACGACAGTCGACTATTTATTAAATATTGAAAATACAGAAAGTAATTTACTTCACTTCCACGATGCCTCTTCATTTGGCTCTCAGAGTCAACCACCCAAGAAACATCCATTTGACAATCAGGCCCGTTATCGGTGGCAAGAAAACCCATTGTGCAAGAGGAATTACCCCTGTGCCTGTCCATGTGACTACCGGCATTAACTCGCTATAATTCCATCTTAAACCTGCCGAACCATCCAGGCCTCCAGGTCCGGTTCCCAGGTCCAGTATTCGGTTTCGATACGCATGGTGAAACGGCCGTGGTTGCTGTCCGACCACAGGGTGGCCTCCATCCCCTCAATCAATGATTCCGCCGAGGGCGCACCACCCAGCGCACTGCCCGGAAAAACACTTAGAAAAGCCACCACCCATAAGCATTTCATACGCTGCCTCCTTGAGTTAATCGTCTGATTACCCAGAGAAATCAGAGCCCACTCCTTTCAGACCATGCCTCATAGATCCGCTTGTCCCATTTGCTCTGGAAATAGGCGATAGCGGCTTTTTGATCGTCCCTGGAGAGCTCGTCTGCGAAGGCCGGCATTTTCCCACCCATGGGGGCGCCACCTTGACTAATTGTACCCATCAGCGTGTCGAAGGAATGGTGCCAGGCATGACCTGTTCCGTTGAGCGGTGGCGGCGGGTAAGAGCCATCCTTCAGAGTCTTTTTCCAATTGAAAGCGCCTTGGGCATTGCCGCCATGGCAGCTTGCGCAGTTGTCGTCGAACACCACTGCGCCGCGCTCGACCTCAGCCTGTGTGTACCAGCGGTCATCCACCGTCTGTTTACCGCAGCCGCTGATTAGTGCGACTGCAAGAACGCCTACTGAGATAGTTGCCCCATGCATCATTCTTGTTCCTCGATTTCCTTGCGCCTCAAATTCCTCAATCGCGGAATAAAACGGGGAGTTCTGGCTGCATAGGCCCGCCAATCGGAGCCGAACGCTTTTTCTGTTTCACGCTCCTCGTGAATAGACAGGCGCGAGTACATCCACACCAGCACCGGGAACATGGCCAGCGTCAGCAGCGTTGGCCACTGCAGCAGAAAACCGAACATGATGAGCACGAAGCCGGAATACTGAGGGTGGCGAACGTGGGCATACAGGCCGGTTGTGGCCAACTGCCCTGCCTTTTGCGCGGCATACAGGGTACGCCAGCCAGCCGCAATCAGATAAAACCCAAGGCCAATAAACACTGTGCTCAAGAGATGAAACGGCCCAAAGTGTGGGGAACCCTTCCAACCAAACAGCATTTCCAGCAAGTGGCCACTGTCGTGAGCCAACCAGTTCACGTCGGGATACTGGCTCTGCAGCCAGCCGGAGAGG
Organism: Hydrocarboniclastica marina; assembly: GCF_004851605.1. GTDB lineage: Bacteria > Pseudomonadota > Gammaproteobacteria > Pseudomonadales > Oleiphilaceae > Hydrocarboniclastica > Hydrocarboniclastica marina. The sequence goes on from NZ_CP031093.1 coordinate 2,579,896, forward strand.
AAGTAGAGCGTCAGCGGGAACCCGTACATCTCGGTGAACAGTGCCACCAGAAACGCGCTGAAGGCACCAAACGAACGCCAGTCCCGGCGGGTCTGCGGTTTGAAAAAACTGAAGGCGAAGAATATGAAAATCGCCGAATTCAGCACCACTAGGCTCCAAAGGCCATAATCCGATGCACCATCAGTCATCACGCTGCTCTCCACTCTTTCCCGGTTGCTCTGCCTGGTGGTTATGTCCTCCATGTCCTCCATGCCCTCCGTGCATAAAAATATGGATCAGCGGACAAGCAAGCAGTATCAGCCAGGGCAAGGCGCCAAGCAGATGAACCTTGTGTTCTCCCCAGAGTAAAACCAGTGCGATAACGGCAAACATTGCCAAGGTAATTTTAAAGCGTCGATCCATGAGCGGTTCCTTTGCGAAAAAGCCAGTGTCAGAACAGGGTACTAATGGGCCTCAAGGGATATCTGATGGCCTATGCCGCTCAGCGCGATCTCATCAACCACATCGAGGGATTCCGGGTCGAGCACCCAAAGCTTGTTCTCTGCCCGACTGGTCACCAGTAGCTGGCCATCGTAGGGAGAGACCGCAAGATGATAGGGCGCAGGAGCCAGCGGCCTGGTGTGGCGGGCGCCGCTGGCTAGCTCAATCCGGACCACTTGGTTGCCGCCCTGGCTGGTGGCATAGAGGGTCTGGCCATCTGCGCTCAAGCCAACGCCATGGGGCGCCTCCCCAACCTCGTACCGGTTCGCCACCGCGCCTTTGGCAAGCTCAAGGACAAGAACCTGGCCGGATGCAGCATCATTCACGTAGAGCCGCTGGTTGCCGGGGGCAAGCACCATATGCTCTGGGTTGCCGCCAACTCGCAAATTGCGCTCGACGAACCAGTGCTCGGTATCCACTTCGCTGACCGTGCCATTACCGGTATTGCTGACCAGAAGGGATTGGCCGTCGTCGGTTTGCACCAGATAGTTGGGGGCCGGCCCCGTCGCCACAGTTTTGACCAACTGACCGGAATCCAGATCCACAACGCTGATACTGCCACGGGCAGGATGCGTGGAAACGGCATAGCGACCGTTGGAAGTCACCAGCACATGGTGCACAGGCCCCGGCACTTCCAGTTTGCGGTCAATCGTCTTTGTGGCCGTGTTCACCAAATAGAGCAGCCCGGTACTCCCTGCTTCCAATTCAGTAGACTTCCCGCCCCCATGATGAGCGGCGTGTTCATCTTCTGAAACGCCTTCGGGGCGACTAACCGGCTCCTGACGATCATGCGCCGACAAACTACCCACCACCAGATGCCGGCCATCCGGGGTCAGTGCCGAACCGTGGGTATTCAGTGTGCCGCCAATGTACGAAGTCACCTTGCGGTTTTCCAGATCAATAACGCCGACGGCATCCGCCGTGCCCATGGGAACAAATGCCCGGTTCGTGTCTGCGGCCACCATCAGCGAAAAACTCATAGCGACACTGGCCGTAATACCAGCAATACACTGCTTGCGCAACGAATGGTTCATAGCGTGCCCTTTTTGGTCAGAGGGTTTCAGTAAGATCTCCTCGCCCGGTAAGCAAGATCCCGAACAGGCATGGTCATTACTTGGCAATCCATCACACCAAGCTGAAACAGGCCTGAAAACAGTTGCGAAACATGCATTCGTTTGACCAGAATCAAGGTGGAACGATTCACAATGACCATGGACACCCAATGCAAGACGTGCCCCAGGAAAACCAGCGAACAACCAAAACCCACGCCGACCAGCTCAACCGGCAGTGTTACTGCATCACCCTTGACCGAAAAGCGCTCACTGACAGCCTCCAGAAGCAGTTTTCAGACACTGGGAACGAGGCGCCGGCCACTCCCGAGATCCATCATTTCTTTTCAAACACGCCGGTTTTTGTTCCCCAGGCTGACATCGCGACGATGGAGCGGATTGTTCAGGCGATCGAATCCGCAGCCGAGCTTCCGCCCTATAAGGAAAAAGCTCTGTCCTGGGCGCCGGACATCGCCGGTTTTGATCCAGGCCCCATCGGGGCCTTCATGGGCTACGACTTTCACCTGGGCGAGAACGGGCCTCGGCTGATCGAAATCAACACCAACGCCGGCGGCGCATTTCTGAACACGGTATTGGCCCGGGCTCAACACCGATGCTGTGACCCGTCCCAGCAGACCGCTGGCACCAACCGTGCACTGGATGGGTTCGAGGACGCGGTGTTTGCCATGTTCCAGCAGGAGTGGCAACGGCAAGGTGGCGACTCGACGCCCGGTTGCCTGGCCATTGTGGATGATGCCCCTGAATCCCAGTTTATGTTCCCGGAATTCCAACTGGCCCAGCAGTTATTCCAGGCCAGAGGCATTGAGACCTTGATCCTCGACCCATCGGAGCTTGAGTATGTTGATGGCGCTCTGAGCGCCCACGGCAAGCCTATCGGCATGGTGTACAACCGCCTGGTGGATTTTGCCTTGGAGGCCCCGGCTCTTGGGGCGCTGAGGCGCGCCTACCTCGACGGCGCGGCGGTCGTCACGCCCAATCCACGCGCCCATGCGCTGATGGCCGACAAACGGAACCTGATCCTGCTATCTGATGCCCAAACCCTGCGCGACTGGGGCCTGAGTGAAACCGAGGCAGGATTTCTGGATAGAGCTGTACCGAAGACCCGGCTGGTTTCAGCAAGTGATGAGGCGGAGTTGTGGAGCAACCGGCGTAAACTGTTTTTCAAACCGGTAGCGGGCCATGGCAGCAAGGGCGTCTATCGGGGCGAAAAACTAACCCGCCGCGTTTTCGAAGAGATCCTGAAGGGTGATTACATCGCGCAGAACTTCGTTCCCGCCGGAGAACGCACCCTGAGAGTGGATGGCACGGTCACCACCAGAAAGGTCGATATCCGTTTGTACACCTATGCCGGGCAACATCTGCTTGCCGCTGCCCGTGTGTACCAGGGCCAGGCCACCAACTTTCGAACGCCGGGAGGTGGCTTTGCGCCCGTCTTTGAGGTGTGAAGGTGAGCCTCAATTGGAAACATTCAAAGGGATTAAGCCGTCAGCAAAAGTGCTCGGATCTCATAGATCCTGCATTCGGCCAACCTGACGAGCCAGTCTCATCGACTCATTTTCCTCCATCGCCAAAAGAGATTCGAACAGCTCTTTTGCTTCTGGAATTTCGGCTTTTCCAATCAGCGTTTTGTAGAGATCAATAATCTGATCATGAAAGTCGAACACTTCCCGGCAGATACCATCAAAATCAAGCTTCGCGTAAGGCTCGTCGCAGGTTCGATGAGTTTTGATCGGATTATGGGACAGGTAGTCGTACACCCGAGTTTCCAGTGCCTTCTTATCCCCTTGGTGCTCAAACTCGTTCACGATCCGCTCTATTTCCGATTCATGAGCTGCCAGATAATCCAAAAGCGCACGGGCCCGTTCTTCCTCGTGCTTTGTTGCGCAATGGGACAGACAGCTCGCCAGATGTGAGTGCAGATCGCGCGTCCAGTCGATCAGTTGTCCAAAAGTCTTTATATCCATATCTTTTTTCCTTTTTTCTTTTTTTCTTCTCCATAATATGACTGACATCAAATAGGTATCCCGTCGTCAAATGAGGAGTCCTATTTGCATTTCCAGTGTTCAGTTGGGCTATGCGCTCGCCTGGCTAATTCGCTAATCCATTGCAAACCGCAGGCACTGCAGCAAATCGACGCCTCTACCGGCTTCAGATCGATTCCACAACCTCAGAGAGCATATCCCTGACCTTCCCGGCAACCTGCTTGAGCTCGTCATTATCGATGGCGCTCATGGAAGCCAATGGATCCACTGCACTTACCTCAATGCCCTCCGAAACCTCACGAAGAATAACGTTGCAAGGCAGCATGGCACCCACGCGAGGCTCCACACCGATGGCTTCCCAGGCCATGCCAGGATTGCAGGTCCCGAGAATCCGATAGGCCTGCATATCCTTGTCCAGCTTTTCTTCATGGTGGCTTTGACATCAATTTCTGTCAGCACACCGAAGCCGTGATCAGTGAGGGCCTGACGCGCTCTTCTGTCCACGTCCTCGAAATCGACATCTTTGATAACTCGATCGATTGTGTATGACATAGCTACCTCCAATGATTCAGAAGTTCATTGCTTTGACCCGAGTTTCACCACCCTCAAACGCAGCGCATTCACAATCACGCTGACCGAGGACAGCGACATGGCGGCCGCTGCAAAAATGGGCGACAGCAGTATCCCGAAAAACGGGTACAAAACCCCTGCCGCTATCGGAACACCGGCGGAGTTGTAAACGAAGGCGAAAAACAGGTTCTGACGGATATTGCGCATGGTCGCCAGAGACAAACGGCGCGCCTCGACAATGCCCATCAGGTCGCCGCGCAGCAGCGTAATGCCGGCGCTTTCGATGGCGACATCGGTCCCGGTGCCCATGGCCACACCGACATCCGCCGTTGCCAGTGCAGGCGCATCGTTTACGCCGTCACCCGCCATCACGACAACACGGCCTTCGTCTTTCAGGCGCTGGACGATCTTGCCCTTATCTTCCGGCAGGACTTCCGCTTCCACTTCGTCGATATGCAGTTTTCGAGCAACTGCTTCAGCTGAAGTGCGGTTATCGCCGGTCAGCATGACCACCCGGATGCCGTCTTTTTGCAGCGCGGAAATAGCGGCTTCGGTGGTTTCCTTGACCGGATCGGCAATCGCCAGCAACCCTGCGACGTTTCCGTCGACAGCAGCAAAAATCACGGTAGCACCATCTTTTCGGAGCTGGTCGGCGTCGCCGTCAAATCGCGTGGTGTCGACATTTTCCGACTCCATGAGAAGGCGGTTACCAAGTAGCACCCGCTTGCCGTCTATTCGACCGGTAACCCCTTTACCATTCGGAGAGTCAAAGTCTTCCGCATCCGGAAGCTTCAGGTCCATGCCCTTGGCTTTATCGAGTATGGCGTGAGCCAGTGGGTGCTCACTGCCTTTCTCCAGGCCACCTGCATAACGCATGAGACTACTGTCATCGAACCCGTTGGCCGCGACAAGCCGGGTGACTTGCGGCTTGCCCTCTGTCAGCGTGCCGGTTTTATCCACCACCACGGTGTCCACCTTCTCCATACGCTCCAAGGCTTCCGCATCGCGAATCAGAACGCCACTTTGAGCACCGCGTCCGACACCCACCATGATGGACATGGGCGTCGCCAAGCCAAGTGCGCAAGGGCAGGCAATGATCAGAACACTGACCGCTGCAATCAGCCCGAACGCCATAGGCGGTGCGGGTCCAAAGAAGGACCAAGCAATAAAGGCGACAATAGCAATCACAATAACTGCCGGCACAAACCAGCCTGCTACCTTGTCAGCCAGCCCCTGGATCGGTGCGCGGCTACGCTGGGCGCTGGCCACCATCTGGACAATCTGGGACAGCATGGTATCGCGGCCAACTTTGTCGGCCCGCATGATGAAGCTGCCCTGCTGGTTTATGCTGCCGCCGATCACTTGGTCGCCGGATTTCTTGCTGACCGCCAGGGGCTCGCCGGTCACCATGGACTCATCCACGTTGGAGCTGCCTTCAAGCACCTCGCCGTCCAGCGGCACCTTGTCACCGGGGCGCACCCGCAGGCGGTCGCCCACCTTGACCTGATCAAGCGACACATCGGATTCGCTGCCATCGTCGTCCAGTTTTCTGGCCGTCGCCGGTGCCAGATCCAGCAGGGCCTTGATGGCACCAGAGGTTTTCTCTCTGGCGCGCAATTCCAGCACCTGCCCCAGCAGCACCAGCACCACGATGACAGCAGCCGCCTCGAAGTAGACGGCGACCGACCCGTCTTCCTGCCGGAAGGCGCCTGGGAAGATCTGCGGCGCCAGGGTCGCCACCAGGCTGTAGATCAGCGCGACGCCGGTACCAATGGCAATGAGCGTAAACATGTTCAAGTTACGGCTAACCACGGATTTCCAACCCCGGACGAAGAAGGGCCAACCGCACCAGAGCACCACAGGCGTTGCCAGCACCAGTTGAATCCAGTTGGACATCTGCGGGGCTATAATGTGATCGAGTCCGGTGAGGTGCCCACCCATCTCCAGCACCAGTACAGGCAGGGCCAGCACCAGGCCGATCCAGAATCGGCGGGTCATGTCTTTGAGTTCTTCCGAAGGCCCGTCGTCCAGGCTTACCTGCTCGGGCTCCAGGGCCATGCCGCAGATTGGGCAGTCCCCTGGCCCTTGCTGCCGAATCTCGGGGTGCATGGGACAGGTATACATAGTGCCCGGCGCTACCGGCTCTTGCTGTTTCTTTTCCCAATCGAGGTACTGCTCAGGGTCCTCGTCGAATTTGGACTGGCAACGCGACGAGCAGAAGTACCAGGTTTTACCGCCATGCTGGCTGCGGTGTTCCGCGGTATGCGGATCCACTGCCATGCCGCAAACCGGATCCTTGGCGGTGTGCTCGCCAGGTTCTTTATCGGTGTGGTGATCGTGGTCATGGGCGTGATGGTGCTCAGCCATTGCGATCTCCTGTTTTGTCGGCGGGCCAGTCTGCAAATGCAATAAAATACAGCAGAACCAGATTGACGATGGGGATCAATATCAGCACACCCATCCACCCCGGATACCCGGTGCGCTGGCAAATACGCCAAGCCGGAATGACCACCACAATGGCAATCACCAGCATCCACAGCCAGTGGCCTGCCCACATGGTATTCCCGAACATGTTATCTCCCATCATGGCAATAGCCTCTCTTCCTGATTCAGATTAATGATGATGCGCATGACTCTCTTCCTGTTTCGCTTGCGCCGATTCCGGTGATCTTTTAAGGAAAATCTGCTCGGATACTGCAATCACGATCATGGTCACGACTGCCACGCTGATGACGAACGGGTCCGTATTAAGCTTTACCCAGACGAAGCCGCCCAGCGCCAAAAGATCCAACAAGATGGCTGTTGCTGGCACCCAGGTGTTGGCCTTAATGTCTTTGCGTAGATAACGGAGCACACCCCAGTGAATGGCAATGTCCATAATCAGATAAAACACGATACCCAACGCAGCAATGCGTGACAGGTCAAAGAAGGCGGTCAGAATCAGACCCAGGACAACGGTATACACCAGTGTGTGCTTCTGAATGCTGCCGGGCATCCCGAAATGCCGATGAGGAACCAGTTTCATCTCCGTCAGCATGGCCAACATGCGGGACACAGCAAATACACTGGCCAGAATTCCTCCCGCCGTGGCCATCATGGCAATCGCAACAGTAAACCAGACGCCGTATTCGCCGAGAGCGGGGCGTGCAGCAGCGGCGAGAGAGTAATCCTGCGTTTCGATAATTTCAGCCAGAGATAGATTGCTGGCGACCGCAAACCCCACCAGCGTGTAGATCACCACACAGGCGGCAATGGAAATCACGATGGCGCGCCCAACGTTTCGCTTCGGGTCGATGACTTCCGAACCACTGTTGGTGATGGTCGTAAAGCCTTTGAACGCAAGAATGCCCAACGCGGTCGCGCCCAAGAAGTTGCCCAGCGTTCCGGCTTCACCGGGCTCCGAAAAATCAACCGCGACTGAGTCGGCAATCCAGACCCCGACCAGACCGAAAATCAGTATGCCGCCGATTTTCAGGATCCCGATAAAGGAAGCCACCCCTTGAATCATCCGATTGCCCAGCAGGTTGATCAGAAAGGCCGCAAGAATGAGCGCCACGCCGAGAATGGGCACCATGCGGCCACTGTCATCCCCGCCGAAAAGTTGCATGGTGTAAGAGCCAAAGGTCCGGGCCAGGAAGCTCTGAGCGATGACCATGGAAAAATACATCAACAGGGCGTTGAAAGCCGTTGGCAGCCGGTTTCCGTAGGCTTTATGCAAGTACATGCCAATGCCCCCGGCCGACGGGTAGGCGTTGGAAATCTTGATATAGGAATACGCGCTGAAGCCAACAATCAAGGCCGCCGCGAGAAAGGCCAGCGGGAAAAGGACGCCGGTCATCTGCGCCATCTGCCCGGTCAGAGCAAAAATACCGGCGCCAATCATGACGCCGGTACCCAGCATCACCGTCCCTGGCAGAGTGAGACTACCTTCCTGGTAGCGAGTGCTTCGATCTTCCTCCCTGCTCATTCAATCTCCTGTTATTTTTTCATGGGTGGAATCTTGGAACAGCAGAACGGCTCATGCTTGGCATTTGCCCGGACGTTGTCGTCGGTAAACCGGTACCAGGCCAGTTTGCGCCGGGTCCACCATCCGGTTTTCAATCGGCCACCGTAAGCCTTGATCAGTTCCAGTAATTCATCGACGGACCAGTGGGTTCCATCGTACGTCACCTGCAATGTGCCATTTGGCTTACGCTCGGCGAAATCAACGCATGGGTGGTGATTCAGATCGTGGATGAGCCCCTCCCACTGATCCTCTCCAAGCCCCTCGACGGTCATTTTTCGGCGCAACAAAAACTGCTCCTGGTTGGTTGCTTTGTGTGCTTTGGTCATGGGGTGACACCTCTCTTCCTGATGACTTCTCCCTGTATCAAAACACTTCAACCTGAACTGCGGCTGAAAATGGACACATGCTTTCGGTGAATTTGAGTTACATCAAATCATAGACGAAAAAAGGCCATGGGTTTCCCATGGCCCTTCAGCATCAGAATGCGATTCGAGCGCCGATTACGGCAAACCAATCTTCTGTGCCGCCGCCGCTCGCCTCGGCCAGGTCGGCACTATCGCCATACTTACGCTCGTGCACCACACCCACATAAGGCGAGAACGCACGGTCTATCAGGTCGTAGCGGAGCCGGAGGCCGGTTTCGGTGGAAACCAATCCTTTGCCGACACCAATCTCTTCATCCTCACTGAACGCTACCGAGGCATCCAGAGTTGCCGCCAGGATCCAGTAATTGGTGAACAGCAATTCGTACTCAGCGTCCAGTTCGGCTGACGTATCACCATCGTTGCTGACGTACAGGTTTGCATCGATCTCAAACCATTGGGGCGCCAGGCCGGCGACACCGAGAACGGCGTATGTCCGGTCCGGCCCCTCGGGCGTATCGAAACGCACGCCCGCTTTGGCGTCGAAGAACTTGGAAATGGGGATCTGGCCGACCAACTGGTTTTCCAGCGTTTCGTAGGCCTGCTCCTCTATTTCGTATTCGCCGGTTGTGAGCAACCGGACTTTAAAGTCGTCGGTGCCATAGAAGGCATCCGCATTCCAGACGCCCAGCTCCTCGTCATCGTCGCTGTAGCGGTACTCAAATTCCTCGAATAGAACGCCCCAGGTTGTGAGCGGCTGTTTTCGAGCGGTCGTGTCGGAGATCATTTCCTGAGCTGTCACCGCCGTTGAGACACCAATAGAGGCAAGGAAGCTGACTGCGACAATTGATCGAATACAGCTCATACCTCACCTCCATCTTTGGCAATCACGTCTGTTTTGGCCTGCGTCGACTCTGGCCCACCTTCAACAATGACCTTGCGGAACATACCAGCGGCCGCGTGATAGGACAGGTGACAGTGGAACGCCCACTGACCGGGCGCGTCGACCTCGGTTTCCATGTAAACCGTGGTGCCTGGCTGCACACTGACCGTGTGCTTGATCGGGTTCCATTGGTCTGCACCAACATCGAGAATGGACCACATACCGTGCAGGTGCATAGGGTGAGTCATCATGGTCTCGTTCACGAATTTGAAGCGAACTCGCTCACCGTATTTGAGACGAATTGGGTCTGCGTCTTCGTACTTGACGCCATTAATGCTCCAGGTATAGCGCTCCATATTGCCGGTCAAACGAAGCTCAATTTCCCGGGTCGGTTCGCGGTCTTCATACAGTGGATCTTGGGCCTTCAGGTCAGCATAGGACAGGAACTTGCCGCCATTGGCTGCCGTGGGTACAAGGCCACTTCCCTTGGCGTAAAAGGGGTCGCTTTGGCCGCCTTTTCCCATCGCCATGGAACCATGATCCATGCCTTCCATGTTGGAATGATCCATTCCGGACATCCCTTCTGAGCTATTCATATCCATGTCGCCATGATCCATACCGGCCATGTTGCCATGGTCCATGCCGGGCATACCGCTCATGTCTGCCATAGTCAGGCGCGCCGGATCACGCAGTTGCGGAACAGCCGCTTCCATACCTTCTTCGGGGGCCAACGTTGCCCTGGCATAGCCGGAACGCCCCATGGATTCAGCGAAAATGGTGTAGGCCTGCTCATCTTTCGGGTGGACGATCACATCATAGGTTTCCGCCACACCGATCCGGAACTCGTCCACGTTAACGGGCTGAACGTTGTTGCCATCGGCCTGTACAACCGTCATGTCCAGACCGGGAATCCGTATGTCGAAGTAGGTCATGGCCGAGGAGTTGATGAACCGCAGCCGGATGCGTTCTCCGGGCTCAAAAAGGCCAGTCCAGTTCTGCTCGGGACCTTTGCCGTTGATCAGGCCCGTAAAGCCCTGCAAGTCCTCAACGTCCGCTTTCATCATCCGCATGTCACCCCAGGCCATGCGGTCCCGAATGGTGTTCATCAGACCGTTTTTGGACGCGTCCGAAAAAAACTCCCCCACGGTTTGCTGCTCACGGTTGTAGTAATCCGGCATCATTTTCAGGTTGCGCATGATGCGGTCACCGGAATGGGGGTGCTTGTCAGTCAGCTGCACCACGTATTCACGATCGTAGCGGAATGGCTCACGGCCCTCGGGCTCGATGACAATGGCACCATAGGCGCCGTCCGGCTCCTGAAAACCAGAGTGGCTGTGGAACCAGTAGGTGCCTGCCTGCTGGATAGAAAACTCATAGGTAAAGGTTTCACCCGGCTTGATGCCCGGGAAACTGATACCAGGCACACCGTCCTGGTTAAAAGGAAGGATCAGGCCGTGCCAGTGAATGGACGTCATCTCATCCAGGTTGTTGGTCACGTTGATCCGGACGTTCTCGCCTTCCTTGAAACGCATTACCGGTCCCGGAGATGCGCCGTTGTATCCAATGCCTTCCTTCACAAAATCGCCGGTATCAATTTTTACCCCGGTCGACCGTAAGGTCGTATTCGCCGGCCAGAACCATGGCTGGCATCAGCAGGCTCAAAAGCCCTGTCAAAAAGCGTGGTTTCATCTGTGTTGCTCCGAACTACACGTCATTGAAGCCGGGCCGAGAAACGTGTCTCAGCCCCGCGCTCGCGGACCTCAGTTAAGCGAGTTACTCGAAATTGACCTCACCGTACATCCCGGCCTGATAGTGGCCCGGCACGTTGCAGGCAAATTCGATATTGCCTTTATCAGAGAACTTCCATACCACTTCTTTACTTTGGCCCGGTTCCAGCAACACGCTGTTCGGGTCGTCATGCTTCATGGAATGGCCATTCCCCATATCCATATTCATCATGTCGTGGTTCAGCTTGCCGCCCTGGATGACGCCATGCTCAACCATCATCATCATTTCCTCTTGATGAGCTTCGTGCATGTCGGGAGTGCCAACACTGAACTCATGGACGAGGTTTCCCTTGTTCTCCACCACGAAGCGAACGGTTTCACCCGGCTTTACACTGATTTCTTCGGGTTCGTAGTAGTTGTCGTACATCTCGACAGTTACGGTTCGGCTGGCCTCCGACGCTTTGCCAGGTTCACCGCTTGTAGCGCCGTGCCCGTGGCCACCATCATGGGCGCCAGCCGCAAACGCTGTTGCCGACATTGAAAGCGCCATACCCGCTACGAATAGTTTTGATGCATTCATCTTTTTATCCTCTGTAAAATATTGCTCGAAAAACACTGCCGGATTGAGCCCCAATCTTGAGCAATGTCCAGAATCGGTTGTTACCTTCTCTCACTAACCTGAATTCTTTCTGAAAAACTCGAACTATTTTCCGTTCAGGCTGAATTCAGGTTAATCAGTCACACTTTCGACCGCGGACCATACATAGAAGGAAAAACTCATGCGTTTACTGCTCGTCGAAGATGACCGCTTGCTTGCTGAGGGTCTGGTCAGGCAGTTGGGAAAAGCAGGTTTCAGCGTTGATACAACTCCCAGTGCCCGAGAAGCCGTCGTTCTGGGTGAGCAAGAGGATTACCGTGCTGTTGTTCTGGACCTGGGTCTACCTGATGGCAACGGGCTGGACGTATTGAGAAAGTGGCGAACGAATCACGTCAGCTGTCCGGTCTTGATTCTGACCGCGAGAGGCGATTGGCAGGATAAGGTTAACGGCTTAAAAGCCGGGGCAGACGATTACCTGGCAAAACCTTTTCAGACAGAAGAGCTAATCGCACGCCTCAACGCACTCGTGCGTCGAAGTGAAGGAAGGATCCATACTCAGGTTAAAGCCGGCCGCTTTGAACTGGACGAAAACCGCCAGAGTCTCAAGATGGACGACGGCGTGGAACATACACTTACCGGCACCGAATTCCGGCTGCTACGTTGTTTGATGAGCCGCCCTGGCCACGTCTTTTCCAAAGAACAACTAATGGAACAGCTTTACAACTTGAATGATAGCCCGAGCGAAAACGTCATTGAGGCGTATATTCGGAGGTTAAGGAAGCTAGTGGGCAGCGAAACCATCTCAACACGACGCGGCCAGGGGTACATTTTTAATGCGATTCCTTAAAAAGCCTGCGTCCGTAAAAGGAACCTTGCTTGCGCTGTTACTGCCCGCCGGAATTGGTCTAATGGGGGTGGCGTGGTTGGTCCATGGCTTGCTGCTCGACCGAATGTCTCGGGAATTCGTTGAAAGCCGACTGAAAGATGAAGTCGTTTTCCTTGAGCACCAGATTCGCGACGCGAATGGTGAAGTTGACACTCTCCAGACGGGCGATTATTTCCAGGATGTTTTTCATCATGCCTTTGCCATACATACACCCGAACAGACCATCATTTCACCCGATACTTGGGAGCCCTTGTTAACGCCTCTGATTGAAAACGAAGAAGACGGAACCGTTCGCGTAGAAGATGCCGAAACCACTGATACTCCCTTAGACATCCTCGCCTACCGAAAGTCTTTTCAGGTCGGTGAAACACCCATCGTCGTAATCGTTTCTGAAGATCTGGGTGCGCTGAAACGCAGCCAAGCTGCACTTCATACCTGGACCGCCGTAGTATCAGTTCTGTTGATTATGCTCTTGGTCGCCGTGCTCTGGTTCGGAATCACGATGTCCATGCGACCGGTTGTCACACTCAAAGCCGCATTAAAAAGACTCCAGGACGGAGAGATCTCCCGAATCAACGTTCAGTCGCCAGAGGAGTTCCACCCGCTGGTTCTTCAACTAAATCAGTTGCTGGACTCCTTAGATCAGCGACTGGAGCGCTCCAGGGACGCTCTCGCAAACCTGTCTCATAGCGTCAAAACCCCCATCGCAGCCGTCCGGCAGATACTGGAAGACGACACACGTCCTCTCGACACCAATCTAAGGCGCCAGATGGTGGAGCGACTAAGCGATATCGACAGGCAATTAGAAGCTGAAATGCGTCGAAGCCGTTTTGCAGGGCCCCAGATTGGAAAAAGCGCCTACCCCATAAAACAGGCACGGGATCTTTTGTGGATGCTCGGTCGTTTATATCCGGAAAAGTCGTTTGAACTATCGAGTTCTCTGCCTGAAGACAGCCGATGGCCGATAGAAGAACATGATCTAAATGAAGTATTGGGCAACTTACTCGACAATGCTGGCAAATGGTCTTCGAGATGCGTAGAGCTCTCTGTGGAACAAGGCAGCGGCTTCAAGCGAATAGTTGTTGCTGATGATGGCCCAGGGGTTAATCACAAGGATTTAGCCAGTTTGGGCCAAAGGGGTCTGCGGCTAGATGAGCAAACACCTGGGCACGGTCTCGGCCTTGCTATCGTTCGAGATATAGTGACTCGCTATGAAGGTAAAATCAGCTTTTCGACTAAGTCCTGTAGCGGTTTACGCGTTTCTATCGAATTATTAAGATAAAATCGAATGTTCGCTTTTGTTTAAAAGCCCATCTTTGAGACTGGTCAAAGCTCGAATAATCATGTTCTATGAAACAGCTCCCTCTTGCCATTTTTTAATCACGTTCCGCAGTTTTAAGAGCCCCGCCTCAGTGTCCATCAGCGTGACCGGCGCTTGATTGCCTATAGCCCGGATCGGAGATGACAGCCATAGTTCAGCTTTCAGTCTATCGTCTTCGAAAAGCTCCAGAACCTCACAATAGACCTGCTCTCTCAGCTCGGCCACAGCCCGCTCTTCACTCATATCAATACTCCTGTAGTGATCAACTAATCCCCGACAAATTGGTTGGCTCCTGGCCAATTGCTTGGTCAAACACTGTGATCGTGTATTGTGGAATTCGACCGGTCAAAAATCTAATTTCACAAGAGATTTATCTATGAAGAACGTACTCGACCAAATCAGTTCATTGCTCAAAGAAGCGCTGGCTGTCGCAGAAACTCTCGATGGCTTCAAAGGGAGCACAGCGACACTGGATTTGTCCTGTTTCGACGGCAGCACCGCCACTATCACCGAGACGCTCGACAACCTGTGCGATGACACCGACACCTCAGGATCGTGCTGCGCAACCAGACCGTTGCAGCAGGCCCTGGTAACTGGGCATGGACACGGCGTAGAGCAGTCGTAAACTCCGGAGAAATTCCGCCCGCGACCAGTAGGATGCGCGCGTGTCGAGGAGAACGGACCCAATGTATGCGCAGATCCAGCGCCATATCCTGTATCAAATGCTGCGCATGGGAGCCGATAGCCGGATAGACAGATACCGGGGCTTTAGACGCTAGACGGGCAAGCCAGGTCACTGCCATTTGAAGGCACCCTCCCGCCAGCCATAAACGATACCCACGGAAAGGATGGCCAGAAACATCCCCATCTCGACCAGGGCCTTGACCCCCTCCTCCACGTAGACAACCGCCCATGGATACATGAACATCATCTCCATCTCGAAAGCGATCAAGAGCAGCGTCATGGGATAATAGCGGACGTGGAACCGGCTCCAGGCGTGGGTGTCAGGTGCTCCGCCCCCAAGAAAGGGCGCACGTTGAGGCCAGGACGGTTTTGCCGTCGAGAAAGGACTGCAGATCACCAGCAGCCCTGCTGTGAATGTCGCGATGCTGATAGTCATCAGTGTCGCTAGCTCCGTTAGCTCCATGCCAACAGTCTCCCTTCCATCTTTGCCAGAGCCGGATCCATCCGTTGGGTTCTAGGACTATCTTAAGGCAGCGTGCAACGCTTTGAGGATCTCAGCCAAAACTGAATTCAAACTGAAAATTCGATGTTCCTGAACGGTTGGTAATTCTCACTCCTCCATTGCCGACAGGTTGCCGCCAACTGTATCGTGATTCTAGGCGCCTCTGAGCCGTACCGACGGTGTGTTACGTCATTATTGAACAGAGCTGAAGCTGGCGGTCTAATCTCGCTTATGAACACGTATTAGGGGCCATGCCCTAGTGACCCGCTCCCCTCTGCTAAAACTGAGGGCTTACCCTTTCAGCATATATTGGCTCGTCTTGAGCTCAGATCTGCCAACAGAAAGCCAACCAGATTTCTCGCGAGCCTCACAGAAAGTTCAGTAACAAATCGTGGGACTGGCTTAGCTGAAGTCACCGGCCTCTATCTTACGGAGCACTTCCGAAACCCTACATCGTCCTTCAGTCGTATTTAGAAGCTCGATCGGACTTTTGCCGCCCAGAGCTAGAACCGGGCTGTGGAGCCATTCTTCTGCAGCGACCTGTGACTCCCATACCTCACGAGCTTGACGAAGTACGCGAGCGGTGTCGTGATTTCCTACGATGTTCTCCATACATGCAGACCTCAATGATTAAGTGACCTGTCCACTAGAGAATAAGTGGCCGCTGATCTGGCAGCGACAGCGCCAAGCTTAAGATAGCAGCAGGTCATTCGATATAATGTTGCCCCACCTTGGTGTTGCCACGAAGCGAAGTGCACCAAAAGTGTATCTTTAGTCAACTTTCTGATCCTTGGATGGGCTATGGGTGGCCGGGGATTTCAGCAAAGGTTCACGATTGGTACACAATTGGTCGACTGTCAGCATTACGTCGAAGCCAGCACCACCGATGTGCACGCTTGTTTCGCTATTTCAGATTGCACTCATTCTCGGCTAATTACGTCAAAGTCGCGTTTACTCTACTGGACATCGACACACTTGTTTCAGACAATACCCGTGCATTGAGGCATTGCCTCAGCTGCGTCTAGCTGGGACCGTAAAATAAACAGCACGCGAAAATATCGGGTTAAACGACTCGCTCAGCAATGCCCTTCTTCGGGGCCCCTCCTATAAAGTTCCTCAGGACTCCCTTAAACGCCAGGTTTGGCATCAATAGCACCAACATCTCTCAATTTCTCTGTTCTGGTTATATGACCTTAAAAAATTGAGATGCATTAGGCTGGATGGAGCTCACCGCCTGCTATCAGGCATTCCTAAGCTTTATTCCAACATCACGAGCAACGAAACCCTGAACGAAACCTCAGGCTGGGTGGACTACCCGTAGTCAGCGGTGCGTCATCATCGTCACCACTCAATCATCGCTCTCGCCCTAACCCACCACAGAACTGGTGCCCCAACCTCACATCTCGCGCTGACTGCGTGAAGCCCACCCCGGCCAGAAATGGTACCGCTGGTTTGTGAGGAACAATCAATCGCGCACGCAGCAGCGCAAACGGAGACCCGGAGCCATGATCTGGAAATGGTTAAAACTGACTCAGCAGACGGGGGCAGGGTCTACGAGTGTGGAAACCAGACGGCCCTGCCCCAGATGCTGAGGGTTTGCCACACAACATGCTGCACACAATGAGAGGAGAAGATCGTTAACAGGAAAACATGAGATGCAAAAAATACGCTTTAGCAGGAACAAGAACCAGCGCAATTTCGGTCTGGGCCACCACCCGGGCTACGCCGCGCAGGTCGCTCTCGCACAAATGTATGGAGGAGACAAGCATTACTACACCCGCTTCACCCATCGTGCCAGATTTGAGCATTGTCTGAACTGGGCGTCGGAACTCGACATCCCAATTCGCGATCTGCGCCAGATCACATTGGCACACGCCGTCGAGTACGGACAGGCCCTCGCGGATTCTGTCGCCTCTGGAGGTATGGAGGTTGCCTATGCACAGAACCTCATCTCGACGTTGAATGTCGTCATGCGGGCAGTCCGCCGAGACCGAAAAGTTTGGCTATCGCCGGCCGGCGTGGTCGGCAAACGATCCTACGTTAGAACGGTTTTGCCAACGGCCACATGGGATAAAGTGATAGAGGCAGTGAGGTTGGCAGAAACCGCGGGCAACTATCGAGGAGCAGCTCTGGTTCTGCTGTGGCGAGCGTTCGGTATGCGCTTCAGGGAAGCGGCCCAGGCTAACCTCCACCGGATGATGACTGAGGCTCAAGCCTACGGTACCGCGCGGGTATTGGAAGGAACGAAAGGAGGTTTCAGATCTGATGATAGGAGGATCAGGATTGAAAGTGTCCAGTGGCAAGCTCTTGACTACGCACTTCACACAATTTCCATTTCGGGGACGTGCCTGATTGATACAAACACATCCCTCAAAGAATTCCTCAATCGGCACGCCAGCCCCATGCGCCAGATTCTCAAACAGGTCGGAATCCAATGCCCGAAAGATTTACGTGCGGAGCGATTTATAGACGTCTACGAGCGAGCGAGCGGTCAGCCAGCTCCGCTGAAACAATACGGGTCGTTCGACAGGGAAGCGGACGCCATAGGCAGACTCGCTGTAGGTCATGAGGGGGGTCATAAACGCCCGACAATCTCAACGTCTTACGTGGGCGAACGGCATCGGACCAACCACGGAGAAGGGAGACCCAGGCGATGAATCTCAGCTACATCTATAGACGCATCAAGGCCAAGGAAGGCGCTGAGAGGGCGCGAAGGCGCCATCTTAACCGTATTGCGAAAATGACTTCGGCTATCGAGCAACGGTTTCCCAAGGTCAAACGCGTGCAGCAGATAGATCAGAAACATTGCAAATGGCTGATTGAGCACTGGTGCAACCCGTCCACGGAGAAAGATTATCGAAGCTCGCTTCGTCTCTTGTTGGAGGCCTCCGACCGTAGTCCGGAGTGGCTAAAACAGCTGGGAATGGCCTCGACCTCAACTGGTGGACGTCCACGAGAAGTGTCCGTTGTGCGTTCACGATCATCGAGGTACTGGATGGAGTGAGACACGCTGCGTCTGGTGTATTATGCAAGCTGAAGTCGGTACTGTGTCCGACACTATTCACTAATGAGCTCCGGACCAAAACTCAGCAGTACTGAGCCGAAGATCCTCTGGTTCATATGTGCGAAGTGGTGAGGAAACGTGAGCAAGGTGAAGCCAGCTGACAACCTGAGAGAATTTGTGCGGATACGCCATGATCTTGCCGACTTAACAGAATGCCGGGAGGATGTCAGTGAGCAGAGTATGGAGGAACTCCAGAACAGAGCGTGGGAAGAGGTCCTTGCGTTGTTCGAGGGGGATGAAACTGGTGCTCGGGGGTGGATGAAACGAAACAGACCGTATCTGGGCAACGTCACGCCAGAGGAAATGCTGGATTCTGCAGAAGGCATTCGCCGTCTACGGCAATTTGTTCAACAGTTAGAGAGAGGCGTCCTTCCGTAGTACGACGAAAAATCAGCGAATTACCTCGATCGCGCTTGCGATCGAGGCTCCGGACAGAAACCTCCCTTTCAGTGGCTCTTTATCGCGTCGCGCATAAAATCAGCACCAGTCTCAATGTTCATCGTGGCGTGAAGCCGGTGCGGCTCGTCAGAATTGCGGTACATATCCAGAGTAATCCAGTCCTCACCTCGCCGCATTTGGATTGTCAGGTGCATCTCGTCAAAACCGACTGCTTAGAAAGAGCAGCAGCCAGTTGCTGTGCCTGCGTCATGTATTCCATTGGGTGCTCCCGTCAGAACCAAGTGTCGGTTTTGATATCGCCAAGCTGGTCCGCCGCCGCACTGAGCCCGGGGGAACTCTGTATTGATGATCCGGAAATGTCCGTTTTGGTGTCCAGGGCTTCCATCGTCTCGGTAATAGTGGCTGTCTGGCCGTCAGAACAAGTCAGTTCAAGTGTCACTTTCGCGTTTTTGAAGTGTTCGATGGTCCAGGCAATAATGAGCGCCTCCTTCAAGACATCACTGGTCTGACTGCATTGATACTGCATCTGCGAATTCCTTCTGAAATAGTGGTTAAGTTGTTCGACCGGTCTGATTTCAAGATACACGAATTCACCGTTTGACCTAGCGATTGGCTCCGAGTCTGGGTGAAGGTATCCTTGAGGAAGGTGTGAGCAGTCGGATAGGAAGCTGGATAGCACGAGGAAAGCGTTCCGCGCAGGCATAGATTAGTTGCGCAGCGGTAGAAGATTGGTCGCTTTCTAAGCGATCCGGGGATGATGGGACTAATGATGGGACAACCACACAGCTCATTCTAATCAATTGATTCGAAAGAGATAGTGGTGCCGAAAGGCGGAATCGAACCGCCGACCTACTGATTACGAATCAGTTGCTCTACCGACTGAGCTATTTCGGCGCGGGAGGAATTATAGAGGGGTGAATAGTAGGAATCCACGCAATTTTTCAGGCACGACGCAGTCGCAGGCTCGAGCCAAAAAAGTCACTCTTTCACAGTTCTATCGTTACCGGGGGTATTTAGGTCAAACAAATTATTCTGAGGTTAACACTGTTCTCACTTTTTGGATGGCTAAAAACGAAGAGCGCCCCTAAAGGGACGCTCTCTTTTTTTAGCTAAACCAGTCAGCCGTTAGACCTGGGCACCAGCAAGCGTACAGCCAGAGGGTACGTACGAGTTCTTAAATGCGCCCGGAGGAGTTGTAAGATCGCAAGTCCAAGTGCCATTGGCAGCGCGGGTCAAAGTAATAGTTGTCGTCGCAACCGGCGCACTCGCGTCACCACCCAAGATCACTACGAGGGTACCAGTGCCACCGTTCGCAGCGGCAAATGTTGGAACGAAAGTATCAGCGCCTGCAGCATTTTCTGTGATGTTGGAGGCAGTACGACCCAGAGTCGCCGCAGCCATTGGTGTATTAGCACTATCGGTAAATTTGCCACGAGACAGATGCTCTTCCACGGCCGTCTTAAGCGAGGAAACCTCACCGTAAGCGCGGTTGACCTGCGTGCGTGCAATGTAATCCTGATACTGCGGGATAGCGATCGCAGCCAGAATACCGATAATCGCTACAACAATCATCAGTTCGATAAGGGTGAAACCCTTTTGAGCGTGGTTCATTTGAATGCTTTTCATCTATTGAATCTCCAGTGGTTTTACAACTTATCGACTTCGCGATCGCTGTCAGTTTGAGACGTCGTGAGCCTTGACTGGTTGGTTGCAGGCGACGTGCCAATTGCAAGAAAATGTTAAATCCTTCTGAAGAAACAGATACATACCTGTTTTTCCTAAGTGGATCCCAGCACAGCTGCGGCTCGGTAAATGACGCGTGCGGGCAGCCGGGGTGACGTGGAGCGTCACTTCCATCCTCACCAGGGCCGAAACCTCAACGGGAAACTCCGGTCAGGCTTCTAGCGAAGCCGACTTCCTTTCCAAACCCAGGACCAACATCTAAACTGCTGAATTCAGACGCCGTTACGCGCAAAGTCATACGCATGTACACCCTGACGCGCCTTCCCGGTGGTTCGGTCAACCTCCAGATAGACAGCAGGACCTATGGCTCAACTAACATCCAACGTCGTTCTCACCGGTCTGGCCCGTCGCTTTGTTGACGATGGTCTGCTGGAGGAGTCTGTTGCTAGGGATGCCTTTGTTCAGGCGAACCAGAACAAGATTCCGCTCATTGCCTACCTGGTGCAAAAGGATCTGGCAAACAGCCGTGCGTTGGCTTACTCAGCGGGCATGGAGTTTGGAGTGCCGGTGCTGGACCTGGCGGCGTATTTGCCAGAGAGCATGCCCGAAGGCTTGGTCGACGATAAGCTGATACGCAAACATAACGCATTGCCTCTCTTTAAGCGGGGCAATCGCCTGTTTATTGCTGTGTCCGATCCTACCAACGTGCAGGGCCTGGACGAGATAAAGTTCAACACCGGCCTGAGTACGGATGCGGTGCTCGTTGACGAACGCGGCCTCGGAGAGGCCATTTCCCGGTACCTCGACTCTCAAGATACTTCCATGGAAGGCATGGACGATGCCGATCTGGAGGATGTGGAAACGTCCGGTGGGGATGAGGAAGACGAGTCGGCCGCAATAAAGCCTAGCGATGTTGACGATGCGCCGATCGTTAAATACGTCAACAAGATGTTGCTCGACGCGATTCGCCAGGGGTCGTCGGATGTTCACTTTGAGCCTTACGAGAAAATCTACCGAGTACGCTACCGGACTGATGGCATTCTGCGGGAGGCTTCCAAGCCGTCCGTTAAACTGGGCAGCAAGATTGCGGCCCGAGTAAAGATCATGGCGCAATTGGACATTTCCGAACGTCGGGTGCCCCAGGACGGTCGGATCAAGATGAAGCTGTCCAAGACCAAGGCCATCGATTTTCGGGTGAACACCCTGCCGACGCTATGGGGTGAGAAAATCGTGCTGCGGATTCTGGACCCCAGCCAAGCCAAATTGGGCATTGACGCGCTAGGGTACGAGGAAGATCAGAAAGAGCTTTATCTCAACGCTCTTAAACAGCCCCAGGGTATGATTCTTGTTACGGGACCAACGGGGTCAGGTAAGACCGTTTCCCTTTATACCGGTATAAACATTCTCAATACGCACGAAATCAATATATCCACGGCGGAAGACCCGGCGGAGATCAACCTGGAGGGAGTAAACCAGGTCAATGTGAATAACCGGGTGGGCCTGACCTTTGCTGAAGCACTGCGGTCGTTCCTGCGGCAGGATCCGGATGTGATCATGGTCGGGGAGATCCGGGACCTGGAGACGGCTAACATCGCCATCAAGGCCGCGCAAACCGGCCACTTGGTGCTTTCTACCCTGCACACGAATAGCGCCGCGGAAACGCTGACCCGCATGATCAATATGGGCGTTCCTGCGTTTAACATTGCCACGTCTGTGAGCCTGATCATCGCCCAGCGCCTGGGCCGCCGGCTCTGTAGTTGTAAGGAGAAGGCGGATATTCCGCGTGACGTCCTGCTCAAGGAAGGGTTCACCGAGGCACAGCTGGACGCAGGCGTGACGATATACAGGCCCAAAGGCTGTGAGAAGTGTGTCGGAGGCTACAAAGGCCGTGTAGGGATCTATGAGGTGGTAAAGATCACGCCGCAGATGTCTTCCATGATTATGGAAGAAGCCAGTTCAATTGAAATTGCCCAGCAGGCGAAATCTGAAGGCTTCCGTAACCTCCGGGAGTCTGCCTTAAGGAAAGTTATGGAGGGGGTTACGAGCCTTGAGGAGGCCAACCGGGTTACCAAGGATTGAGGTGACAGTGGCCGAGCGGTGTTAGTGGTGGGCATTGCCCACCCTACGGGGTCGAGTTGGGCGTAGGATGCGCAATGCGCATCATGATCCGGCCGTCGATATTTGTTGGTGCGCGGTGCGCACCCTACGGGTCGAGTTGGGTGTAGGGTGCGCAATGCGCACCATGGTCCCGCCGTCGATATTCGCTGGTGCGCGGTGCGCACACTACGTGTCCACACTGGGAGCACTCCAACCTTACGATGCCGCCAAATTGTGAGCAGATTGTCAAAAACCGGCTATGCTCGATCTATGGAACTTCTAAATACTCAAGCTCACCACGTAGCTGAGTAGTCGGCCCCCTCCAAGCATTGCAGACCAGGTAAACCATGGCAGCGAAAGCGGAAAAAGTATCCACCTTCATCTGGGAAGGCAAAGACCGCAAGGGTAACAAAGCCCACGGCGAAATCACTGGCACCAACCCGGCTCTGATCAAGGCTCAGCTGCGCAAGCAGGGCATGATGCCGCAGAAGGTCAAAAAGAAACCCAAGCCTCTTTTTGGCGGCAAAAAGAAGATTACACCCTTTGATATTGCCCTGTTCACACGCCAACTGGCAACCATGATGCGCGCGGGCGTTCCGCTGGTGCAGTCGTTTGATATTGTTTCTGACGGTGCGGAAAACGCTGCGCTGCAGGAACTGATCCAGAATATTCGCAATGATGTTGCTTCGGGTAACAGTTTCGCCAATGCGTTGCGCAAGTTTCCGCGACACTTTGATGATCTGTATTGCAATCTGGTGGACTCGGGAGAGAAGGCTGGTGCGCTTGAAAGCTTGCTTGATCGCATCGCAACCTATCTTGAAAAAACAGAACTCCTTAAGAAAAAAATCAAAAAGGCGATGACGTATCCGATCGCCGTTGTCGTAGTCGCAATCATCGTGACGGCGATTCTGCTTGTTAAAGTGGTACCTCAGTTTGAAACCCTGTTCCAAGGGTTCGGTGCCGACCTTCCGGTCTTTACTCAAATGGTAGTAAACCTTTCAGACTGGATGCAGACGTGGTGGTTCGTAATACTTATTGGTATTGTCGGAACCGTAATGGGCTTCAAAGAAGCTGTGCGCCGATCCCAGAAGTTTTCCGATGCAGTGGACAAATACATCCTCAAGCTCCCCGTGGTCGGCGACATTCTCGACAATTCAGCGGTAGCGAAATTCGCCCGCGTTCTCTCTACGACTTTTGCTGCAGGGGTTCCTCTGGTGGATGCGCTCGATTCTGTGGCCGGAGCCACGGGTAACGCGATCTATCGGGATGCCGTATTCAAGATCAAAGATGACGTCTCCAGCGGTACTCAGCTACAGGTTTCTATGAAACAGACCGACGTATTCCCAACTATGGCGGTCCAGCTGACAGCTATCGGCGAGGAAACCGGTAACCTGGATGAGATGCTGAGCAAAGTTGCAGAACACTACGAGGCCATGGTCGACGACATGGTCGACAATCTCACAGCCCTGATGGAACCCATGATCATGGCGGTGTTGGGGGTTCTGGTTGGTGGTTTGATAATCGCCATGTACCTGCCGATATTCCAGATGGGCCAGGTCGTCGGTTAAGGCTTAATCCAGCCATCGGCCAAATTAGAAGAGCTCTTCCCTGTCACGGGGCGGAGCTTTTTGTTACTGAGGCCTAGCTCCCTGCCACTGCAGCAACAACCGAGTCTGATTATGGATCTGATCGAACTGTTCATCGCCAGCCCGGCCTATTTCTACCCGGTCGTGTTTGTGGTCTCGCTCTGCATTGGCAGTTTCCTGAATGTGGTTATTTTACGCCTGCCCAAGATGATGCAGGCCAAGTGGCGCTGTGATTGCGAGGAGTTTCTGGAGATTCCGCGCGAAAAGCGTCAGCCGCCGTCAGACCTGAGTCTTTCTCACCCCAATTCGACCTGCCCGAACTGCAAGCATGAGATCCGCCCCTGGGAGAACATCCCAGTAATCAGTTATCTGGCGCTCGGCGGGAAATGTGGCAAATGCAAAACCCGGATCTCGCCCCGCTATCCCATTATCGAGGCGGTCACGGCCCTGCTCTCTCTTGGAACCGTTCTGATGCTGGGCCCCTCGGTTGGCTCCCTCCTTGCCCTGATTCTGGTCTGGTCGCTGGTGGCGTTGACCTTTATTGATTTCGATACCCAGCTTCTGCCCGACGATATCACCCTGCCGCTCCTGTGGCTGGGGCTGGTAATCAACTATTTTGAGATTTTGGTGCCATTCAGCAGTGCGTTCTGGGGCGCCATTTTTGGTTACCTCGCACTCTGGCTGGTCTACCACGCTTTCCGTCTGATCACCGGTAAGGAAGGCATGGGTTATGGAGACTTTAAACTGCTGGCGGTTCTGGGCGCGTGGCTTGGCTGGGAAATGCTACCGGCTGTTATTTTGTTGTCGTCACTGGTCGGCGCCGGGGTTGGCATCAGCCTGATCCTGTTCCGCGGCCAGGGCCGGGAGGTACCGATTCCGTTCGGGCCGTACCTTGCAGCGGCGGGTATCATTGCCCTCTGGTTTGGTCCTGAGATTCAGGCCGCATGGTTCTCTTACCTGGGGGTTTCCTGAGCTTTTAATCAGCTGGCAGCACGCCCGGTAGAATTACCGGGCGCTTTTTTGTAAGGTTCAAACTTCACAAGACAGCGGATCCCCCGTGGCTACTTCTCTTACTTCTTCTACTACTCCCACTACTGTTTCTTCTGCTACTTCGACAGCTCAGACCGGCTCTCCCCCTTCGGACTCACGCACTCCACCGCCCGTGGTCGGCCTGACCGGCGGGATCGGAAGCGGAAAGAGTTCGGTTGCCGAGTTTTTCCAGAAGCTTGGCGTGAAATGCGTCGACGCGGACATTGTTGCCCGGGAAGTTGTTGAGCCTGGGGAGCCGGCTCTGGCATCCGTCGCGGACTATTTTGGGCGATCGATTTTGAACACTGACGGCAGTCTGGATCGCGCGGCCTTGCGAGAACGTATATTCATGGATCCCCCGGCGCGGGAGTGGCTGGAAAAGTGCCTGCACCCGGTCATCCGGGAGCGCATGGTTTCACAGCTGCGCGAGGCAGAGGGGCCGTATGTATTACTGGTCTCGCCCCTGCTCCTGGAAACGGACCAGTCTAAGCTGTGTGAGTGCATAGTCGTCGTCGATGTCCCGGTGGACGTGCAATTGAAACGCACCGTGGACCGGGACAGAAACACCCCGGAACAGGTAGAGCGTATAATTGCGGCTCAGATGTCCCGGCAAGAGCGTCTTGCCCGTGCCGACGAGGTCATCGATAATTCTCGCGCGCTCGCGGCCGTGGCCGAGGATGTGTTGGCTTTACACCACCGCTTGCTGAGCCGCTTCAACGTCACGCAGAACTGATTTCATTCGCTGTTTCGAACCCGACCTGCCCGTACTTTTCCAGGAGTCCCATGTCTGAATTGCCTTTCTCTGTGTCCTGCCCCACGTGCCGCAAGACGGTGGTCTGGAACGAAGAGTCCGCGTACCGTCCATTCTGCTCCAAACGGTGTCGCGACGTTGATCTGGGAGCCTGGTCCTTCGAAGAGTACCGGATACCCGGCGCACCGGTTGCGCCCGAAGACCTGCCCGATGAAATCGATGAAGAAGACAAGCCGCATTAGCCGGTGTTGCTGACAGGTATGCCGGCAGCTGATGGGCCTGCCGGCACAGGCAATTGTTGAAGCAGCAAAAAGCCACTGAAACTGATAGGTTTTTATCCATCCAACCCGAATTATTCGACTACACTGGTCGAGGTTACCCACTGACTTCATCGGAGCGCCCGTGAGCTGTATCTTCTGTGCTATCGCCTCCGGTTCGGCACCGGCCTCGCGGGTTTACAGCGATGAGCGCTGCGTCGCGTTCATGGATATACATCCGCTCAGCGAAGGCCATGTGCTGGTTATTCCTGTCCAGCACGCCATGCAGATCACTGAACTAGCAACAGACCTTTCGCTGCACCTTTTCGCCGTAGCCCAACGCGTCCTCAAAGCCCAGCGGGATCTGGGGTTTGGCATCCAGGGCAGCCATGTTTTGCTCAACGACGGTAAAGCGGCCAACCAGAAAGTGCCCCATGTCCACATACACGTGATTCCCAGAAAACACGGTGACGCTCTCGGGTCAATAGGCCGCCTGATTCTTCACGTAACTGGAATCTTTGGAAGGGCCAAAGCCCGAAAAACGCTCGAAGCCCAGGCACTACAACTGCGCCAGGCCCTTGAACGCTAGCGGGCAGATCCGGACTATGCAGCTTCTTTTACTTTCCCAATCCGGAACCTCAGCCAGGTTTTTGCCCGGCTTGAACTCGCTATTTCTTGACGCGCGCGCTCGTGTAATCCTGGTTGCGATCGTTCTGTCTGCCGCCCTGGTGGCGTTTTTAGCTGCGCAGCCTGCGATAGCAAACGATATGGAGCCGCTTGAATATGCGGATCCGCTGCGGCTCAGGCACCTGCCCCCGTCCTTCTATGATTTTCCAGCCGAGGAAATGGATCTTGAGCCGCGGGATGGCGTGTGGCTGGACTCGAGCAACTGGGTGATGCACCAGCGGGATGTGCAGGCCGGACGGATAGAGAACCTGGGCGACTGGCTGGATCAGGTGCTCTCCGGCGAAGCGATTCGTGCACCCAGCAATGAAAGTTACCTGCGTATCGGCTTCGCAACGAGGGCCGAGAAGAGCAACTGGATGGACTTCGAGCCAGAAGCAAGGTTTAAGCTCGACCTGCCCACGGTGAAAGAAAAGTTCCGTCTGGTGGTGGAGAATGCCCCGGATGAACTGGTGCCACTGCGGGAACGCGACGAAGATCGGCGCCTTATCGATTCCGAACGTAGCGAAAACGAAACCACCGGTGCCCTGCGCTACCTGGCGCCGCTTTCTGAGCGCTGGTCGGTTTCCAATGACCTCGGGGTCCGTTTCCGTATTCCGGTCAACCCCTTCTGGCGGACCCAGCTCAGGGCGGACTGGGAGCTGGACGACGATTGGACGCTGGATGTCGAGCAGCGCTTCTTCTACTTTCATACCGATGGCTGGGGCGAGCGAACAGAGCTTGTGTTCTCCCGCTATTTCGCCCAGTCGCTTCAGCTATCGGTGCGGTCTGACCTCCAATGGGTCCACCGGGAACGGGAGTTTGAGTGGACCCAGGCCGGCTACCTCGACCATTTCATTGATCACCGCAATCAGATCACTTATCGGCTTGGGGTAAATGGTGATAATCGTCCTGGCTGGCGCTCCACCGAATTTTACGTCGATGCGGCCTGGCGCCGCAGACTGCATGACGACTGGCTCTACGCAGAAGTGATTCCCGCGCTGGAGTTTCCCCGGGAGGACAATTTCAGGGAGAATCCATCGCTCACACTTCGGATCGAAGTCTTTTTCTCAAGCGACGACTACACCCCCTATGAGCGGCGATTCCAGCGTTATTGAGGTTATAGGCCGGCTCCACAGCTGCTTTCCGGATAAATTCGGCGTGCCCCGCCAACCCGGCCTCAGCCGCGCGGCGCAGGGCGAAATCGAAATCCTGCCGCCATACAACCGCCCCGAAGCCTTTCGCGGACTGGAAGAGATCTCCCATATCTGGGTAACCTTCCTGTTCCATGAGAATCTGTCAAAGCCCTGGCAGCCGACGATCCGACCACCGCGCCTTGGGGGTAACAAGCGGGTCGGGGTCTTCGCGAGCCGCTCGTCATTTCGTCCGAACGGCCTGGGCCTTTCGTTGCTCAAACTTACCCAAATAGATACAACAAACGGAGTCCGGTTGCGCGTGAGCGGTGTCGATATGATCGATAGTACGCCCATTGTCGACATCAAACCCTACCTGCCTTACGCCGATGCCGCGCCGAACGCCAGCGCCGGCTGGGCGGAGCAGCCTCCTGAGAGGCGCCTGGAAGTGAAGTTCAGCTCACAGGCGCGGCAGGCACTGCATCATCTCAGCGGAACAAGTACCGGGAGCCCGGGGCGATATCCGTTACTGGAAGACCTTGTCGAGGAGGTGCTCAGCGGCGACCCGCGCCCCACGTACCGTCGCAGTAAAGCAGACGACCGTACTTATGCTACCCGCCTGTACGACCTCGAGGTGCGCTGGCACGTCATCGACGACACGGCTGCCTGGGTTGTCTCGATTTCTCCCTACCGTGGCGGCTAGCTTCCCCTTAGCGACCCGAGTGGTTTGGGTAAATTGGTTAACCTGAGAGCGCCAAAGCACTCAGGAAGCTAGAAGCGGCAGCGAACATTCTGCGGTTCCAATTGAAGCCGTCGCAACAATGCCTGGTGGGCGCTCCGAGGCTCCCAAAGGGCCTACCGCCGGAATTTCAATAATCTGCTAGACTTCGGTAGACATTTTCTATCGTGGCGGCCAGCACCAGAGTCGGCGCAACCGCTATTACCAGCCAGATTTTTCCACCCCGAACGGGGCATAATAAAGCGATTCCGGGATTGCACCAGCGAAAGGAAATCAGGTTTGTCAGCGTTTCGCCTTAATGAGTCTACGCGCGCTGGTGCTAAAGCCTTGGCTGCCGCGGCCGCACGCACGTTCAGGGTGCGCCCCCTGGCCGGTCGACTCCTTCTGTACGTGCTGCTCTTCAGTCTGGTGTTATCTTTTGTCGCGACTGGCCTGCAACTCCTGAGCGATTACCGGGAAGAACGGGCTCGTTTGATCGAGTTGCAGGAACGGGTCGCGGATATGTTGGCACCCACACTGGCGATAAATCTGGATCGTGGTCTCTGGGCGGACGCGGAGCGCCAGGTCGACGGTTTGCTGAGCCTGCCCGGCATTCAGTTTGTCCAGGTCAGCACCCACGAAGGACGTGTGTTTGAGCGCGGCGCGCCGTTGGGCTCGCGCATGCTGGAGCGCGTCCGTCCGCTCCGTGTCGAGGACCCGACTGGGGAGTCACGCGTGGTTGGGCGCCTTGGTCTTGTGTCCTCTCTCGAACCGCTCTACCAGCAAATGTGGCAGCAGGCCATGCTGAGTTTGCTGATACACGGCATTGTCGTGTTGGTGGGCGCGCTGGGCCTGATGTTGATCGTACGGATGACCTTGACCCGGCACCTGGAGACCATGGCCGATTACGCGCGCGAGCTCGACTTCGATGCGCTGATAGCACCGCTTAAGCTGAAACGCAGCAGCCGCGGCCGCCCGGATGAATTGGGTGAGCTTGAAAAGGCGCTTAACACCATGCGTACGCAGTTGCTGGGTCAGGCCCGGCAGATCCGCGAGTCCGAGGTTCATTTTCAGGATGAGCGTGATGCAGCCGTGCGCGCCAACCAGGCCAAGAATCTGTTTCTGGCAAATGTCAGTCACGAGCTTCGCACGCCACTGCAATCCGTGCTTGGCTATGCTTCGCTCCTCGAAGATTCCCTGCAGGCCTCTCAGTTAGACCCTGAGCAGCGCGACTATGTCCTGACACTAAAACGCTCCGCCGAGAATCTCTCAAGTATCATCAATGATCTGCTTGATATCTCGCGAATGGAAGCGGGCAAGCTCACTCTGGAATCTTTGCCCTTCGATTTGCGCGAAACCCTTGAAGACGTTGTGACCATGCTCGGCCCCAAAGCCCGGGACAAGCGCCTGGCGTTGGAAACACGGGTCGACCCGCACTTGCCCAGCGGCGTCCTGGGGGACCCGATACGCTGCCGCCAGATCATGCTGAACCTTGTTGCCAATGCCATCCGCTTTACGGATTCCGGCCATATCATGATCAGCGCCGAGGTCCTGGACCGCACGGCCAAGGGCATGGTGAAGCTGCGGCTGTCGGTGGAAGATACCGGTTCCGGTATCGCGCCTGAGGATCTGCCGCTCATCTATGAGCCTTACGTGCACTTCGAGCAGCGGGCCAGCCGGGAGCTTTCTGACGCAGGCCTTGGGCTTACCGTGTGCCGCCAGCTGGTGGAACTCATGAACGGCCAGCTCGAGGTGGAGTCCACCCCAGGCAAAGGATCAACCTTCTGGGTGGCACTTAAATTGCCCGTTGCCCGTGAAACCAGCGCGCATGTGCGCGTGGACACCCGGGCAATACGCGGTACGCGTATTCTGGTGGCGGATTCCTACGAACTGTCACGCAAACTTTCCCTCGACCTGCTCGCGGGCTTCGGCGCCGAGGCCCAGGGTGTGCGTTCAGCGGGCGAGGTATTGCAACGCCTTGAAGAAGCGGTAGAGGTAAACAGGCCGTTCTCCGCCTTACTGGTGGATGGTTTTCTGCCGGATATGGACTGCGACCAGCTCTGTCAGCGGATACGCGCCAGCAAGCACCACTGTGACACGCGTATTCTCGTGCTCTCGTCCAACCCCCAGCGCGGTGATGCCGAACACTTTCGCCAGGCCGGCGCAGACGCTTTCCTCAGCAAGGCTCTGCGGGAATCCCTGCTGGGCCCGCTGCTACAACAGATGTTTACGGGGCGTCACAGCAAAAACCGAACATTTCTGACCCGATTCTCTCTCGTCACGGCCGCCCCCTGGTCGCCCCGGCCAGCCGAGTTACCCTGTGCTGAGATCAAGGTTCTGCTGGTGGAGGACAATCCCGTTAACCGGGCACTCACCGAACGCATACTCGGTAAATTTGGCGCACGCGTTGTGTCTGTCAATGACGGGGAAGCGGCAGTTGAACGTTTCCAATACGAAGGCTTCGACCTGGTCTTCATGGACTGTGTTCTGCCGGGCATCGACGGGTTCGAAACAACTCGCCGGCTGCGTAAAATTGAGCAGGAAAAAAGCCGTGCGCCGGTGCCGGTAGTAGCACTCACGGCTAATGCCATGGAAAAGGATGAGGAAATGTGTCGTGAAGCGGGAATGGATGCGTTCGTCGCGAAACCGGTTACCCAGGATATGCTGCGTGCGGTATTGGTACAGTTTTGTCCCGGCACCCGAGCGGGTTTAAGTGCTGAGGCGGCGCCCACCACCAGTGGCTCGAGTAGCGCATGAGTTTCGAATGTCGTATGGGCTGCGGCGCCTGTTGTATCGCGCCATCCATCAGTTCCCCTATCCCGGGAATGCCAGCGGGTAAACCCGCAGGTGTCCGCTGCGTCCATCTCGACGAGGAGAACCTGTGCGAGCTCTTTGGTTCCCCTGACCGGCCCGCTGTGTGCAGCGAATTTACCGCTGAGCCAGGCGCCTGTGGTTCGTCGCGAACCGAAGCACTGACCATTCTCAGGATTATGGAACAACAGACCTCCAACGATGTCTGAGTTACAGCCAATAGGTTGAGGTACAACCAGAGGATTGAGCTACAGCCAGAAGTGCAAGCCAGTGGTGTCTGATGCCGGGACGTAGACTTCCGGTTGAGGCCCTTGCCCGCTCTCGTTAGGATAAGCCCACCCGAGTTCACCATTTAAGGTAATTGCATGAAGTTACATTGGATCCCAAGTATTGCCATAGCTATGTTGGCAGCAAGCCAGGCCGCGGCCGGCGACTTTTCGCTCAGCCTTACCGATGAGTCAGTAAAAGGCCAGATCAATGCCACGAACAGCCGTTCGGAACTCGCGTACGGTGGCGGCTATACCTACCACGAGGGCAAGCGTCACATTGCCAACATCGACTTTCACGCCCAGGGTCGAACAGCGATTGGCAACCTGCCCACGACTGCCGGCGTTGGTTTGCGCGGGCTCGCGTTTAACGACGACGACAACTCGGACGGCGGCGGTCTGGCGCTCGGCGGTTTCGCGACCTTGAATATACCGACGGTGCCTGGACTGTCTTTCAACGGCGACCTGCATTATGCGCCAAGTATCCTGTCGTTTGGCGACGCCGAGAGTCTGGTAAGCGTGTCGGCCAACCTGAGCTACCGGGTCATTCGTAATGCAGAGGTATTTGGTGGTTACCGTTACCTGAATGCGGATCTGGACGAATCAGGCGATCACGATATCACCCTTGATTCAGGCGTAATGGCCGGCTTGAAGATACTGTTCTGATCGAGATCCTGATCGACAGTTGTGACAGGCTTTTCTGATAGACCGATTCTGAACTGAAGCTTTCACTAAACCAGGCCCCGCATCCGCCGAATCGATCAGCAACGGCGAGCGGGGCGGGTTGTTCTATCGCTTACTCCCTGAAGCCCAACACCAGTCCTACCCGATCCGGCCCTTTGAGCGTCATCACCAACACATCGCCACCTTCTATGGTGTAGCCCTGCAGCACCGTCTCGGCGCCCGCTGTTCCCAGGGTTATCTCGAATCGACCATCAGCGGCGCTCGTAGTACCCGTTAACACACTTTCCAGCGCCCGACGTGGATCCGAGATTATGCCCTGTTCGCTCAGGTTCTGGATAACCTGAACAGGGGCCGACGTCAGGCTTGTCGCCCCCGTCCCGCCAGCGATGGACAGCACCGCGCCGTTAAGTTGTTCAAGCCGGTTTGATGCTGCAGTCATGCCCAGGGCAACCCCCTGCAAGGTATACTCACCGCTTACGTCAACGCCGACCTCCTGCTTCGCGACGATGTTGATGCCCTGGCCGTAGTTCGGTCCCTGGAAGGTGTAGGCAAGCAGATCGCCGTTCTCTACGGCTGCGCCCAGCCCGCTGCGACCTGGGCGTTGTTGGGCCTTGATGCGACCGTAATAGGCGTCTTCCTGCAAGGCGCCGTTGGCGTAAAACTGGTCTGGTTCGTTCTCTAACGAAACGCTGTAAGTCGCAGTCTCCTGCGCAGGGCCTTGCACTGCCCCGCCCGCGCTTTCACGCTTTATCGACCAGCCACCGCTGTATGTGGTATCTGCCGCAGGCGTCAATTCCGCATTTGCTGAAGCGCTCGCGCTTTCAAGGTTCTGCATCTGCACCAGAGCCTCGACCGGCGTGGTGTCGTTGCCGAGTCGAACCGAAAATGAAACCGCGCTGTAGGTGCCGTCGACGGCGGTAAGATCCAGGGGTTCCTGCTGATCGGTCGATGAGATCTGCTGCAGGTCGACCTCCAGAGAACCGATATTCAGGTCTTCCAGCGTTTCGAGTCGGTTGAACTTTCCGTCTTCTACTTCCAGTTCAATCGCTTTCCCTGCATGAAAATAACCGGCTAACAGCCCTCTTGAGCCTGTTTCTCCCGTTTGTACTCCCTCGTAGAAGTAAGGGTTGGACGCCCAGCCCCATATTTTCGTCGCTTCCTGGGTAACTTCCTGCAAGGGCGAGCGGCCACCTCGTAGGAAGTTACTCTGGGCCAGCACGAACCCCGGCGCGATCGCGTGGCTGTTCGGTTCCCAAAGCGGTGGCTGATAATTGTCTGGCTCGGGATACAGCTGAGTTTCCCGGTGATAGGGGAACTCGCCGGCTATGGAATTGACCTCTAAGCCAAACTCCCGAAACGTTGCGAGGCTGAGTGTGGGATAGATGTCGACGGTCGCGTTGTTGCCTTCGACCTCACCCGTAATACTGCGACGCGTGCCCCACTGGCCGGTTGGCGCCGTACCGTGCTGGGCGCGGTTCAGCTCCAGGCCGAAGTAGACTGTATTGAAGGTGGCGGCCGAGTTCTCATTGGGGCCGCTCGTCGCGGTATCAACCTTCATGGTATCCACCATTGAGGAGACATAGCCGGTAAAGTCAACGCGTCGACTGAGCAGCGCTACCGCCTCAGCGATAGTGGAATCGCTGGGGATCGTGATTTCAAAGTCCTGGACTGTATCAGCCAGTGTTGGCCAGATAAGCCTGCGCAGACACAGGTTGCCGCAGGTATTGATGTCTTCAATGTCTTCAGCGCTCAGCTGTTCGCCGTCCAGTACCTTCGCCACCAGGTACTCCGAGAATGGATTGAGCTTGACGTCCTGGTCGACATCGCTCAACGGGCCGCGGATAACAGTGCCATCGCCGAGCGTGGCCACAATCACCAGATCCGCATCGAGGGGAATTGATTCATAATCCTCAAGGGTTAACACCAGAGACCCGCTGTTGTCACGACGGCGGGCAACGGCCAGCGACTCCGATGAAACACCACCGGAGACACGCACAGCCTCGACCGAGGTCGGGCGAATGACAAACAGGTTGCGCCGGGTCGCGGTCGCGTCATCGCCCGCTACGGAGCGAGGCACTTCGACGGTTACGCAGAGCTCGTTGGCGGCCAGGTTGCTGCAGGTATTGCCGGCGTCTCCGCTGCTGCCCTCGGTGAAGTCATCATCAGGCGGTGGAAAGCTGTTGGGTGGACTCGAACTGGAACTCGACTCGGAGCAGGCCCCGAGCGCAAGAGAGAGTAGCAAAATGAAGCTGAACCAAAGCACACGAGCTGACATAGGGCTTCCTGTTTAGAAGGCTCTCTTAGAAGCTTATAAGACTCTGAAATAGGCCTGGTGTTCCGAATCAGGTCTGGTTTCCCGAGCCCATAGTCTAGCACCTCGTTCCCGAGCTATTTGCCGATAAAACGTGTCCTGCCTCACACCCCCGACGCCCCTATAACCCTGCCATTACGAAATTACCACGGTGCTGTCGCAGCGCGGCTGCTAATATGGATCAAGGTCATTGATTTTTCTGCTTAACCGAAGGAACTCCTGAGTTGGACTTCAGTCCGGATCCAACCCAACAGCCCCATCTTGATCCTGAGGGGCCAGAGTCGGCAAAGCCGAACATTGGAGCGCTGCCATGCAAACCAAACCAGGTATTTTCGTCTTCTCGCTTTTGCTGATGCTGGGAATGTCACTGGCCGCAGGTATAGGGGCCAGCAGAATGTACGAGGGAGCAATGGCCAAGCATCAAGCACTGGCCTCGACCACACTACGCCCCTTACCGGACTGGATTGCCGATCCCCTTCCTG
Source organism: Hydrocarboniclastica marina (assembly GCF_004851605.1). GTDB lineage: Bacteria > Pseudomonadota > Gammaproteobacteria > Pseudomonadales > Oleiphilaceae > Hydrocarboniclastica > Hydrocarboniclastica marina. The sequence goes on from NZ_CP031093.1 coordinate 2,614,901, forward strand.
ACTTTTCCGGCTATGCGGACACCGAAGACCGCAAGGCCGCGTTCTTCGATTACCTGTTTCCCAGGATCGCGCTTGCCAATCGCCAGGTGCTGGCCCAACGCCGCAAAGTTGAGGCACTTGCCAACAAAGCTGAGCTAACCGATTCTGACCAGACGTTCCTTGCAGAAGTCGCGGAGAGGCTGCGCATCGAGCCCGAGATCGGAAGCCCGGAATTCTTCGAAAGTATTGACCGCCGGCTCGACATTATTCCGCCGTCACTTGTACTTGCGCAGGCTGCCAATGAATCCGCCTGGGGCACGTCACGCTTTGCTCGCGAGGGCAATAACCTGTTTGGGCAGTGGTGCTTCTCCCAGGGTTGTGGGCTAGTACCGCTGCAACGGGGCGATAGCGCCCGCCACGAAGTCGCAGACTTCGAAACACCGTTCCAGTCGGTCCGTAGCTACATTACCAACCTGAACCGCCACCCAAGCTATCAGGATCTCCGGGCCCAGCGAGCCAAGCTACGGGCGCAAGACCGAACCCCGACGGGGCAGGCATTGGCGCCGGGTCTGAGTGCCTATTCCGAACGCGGCGATGAATACATCGACGAAATTCTGAACATGATGCGCTACAACGATCTCGATCGATACGACGAGCGCCTGCAGGAATGGTTCGAGGCAGGGGCCGAGAATGAGGACCCGTATATTATGAGAACTGATCCACGGTCCAACCTCGCGCTGGATTAGCTCCAGGGCCCGGCGCCGGACCAGGGCAGAGAAACAAACTTTCAGGGATTCAGGAGGTTGCCATTAATGGAGGAGAATAAGCAACAGCTTCTCAGCAAGGCCGTACCGTACCGGAAACAGTTTACAGAGGGTCGCTTTCGCAATAAGCTTCGGCAGGTCGCACAAGTCGGCAAACGCCCGCTGGAACTCTCGCTAACCCTGTACTACGCCTTCAGGGACCCTGCGACACCAGCCTGGTGCAAAACAGTCATCCTTGGGGTGCTCGGCTATTTCATAAGCGTCGTGGACGCAATACCCGACCTGACACCGGTTCTGGGTTACACCGACGATGTCGGTATGATGATTGCGGCGCTTGCCGTCCTGGGAACGCACATATCGCCGCAGCATACAGAGCGGGCACGCGCCAGGGTGGCATCGTTGTTAGCCGAGCCGCTCCGATAACCGGAGAAGCCGTTCTGATGTTGTCCAACCTCGCCCCCTCGCTTAAGGGGGTCCTGGCACTCTTGCTGGTCATTGTCAGCACGCTGTTCTGGTTTCCCGTCCTTCTGGTCGTCGCCATCTTCAAGCTGGCAGTCCCCCTGACCGGCAGCCGTCGCATCTGCACCATTATTCTCATGAAAATCGCAGAGATCTGGATCGGTATCAACAACGGGATTCTGCGCAATTTACTCTCGATCAAGTGGGATATCCGCGGTCTCGAAGGTTTGCGAAAAGACGAGTGGTATCTCGTCGGCTGCAATCACCAGTCCTGGTCAGATATTCCTGTCACTCAGTTTGCCTTGAACGGGCGCATTCCCTTGCTCAAGTTTTTTCTGAAACGTGAGCTTATCTGGGTGCCTTTCCTGGGGATCGCATGGTGGGCCCTGGACTTCCCTTTCATGAAGCGTCACTCCCAGGCGAAGATCGCCCGCAACCCCGCACTTAGAGGCAAGGATCTCGAAACGACCCGGCGGGCATGCGAAAAGTTTCGGTATACCCCGGTATCAGTCTTCAATTTCCTCGAAGGGACCCGTTTTACCCGGGCAAAACAACAGGCCCAGAACTCGCCCTACCGCCACCTGCTGAGACCTAAGGCAGGCGGCACCGCATTCGTGCTTGGGACTATGGGCGAACAGCTCAAGACGATGCTCGACATTACCCTCGTCTACCCCGACGGGCGCGATGGCCTCTGGGATCTGCTCTGCGGCAGGATCCCGCGCATCATAGTCGATATCAGGCCCCTCCCTATTCCGGCAGCGTTCAGAAACAGGGATTACCAGGCTGACCCCGAGTTTCGGGCGTTCTACCAGCAGTGGGTCGTTGATCTTTGGACGGCAAAGGATCAGCTTATCGAATCGATCTTGAGCGGCCAGCCGCAGCCCAGCGCAATCGCGCCTCCAGCGCCCTCCGAGCCGCTACAGGTAACCGAGCGCGCGGGCGCGGACAATAGCCTGAGTGCGAGAACGGACGCCTAGCTTGACGTTGATTTTACGGGCATGGGTTTTTACCGTATGCAGAGAGATATGCAGGCGGTCGCCAATCTGCTGATTGGACAGCCCTTGGGCAATCAGTTCAAGCACCGCCAGTTCCCGTTCGCTGATGGCTTCGCCCGGCGGCGTGCTGGCGACAGCAGGGGGTGACAGGTCTATTCTGAGCCTCTGCCTGAGCAACTGCAGAAAGCCCGTTTCCGTCGAGTGGTCTTCTGTGCCCAGTATGCGCCGTAGCAGGGGTGCCAGCTCTTGCTGAAGCTCAATGAAAGGCCCAATGTAATACTCTTCAGCAGCAAGTTCGAGCGCCTCTTTCAGCAGCCTTAGCGCTTTGTCTTCCGCGCCTTTGCTAGCTGTACCGTATGCCTCAAGCAGCATGGCATAGAGTTTTTTCCCCGCCAGTGGCGGCAGATGCTTTTGGCTGCGCTGCAGATTTGCCAGCTCATGCAGAGCGCCATCCGTATCCCCTGCTTTTAGCCTCGCCCGAATGCAGAGCACCTGCTGCAGGTCAGGCAGCATGGGGAACAACTCGGGGGTTCTTTCATTTCTGGATGTCTCGAGCAGGACCAGCAGCGAGCGCGCCCTCGCACTATCCGCATCTTCAAGCCAGAGCACAATTTTTAGCAGATCCAGCACCGGCCTGTAATTTGCCGTGTCTATGCGCCAGTGCTGCATCTGCCTCTCGGCCTGACCCACGGCAACAAACGCATCATGCGTACGGCCATATGCCTGATGCAGCATCGCTCGCACACAGAAGCCCAGCAGCGCCGCAGGATCCCGCACGCGCTCCGCTTCCGGCAGTCCTTGCGCCAACAGGCGATCTGCCAGGTCCCAGTCACCTCTGAACCATGCAATCAGTGCCTGGGTCAGGAACAGCCGACTGCGAGAGGCAGTTGCAGAGCCGCCTGCCTGCAACTGGAACTGTTCCAGCGCTGACTGCAAGAGCTGCATAGCCCGCGTGAGGTTGCCCTTGCTCAATTCGATACGGGAGTGGTCGTAGGCCGAGAGCGACTCACAGGCGAAGTCGGCGGCATACCGGGCGGTGCTGGCAGCCTGCCGGTTCCAGTCGCGGGCTTCTGCGAACTGTTTTCGGGCCCGCGCAACAGATGACAGAACCAGCATTACCATCACCCGGGCCTGAGGCGACAGCAACTCCTGGTGAGTCAGTGCTTCGCGCGCCGCCGCTTCCGAGCGAGTCGTGTCGCCCTCGCCACAGGCTATGAACGCCTCAAGCGCTGTGTGGCGAGCCGATGACGCCGCGTCTAGCCCGGTCATGTTGTCGATCAGTGCGCGCGCCAACGTAAACTGGCCACCAACGGCATGCACCCAGGCGTAAACCAGGCGCAGGCGTGGGCTCGCAGCTATGGTTTCATCGGTAAGTGTCGGCCTGAGCTTGGCCAGGGCGTCGACATTGTGACTTAACAGCAAAGACTCCGAACAAGCGCTGGCAATCTCCACCGCCTGCTCACGGTCCCCGGCACCCGCAGCATAATGTACCGCTGATATTCGGTCGCCCCGGTCAGCAAACCATTGGCTCAGAAAAAGCCGGCGTTCGTTGACCCCTTCCCGAGGCTGTCGAAGCAACCAGCTGCGCAGCAGGCCGTTAAGACGGAACCAGGCCCCCTGCCCGGTTGAGAACTCGACAGGCACGCTCAGCTCAACCAGACTCTCCCGGTTGAGCCTGACCGCGGACGGCTGTCTATCTGTTCTTTCGGTGCGGGCCGCTGCAGATTCACTGTCTAAGCTGCCGGCTGAGGGCTTTCTATCTGGCGTGACCGCCACCGGCTCCCGACTGAGTATCGCGCCTATGACGTCATCGGACAGTACCTCTGCATCGGCGAGGCAGGACAACGCGCGCTGCTCCGCCGGTTGAAGACGGTCAAACACGCCTTCCCGGATGAAACGCCCAATCGCCGGCACATCGGCCAGAGACGAAACCAGCGAACCATAACGGCGTGCGTGGAGAGCGAACAGCCGCACTGGCTGAACCCAGCCGTCGCACTCCCGTCTTATCTCTTCCAGCATGGGTTCTGAGGTGATACTGGCCGCACTCTTAGCCAACATCTGGCGAGCTTCATCCAGCGTCAGTGCAAGGTCCTGGGAATCGAGAAACGCCAGCTGACCCGTTGCCTCCAGTGATGCGGTAGGCGGACGCCGACTGATAAGTACAAGATCGAGGGTACCCGGCGCCGTAACGAGCAACTGGAGAAAAAGGGAAGCAAGCGATGGTACGAGCATTCGCTCCATATGGTCGAGCACCAGAATCTGTCTCTTGTCCTGCTGCTCAAGCGCCTGGGAAAGCGCCCAGATACGGTCGGTCGCGCTCAACTGGGGCTCCGCCGCCAGCCTATGACGCAGCGCCAGAAACGCATCCCGCTCCAGAAGAGCCGCTTCGAGTAACGCCAGCACCCGGCTCGGGTCCGCCGCGTCTTCGTCCCTGAAACTCAACCATCGGCACTTCTGCAGAGCGTCACAGTGCTCAATCCAGGTCAGCGCGAGCGTGCTCTTGCCCGTACCGGCAGGGCCCCAAATGTACCAGGCACGGGCTGAATCCGTGCTCCGGCCCGTGCCCGAATGCTCACCCAGAGGATGAGCCATGCCTTCTTCAAGCATTCGAAACAGGCGCTGTCGGGGTATTACACCAGCAGCAGAAGGTGCCGGATCGCTACGGCCACGCAAGAGTGCCCACTGCATGGGCGCCGGCGATGCCGTCAGATCCCCACCTAACGGATCATTGGCCGCGTCTGTGTTCAGATGTCGCTTCAACGAGGACTCCCTTTGTGTCGGGAATAGATGAGTGCGCCGCGTCCGGGCGCAATACGTGCGGGTAAACAAAAGAGTTGCCCGGGGTTCCGGCCGACGGCTTTGATTCAGCCCGGCTCACCGCGCGGGGATCTGCTTGAGACCGAGATTAGTACAAATGGTTTACCAGCGCAAAATAGCCGGCTGAAACCCCAACGGGAAAATGTGCCGTGCTAAAAAGAAAAAACCGGGCACCCGTTAGGGCACCCGGTTCTCAAGAGGGCTAAGACCAGCGGCTTTGCCGCGTCAAAACAACATCAGCGGCCCTGGCGACGTAGCGCTGCAGGCGTGAAGTCGTTGGACGAGCGGCGAATATCGTACTGGTAGGGGTCATCGACATCTATAGTCAGACCCAGGGCCAGATAGCGTCCCGAAAGCAGGTCGTACAGGGCCTCCACCGCGCTGAACGGAACTTTGTTCTCGTAGCCATACACGTTATGGGACTCGGCCACACGCCAGAGTTCGCCCCGACCATCGTAGTGGTCAATAACAGACGCATTCCAGGTGTCTTCGTCAAAGTACATAACGCGCTTACCGTAGACATGCCGCGCATCGTCTTTCAATGTAGCTTCCACGTGCCACACGCGGTGCAGCTCGTAACGAGCCAGATCCTGGTTCAGATGCCCGGGCTTGACCACGTCGTCGTAGGTCAGTTCGCTGTTCAGTAACTCGTACGAGTTGTATGGAATGTACATCTCTTTCTTGCCGATCAGTTTCCAGTTGTAACGATCGGGAGCGCCACTGAACATGTCGAAGTTATCTGTGGTCCGCAGGCCGTCAGCCGCTGTTCCTGGCCCGTCATAGGCGACCTGGGGTGCACGACGCACACGGCGCTGGCCAGAGTTGTACATCCAGGCCCGCCGCCCTTCCTTGACCTGGTTGATGGTCTCGTGCACAAGCAGCACGTTACCGGCCAGACGCGAAGGTGATTCGATGCTCTGTTTGAAGTACAGGAGGATATTGTCCTGCTCCTTCGGATCGTAGTCGGTCAGCTCAGTCGGAGACACCATCGCCTCTTCGAAGATAACCGGGGTAAAAGAGCCGTTCTGGAGTGGCGTCACCTGGGCCATACGACGGGTCATGGAGCCGCCGCGCCACCGTGTGATGTGGTTCCAGACCACTTCCAGGCCGGAGCCCGGGATCGGAAAAGCGAAAGCTTTTTCGAAATCTTCCAGCCCGTTGCCCCCGGGCACCAGCTCGGTGTTCAGGGCGTTTTGCTTGGCGACTTCGTAGATTTCCTCTTCGTACGCGGATGTACGATGCGTTTCGTAGACCGGGATCTTGTACGTATCGTACTTCCGGATCATTGCGACTTGGCCGTCGGAGAGCTTGTCTGCATACTGGTCGACGTTGCTCTGGTCAATCACGAACGTGGGCTGTTCATCCGGGAACGGGCTCACCAGACCATCGCCCGAGGGTACGTCTTTCAGGCCACCATTCCACGCGGGAATCGTGCCTTCCGCGTTACCCGCTTTCTCAGCGCCGATCGGCGTCAGGCTGTCACCCAACTTTGCAGCTACCTCAGGCGGAACTTTAGCCAGGGCAGCGCCTGATACCAATGCGGCCACCATGCCGCTGAGGATTATCTTTCGGGAAAAATTCATTGTTCGGCTACCTCATAAACAGTTTCAAGGCCGACTGATGTGCTAGTCGGCCCGCTTTATCGAGTTGAATCCTTTAGAACGAAACGGACATGCTGGCGCTGACGAAATCCCGATCCGTGAGTTCGTTGTAAGGTTTGCCGCCAAAGAAATTGGTGTATCCAATACCGGCCTGGTACTTGTTCAGGTAAGTCGCGCTAAGTGAGAGCCCAAGCTGTTTACGACCTTCGATGAAGTTCGCGCCTGGCTCAGGCGAATAGCCTTTTACATCGTGAGCAAGATAAAGCCCTGGCGATACGTTTACACCCGAGAACAGGTTAGGATATTCCAGGCTGAAGCGCGCCCGATAGCCCCAGGAGAAGCTGGTGGTGAAACCATCCATGCTGCAGTTTGATGGATTGATGTTCTGAGCTTCACAGCTGGTGGGGTTGCCGGATGAATCCACATAGCCGTCCGCTTCGCTGAAATCGCGAACACCAAACGTACCGGAGCGCCCGTACACGGCCTCACTCTTATCGGGCAGACTGTGGACATAGGTCGCGCCAACTTCCGCAACCATGGCCATACGGCTGGCTCCGAGAATCTGGTCGTAGAACTTGATAATAGTCGCCTGTAGCTGGCTGATATCGTAGCGATCGTAACCATCACTCGGCTGGCCGTAGAGTGAGTTTACATCGCCTCCAGCCTCCGCCACGCGCTTCTGACGCAGCAGGCTGAATTCATCCGCAAGGCCGCCGTGAATCAGCTCAAAGGCGTTCCACTGCAGCGGCACGTCTTCCTTGAAGCTGTATTCAGCACCCAGGGAGTAGCCGCCGGGCACGTTGGTGTTGATACTCACACCATAGAGGTTGATGCCTTCAGGATACTCAATGTAGTACTCCGGGAACCGATCGCCAGTGGCGGGCGCTTCCTTGACCACACCGCTGACGATGGGCAGGCGGTTGTTGTAGCGGATGTAATAGAAGCCAAGCTCAGAATCGTTCAACTGGGGCACATACCAGCGCATGGCGACACCGAACTGGTCCTTCTCATCCGCTTCGCGATCGCCCAGACGCTCGGAAATCAAACCTGCCTGCAGCGCCTGATAGTCAGGCAGCTGGCCACCGAGGAGCACCGGCCCGCAGCCATCAGAAGCGAAGTCATTCGTCGAGAAGAAGGTGCCGCAATCGTCCGGCCGGGTTTTCTGCCAGTCCATCTGAACAAAGCCTTCCAGCGTCACGTTTTCGGTAACGCCGATGGAACTGTAGAACATCTCCACCGGGAGCAGGCCTTCTTTCAGTTCTGCACCAGGGGCACGCAACGCGGGCACGTCCACGGGATTGATAACGTTAATGCCGTTCTGGATGAACGTGCTCTCGCCCCAACTGACGACCTGCTTGCCGTAGCGGAAGGTCACGGGTGTCTGGCCGAAGTTCCAGTCGGTCCAGATGTAGGCGTCGAGCAGTTCGGCGCCGGAGGCGTTGTCATCAACTTCCGAATTGAGCTGGCGGCGCTGGCCTGAAGGATCAACTGCGAGCATCTCGTCCTTCAGTTCGAAGTCGTACCAGTACCGGGCACGCGCGAACCCGCCCACACGGGTCAGATACTCTCCGTAAACCGGCAGGTTCAGATATAGCTCGCTATTGCCTTTAACGATCTTTGAGAAGGTCTCGCCTTTTTCAAAGTTCAGATTGCCATCGTCGTAGTTGTTGGACGATGCGCCAACGTTGGTGTTGCCGTATATGGGCTGGCCATTCTGGTCAACGCCGAGGTTGCCCTGCGAGATCAGCCTGCGATCGGGGTCCTCTGTTCTCCAGCTGGCCCCTGCGGTCAATTGGGTGTCAAAGGCGCCTTCGATATCACCGAGATAAAACTGGAAGGCGGAAGCGGGTGCCGAAATACCTGCGGCAACTGCAGCGGCCAGAGGAAGCCTGAGCCACTTCTGACACCGTTGTGTTCTTCTTATCATTGAACGCACTCCATCTTTTTTATTGGAATCGCAGCTCTTTCAAGCCTTTCAATTATTCGGGCGAGCTGGCACTGACCGCTCGCTACGCCCCACCCGACTTGAAGGCCCTATTCGCCGTTAACATTCTGAAACCTGAAGCGATGACTGAACTATATCCAAGGCCCGAGTCCAGTTTTATCAGTCAAAAGTATGATTTTCCGGTCATCCGCTGGCCCGCACGGGTCGCCCGGCAAGCTCTGCGGCACTGCCGCCTAACCTTGAATTCACTTCACTATAGACGCCAATCTGCCACTCGACCACTTTACCGCCGCGCAAGACAGTCTGAACCTGCTGTAACTTGCGCCCTTTTTTGAGGGTACAATCAACCGTTCAACTGCAGACCTGTACTAGAGGAACAACATGAACACTGATTCGGTCGTAATTGTCAGCGGTAGTCGTACGCCGATGGGCGGATTCCAGGGCAGTCTCGCGGGCCTGACGGCACCGGAACTGGGCGCAGCCAGCATTCGCGAAGCGATTGCCCGGGCCGGGCTCGAGCCAGCGGATATTCAGGAAGTCATTCTGGGTAACGTGCTGCCAGCCGGCCTGAAGCAGGGACCGGCGCGGCAGGCCATGCGCCAGGCAGGCATTCCGGATGGCACCGGCGCTACAACTATTAACAAGCTATGCGGCTCGGGCATGAAAGCAGCCATGCTCGCCCACGACCTTATCAAGGCCGGCACCAACGACATAATGGTCGCCGGTGGTATGGAAAGCATGTCCAACGCGCCCTATCTGCTGCCTACCGCACGCAAGGGCTATCGGATGGGGCCAGGCGACCGCGCGCTGGACCACATGTTTCTCGATGGGCTGGAAGACGCCGAAACAGGCAAGCTCATGGGTGCCTTTGCCCAGGAAGTAGCTGACAGAAAGGGCTACTCCCGCGAAGATATGGACGCTTTTGCGATCCAGTCCCTGCAACGGGCGCAGCACGCGATGAAAGAGGGTTGGCTCAAGGATGAAATCGTGCCAGTCACCGTCCCTGGCCGAAAAGGCGACACGCTGGTCGCGGAAGATGAGCAGCCCCTGACCGCCAACCTGGAAAAGATACCAACGTTGCGTCCCGCATTCAGCAAGGACGGCACAATTACCGCGGCCAATGCATCCTCCATCTCTGACGGCGCGTCCGCACTGGTGCTCATGCGGGAGTCCGAAGCAAACCGTCGCGGCCTCAAACCGCTTGCCCGTATTGTCGGCCATAGCACTCACTCCCAGCACCCGTCTGAGTTTACCTGCGCCCCGGTTGGAGCGATCAAAGCCCTGTTCGAGCGCACGAGCTGGTCCAGCGAACAGGTTGACCTGTTTGAGATCAACGAAGCGTTCGCAATGGTTGCGATGATGCCGATCCGGGAATTGGGTCTGGACCCTGCCAAGGTAAACATTCACGGCGGCGCCTGCGCCCAGGGTCATCCGGTAGGGTCAACCGGCTCTCGCCTGCTGGTGACACTGATGTACGCCCTGAAGCGCGTCGGCAAGAAGCGTGGGGTCGCGGCACTCTGTATCGGCGGGGGCGAAGCAACCGCCATGGCCATAGAGATGCTGTAGGCGGAAACCGCCCCGGTTGCGACATTCAGATCGAAACCGGGGCAATGCGGACCCTTGCAGAAGCTCAGGCCTTGTGGGCCATCTCGAGATACTCATGGGACTGCATCTCAAGCAGGCGGGATTCGGTTCGCTCAAACTCGAAGGACAGTTTTCCGCCTTTATAGAGCTCGGTGATAGGCTCCTCCGCTGAGATAATAACCTTCACGCAGCGATCATAGAACTCATCGATCATGTTGACGAAGCGCCGCGCGACGTCATCGTGAGCGGAGCCCATCGCGGGCACGTCGCTGATGATGATGGCGTGGAATTCCCGCGCGAGCTCAATGTAGTCATTCTGGCTACGCGGGCCGTCACAGAGGTCGCGGAACCGAAACCAGACGACATCCTCCGCATGCTTTACGGCCGGGATCTGGCGTCCGTTAATGTCCAGGCTTGACCCCTGCTGGCCTGCTCCGACGGCCAACCTTTCGTAGCTCTGTTGCAGTGCTTGCTGTGACTGCTCCCCAAGAGGCCAGTGGTAGAGCTCAGCCTGCTCAAGCGAACGGAGCCTGTAATCGACCCCGGCGTCGACGTTGACCACTTCAGTATGTTCCTTGAGGAGCTTGATAGCGGGCACAAAGCGGGCACGCTGGAGGCCGTCCTTGTACAACCCATCAGGAACTATGTTGGACGTACAGACCAACGTAACCCCTCTGCTGAAAAGGCCGTCGAGCAGGTTAGCCAGAATCATGGCGTCACCGATGTCGGAGACGAAAAACTCGTCAAAGCAGATGACAATCGCCTCCTCGCTGAACTTTTCCGCAATACTGTCGAGCGGATTTTTGACGTCTGCGAGCCCCTTCAACTCCCGGTGCACACGCTGCATGAAGCGATGAAAATGAACCCTCATCTTGCGCTTGAAAGGCAGCGCCTCATAGAAGGTGTCCATGAGGTAGGTTTTGCCCCGGCCAACACCCCCCCAGAAATACAGCCCCTTGGGCGGCGTCACACGTCCGCCATTGAAGCGTCGCTTGATACGGAAAAGAACACTCTGGTGCCGTTCTTCAACAGTCACCAGTCGCTCATACAGTGCCTGCAGCTTTTTTACTGCATGCTCCTGGGCTTCGTCATGCTGGAAGTCGGGATTTTCCAGGTCCTGCTGGTAGCGCTGCCAGGGAGTCATATACAGCCTCGTGATGCCTCAATGGAGGCGACATTGTCGTTCATTACCCAGCGCTGAAAAAGTCCTATAATTGATGAAGCCAGGCGCGAGCAATCCCGGATGCCTCCTCATAGGAAAAGAAGGTCATGAGGCGTCGAGCCGGTTTGCGACCAATCGCCAATGGCGTAACATGAGCCTGATCACCGGATTGGCGTTATACTGTTGTCCCATCGGGTGAGCTGACCTACAGTCAGTTCCCTCCACCCATGACCATGGCGAGTTTTTGCATGAACGAAGGTTACAGTGACCTGTTGTTAGTCGGCGTTGTCGCTTTGCTGCTGGGCATTGGACTGGGTCTGATTATTAGCCGCGTCTTCAACAAAGGGCCAACGCACAGCCGACGCGTCTCCCAGAAAATGGACGAGCTCCAGAACGAACATACCCGTTATCAGGCTCAGGTGAATGAGCACTTCATGGAGACGGCCCACCGCATGCGCAGGCTTAACGATTCGTACAGGGACATGTACGAGCACCTTGCCCAGGGAGCCGTTCGGCTGAGCAATGATGAAGAACTGAGGGAAATGCTCGACCCTCACGACCTGAAACTGGGCTACAACCGTAGTGCGCCGGAATCCGGTTTTGAGCCACCCCGGGATTATGCCCCGAAATCAGGTCCGCGTGAAAAAGGCACCCTGGCTGAGGACTTTGGTTTCGAACGTGGCCCCAAGCCTGACCAGGACCATAGCCTGGACAGGCCCGTCTGAGCGAGCGCCAGGCACTGATGCTGGAGTGATGGCTTGCCGACTCCAGCGTGTCTGGTGCCCGGTCAAACCGGGTTGGGGATGTCAATGAACTGATGGACAACACCGAACTCTGTCGCAAGCCGCTCGCCCAGGGCCTGGACGCCGTAACGCTCGGTCGCGTGATGACCTGCTGCAAAATAGTGTATGCCCATTTCGCGCGCCAGGTGCACAGTCGGCTCCGAGACCTCCCCGCTGATAAAAGCGTCCAGCCCGGTCGCGGCCGCACGTGCAAGATAGCCTTGGGCAGCGCCGGTGCACCAGCCGATGGTCTGTATTTCGCCGCCGTCAGGCCCCACGTGTAGAGGCTCCCGGCTCAGCCTGGTCGCAATATGAGCAGCAAGGCGCTCCGCACTCATCGGTTCAGGTAGTCGCCCCTGCCACACCAGCTCACGTGGGTCGGTGGACGTTATAGGACGGATCTGTTCCAGCTCAAGTACCCGCGCAAGCTGCCTGTTATTACCGAGTTCAGCATGGGCATCAAGCGGCAGATGATAGGCAACCATACTGAGATCGTTGGCAAGCAGGCTCCGGAGTCGCTTCTTGCGAATGCCGCTGATCCGCTGATCCTCTCCTTTCCAGAAGTAACCGTGGTGCACGAGAATCATATCGGCGCCCGCTTCCAGCGCCGCGTCAATCAACGCCTGGCTGGCCGTTACACCGGTCACGACCTTGGTGACTTCCTCCCGACCTTCCACCTGCAATCCGTTGGGGCAATAGTCAGAGAATCGCTCGGGCTCAAGCCAGTGATTCATCGCATTGACGAGGGTGTCCCGACTTACTGTGGCCATGAAGACTCCTTGAAATGGGTAGCGGGGTCCGCGGTGCCGGTCTAGTCCAGAGCCTCGGCCAGAGCTGTTAACAATGACTCGTGCTGCTCCGGCGTACCGATAGTGATGCGCAGAAACTGGTCGATCCGAGGCCGGTCAAAATGACGCACTACCACCCCGCGCGCCCTTAGCTTGCTGGCGAGTGTCTTACCGTCATAGTGCGGGTGACGGGCAAACAGAAAGTTAGCGGCAGACGGCAGCACTTCAAAGCCAAGCGCCTGCAAGTCGGTCTTCAGCTGTTGGCGCCCATCGATAACGGCATTGCGACTGTGTTCGAACCAGTCCCGGTCCGCGAATGCCGCAGCCGCACCCACGATAGCGAGGCGATCCAGCGGATAGGAGTTAAAACTATCCTTGATCCGCTCGAGCGCCTCTATCAGAGATGGATCACCCATCGCCAACCCAACCCTCAGCCCGGCGAGAGATCTGCCTTTCGAGACGGTCTGGGTTACCAGAAGGTTCGGGTACTTATTTATCAGGCTGACCGCGCTCTCGCCGCCAAAATCGATGTAAGCCTCATCAATTACCACTACTGAGTCCGGACTGATTTTCAGCACCTCCTCAACCGCGGCCAGCGAAAGCAGACAGCCCGTCGGTGCGTTGGGGTTCGGAATGACGATACCCCCGTTTGGCCGCGCATAATCCCGGGGGTTTATCTGAAAGTCACCGTCGAGCGGAACCTCAGTAAAGCTGATTCCGTATAGGCCGGCGTAGACCGGGTAAAAGCTGTAGGTTATATCGGGGAACAGGATGGGCGCATCGTGCTGCAGCAGACCATGGAAAACATGGGCCAGCACCTCATCGGAGCCATTCCCTACAAAAACCTGCCGGGTGTCGACTCCGTAGAAGTCTGCCACCGCTCGCTTCAGCAGGTCGCCGTTAGGATCCGGATAAAGGCGGAGGTTGTCGTTCAGCTCGGCTTTGATCGCCGCCAGCGCAGTCGGGGAAGGCCCGAATGGGTTCTCGTTGGTATTGAGTTTAACCAGATTCGCCAGCTTGGGCTGCTCCCCGGGCACATAGGGGAGCAGATCCTTGACGAACGGGCTCCAGAATCTGCTCATAAAGTGATCCATGAGATTGGAAGAAGACCTGCCGGATCTGGCCAAACTGCAGCGGCGCGCCGCTGGCCGGAGAAGACCCGACAAACTATCACTCGTCGTCGATAATCCGATACTCGGCCGACCGGGCGTGGGCGGTTAGTCCTTCGCCTCGCGCAAGTACTGAGGCAACCTTACCCATCCGACTCGCCCCAACGGAGGTGAACCCGATTAGCGATGAGCGCTTCTGGAAGTCATAAACCCCGAGAGGCGACGAAAAGCGCGCCGTACCAGAGGTCGGCAGAACGTGGTTGGGGCCGGCGCAATAGTCACCCAGAGCCTCGGCGGTGTAGCGCCCGAGGAAAATCGCACCGGCGTGTCTGAGCTTCGGCAATAGCGCCGAAGGGTCATCCACCGACACCTCCAGGTGCTCTGGCGCAATCCGGTTGCTGATACGCGCAGCTTCATCGAGATCAGCGACCTGAATAAGCGCTGCCCGGTCCTGGATCGACTGGCTGGCGATGGCCGAGCGCTCCAGCGTGGGAGTCAGGCGCATCAGGCTCTCTTCTACCGCATCGAGAAAACCGGCACTCGGCGACAGCAGTATGGACTGCGCCTGTTCATCGTGCTCCGCCTGGGACAGCAGGTCCATCGCAATCCAGTCCGGTGGAGTTTCACCGTCGCAGATAACAAGAATCTCGGATGGTCCCGCGACCATGTCAATGCCGACCACGCCGAAGACTTCTTTCTTGGCAGTGGCGACGTAAATGTTACCGGGCCCCACAATCTTGTCGACGGCTGGGATAGTCTCTGTGCCATAGGCCAACGCGGCCACGGCCTGGGCGCCGCCGAGGGTGAAGATACGGTCAACGCCACCGATGGAGGCCGCCGCCAGCACGAGATCGTTCAGCTCGCCCCCGGGGGCCGGCACGACCATGATGACTTCCGGCACCCCGGCAACCTTCGCCGGAATCACATTCATAAGTACAGATGAGGGATACGCGGCCTTGCCGCCGGGTACGTAGATACCTGCCCTGTCCACCGGGCCAACTTGCTGGCCAAGCACAGTGCCGTCCTCATCCTCAAACTGCCAGGAAGCCTGCACCTGCTTGTCGTGGTAAAGCCGAATCCGCTGAGCTGCGCACTCCAGGGCATCACGTTGCGCCGGAGTGATACGCGCAAGTGCTTCGGCCATACGTTGGGCAGACACTTCCAGGTCGTTTACTGACCCTGCCGACAGGTGGTCAAAACGTTCGGTGTACTCCAGTAGCGCCCGATCGCCGCGAACGCGCACATCCGCAAGTATGGCGCGCACGGAATCCGACACCTGTGTGTCGGTCGCTGCATCCCAGGCGAGGAGCTTACCCAGCGCCTCATCAAAGCCCGCGTCTGCCGTGCTCATCCGCCTGATTTTCAATTCACTCATGCTTCGATTCACCTGAAACTCTCTGGAAACCGGTCACCTGCCGCTCACTGTAAACCGGAAAGTCGTGCCCGCGATCGGGGCCTGACGACACTCACGTGGTGCCGCCCGTGACGCTAGTCTGTGTGACGCCGCGCTACCGCCTCAGCCATGGCACCGATAATGGGCTGAATCTGGGCATGCTTCATCTTCATCGATGCCCGGTTGACCACAAGCCGCGAGCTTATCGATGCAATTGTTTCCCTGGGTTCCAGTCCATTGGCGCGAAGGGTGTTACCCGTATCCACGATATCGACTATTTCGTCAGCCAACCCCAGTATCGGGGCCAGTTCCATGGCACCGTAGAGCTTGATGATATCCGCCTGTTTGCCCTGTGCCGAATAATACTGCTTGGCCAGGCTGACAAACTTGGTAGCGACCCGGACCCTGCCGCGCGGCGACTTTTCACCGGCCCGGCCCGCGGTCATCAGGCGGCAACGGGCAATCCTGAGGTCAAGCGGCTCGTAAAGGCCTTCCGCGCCGTGTTCCATCAGCACGTCCTTGCCCGTTACCCCGATATCCGCGCCGCCATACTGCACATACGTAGGCACATCGGTGGCGCGCAGGATAAGGATCCTGACCCTGTCGTCGGTGGTCTCGAAAACGAGCTTGCGCGTGTTTTCCAGATCGTCTGTTATTTCTATCCCGGCTTCCGCCAGTAGCGGCAGTGTTTCTTTGAGAATCCGTCCCTTGGACAACGCGATCGTAATCATCTCATTCATAGCCCGCTATCCCGGTAGCCGTCGGATTGAAGCACCGAGAATCTGAAGCTTCTCTTCAATGCACTCGTAGCCCCGGTCGATGTGATAGATGCGGTCGACTATGGTCTCTCCGCCCGCCACCAGCCCGGCTATGACCAGGCTCGCTGAGGCCCTCAGATCAGTCGCCATGACCGGAGCACCGGTCAAATGATCGACGCCACGGATAATGGCTGTGTTGCCCTCCAGGGTGATATCAGCGCCCAGTCGAATCAGCTCCTGCACGTGCATGAACCGGTTTTCAAACACCGTTTCAATAACCGAGCCGACGCCTTCGGCCACGGTGTTCATGGCGACGAATTGCGCTTGCATATCGGTTGGAAACGCAGGGTACGGTGCGGTTCGCAGATTGATGGCCCGCGGCCGGTTGCCCTTCATATCAAGGTCTATCCAGCCGGGTCCGCAATTAATATGGGCACCAGCTTCTTCAAGCTTCAGCAGCACGGCTTCTAGCAAGTCTTCGCGGGTGTCTTTGAGGCGGACATGCCCACGGGTTGCGGCCGCTGCTACCAAATATGTGCCGGTCTCTACCCGATCCGGCAGCACGTCAAAACGGCAGCCGTGAAGCCGCTCTACTCCGTGAATCTCGATTGTTGAGGTGCCCTGCCCCCGTATGTCCGCGCCCATGGCGATCAGACACTCGGCCAAGTCCACTACCTCGGGCTCGCGGGCCGCATTTTCGAGGACGGTTTTACCCTCGGCGAGGGCCGCGGCCATCATCAGGTTCTCGGTGCCCGTCACCGTCACCATGTCCAGGAAAATGTGAGCACCTTTCAGTCGACCGTTGGTGCGGGCATGAATGAAACCGCCCTCTACCTCGATATCCGCCCCCATTTGCTCCAGCCCCTGAAGGTGAAGATTAACGGGTCGGCTGCCGATGGCACAGCCGCCTGGCAGCGACACGTCGGCGCGGCCAAAGTGGGCCAGCAACGGGCCCAGTACAAGGATTGACGCCCGCATGGTCTTGACCAGCTCGTAAGGGGCGGTGAACTCCTTGATGGTATTTGCGCGTATCTCAACGCTCATTTTCTCGTCGATCATCAGCTCAATGCCCATCCGGCCCAGGAGCTCAATCATCGTGGTGACGTCGTTGAGATGCGGCAAGTTGCCGACTGTAACGGGCTCATCAGCCAGCAGCGTCGCAGCCAGGATCGGGAGCGCAGAATTCTTGGCGCCGGAGATCCTTATCTCGCCTTCGAGCGGTTTGCCGCCTTTTATCAGAAGTTTATCCACATCAATGTTCTCGTATTTGGCGTGTCGTCGGAAAGACGGGCTGATCAGCACAGTCGGGTATGGTTCAAGGCAAGCCAGCAATTCCTGCCGGACAACTTCAGCCCGACAACGCAAGCAGGCGTCATTGCCCCAGGCTTGTATAAAAGGTTGCGCTCGCCAGACGTGGCAGATGTGCCCCGCTAGCGGCTTTTCCACTCATCAGGTGTGAACGCCTTGATCGTCAGCGCGTGGATGCGGCCATCAGCGAGCGGTTCTTTTACTGTGCCGTAAATCAGCTGCTGCTTCTTGACCGCTGACATGCCTGCGAACCGATCCCCGACAGCGACCACAAGATAGTGATTACCATCAGCTTGTACCTGAATTTCGCAGTCCGGCAGACCCGCCTTAACCATCGCTTCGACTTCCTGGGCCTGCATGGCGTTCTCCTCAAATATGGATCAATTACGTGTCATTTATCGCAAAGTACCCGCACACCGGGCTTCACGTTGTTCCTGCAGCACATAAACAGCACTCCAGGCGTCCTACCACCCGATTCCAGACATAACCACTGGCGACGGCAGACTTGGCGGCCCGGCAGTGAAAGCCTGACGCTGCATGTTCTGCGCCGATAGCCTGGAACACCAGGCTGGGTCAGCAGGTCAGCACAACCGGCACCTGGAAAGCCCGGACCCGAAGACGTATCAGAAGGCGGCGCCTGGAAAAGGACCAGGGTGCACTGAAACAGGAGAGGGATTGTACCGAATATTGCTCAATTGCTAAACCGGGCTGCCCTGCGGGGCGGCCAGGTTAAATTGGGAGAGGAGTCTCAGGCCGAGTTTCGTGCGCCAGCTTGTTCAGATGCAACCGGAAGGATGGTTTCAAGTCCACTGACCCGTGCCATAGCGAGCAGTGGCTCAGGAACTGCCACCAGCTCCAGCACGACGCCGCGGCGCTCGCAAAGCCGTATCCAACTCAGCAGCAGGGCCATGAACGCGCTGTCAGCCGATTCGACACCACTAAGATCTATCCTGCAGCGAGAGGCCGCCAGCGCGCGAATCAGCTTTTCTCCCTCCTCACGCGCTGCCACAACGCCCTGATAGTCGAACTGTCCTGAAACGAGCACGGTCTCATCGGCGGCCAGAGTGACCCGCCCGGGTTCGACACCAACTCTTCCCTTCTTATTCGCCGCCATCGGATCCCTGGCCCTGAGCGTCCGCTTTCTCTTCCAGCCCTTCCACTTCGCCCGACCAGTTGGCAATGACAGCCTGTATATCGCCCCGACGTTTTTCCATGTCCTGCTGGAAGCGATCGCGAAAGGCCAACCCGATATTCACGCCCTCAACGACCACATTTTCCATCATCCAACGCCCCTCGCTGTCTTCAAAGAGCGAATAGGTCACTCCGTATTTCTGGCCCGCTTCTGAGGTGATGGTCAGCGCAACTGAGGCACGATCCTTTGCGTCAGAAATAAAGCGGGCGGAATCTACCGAAATGCGAAAATCCTCAGTATTCGAAAGCGCCTTGGAGTATGTCTCGAAAAGGCTACGCTTGAATTTCTCGACAAAAGCGTCCCGCTGCTCCGGCGTCGCCTGCCGGGCGTACCGTGCCATCACGCGTGCCGCAATCCGACGAAAATCAACGAAGTCTGTCAGCTCTTCCTCCATCGTACGGTAGAAATCCTCAGGGTCTTCCTGATAGCTTTTCCGCAGCTCGTCCAGACGACCCACCATCCGGTCTGTATGGAACGCAACATACTCCCGCAGGTCACTTTCAGTTTCGATCTCGTCGCTCGCCGGGGCGGTATTGGCTGTCGCAGCGCTGGCGAAGCCTACAAAAAGAATCGCGACTGCTGCCAGCCAGTTCTGCAGCAACTTCTGATAAGCGCGGGCGGTCATAACATTCTCCTGGAAGCTTGGCTCGCGGGCGGCAGCCACCGCCCGTGGATCAGATCGGGGCGCCTCATCCACCGCCGCCACCTGATGCAAAAGTACTGATCAATTTCTCGATATTTAGCGCCGACTGGGTTCCGTAGAACTGATCACCATCCTGCATGTACTCGGGGTCCCCGCCGACGGAGATGTCGATGTACTGCTCACCCAGCAGCCCGGACGTCCGGATAACCGCGGTGCTGTCGGAACTGATGGTATCAATATCCTTGTAGATCTCCATTTTAACCTCGGCCTGCAAGGTCTCCGGGTCCAGCCGAATACCGCTGATGCGGCCAATAGTCACCCCGGCCAGCGAAACCTGGCCCCGCTCGGACAGGCCGCCCACGTCATTGAAGCGTGCTGATACAGTATAGGTTTCAGACGCTGCTTTGGGTGACAGCCCACTCACCTGGAGAGCCAGGAATACCAGCGCCGCAAAGCCGCCGATCATAAATAGCCCAACCACCAGTTCAAGCATCCGATTGCGCATTAGAAATCTCCGAACATAACCGCGGTCAGGACAAAATCGAGTCCGAGCACTGCGAGAGAAGAAAAAACCACAGTTCGCGTCGTGGCGTTACTGATGCCTTCCGAAGTGGGTACGCTGTCGTAACCCTGGTAAACCGCTATCCACGTACATACGACGCCGAACACAACGCTTTTCACCACCCCGTTAAGGATATCATTCGTAAAGTCTACCGAAGACTGCATGTTGCCCCAGTACGAACCGGCAAACACCCCAAGCCAATCCACGCCGACCAGCATACCCCCCCAGATGCCAACAGTGCTGAAGATCAGCGCCAACAGAGGCATGGCGATAAAGCCCGCCCAGAGCCGTGGCGCCGCTATCCGGCGCAGCGGGTCGACGCCCATCATTTCCATGCTCGTGAGCTGTTCGGTCGCTTTCATCAAGCCTATTTCAGCAGTCAGCGCAGAGCCTGCACGACCGGCGAAGAGCAGCGCCGTAACAACGGGCCCAAGCTCCCTGACCAACGTCAGGGCAACCATTTGCCCAATGGCCTGTTCTGAGCCAAAGTCGCTGAGAATGCTATAGCCCTGAAGCGCCAGCACCATGCCTATAAAAAGGCCAGACACCAGAATGATCGGCAGGGAAAGCACGCCCACTGAGTAGATCTGTTTGATAAGAAGCGGGAACCCTACGCGCGGATGGGGCACACCCACCAGCGCATCGCAGAGAAAAATCCCTGAACGACCGATCGACCGGAAGAACCTGACGCCTTTTTCACCCAGGCGCACCACGGGATCAAGCATTAACCCTTACCCTCCAGCAGATCAGCACGGTAGTCGTCAGCCGAGTAATGGAACGGAACCGGACCATCCGGCAGGCCGTCCAGAAACTGCCGAACCAGAGGCGAATCAAGTTCTCTCAAAGCGTCGGGGGAGCCGGCGCCGATCACCTGCCCATCCGCTATGAGTACCACATGGTCGGCAATACGAAGGCAGTCCGCGACATCATGGGAGACGACGATGCTGGTCAGCCCCAGCGCGTCGTTCAGCAGGCGAATCAGCTGAACGAGGATGCCCATGGCGATGGGATCCTGCCCCGCAAAGGGCTCGTCGTACATAATCAGGTCCGGATCCAGTACGATACTGCGTGCCAAAGCAACCCGACGGGTCATGCCACCCGAGAGTTCTGCCGGCATCAACTTGCGAGCGCCTCGCAGGCCCACCGCCTGGAGCTTCATCAGCACGATGTCACGAATCATGTCTTCTGGCAGGCGCGTGTGGGCACGCAGTGGAAAAGCCACGTTCTCGAATACGCTGAGGTCGGAGAACAGTGCGCCGCTCTGGAACAACATGCCCATACGCCGCCTAAGGCGGTAGAGCTCGGGCCGACTTAGGTCCGCAACCTCCTCCCCGTCGACACGCACCGAGCCCCGGTCGGGCTTCAACTGCCCCCCTATCAACTTCAGGAGAGTTGTTTTGCCAGTTCCGCTCGGCCCCATGATAGCCGTGACTTTTCCCCGCGGGATATCGAGATTAATGCCGTCGAATATACGCCGCTCACCACGGTTAAAGGTCAGCCCGCGGACTTCGACAAAATGTTCCTGCTGAACCATGGGACTGCCTATCCTTTGGCGAACCTGTGGCCAGGCCGCCGATGTGTCGTCGTAAATGCCGAAAGGCGGGTATTCTACGCGCTCAGCCAGGGTTATGTCGCGCCATGGTTCGCGCTTTCATCTTTGCGCTGGCTGAAACACAGGATGCAAACATAATGCAATCGTAGCCCCGGCTCAATCACGCTTCGCCCTGACACCGCCACACCGCCGCCAATTCGCAGTCATAAACACGGTAAGTTGTTATACTCCGCGCTCCTCTTCGCCGTATCTGTTCGAACTGAAAACAGGCCTGACTATGATCAGCAAAGAAACCAACCGGGACAGCAAGTCCAGCCGGAGCAATACGGAAACCGACGGGTTCAGCAATAAGCCCGATGGTTTTATCGCTTCAGCCCGACGCACCATCCAGATCGAGCGCGACGCTGTGGCGGCGCTGGATGATCGAGTCGACGCGAAGTTCGTCAAGGCGTGTCAGCTTCTGATGGCGTGCGCTGGCCGCGTGGTGGTAATCGGCATGGGCAAATCGGGTCACGTGGGCCGAAAGATTGCAGCAACGTTCGCCAGCACCGGCACGCCCGCATTTTTTGTTCACCCCGGCGAGGCGAGCCACGGGGACATGGGCATGATCACGCCCGAGGACGTCGTCCTGGCTATATCGAACTCAGGCAACACCTCTGAAGTGGTTACGCTACTCCCCCTGATAAAGCGCATGGGCGCACCTCTGATCACCATGACGGGCAACCCGGACTCCATCATGGCGCGGCAGGCTGCCGTTAACATCGATATCACGGTGACGCTCGAAGCATGTCCCCTGGGCCTGGCACCAACTTCAAGTACGACAGCAACGTTGGTTATGGGTGACGCCTTAGCCGTCGCGCTACTTGAGGCACGTGGTTTCAGCGCGGAAGACTTTGCGTTCTCACACCCCGGCGGCACGCTGGGGCGGCGCCTGCTACTCAAGGTCGCAGACATCATGCACGCAGGAGAGGCATTGCCGAAGGTGCCGGAGCACGCGGTTTTGAGTGATGCGCTGATGGAAATGTCACGCAAAGGGCTGGGCATGACTGCGGTGGTTGACGAGGATAACCGCCTGCTCGGCGTTTTTACCGATGGCGATCTCCGGCGCACGCTGGACCGCCCCCTCGACATACATTCGACCCGCATCGGATCAGTCATGACCACCCGTTGCAAGACTATTGGACCGGATCATCTCGCGGCCGAAGCGCTGAACATCATGGAGGAGATCAAGATAAACGGCCTGCTGGTCACCGACGATGACCGTCGTCTCGTCGGTGCGCTGAACATGCATGACCTTCTGCGGGCGGGAGTACTTTGATGACCGACACATACGCTCATCCGGACGAACCGAGACAATGGCCGGAAGACATCCTGCAGATTGCTGCGACTGTTGAGTTACTGGTGCTGGATGTGGATGGCGTTATGACGCGCGGCGACGTTGTCTTTACGGCCAGCGGTGACGAAATTAAAGCGTTCAATATCCTCGACGGCCAGGGCATCAAACTGCTCCAGCGGGAAGGTATCCGGGTCGCGATCATCACCGGTCGGGAGTCGCCACTAACCGCAAGGCGCGCACGGGACCTGGGCATTAAGCACCTGCAGCAAAACCGGGAAGACAAGCTGGTTGCCTTACGCGAGCTCTGCAACGAACTGAACCTGCCGCTGGCGAAAGTGGCCTATCTCGGCGACGACCTTCCCGACCTTTCCGCAATACGGGCGGTCGGCCTTGGCATAACGGTGCCCAATGCCTACTGGCTGATACGCAGGCATGCGCGCTGCTGTACCCTGGCTCGCGGCGGTGAGGGCGCCGTCAGGGAAGTGTCTGACCTGCTACTGCAGGCCAGGGGCTCGCTGGACGCGACATTGGAAACGTACCTTTAACCCCGGGATCGAGTAAATGCTGAGTATTCTGCGCCGCCGGCCCGCCCTGACCTACGCACTTATTGGCCTGCTCGGGGCAATTTTTTTACTGATGGTCTGGCAGGATGAAGAATCTTCCGGCGCCGGATCGACCGCTGATCTGCGCGGTCCGCGCGAGCCAGACGGTTTTATCGTCAACGCTGTCTATCGCGCTTATGACCAGACCGGACAACTGTCCAGCAGGATCGAAAGCGCACGGGCGGAGCAGTTTGAAGACGAGCAGTATGCGCTGATGGAAGAGCCCGAGAGTGCAGTTTTTGAAAAAGAAACGCGAATACCCTGGAACATAACCGCCGAAGCTGGCAGGTATGACCTCAACACAGAGTTACTCCTTCTGTCCGGGGATGTCAGGGTAGTCCGTTCCAATCCCGGCATGGCGCCAACGCAACTGCTGAGCGAGCGCCTCACACTGGATAATCTCGACCGCATTGTTCACACTGAGGCGCCCGTAACCCTGCTCGACTACCGCGGCACGACCGATGCCGTCGGCATGCGTGCCTGGATCGACGACCGCATCATCGAATTTCAAAGCGAAGTAGAAGGCGAATATGTTACCGATAACATCAAGAACCGGCGCTGACAGCGCGCGTTCTACGACGCCCTACCCGGGTTCAAGGGTAGCCGCGACGTTGTGGCCTGCAATGGCTCTTCTTGTCGTCGTTCTCTGGAGCAGCGGCCTTTCTGCTTTCGACATGAATTCTGACGCACCGATTTCCGTGAACGCCGACCACGCGCGGCTGGACGACATGGCAGGCCGCGCGACCTATACAGGCAACGTAGTCATCGTGCAGGCCGAGACGTCACTCAGAGCGGACAGGGTGGAACTCTATCGGGATGCAGAAGGACTCAGCCGAATTCTCGCGTTCGGCGACCCGGCGGTTTACGAGCAGGCCGAGACTTCGGAATCACCGGAAACCGATGCGCGCGCCGACGAGATAGAGTTTGATGCCGCCTCGCACCTGCTGACGTTTCGTGAGAATGCGGTGATCCGGCAGGCGGGTGATATTTTCCGGGGCGACCTTGTTCGCTATCAGACCGAGAACCGCGTGGTCACGGCCGAGCGCGGCTCGTCCGACGACAGCGCCCAGGTCGAGATGATCATCCAGCCCCGGCGCCAGCAGAACAGCGGCTCCAACCCGGCAACGGAGGACGGGAATGGCCCTGCTGACCGCAACTAATCTGGCTAAGAGCTACAAAGGGCGGGAAGTCGTCAAAGACGTCTCCCTGGAAATCCGAAGCGAGCAGATAGTGGGACTCCTTGGGCCCAACGGCGCTGGCAAGACGACGTGTTTCTACATGATCGTGGGGCTGGTTGAAGCTGACCATGGACGGGTAAAGATCGATGATCAGGACATTACTCCATTACCCATGCACGGGCGTGCGCGCAAGGGCATTGGCTACCTGCCCCAGGAGGCGTCGGTGTTTCGCAAGCTCAGCGTACATGACAACATCATGGCCATCCTTGAAACCCGCAAGGAGCTCAGCCGCAAGCAGCGCCACGACAAAGCCGAAGCGCTTCTCGAGGAGTTCCATATCACCCACATTCGCGACAGCATGGGCATGAGCCTTTCCGGGGGTGAACGGCGCCGGGTCGAAATCGCACGAGCTTTGGCCATGGAACCGGCGTTTATCCTGCTGGACGAGCCTTTCGCCGGGGTAGACCCGATTTCCGTCAGCGACATCAAACAGATAATCCGACACTTGAGAGGCAAAGGCATAGGCGTGCTGATCACAGACCATAACGTCCGCGAGACACTCGATATCTGCGAGCAGGCCTACATTGTCAGTGAGGGCCACATTATTGCCTCGGGCAGTTCCGAGGACATTCTTGCGAACGAACAGGTTCGGGAAGTTTACCTGGGCCAAGAGTTCCGTCTTTGACGAGCGGCCGTTTTTGGTCGACTCTGTTAGAGGACCGGGAACGCGGCCATAGATGCGCAGGCAGAAACCCTGTCGGGCTTCCCGATACTTTACAGAAGCACCAAAGCCAAGACGAGATTGTCTCGCTGTGCCAAAGCCTAGTAAACTTCGGCAAAGAAATTGCTAGCGCAACAACTTCATCCGGCCCTTCATACGGTTAGACCTTTTTGGAGTATAAAACTCCCGCAGCTCGCCCCGGACAGGCATGCACCCTGACCGGGCTGAACCCTGATGAATCGTTGTCGTGCGCGTCAACGCACACGGAATTTGAACCAGATGGTGATGAAGGCTTCTCTACAACTGAAGATGGGCGCTCAATTAACAATGACGCCCCAGCTCCAGCAGGCTATCAAGCTGCTTCAGCTGTCTACGCTGGACCTCCAGCAGGAGATTCAGCAAGCGCTGGAATCCAATCCCATGCTCGAAGTTGCCGAAGAAGGCGATGTCGACGAGCCTGAGGTTCGTGCCGAGCATGAATCGGCCGAAGGCGAGGAACCTACGCCCCGGGAACAGGAGAAAACACGCGAAGAAGCTGCTCCGGCTGAAGATTACGCCGATGAAGACTCGGACAGCTGGAATAACGAAGAATGGGCCGGTACCAATGACTTACCGGATGACCTTCCCGTCGATACCGCCTGGGATGACGTGTACCAAACCGCTCCCGCGTCTGGCGTCTCGCGGGGGGAAGACGATGATGACAGCGATTTCGAGTCTCGGAACTCACCGGTTGAGACACTGATTGACCACATTCTCTGGCAGCTGAATCTGACGCCGCTCAGCGAACGTGACCGCGTGATTGCCCACGCCCTCGTTGATTCGATCGACAATAACGGCTACCTCACCACCTCGCTGGAGGACGTGCACGGCGGGCTTTACAACCCCGACGACGAGGATCCGGTCGAATTGGACGAAGTGGAAGCCGTTCTGCACCGGCTGCAACACTTTGACCCTCCCGGTATAGGCGCCCGCGATTTGCAGGAATGCCTGCTGATCCAGCTGAATCAGCTTCCAGGGGATACCCCATACCTGCCCCAGGCCCGACTTCTGGTCAGCCACTACCTGAATCTGCTCGGTAGCCGTGATTACGCACAGCTGATGCGTCGCTCGCGACTGTCAGAAGAACAGTTGCGGGAGGTCCTGGCGCTGATTCAGAGCCTCCAGCCGCGCCCGGGAGAGACCGTAAACCGTGTGCCACCGGAATACGTTGTGCCCGACGTTATCGTCACCAAGCATGCTGGCCGGTGGCGAATCGAACTCAACCCGGACATTGCCCCGCGTATACGGGTCAACTCCATGTATGCGTCGTTCATCAAGCGGGCAGATAGCAGCGCCGATAACACCTACATGCGTGATCAGCTACAGGAAGCGAAATGGTTCATCAAAAGTCTGCAAAGTCGTAACGAGACGCTGCTCAAGGTGGCGACGCGTATTGTCGAGCATCAGCAGGGGTTCCTCGAACACGGCGAAGAGGCCATGAAGCCATTGATCCTGTCAGAAATTGCACAGGCCGTGGAGATGCACGAATCAACGATATCCCGTGTCACCACGCAAAAGTACATGCATACGCCACGCGGTATTTTTGAGCTCAAGTACTTTTTCTCCAGCCACGTTAGCACCGACGAAGGCGGAGAGTGTTCCTCGACCGCCATCCGGGCAATGATCCGGAAACTGGTCGCGTCGGAGTCTGCGCGCAAACCGCTGAGTGATAACAAAATGGCCGCACTGCTGGCTGACCAGGGCATTAAAGTTGCCCGGCGGACGGTCGCCAAGTACCGCGAAGCCATGAATATTGCGCCTTCGAACGAGCGCAAAAGACTGGTCTGATAGCGACCTGGCGGTGACCGGTGAATCCGGGCTGGATTCTGCCGGCAGGTTACGTACAGTGGCGGTAGGTGAGCGAGCGTAGCGCCCACCCCTATGTTATAGTTTGGAGGACCAGTGGTTGTAACGACTGCTGGACAGACTGATCGGACGTTCGCTCAGGCGTGAAGCCGCTCCTTCGATCGGCAACGCTGGGGCATCCCTACCTAAAGACTGCGGGAGCGCACTATGCAACTCAATATTTCGGGTCATCATGTTGAACTGACTGACGCTCTGAAAGACTACGTTAGCACCAAGCTCGCAAAGCTCGAACGCCACTTTGATCACATAAGCAACGTCCAGGTAATTCTGTCTGTTGCCAAGCAACGTCACACAGCCGAAGCCATCATCCACATCACTGGCGGCGAAGTTCACGCCAAGGCTGAAAACGAAGACATGTACGCCGCGATTGACCAGCTGACCGACAAGCTGGATCGTCAAGTCCTCAAGCACAAAGAGAAACAGGTTGCGAGAATGCACGGCGCAACCGCACGCTGACAGGGACAGCGTCCTTCCAATGACTGAAACGGCAATCTCGATCCAATCCATTCTGGCTCCCGAACTCACCCTGACAGGTGTGGTCGGGAGCAGTAAAAAGCGTGTTCTTGAGGTTATTGCGTCGCATATCGCGTCCCAGTACGCCGAACTCAACGAAGACCAGATCTTCAATAACCTCGTTGCCCGAGAGCGGCTGGGAAGCACTGGTATCGGCCAGGGTATTGCCATTCCCCACTGTCGGCTGGAGAACTGTTCACGAGTGGTGGGGGCGCTTCTCGCGCTGAACGAGCCCATTCCTTTCGATGCTATCGACAACGAGCCGGTTGACCTGCTCTTTGTACTGATTGTGCCTC
This sequence comes from Hydrocarboniclastica marina, assembly GCF_004851605.1. Lineage (GTDB taxonomy): Bacteria > Pseudomonadota > Gammaproteobacteria > Pseudomonadales > Oleiphilaceae > Hydrocarboniclastica > Hydrocarboniclastica marina. The sequence goes on from NZ_CP031093.1 coordinate 2,642,845, forward strand.
AGGAGGCGACCAGCGAACACCTTGAACTCCTCAGCCAACTGGCAGAAAAGTTCAACGACCGGGCGTTCTGTCAGCGGCTGCGCGATGCTGCAAATGCCGATGAACTGTACTCGACGATAGTCGCGTCCTGAGCCGGAGCCCCCGCGGCGGCCCTGACAAGAAACCCTGTAGTGGGTCGCACACGTCCAGAGGAATCGTCTGGCCTGGCCGCCTGAAGCACTCAGCGTGAGGCTCAACGGGTGCATTACGGCCTGATTGATTTCGCTCTTCGGGCCTTACCGATTTTTTTGTTCCCTTTGGGAGGCTACCGTGAAGCTGATAATCGTCAGTGGCCGTTCCGGCTCCGGCAAAAGTACCGCGCTACACGTGCTGGAAGATCTCGGCTTCTACTGTATTGACAACCTTCCTATTGGCCTGTTGGTCCCCTTAACCAATGAAGCGCTGGAGAAGGGTTCAGAGAGGCTCAGACACATTGCAGTCAGTATCGACGCCCGCAATCTGTCTGATGAAATCGCCGACTTCGAGCGATTGCACAAAACGCTCGAGCAACCCAACCTGAGTGTCGAAATTATTTATCTGGACGCTGAAGAGATGATTCTGCTCCAGCGTTTTCACGCGACCCGGCGCAAGCACCCGTTGAGCAATAACCGTCGCTCCCTGAAAGAAGCGATCTCCCACGAGAAAAAGCTGCTCGAACCCATATCCCAGCTGGCCGACCTCTATGTCGACACCAGCGATCTGTCGATGTATGAACTACGGGATATCGTGAAGCAGCGTGTCGTAGGCCGAAAGGAGCAGGAACTCGCACTCCTGATTCAATCGTTTGGCTTCAAACACGGTGTACCGGTCGATTCTGACTTCGTTTTCGACGTGCGCTGCCTGCCGAACCCTTACTGGGACACCAGCCTGCGCAAGTATTGTGGCCTCGATCAGCCGGTGTGCGATTTTCTCGAGGCTCAGGAGGAAACGGGCGAGCTCCAGGGAGATATCGAGGCTTACCTGCGGAAGTGGCTGCCAAGTTTCAGAAACAGCAACCGCAGCTACATGACGATATCCATAGGCTGTACCGGCGGCCAGCATCGGTCTGTATACATGGCCCAAAAGCTGGGGCTGGCCCTGAGTGAAGATTTCCCGAACGTCCAGATCCGGCACACTGAACTCCCTGATAACGGATCTGCGCAATCATGATCAAAGAGCAGGTATCCATCATAAACCGGCTGGGGCTGCATGCCCGTGCCGCGGCCAAACTGGTTTCCACAGCCAGTAATTACGAGTCCCGGGTAGAAATAGCCAAGGAAGACCGGGTCGTCGATGGCAAGAGCATTATGGCTGTGATGATGCTGGCTGCCAGTTGCGGCACAGACATCAAACTCATCATTCACGGTGCTGACGAAGAGCAGGCACGGGATGCGATAGTTGCTTTGATCGCAGACCGTTTTGGCGAAGGTGAATAGCGCCCGCTTCGGCAGCTACCCGTAGCCCTTGTCGTTGGATAGGTTGCGCAGTTTCCGTCATTCAGCAAGAATCCGGGCCCTTCCGCCGAGGCTCGGGATCAAAAGAGTCCCGGCCAGCTAGAAGCCAGCAGATAAATAGAACTTAGGATTGTTTATGGCGAGTCTGGCCGAGACAAAGACTTTCCGCCAACGCCTGCGGTCGTTGAGCGAGGCATTGGACAGCGGTTCCCTGCAGCAGGTCGCGCGTATCCTGAACGGCGGCCTCAGCCCCAGCGATATTGCCCACCTGCTTGAATCTTCTCCGCCGCGCCAGCGGACGCTTCTCTGGAGCCTGGTCGACAAGGAGCTCGAAGGCGAAGTACTGCAATACCTGAGCGATGATATCCGTAGTTATTTCCTGAGCCAGCTGGACCCGCAGGAAGTCGCCAGCGTTATCGAATCGTTTGAGCCGGACGACCTTGCCGATTTGCTCCAGCAGCTTCCTGAAGCTGTCATCCAGGAAGTTCTGGAGACGATGGATGAGCAGGACCGGCAGCGCGTGGAGGCCGTGCTGGCGTACCCGGAGGACACCGCCGGCGGCCTGATGAACACGGACACAGTAACCGTCCGGCCGGATTTAAGCATCGAAGTCATCCTGCGTTACCTGCGGCGCCACAGAGCGCTGCCAGCCATAACCGACAGCCTTTTTGTGGTCAATCGCAAAGACGATTTCATCGGCGTGCTACCGCTAACAACGCTACTCGTCGCAAATCCTGCTGCAACAGTGCGGGAGGTCATGCATACCGACCTCGATCCGATCCCGGTGACGCTGGGCGACAATGAAGTGGCTAACCTGTTCGAGCGCCACGACCTGATCTCAGCGCCCGTGGTCAGTGACAGCGGCAAGCTGCTCGGGCGCATTACTATCGACGACGTCGTCGATGTTATTCGCGAGGACGCGGCCCACTCGCTCATGGGGATGGCCGGTCTGGATGAGGAAGAAGACACTTTCGCCCCAATCCTTAAAACGACCCGGCGTCGGGCTGTCTGGCTTGGCATCAATCTGATTACCGCATTTATCGCCTCCGCCGTCATCGGTCTTTTCGAACACACTATCGAACAGGTCGTTGCCCTAGCCGTACTCATGCCGATCGTAGCCAGCATGGGCGGTATCGCGGGCAGTCAGGCGCTGACGCTGGTTATCCGAGGTATGGCAGTGGGGCAAATCAGCCCGCAGAATATTGGCTGGCTGCTTAACCGCGAACTGATCGTGGGCGCGCTGAACGGGCTGGCCTGGGCGCTGGTGGTGGCGGTGGCGGCCGTGTTCTGGTTCAACGACCTGACGATCGGCCTGGTTATTGCCGCAGCGCTGGTCATCAACCTTGTGGCGGCTGCGGTCGCCGGCACGACCCTGCCACTGATCCTGAAAGCCCGCAAGATTGACCCCGCGCTGGCAGGCGGAGTGATACTTACCACAATCACGGATGTGATAGGCTTTGCGTCTTTTCTGGGCCTGGCCACCCTGGCCTACTCCTGAGACGGTCTACTGGCCTCGTTCGCATCGCTGAGAGCACCAATGGTTACACACAACGACAAACCCGAAGAAGACTTTTCGGAAGACCCGGACTTCAAAAGCAAGTCCCAGTTAAAACGAGAAATGCACGCTCTGCAAAAGCTGGCCGGTGAATTGATCGCTCTGAAACCGGGCCAGGTCGCCGAGATCCCCATGAGTGATACGCTCCGCCATGCTATTGAGGAATCCTGGCGCATAAGCCAGAACGAGGCCAAGCGCAGGCATATGCAGTACCTCGGCAAGCTCATGCGTTACGAAGACGTGGAGCAATTGCAGCGCGCTATTGATGGTTTTAACGCCGGCAGCGAAGAAAATACGCGGCGGTTACACATGGCTGAACGCTGGCGCGAACGGCTCATTGATGAAGACACAGCCGTGACTGACTTTATCGCCGAGTATCCGGCCGCCGATGCACAGCACCTGCGCAACCTTGTGCGGAACAGCCGAAGGGATGTGTCACTGGAGCGCAACAGTGGGCAACCGCGAAAGCTGTTTCGCTACCTCCGTGAGCTTATCGATCAGGCAGACAGCCCTTAACTGACATCTACCGGGCCGACCCGGGATCGCTACAGCCGCCGGTTCTGCCATGCCGGCATGGCCCGGCGGACTTCTCCGACACGCGCGGGGTCGAGAGTTGCCAGCAACAACTGCTCACCCTCTTCGGCGGACCGTACAACTGTGCCCCACGGGTCGATCATCATGGAGTGTCCCCAGGTTCTACGCTTGCTGTCATGCTGGCCGCCCTGGTTGGGCGCGCAGACCCATACCTGATCCTCGATCGCCCGCGCCCGAAGCAACGTCTCCCAGTGGGCCTGCCCGGTGCGCCAGGTGAATGCGGCGGGCACCACGACCCAGGTTGCGCCGCGCGCGACAAGGCCTCGGTATAGTTCAGGAAAACGAAGATCGTAGCAGATAGACAAGCCGAGCCTACCCGCGGGGGTGTCGACGCAGACCAGTTCATCGCCGGGCTCAAATGTATCAGATTCCTTATAGCTGCCTTGGGCATCGCCGACCTCGGCATCGAACAGATGAATCTTGTCGTACCGCGCGACCTCTCTTCCCTGGTCGTCAATGACCCAGCAGGTTGCCCTCACCCGCGGCGCCGGCACAGGCGAGCCGTCCGGGCGAATGGCCATTGGCAGAGAGCCTGCGACAATCCAGATACCTAACTCGCGGGCCTGATCTGCCAAAAAAGAGCGGATCGGACCAGAGGTAGTGGTTTCCTGTTCGGCAAGCGTCCGCATGCCGGCGCTATAGAACGAGGCAAAGTTTTCCGGCAATACGGCGATGCTCGCGCCTTGTTCTGAAGCCTGTTTCAGAAGCTCGCGAACCCGGGCGAGATTGGCACTCGGGTCCCGCCCACTGACCATCTGAATCAAGGCAATCTCTGCAGCAGTATCCAAACCTATCTCCTCAAGTATCCGGGCCGTCAACGCGCTAGTCGGGAACCTTGTTCCTTGTACCAGGCGAACCCGTATCAAAGATGCTCCTGAGCTTGATCTGGGGCTGTTTCCAGCTTCCGGAAACGTCATAGGTCGCACTCGTCAGCTTGCTTAGCGGGTCGCCCAACAATTTGTCGATTATGAATAGCGCACCACCGACCGGAGCCGCCGCGCCCAGTAGCAGCGCCGCCATTGGCAAATTCTGGGTCAAAGGCAGAACAACTACCAGTCTCATGTCGAGGCTTTCGTCGATCAGATGTGTCTGCCCAGTCAGCCTGAATGCCCCTGAAGGGCCAGCCAGCTGAAGCTCCGGATCCAGCGTTAGAACGCCATTGTCGATCACCGCCGTTCCACTTAGCGCTTCAAAACTGACGCCCGGCTTGTAAAGGTCGGAGAAGTCCAGCCGGAGCCTGCGCATGAGGGTGTCGGCGTTGAGCACGCCGAAGACACGAAATACCTGCGCCGCATTGTTCTGATCGAGTATGCGACCATCCTCCAGGCTGAGCGCGAGATCACCTTCGGCGCCGCTCAGATCGAACTTTTGTGGACTTCCCGGCCAGTTAAGGTCCACATGGGCATTCGTGGAATCACTCACCAACGGGACTCCACCTTGCACCCATGCATTGAGATCCCGAATGCTGCCACCTTTGAGATCACCGATCAGCCGTGTCCTGCCCGGACCCCTGTCGCCGAATTGCCAAGACATGTTGCCACTGAAAATAAGACTGCCGGTTTCAGCCTCGAGGTCGCGCAGGTCAAGCGATTCCTGGCTGGATCTCAGCCGGAAACGCCAGCGGCCGTAATTGTTATCGCCCAGCCAAAGCTCCTGGATGCTTACGTCAACATCGGGGTACAGTCGTGCCTGTTCTGGTGCCAGGTCGGGCGTGGCGTCCTGCTCACCTTGCCGTACCGGCAAGGCAAAGTGGTCAAGCTCTATCTGATAAGGGCCAGACTGCGGAAAAAGAGCGGTTCCTGAGAGCTGTTTGCCCTGAGCCTCGACCTGCCAACCGCCACCCGCATTCGTCGCAGCAAGTGCAACCCGCCCAAGTTCGATCCCGCCAATGGCTAACTGCTGCGCTACCAAGTCTAGCTTTACTGGCAGACTGAGGCCCGCCAGAGCGTCGCCAGCAGCAGCATCCTCGCCTCCCCCACCAAGATTCTGTAGCTTGCCGGACCACTGGTCCAGATCCAGCTGTGCGATCTCGCCCCCTACGAAGTACGTTGCCTCGACGAGCTCTGCTGACTCGCTGCCCAAGCGGATGCTCGCTGCGTCGAGTTCTCCATTTACCCAGAGGGCCTGGTACCCCAGTTGCTGGGGTTGGGGGCCGTTTAGCAGAGCCCCGTGCAGTCGCATTCTCTCGCCAGCCTCCACGACCAGGTTCCCATGGAGAACACCCGGCGTTCCGGCGGCCTTGCCGAGCGGCGCCGGAAAATCCACCGCAACTTGGTCCAGCGCTATCCGAAAGCCGACAATGGGGCTTTCCGGCGCATTTTCGGTGCCGCCGCCGAAACTGGCGCGAAGGTCATAGTCAAATTCTCCTGTGACCCATGGCAGAGGCTCTTTCAGCCAGCGTCGGGCGATTGCATCAACGGCTGCATGCCCCCATTGATGCACCTGGACCGATGCGCCGCCGACACCGCCGGAGAGTTCAAAGTGTGCATCCCGCCCCATGAACTGCCCCTGCAGACCGTTGGCGGCGAGACCCGACCGGGTGCTATACCGGACTTCGCCGAACAGGTCAGTCCACTCCAGCCCGGATGCCAGATGCTCGATTTCAAGCCCGGCAGCGCTCAGTATAAGATCGACTTCGGTTGCCGTTTCGCTGCCGGCGGTCGGGTAGACACTGACCTTCAACGCGAGATCGGCCGTTCCGTCTACCTGCACCGTATCCCCGGGGTTTCCCATCAGCTCCCCCAACGGACTTTTTTCCAGCCAGTAGTTCAGGTCCTGCCCGGTAACCGGCGCCTTCAGATCAATGTCAACACGGGTCTCCTCGCCGAGGGTGTCCACCTGAATCCGGGACGGCTGCAGGGTAATACCCCCTACGCTGGCCCGATCAAGGTCGACCCAACCTTCGCCCCCATGGAACCGGAACTGCCCGGCCCCATTTCCAAGTTCCGGCCAGTTTTCGGCATAACGGAACACTACATCATCGAAGTCGAACACCATGGCCGAGGTGAACCGACCCTGACCGACTTTCGTTTGAGCTTCAGTTTCTGTTTCTGTTTCTGTTTCTGTTTCTGTTTCTGTTTCTGTTTCTGCGCGATCGTCAGTTGGCGCTCCGGACACCGTCGAGCCACTGGGTGCGGTCTGCTGGATCGGGCCTGAGCCGTAATACCAGCCCCAGGGGATCTCGCCCTCCTTGATTGCGCCGGTCAGCCAGTCGTACAAAGGCTCGCCTACAGCCCCGACGGGCACAAACTGAGCGATCTGCTCATGGTTCGCGCCGGAAATACCGACCTGAAGGCCCAGGGTGTTGGTCTCGACGGGGGACAATAACAAGTCGAAACCGCCGTTCAGGAAAACATCCTCGCGGTACTGGAACCGGAGGTCGTCGCCGCTGACCCGCCAGCCGGGGTTCTGCCATCTCCAGGTCACTTCGCCGCTGAGGCGCTGGAACGGCCAGGCTGCCGCAAAAAGGTCGGGGAAGCCAAACACCGTATTACGGGAGTCGTACCTGACACGGCCGCCGTTGGGACTATGTTCTACCCAGCCATCCAGCCCTTCAACGACTGGCGCGCCCCATGCCGCGTCCACAGCAGCTTGTCGCAGAGCCGCGGTCAACCGGTACTCACCCGATTGAGGATACTCAAACACCATCTGACGAAGTTCGCCGCGGGGCCGGTAGCCGTGGAGGTACTGGGAAGCCCAGTCCGGCATCACTTCCAGTGCCCGGATAAATCTGACTACGTTATCCAGCGGGACCGTATCTATTGCCAGGCGCCAACTATCAGCATCGTTTTCCCAGCTCATGTTCAATGGCCCGACCTGCTCGTCAAGCCATCGGTACCGGAGGTTGTGTGCCTGAAGCTCCCAGGCGGGATTGCAGGGGTTCGGCTCGGCGCACGGCGCGTCCAGCCGTCTTGCGGTCAGCGTTACATCAAGGTCTTCGATGGGAGACAGGGTCTCACTCGCAGAGCGGAGTTGCAGGTAAGGCGTTTCGAGACGGGACAATAGACGGGAGACCTGGCCATTTTCAAACGTCAGCCAAGTGGATGTGCGTAAATCGAGCCCCTCCAGGCCAATCTCGAACCATTCATACCTGCTCAGAAACGCGTCAAAAAGGCGTTCTGAGCGAATATCCAGAAAGACCGTACCGTCGAACCCGCCGCGAAAGAAATGTTTGCCTTCAAGGGTAAACCAGGCAACGGTCTCAGCGGTGTCCACCCCGATTAACCGACCAGCGGCGGAGAACACGCCTTGCTGGAACGACAGCTCAATGGATGGAATCTGGTAGCGCTGCTCATTCGCACCCGGGGTCTGAACGCGCACCCGCAGGTCGGAGACGTGTACAACAGGGTCCGCCAGTATCCGGCCAAGCCCCCTGACCCAGTCAGAAAAGCTGTGGTCGAAGTCCTCCGCAGCGGCCTCCAGCAGTTCCAGGCCCTGCGCCTCTTCGGCGGGCGGCTGCCAGAGCCCGGCCAGGCCGACGCCGCCTTCGGTGTCCTGGGTCATCGTGATATCAGCATGATTCGCGGAGAATTCACTGAACACCAGCCGGCCCCGCATGAGCGAAGAAACGGTGGCCAGACGAATACGCAGTCGTTGGAGACTGGCGTCCGGAGCACCCGGTTCGCCCACCGCGAGCCCGTCAACGACGATCACCGGGTCAAACCCGACCCAATCACCGGACAGATCATCTATCTCGACATTCCGCCCAAGCCGCTCGGTCAGGAGAGCTTCTACATCGGCTTCGTATACGCCCACCTGGGTTATCAGGTAGCGCCCGGCGCCCACATAGAGCGCAGTGACAACAAGCGCCAGCAGAAGAACAGCGCCGGCAATGCGGATCATCCAGCGTAGAGGCCCATAGCGTTTCACGGGCTCAGCAGCACTCATAGTCAATATTCCCGGGCAAGCTCATTCAACGACTGGCATCGGTCACAAAGCGCCGTACCGCCGGGCTGAATTACCAGAGCATCCTTCCATGTTGAATACGACTTTCTAGAGCAGTACGACGTCATAGTTTTCCTGACTATAGAGGAGTTCCACCTGAAACTTGATGGTCTTCCCAATAAAGGTTTCCAGGTCGGCCACGTTGTCAGATTCTTCATCGAGTAATCGGTCTATCACCGCCTGGGAGGCCATGACCAGATAATTCTCTGCCTCATAGGCTCGGTTGATCCGCAGGATCTCACGAAAAATCTCATAACAGACGGTCTCAGGCGTTTTCAGGAAGCCCCGCCCCTCACAGATCGGACAGGCTTCGCACAGCACCTGCCCCAGACTCTCAGTCGTCCGTTTGCGGGTCATCTCGACCAGGCCCAGCTCCGACACACCGGTTATCTTGGTGCGGGCATGATCACGTTCGAGCATCTTCTCAAGCATGCGCAGGACCTGGCGCTGGTGCTCGAGGTCTTCCATGTCGATAAAGTCAATGATGATGATACCACCGAGGTTCCGCAGCCTTAGCTGCCGACTGATGGCGCGCGCCGCTTCCAGATTGGTCTTGAAAATTGTCTCTTCGAGATTGCGATGACCGACAAAAGCGCCGGTATTGATGTCAATCGTGGTCATCGCCTCCGTCTGGTCGATAATCACGTAGCCACCGGACTTCAGTTGAACCTTGCGGCTTAGCGCCCGCTGAATCTCTTCCTCAACGCTGTAGAGATCAAACAGAGGTCGCTCGCCGGGGTAGTACTCAATCTTATCGCCCATCTCGTGGACAAACTCTTCGACGAAAGCCATCACCCGCTGATAGCTTTCACGGGAGTCGATCCTGACCTTTTCGGTCTGGGAACGAATCAGGTCCCGCACCGTGCGCAGGAACAGGGGCAGATCCTGGTAAATAATGGCGGGTGCCTCAACTTTGTCGGTGCGTTCAAGCATCGACTTGCTCAGGCGGTTCAGGTAGGTCATATCCGCGATAAACTCGTCCCGCCCTGCCCCTTCCGCAGCAGTTCGTACGATATAGCCACCGCGACTGAGGTCGAGTGTGGCGCCACATTCCTCAATCAGTCCACGCAGGCGATCCCGCTCGGCTTCATCTTCGATTCGCTGGGAAACACCAACATGGCTCACATAGGGCATGAAGACCAGATAACGGGACGGGATCGAGAGCTGGGTGGTGAGTCGGGCGCCTTTGGTCCCGATCGGGTCTTTGGTGACCTGTACCACCAGCGATTGGCCTTCTCGCAAAAGCGAGCGAATATCAGGGATCACCTTGGGCGCATCTTTTACCGGCTCACCGTTTTCATCAGCAAGCGCTACGGAAACGACGTCGGAGGCGTGAATAAACGCCGCTCGCTCGAGTCCGATATCGACAAACGCCGCTTCCATGCCCGGCAGCACTCGCACTACACGGCCCTTGTAGATGTTTCCGACAATGCCTTTGCGACTGGTGCGCTCTATATGGGCTTCCTGCAACATGCCGTTCTCGACCAGGGCAACCCGGGTTTCAACGGGAGTTACGTTTATCAGAATTTCTTCGGTCATCGATTGCCGCTTCCTGCAGTGTCTGTATTCATCCAGCTAAGCCAGACAGGCTGCCCTGCCTCACTCAGCAATTCAGCCGTTTCCTGAAGCGGTAAACCTACAACGGCGCTATAGCTGCCATAGAGCGCTGTAACAAACACAGCTGCACGCCCCTGGATGCCATAGCCGCCGGCCTTGTCCGCGGGTTCACCGGTATTCCAGTACGAGAGCAGTTCTTCTTCGGCAATCGGCCGGAAATGAACTTCTGTAATGGCCAGGCGCGCGTAGCACCCGTACTGACCTGCCAGCGCAACCGCGGTCATGACTTTGTGGGCACTGCCGGACAAACGCCTGAGCATCGCCAGGCCTTCCGCCCTGTTCGCCGGCTTGCCCAGAATATTGCCATCATGGACGACGGTCGTGTCAGACCCCAGTACCAGTGCCTCCGGGTTCTGACACAGATCGCTGCCTTTTTCCGCTTTAGCCCGGGCAAGGCGCTCAACATAGTGGGCCGGGTCTTCCGATGGGAGCGGCGTCTCATCGATGTCGACCGGCTGAACCGTGAAGGGCAGGCCTATCTGTTGCAGAAGTTCTTTACGACGGGGCGAAGCCGAAGCCAACACCAGCGGACGCAGCGGGCTTGCAGCCATCTGATCACCTCAATTTGCGATTAAGCGTATCGAATACCAGAGAAACCAGCGGCCAGGCAACCGCACTGGTCAGCGCCGGCCAAAGATAAGCGAAACCACTCTGTGTATCGCCAAGTACCTGTTTGATGAAGTGAACCAGCATCTGGTTGATGCCCAGAAGGAGAAAGACCATCAGACACTGCTGGGGTAACGGAAACATTCGCAGTCTCTGATGAGTAGTCAGCACCAGGAACGCAACGACGGCCATGGCGAGCATATTGACGCCCAGTGTTGCAGACTCGATCACGTCCAGCACCAGACCCATCACAGCCGCGAAAAAAATACCAAAGTGATGCGGAGCCCGGAAAACCCAATAGAAGACCAGCAGACCGATCCACTCAGGGCGCCAGATGAGCCAGGGCTGGGGAAACAGCGCCACACTGCCGACCAGCGCCAGAATCACGCTAAGGAGAAAGGTAGGATAGCTCACCGACGAAAACATCACTCCGATACCTCCGTTGCGGGGGCCATTCCACTACCTGCACCTTCCTTGAAGACCACGAGTACCATCTGGCTGCGGTTCAGTTGAGCCATCGGCTCCGCTTCAACGTCTGAGAATGGCTCGCCAGGGTCATGGGAAACTTCGGTCACCCGGGCAACAGGATAGCCCTTGGGGAAAACGCCACCCAGACCTGAGCTCACCAGCAGATCGCCCACGCGTATATCCGATGTTTCAGGTACATGGACCAGTTCGAGGACATCCGGGTCGCCCGTACCAAGAAGGTTGGCGCGGGTACCGTTACGGTTAACCTGAACAGGGACTGCATGACTGCTGTCGGATATGAGAAGTACCCGGGCGGTAAATTCGTTGACCTGGACAACCTGCCCCATCAGCCCTTCTGCGTCGAGCACAGCCTGACCGATAGATATACCGTCACGGCTGCCTTTATCGATAATGATCTCGTGGGAAAACGGATCCGGCGTCACGCCGATGACATCCGCCACTACGACAGTATCGTCAACGCGTGCGGACGCATTGAGCAGCTCCCGCAAGCGGCTGTTTTCAGCCGCCAACGCTGCATATTTCTGCGCGCGCCGTTCCAGCACCAGTAAGCGGGAGTTCAGCGAATCGTTTCGCTCCTTGAGAACGCCACGGCCGGTAACCAGGTCTTCGCTCCAGGCGCCGATGCGACCCGGCACGTTGCCCAGCCACACAATGGGAGCGACGCCCGTACCCATCCAGCTGCGCAGGCGGTCCAGCTGACCAAACTGGCTATCAGCAATGATAAGCGCCAAGGCCAGCGCGGCAACGAGAAGCAAACGAACACTGAGGTAGGGTCCCTGGACGAAAATGTTCTTGATGGTTCAGTCTCCCTTCAGCTGACCATGCGGATTGCCCCACACCTCGGGGCCGGCCGAACCCATTAGCGATTGGCGCCCGGTTCGTATGGAAGCGTTCCGGGCGCCTGAAACAACAAGGCTGACACAAAAGTGTCAGCCTCGGGATCTACCATTGAGCAGCATGAGCGCTCATGAGAATACGGGGCAACATCCTGGCGGCAAAAAATCCCTGCGGGGCTCAAGTTCTGCCCCGGACACCCGAGGCCGCCCGCAATTTGCCAGAAGCGAACGCAGAGAGTGCGCCCTGCGTACCTCAGCCTTCGTTTGAAAACAAACCAATGCCGCCGCTGTCGATGACCTCAAGTGCCTTACCACCACCGCGAGCAACACAGGTCAGCGGATCTTCTGCGACGATAACCGGCAGCCCGGTTTCCGCGCTGATCAGCTCGTCCAGACCGCGCAGCAATGCCCCGCCACCCGTCAGCACGATGCCGCGCTCGGCAATGTCCGAAGCCAGCTCCGGCGGTGACTGCTCCAGCGCGCTCTTGACCGTCTGTACGATCTGGGCCAGTGACTCCTGCAGCGCTTCCAGAATTTCTTCGCTGTTCAGTGTAAACGCCCTCGGGACCCCCTCGGCCAGGTTGCGCCCGCGCACGTCGATTTCGCGTAGCTCAAGCCCTTCGAAGGCACAGCCTATCTCGTGCTTGATTCTCTCAGCAGTACTATCGCCAATCAGGCTGCCATAATTCCTGCGCACGTAGTTGACGATGGCCTCGTCAAACTTATCGCCACCGGTTCGGACTGACTCGGCATAAACAATGCCGTTCAGGGAGATAATTGCGATCTCGGTGGTGCCGCCTCCGATATCGACCACCATGGAGCCGCTGGCTTCCTCTACGGGCAGTCCCGCGCCGATCGCCGCAGCCATGGGTTCCTCGATAAGGAAGACCTCACGGGCACCGGCGCCCATCGCCGATTCACGGATCGCCTTGCGTTCGACCTGGGTTGACTTACTGGGTACACAGACCAGCACACGCGGGCTGGGTGTGATGAAACTGTTCTCGTGCACTTTGTGGATGAAGTGCTGAAGCATTTTTTCAGTGACGATAAAATCGGCGATCACACCATCTTTCATGGGCCGGATCGCGGTGATGTTACCGGGCGTTCGCCCCAGCATCCGCTTGGCTTCTGCGCCGACGGCGGCGACACTTTTCTGGGAGTTGCTAACACGTATGGCAACCACCGACGGCTCATTCAGGACGATACCGCGGCCGCGAACGTAAATGAGGGTATTGGCGGTACCCAGGTCGATGGAAAGGTCGCCGGAAAAAAGACCTCGAATTCTTTTGATGAGCATCGGTAATAGTCAGCCTGAAACGAACAGTGGGTTAGCCATAGCAGGAAGCGAACGGAAGCGCTTCCACCGGGATTCTGCGTAAACTCTTGGGCGTAAACGCCAGAGATAGTTGTTCAAAAATAGCAGCCTGCCGGAATGCCGCAACTTTATCAGTGGCACCGCAGCCAGGCAAGGCGCCAGAAAAGCTGCAGCGCTGGCGTGAAAAGCCAGATCTGGTAACATTGCCGGCTTGAATTCCCATTGTTCAACCCGCTTTAAAAGGGCATCGGCAGTGTTCTTCCTGTCCCAGCCCTGGAACCCATCCCGAGCTCCCGGCCGTGACAGTGACGGCCATGGCGAACCGGCTCGAGCACGCAACCGTAAAAGGAGGCCCCTGTGGCGCTCTCGAAAGATGACATCGAGAAAATAGCCTTTCTGGCCCGTATACGCGTAACCCCGGCGGAAGTCGAGGCACTTCAACCTGAGTTGGAGGGCATCATCGGCCTCGTGGACCAGCTTCAGGCGGCGGATACCGACGCGGTAGAGGCGATGGCCCATCCGCTCGACGCCGTTCAGCGCTTACGGCCTGACAGGGTAACCGAGGCCGATCAACGCGCCGCTTTCCAGGCTGTCGCGCCCGCTACCGAAAACGGCCTCTACCTGGTACCCCGGGTCATCGAGTAAACCGGGGCGGCTCGCCTTGGCGCTGACAGCATCACTGTACTTCATACGGAACAGCAAGAGACCGACCTGCCATGCATCTAAAATCTGTAGCCGAGCTTGCACGCGGACTCGCCGCTGGCGAATATTCCAGCGTCGAGCTGACCAGGCACTTCCTGGCTCGCATCCGGGAACGGGACGGCACGTACAACAGTTTTATTACAGTTTGTGAAACTCAGGCCCTGGCCGATGCCGAAGCAGCTGATCAGCGACGGGCCGCCGGCGAAGCCCGGCAATGGACCGGCATCCCCTTTGCGCACAAGGACCTGTTCTGCACGCGCGGAATAAAGACCACTTGCGGCTCACGCATGCTGGAAAATTTCGTGCCCCCCTACGACAGCACGGTGGCTGAAAAGCTGCGCGATGCAGGGGCCGTCTGTCTGGGCAAAACAAATATGGACGAGTTTGCGATGGGTTCGTCCAACGAGAACAGCTATTTCGGGGCCGTGAGAAACCCCTGGGGCGAGAACCGCGTTCCCGGTGGATCATCCGGTGGCTCTGCCGCAGCAGTCGCGGCTCGACTGGCGCCTATTGCGACCGGCACGGACACTGGCGGATCCATCCGTCAGCCTGCCGCATTCTGCGGCCTGACCGGGCTCAAGCCGACGTACGGCCGTATCTCCCGCTACGGCATGGTCGCGTTTGCATCCAGCCTGGATCAGGCCGGGCCGATTGCCCAGAACGCCGAAGATGCTGCGCTGATGATGAACGTGCTGGCCGGATTTGACCCTCGGGACTCCACCAGCATCGATCGGACCGTTCCAGACTATACCGCGACCCTGGGCGAGCCGCTCAAGGGGCTGCGTATCGGGCTGCCTGAAGAATACTTCAGTGACAAACTCGATAGTACAATGGGCGACGCCATTACCCGGGCAATCGCTGAGCTTGAAAAGCTGGGCGCCACAGTAAAGAACATTCGACTACCCCACACTGACCTGGCGATCCCTGCCTACTACGTTATTGCTCCGGCAGAGGCTTCAACCAACCTTTCCCGGTTCGACGGGGTGCGTTACGGCCACCGGTGCGACGCACCTGAGAGCCTGGAAGACCTGTATACGCGCTCGCGCGCCGAGGGTTTCGGCCCCGAGGTCAGGCGCCGCATACTGATCGGTACCTACGCGCTGTCGGCGGGATTCTTCGACGCCTATTACCTGAAAGCCCAGAAAGTACGCAATCTGATTCAGCAGGATTACGTCAAGGCTTTTGAAGAGGTCGACGTCATTGCCAGCCCGACTGCGCCTTCCGCTGCCTTCCCCCTGGGTTCAAAATCAAAGGATCCGGTGACCATGTACCTGGAAGACCTCTACACCATTTCGGTCAACCTCGCGGGCCTGCCTGCTATCTCCTTGCCCGGCGGCGCAATTGAGGGCCTGCCGGTGGGGCTGCAGCTGGTCGGCGACTATTTCAGCGAAGACAAGCTGCTGAACGTTGCCCACCAGTTCCAGCAAGCCACCGACTGGCACCAGCGCACACCCGCCAACCTGGACTGATCCCTTAAGGAGAGCACACTATGCAATGGGAAGCCGTCATCGGGTTGGAAGTGCACGTTCAGCTTGCCACCCAGTCGAAGATTTTCTCGGGTTCGAGCATCGCCTTTGGCGCCGAGCCTAACAGCCAGGCCTCAGCGGTTGATCTGGCCATGCCAGGAATGCTGCCGGTTCTGAACGAAGGTGTCGTCCGTATGGCGATTCAGTTCGGCCTCGCAGTAGACGCCGAGATTGCGCGCCGCTCGGTGTTTGATCGTAAGAACTATTTCTATCCGGACCTGCCAAAGGGCTACCAGATCAGCCAGATGTACCACCCGATCGTCGGACCCGGGAAGATACACATCGAGCTTGAAAGCGGCGAATCGCGAACGGTTGGCCTGCACCACGCTCACCTTGAAGAGGATGCCGGAAAGTCCCTGCACGAGGATTTCCACGGCATGACTGGAATCGATCTCAACCGGGCGGGTACGCCGCTGCTTGAGATCGTATCGGAGCCAGACATGCGCAGCGCCGAGGAGGCTGTGGCTTTCCTGCGCAAGTTGCACGCGATCGTCACCTACCTCGGTGTGTCAGACGGCGACATGTCCCAGGGCTCCATGCGCTGTGACTGTAATGTCTCGGTTCGGCCCAAGGGTCAGACGGAGCTTGGCACCCGCACAGAAACCAAGAACGTCAACTCGTTCCGCTTTGTCGAGAAGGCCATCAACAGCGAGATTCAGCGCCAGATTGAAATTCTCGAAGACGGTGGCCGCATCGTCCAGGAGACCCGCCTGTACGATCCAGAGAAGAACGAGACCCGCTCCATGCGGAGCAAGGAATTCGCCAACGACTACCGTTACTTCCCTGACCCTGATCTGTTGCCGGTGGTGGTCACGGAGGAGCTGATCGAACAACTGCGCCGGGAGCTGCCGGAGTTGCCGGACCAGAAACGCGAGCGTTTCAAGCGTGAACACGAGCTGTCTGATTACGACGCGGGCGTCCTCTCTCAATCACGCCCACTGGCGGACTATTTCGAGGCCGTCGCCGGAGTGTCGGGCGACCCCAAACTCGCCGCAAACTGGGTTATGGGCGAACTGTCCCGCTTCCTGAATCAGAACGAGCTCGCGATAGGTCAGTCCCCTGTCGCATCTGAAGACCTGGGCCAGCTCATTCTGCGCATAAAAGACAACACAATTTCCGGCAAGATCGCCAAAGAAGTGTTCGAGCGCATGTGGAATGGCGAAGGCAGCGCCGACAACATCATTGACAAGCAGGGACTGAAGCAGGTCACGGACACTGGGGCCATCGAAGGAATTATTGATGAGGTTCTCGCCAACTCAGCACAGCAGGTGGAAAACTACCGGGCGGCGCCAGAGGACCGGCGACCCAAGATGTTGGGCTACTTCGTCGGCCAGGTCATGAAAGCATCCAGGGGCAAAGCCAATCCGGCCCAGGTTAACGAGCTGCTGGCCCGGAAACTGGACGCTTAAGAGCACTTTCCCAGGGAAACCGCGTTAGGACGGCGACTGGCCTGTCGGGTTTAAGGACAGACCTGCCTGGGCGTCGCACTTGAGCATCGGCGAAAACGGGCCTACACTCATGGCTGTATGCTGACAACCGGCGCAAATCGACATAATGCTGCGCTAAACCCTGGTGGACACAAGCTGATCGCTATGTCGAATGCAAACAGAGTCATCTCAAACACAGGCAGAACAGCCCCAGTGGATACCGAGGTAAAGCCCGCAGGGCGTCCCAATCTGCGCCATTATCACCGTGTCAGCACACAGTTTGATGCGACCATCTCATCCTGTGAAGAGACCGGTGGTGAAGCATCCCGCCTTAAATGTCAGCTCACGAACCTCTCGCGCGCAGGTGTGATGGCGGTTTGCACACCCGATATGGTCAAAACCCTTCTGCCAGGCGGTGCTGTAATTGGGCCCCGGCAGTCCGTACGGGTAAAGGTTCAGTTTGAGGTTCCCGTGCTGGCTGTGCAGAAAGTGCAGATCGGCGCACTTTGTGACGTGGTCTACCTGCGTCGTATTTCCCGTGACATCTTTCACCTTGGCATGAGCTTTGTGTCGTTCGATGATAGCGGGCAGGACTGCATTGACCAGTACATCGACCGGAAACTTCACCGGCCCGGTAGCTAAGCCAGCCCTCCAACGGCCCTTCGAAGGCATGATCGAGTGTCCATTTTCCACAGGTGTCACCAGAACTTCTATTGAAGTCGCCGGGTCAATGCTTGCTGACCGCCTCCTTTTCTCTATCCCACCCGTCCTATAAATCCGGTAACCATGAGTATGCGCCGCAGTCATGCGGCATATTGATATAAGCCAAAACTCTAAGCCAAACCCTTCTTATAGCTTTAATCGTTTTGTTATAGTGGCGCTCCGATTGCAGTGGGCCAGGCACCTGCCCCGCTGATCTATTTGAGATTCGACCAGTGGTAGCCTGTATGACCACCTATAGCATGACCCACCTCAAGCAGCTTGAAGCTGAGAGTATCCATATCATCCGCGAGGTTGCCGCGGAGTTCGATAATCCGGTAATGCTGTATTCCATCGGCAAAGACTCTTCAGTCATGCTGCACCTGGCGCGCAAGGCTTTCTACCCGGCGAAACTTCCGTTCCCGCTAATGCACGTTGATACCACCTGGAAGTTCCAGGAGATGATCCGCTTTCGCGACGCCCAGGTAAAAAAGTACGGCATGGAGTTGATCGTCCACACCAATCAGGACGGCGTGGCTCAGGGCATTGGCCCGTTCAGCCATGGCAGCGCAACGCACACCGATGTCATGAAAACCCAGGCACTGAAGCAGGCGCTGGACAAATACGGTTTTGATGCGGCCTTCGGTGGCGCCCGGCGGGATGAAGAAAAATCCCGGGCAAAAGAGCGGGTGTATTCGTTTCGCGATCGGTATCACCGCTGGGACCCGAAGAACCAACGGCCGGAACTCTGGAATATCTACAACGGCAAGATCAACAAAGGTGAGAGCATTCGGGTGTTCCCACTTTCGAACTGGACCGAGTTGGACATCTGGCAGTACATCCATCTGGAGAACATCGAGATCGTTCCGCTCTATTACTCTGCCAAGCGGCCGGTCGTTGAGCGCGACGGCACACTTATTATGGTTGACGACGATCGCATGCCGCTCGCGCCGGGCGAAAAGCCGGAGATGCGGTCTGTGCGCTTCCGGACATTGGGCTGCTATCCCCTGACGGGCGCCGTGGAGTCGGAGGCCGACACCCTGCCGGACATTATCCAGGAAATGCTGCTCGCCACGAGCTCAGAACGCCAGGGGCGGGTGATCGACCACGATTCCGCCGGGTCGATGGAGCAGAAAAAGCGCGAAGGTTACTTCTAGGGTTCGGCGATGCCTGTGCATCATCGTTTTCCCGAACACTACCGTTTTATTGATTGAAGAACCGCCCCGGCAGTTGCCCCCGGTTCCGAGGAAGGGTCCATGTCCCACCAGTCAGCACTGATCAGCGAAGACATCAACAGCTACCTCCAGCAGCACGAACAGAAGGAACTGCTGCGCCTTCTGACTTGCGGCAGCGTCGACGACGGCAAGAGCACCCTGATTGGCCGCCTGCTCCACGACACCAAAATGATCTACGAAGACCACCTGGCGGCGCTACAGACTGATAGCGCCAAGGTAGGCACCACAGGCGAGAGACTCGATCTGGCGCTGCTCGTGGACGGCCTGCAAGCTGAGCGGGAACAGGGCATCACCATCGATGTGGCCTATCGCTACTTTTCCACCGACAAGCGCAAGTTCATCATTGCCGACACGCCGGGGCACGAGCAGTACACCCGGAACATGGCTACCGGCGCCTCTACTGCGCAAATGGCCATCATTCTGGTCGATGCTCGCCAGGGCGTGATGACCCAGACCAAGCGACACTCGTTCATTGCCTCGCTGCTCGGTATCAAGCACGTGGTCGTCGCTATTAACAAGATGGATCTTGTTGAGTATAGCGAGTCTCGATTCAACGAGATCCGTGACGATTACCTGAAGTTCTGCGGCGGCCTGAACCTGGAAGACGTCCGCTTCGTGCCAATGTCTGCGCTGGAAGGCGACAATGTGGTTCATCGCGGCGGGAACATGTCCTGGTTCGGCGGCCAGACGCTGATGGAAATCATGGAATCAGTGCAGATCGCCAAGGATAAGGACCTGGAGCACTTCCGCTTCCCGGTTCAGTACGTCAGTCGCCCCAACCTGGACTTCCGCGGGTTCTGCGGCACCATTTCCAGCGGCGTCGTGCGCAAAGGCGACACCATCGTAGCGCTGCCATCCCACAAGACCAGTACCGTCAAGTCGATCGTTACATTTGACGGCGAGCTCGACGAAGCGCATATCGACCAGGCCGTAACGCTGACGCTCAACGACGAGATCGATATCAGCCGGGGTGACATGCTGGTCAAGACGGGGGACCTCCCCCACGTCAACAACCGCTTTCTAGCCCATGTTGTGTGGATGAACGAATCGTCCCTCGAGCCAGGGCGCCTCTACTCTATCAAGCAGGCCAGCAAATTCGTGTCCGGCTCCGTTCGCCGCGTCCACCACCGCATTGACGTCAACACCCTTGAGAAGCAGACCACAGACCAGCTGACACTCAATGAGATCGGCCTCTGCGATATCGCCCTGAATCAGCCCATTGCTTTTGACCGCTATCCGGATAAAGGCTCCACCGGCGCGTTTATCATTATCGACCGTTTAACCAACGTGACAGTCGGTGCCGGCATGATTGTTGAACCCGTAGACGGCGACGCCGAGTCGCTGGAGCCGGTTACCGCAGCAGAACGAAAACAACGGCTTGACCAGGATGCCCGCATTGTCGAGTTCCGCGGTGATGCGGCGCTACAGTTGCAAGCCGCCGCCGAGCGCCGATTATTTGATCGCGGTAATACCCTGGTCGTACTCAACAATGAGAACACGGCTGATGCTGAAGAACGGGGGCGGCTTGCCGGTATCCTCAAAGCCCAGGGTTTTGTGGTGCTTGCAACAGAGCTTGCTGCTGTAGAACCTGACACCGTGCTCACAGCCAACAGTGAAAGCGACATCGCGGGCGCGCTGACGTCGCTGTAGAGACCGATCGTCTGAGCAAAGGGCCGTTACCGGGCAGAGCAACGGAAGCTGCTCCGTTCTGCGGTAATGGCCCGGACGTCACCCGCTCTGTTCGGTTTCATCCTCCAGCGTATTGGATGCCACGAAGCTGGTCAGGGCGTGCACGGCGCCATCCGTGCTCAGGAATATCCGCCCTGGCGCCAGTTGCTCTTCAAAGTCCGTATGCTTCAGCCGGTCCATGACCGGTCCTTTCACTTCAGCGAGGTGCAGGGTGATTCCGGCTTCGCGCAGGTTGAGCGCCATAAGCTCCAGCGCCTCCAGTGCGCTGTGATCTATGGTATTGACCGCGCTGCAGATGATGACCAGGTGTTCCAGCTCCGACTGCTCGGACGCGACCCGCGCCACTTCGTCGCCCACGTAATTTATGTTGGCAAAGAAAAGGCTGCGATCGACCCGTAGCAACATAAGGTTCGGCCAGGTCTGAACCCCGTGGCGCTGGACGTTCCGGAAATGCTCCGTTCCCGGCACCCGGCCAACGATGGCCATGTGTGGGCGACTGCTACGCCAGATAAACGAGCCCAGCCCCACCAGCACACCCGCAAGCAGGCCAACTTCGATATTGACCGCGAGCACTCCGAGAAAGGTCATGACCCAGGCTGTTCCGTCGGCCCTGTCGTAATGCCAGGCGTCCCTAGCGGCTTTCCAGTCGAGCAACGACAGCACGGAGACCACGATGGTTGCCGCCAGCGCTGCCTTGGGCAGGTAGTAAAACAGCGGTGTAAAGTAGAGGGCCGCGGCCGCAACCAGAATCGACCCAATAACAGCTGAAAGCTGAGTTTGCGCACCA
Source organism: Hydrocarboniclastica marina (assembly GCF_004851605.1). GTDB lineage: Bacteria > Pseudomonadota > Gammaproteobacteria > Pseudomonadales > Oleiphilaceae > Hydrocarboniclastica > Hydrocarboniclastica marina. Next base: position 2,664,338 of record NZ_CP031093.1, read on the forward strand.
GCGGCAAAGTTCACGGATGAGCGGCTGAAGCCGCCCGCAACGGGCATGCTGCCACTCAGAGACGCGGCAATGTTCGAGAAGCCGAGAGCCACCAGTTCCTGGTTGTTATCGACACGCTCGCGTCGCCGATGGGCCAGACTTTTCGCTACCGAAATACTGCCGACATAGCCGATCAGACTGATAATAAACGCCGATGGGAGAAGCGCCGAAATGCGCTCCAGTCGCAGAAAGTCCAGGCTTGGTATGGGCAGACCAGCGGGTACGGCCCCGACAATCGCCACGCCTTCCCGGTCGAGATTAAAGTTCGCCACCAACACCGTCAGAACAACGATGACGACTAGTGGCCCCGTGCGGCTGGCCAGACCCGCAAGCTTATTGCTCAGGCCCAGCCGCTCCAGGGCGGTGACTAGCGGCGTTCGCAAAAGCAGCAAAAGCGCCAGGCTCGCCAGCCCTACCAGGGTAGTCTTCAAGTGGAGCTCGAACAGGTGTTCCGCAGTAGCAGCGACCTTATCCAGCCCGGAGCCCGCCGCGGCCACGTCCACACCGACGAGGCTGGGTATCTGGCCAATGATAATGAGAATGGCAGCGGCAGTGGTAAAGCCGGAGAGCACCGGGTGGCCGATGAAATTGACCAGAACGTCGAGCCGCAGGAGCGCCATGGCCAGAAAGATCAATCCCGATAAGGCGGCAAGCAAGAGCGCATCAGCCACGTAGGCCGGGCTACCCGGGAGCTCTGCCGTACCCGACAGAGCGTTGGCAACAAGCAGTGCAGAAAGCGCCACCGGACCGATGGAAAGGGTTCGACTGGTCCCCATCAATGCGTATACGACCGGCGGCAGAATGCTGGCGTAGAGCCCCACCTCCACTGGCAGCCCGGCCAATGCCGCATAGGCCAGGGCCTGGGGAATCAGTAGCACGGCGGTCATCAGGCCCGCGACCAGGTCATCGGGCAGATTCTGGCGTGAGTATTGCCGAATCTCTGCTACAGCGGGGAAGAACGAGCGTTGTCGACGGGACACTTTCACCGGTTGGGCTCACCTTGAGTATCGGCCTATCCTGCAAGAGCGTACCACAGGCTACTGAATTCCCCCCGCGGTTCGGTTATTCTCGCCCAGTCTTTGAACTTCACTGCTGGAGTAACTATGGCCCTGCACTACTTTCGCATTCTCTACGCCAGCCAGGGCGGGCCTGAGCAGCCCGTCACGACCAAAGCAGGTCCGACCCTGCGCGAGCCCGGCGGAGACTACGAGGGCATGCACAAGCAGCTCAAGCGGGTTTTCAACGCCAAGCCCGGAAAGCGGTACGGCCGTTTTTCGACTGACCTGGGTGATGCACCGGTCCAGGCCTGGCTCAAAGACTATCTCGAAGAAAAGCAGAGCTTCGAAAGCCTGACGGATAAGCTGCTGGCACAGTGGGGAGAACTGCTGGGCACTGTCGACCTGGACTACCAGGGCGCGATTGCCATCGCCCATGAGCAACTCGCCGAAGGGCAGGTATTATACATCTGGGGCCTGGAAACGGACGCCAGCCTGTTCCTGGACAATCGACTTTCCCTCGACCAGGGCGAAACCCTGAGCCTCTCCCGACTCAATCTGGCCGCGCGCATCGAGGTGGACGACTGGCTCGCTGCCGAACCGGCCCAGAATTACATTACCCTCGTGCAGGCACGCGGCACCGGGGATCTGGGCGAGCGTTTCGCCCAGCTTGCAGGCTTTGAAAGCAGTGTCGATGTCGACAAGGAAACCCAGACTTTCCTGGACGCCGTAGAAGCCTTTGCACGGGAAGGCGACGCGGGCAAAGCACAGGCCGTTCGGACCCGGGCGTACGAATTCTGCAAGGATCAGGGAGCGGCCGGCGAGCCTGTGCCACTGGAAGCGCTGTCGGGATACCTGGACGAGGAAAACCCCGAACGCTTCACTGAGTTCGTCAGCCAGGCTCAGTCCCTGCCGGCGCAGACGGTCCTGCACCCCGACCAACGGAAAGTTCGCAAACTGGTACGGATATCGGGAACCGGCAACGGCCTCAGCGTGTCTTTCTCTTCTGACCTGATGAATCAGGCCGTCTATTACGACCGCAACCAGGGCCAGTTAACCATCACAAAAGTGCCGAAAGCGCTGCGTGAGCAACTGGACCGTTACCTGGAACGGGGCCAGGAAGACAATACCTGAGGGCCACAGTCGGCCGGCACAGCGCGAAGCAGCGATCTTTGGCTGGTCGAAATTTAACCACACCCTGGTTTAACCGGGCCTATTGAACCCGGTATAATGCGCCGCTTCAGGACAGAAGCGCACCTGCCCGCGATTGATCCCGACGTTCCACCACACGGCAGTGCTAGTGTCCTGTCCGGGCTTCACTTATTTCCAGACCGAGTACGCAATGACTACGATGGCGAAGAAGCTTTTCATCAAAACCCACGGCTGCCAAATGAATGAGTACGATTCCTCGCGCATGGCGGATCTGCTTATGGACGGGCAGAAAGTGGAACTTACCGACTCCGCCGAAGATGCCGACATCCTGTTGCTCAACACCTGCTCGATTCGCGAGAAGGCACAGGAGAAGGTCTTTCACCAGCTCGGTCGCTGGAAATCACTGAAGCAGGCCAAGCCGGGCCTGGTCATTGGCGTCGGCGGATGCGTTGCCAGCCAGGAGGGCCAGGCCATTATCGACAGGGCACCCTACGTCGACATGGTATTCGGGCCCCAAACCCTCCACCGCCTGCCGGAAATGATCATCAAAGCCGGGACGGGCGGCGTGGGCGTTGTTGATGTCAGCTTCCCCGAGATCGAAAAATTCGACAACCTGCCCAGCCCCGGCGCCGACGGCCCCTCCGCGTTTGTATCCATCATGGAAGGCTGCAGCAAGTACTGTACTTTCTGTGTTGTACCTTACACCCGGGGTGAAGAAGTCAGCCGTCCCGTCGACGATGTGCTTGCAGAAATCGCGCATCTGGCAGCGCAGGGGGTACGCGAAGTCAACCTGCTGGGCCAGAACGTCAACGCGTATCAGGGCGAGACGCACGATGGCGACACCATGGACATGGCTGAGCTGGTCACCCTGGTGGCCGCGATCGAAGGCATAGACCGGATCCGTTATACCACCTCGCACCCGGTGGAATTCTCCGACGCCCTGATCGATGTCTACGCGGAAGTACCGGAGCTGGTCAGCCACCTGCATCTGCCGGTGCAAAGCGGTTCAGACCGGATTCTGAGCATGATGAAGCGCGGGCATACGGCGCTGGAATACAAGTCCAAGATTCGTCGTCTCCGCAAACTGCGCCCGGACATCAGTATTTCATCCGACTTTATCATCGGTTTTCCCGGCGAGACCGAGAAGGATTTCGAAGCGACCATGAAACTGATCGAGGAGATCGGCTTCGACGTGTCCTTCAGCTTCATATACAGCGCCCGGCCCGGTACTCCTGCCGCCGATCTTCCCGATGACACGTCGATGGATCTCAAGAAGGAGCGGCTGGCAATTCTGCAGAACCGGATCAACCAGCACGCCCAGGAAATATCCCGGCGTATGGTCGGGTCGGTCCAGCGTATCCTCGTAACCGGCCTCTCCCGCAAGGACCCCGGCGAACACCAGGGCCGCACGGAAAATAATCGGGTGGTCAATTTCAGGACCGATATTGCCGGAGTCATTGGCCAGTTTGTCGATGTGCGAATCACCAGCGCCCTGCCCAATTCGCTCCGCGGCGAACTGGTCGACGGCATTCTTTACTAGTGCACTGTTTGATTAATTCGCTGGCTTACTGCGAGCTTCTGAAGGCTTTGGGCAAGGCGCTGGTCTGCAGGCATGGTGGTTCCATGTCAAAGAGCAGCAACGCAGATCCAAAGCCTTCAGAAGCTCGCCCGAAGGGAGGCCCTGAGAATCTGGCTAGCGGCGTTGCGGCGACTCGATGTGGAACCACCACACCTCCGCCGCCGCGCCTTGCCATCCAGATCCTCAGGGCCTCATTAAGTCAGCGAATTAACCAAACAGTGCACTAGCACTGAACGACCTTCCGCCTGCCCACAACGAAACCGAGGCCCTTTTGAGCAATAGACCTGACGCTACCGCCACCACTACGGCCGACCAGGAACAGCGCGAATTTCACCTGCAGCCGTCAGAGCCCGATCGTCTGGCTGCACTATCCGGCCAGTTCGACGAGCATTTCAAGCATATCGAACGACGGATGGGGGTGCGCATCGGTTACCGCGGCAATCACTTTCGGGTGAGCGGCGATGCCGAAGCGACCGCAGCGGCCACCGAAGTGCTACGCCACCTCTATCGTGAAACCGAGGCAACTGACTCTCTGAGTCCAGACATCGTGCATCTGTTCATTCGGGAGTCCGGCTTTGAGCGCGTGCCTGAAGCGGCCAAGTACAGCGGCCACTCCATCGTCATAAAAACGCCCAAGCTTCAGGCCCGGCCACGCGGTGCAAACCAGCTCAAGTATGTCCACAGCATTCGCACCCACGACATCAACTTCGGTGTCGGTCCAGCCGGAACAGGCAAAACCTGGCTCGCCGTCGCCTGTGCTGTGGAGGCTCTCAAAAATGAAGAGGTCAAGCGCATCATGCTGGTGCGTCCGGCCGTGGAGGCTGGGGAGAAACTGGGCTTCCTCCCGGGTGACCTGGCCCAGAAGGTCGACCCCTACCTTCGACCGCTGTACGACGCGCTTTACGAAATGCTGGGCTTCGACTACGTGACCAAACTCATCGAAAAAAGTGTGATTGAGATCGCGCCGCTCGCCTTTATGCGTGGGCGGACACTCAACAACGCTTTTATCATTCTGGACGAAAGCCAGAACACGACCCGGGAGCAGATGAAGATGTTTCTGACACGGATCGGGTTTGGCTCAACGGCTGTGGTCACTGGCGACATTACCCAGGTCGACCTTCCGCGCGGCCAGAATTCCGGCCTCCAGCATGCCATTGACGTCCTCGACAAAGTTACCGGCATCAGCTTTACCCACTTTGGCGCCAGCGATGTGGTCCGGCACCCGCTGGTTCAACGGATTGTTGAAGCCTATGATGCTTTTGGTGAAAGCGAGCTGTGAGTAAACTTAACGTAGACATACAGCACGCTTCCACAGCGCAAAACCTTCCGACAGACGAGCAGCTGGCGGAATGGGCGACCTCCGCCCACCGAAACGACACCTCAGACCAGGCCGAAGTAACCGTGCGAATCGTTGATGAAGCGGAGAGTGCGGACCTGAACGAAAGCTATCGCGGTAAATCCGGGCCGACCAATGTCCTGTCGTTTCCTTTCGAGGCGCCGCCTGGGGTCCCCATCGACCTGTTGGGTGACCTGGTTATCTGCGCAGGCGTAGTCGAGCGTGAAGCGCGCGAGCAGCAAAAAAACCCTACAGCTCACTGGGCACATATGGTCATCCATGGCATGCTTCACCTACAGGGTTTTGACCACATTGATCCCCGGGAAGCAGAGGTCATGGAACAGCTGGAGACTCAGCTGGTGACAAATTTCGGGTTCCAGGCACCCTATCCGGACGAGGAAGCGGAAACACATTCATGAACGACGGTCACTCGAGTAACGGTCAGGGCGGCAAGTCCTGGCTGGAGCGGATATCCCAAGCATTTTCCAACGAACCGGAAACGGTCCAGGATATCCTGGAAATTCTGCGCGAAGCAGAGCACCAACGGATCATTGATGCCGATGCCATGAGTATCATCGAAGGCGCGATGCAGGTCACTGACATGCGCGTTGATGAGATCATGATTCCACGCTCGCAGATGGTCACCGTCAAGGCCGACTCCGAACCTGAAGAATACCTGCCGGAAATTATTGATTCGGCGCACTCCCGCTTTCCCGTCATCGGCGACTCCTCCGACGAAGTCATCGGCGTATTGCTCGCCAAGGACTTACTCCCTCTGGCCTTGAACAACAGCCTCAAGAAAGACAGTCTTCGGGAGATTTCCCGGCCGCCTACTTTTGTGCCCGAGAGCAAGCGGCTCAACCAGCTGCTCAAGGAATTCAAGGAAACCCGCAACCACATGGCCATAGTGGTCGACGAGTATGGCGGTGTGGCAGGACTGGTCACGATTGAAGATGTTCTGGAGCAGATCGTTGGCGAAATCGAGGACGAGCATGACTTCGACGAAGAATCGCACATCAAGCAGCGCGCTGACGGCACCTTTGCGGTCAAGGCGCTGACCCCGGTGGAAGACTTCAACGAATTCTTCTCCTGCGACCTTGACGAGGAAGAGTTCGACACTGTGGGTGGGCTCCTGCTCAAACAGTTTGGGCGTCTGCCACGGCGGGGCGAGAGCACCACCCTGGATGACTTTCACGTCACGGTGCTAAACGCCGACAACCGTTCGATAAGGCTGGTCCAGGTCAGCAGGGATGCCTGACAGACCGCGGGCGCTGCCCGCGCTGGTACACAACTTGGCGCTGATACTTGCAGGCGCTGCACAGACTCTCAGCTTTTCTCCCTTTTACCTCTGGCCGTTAGGACTGGTATCGCTCCTGGCGGTGCTTCACCTGACCAAGCGCACGGCATCAGAGAAGCTGTTCCGGGACGGCTGGCTAGTCGGTCTCGGGTTGTTCGGTAGCGGTACTTCCTGGGTCTACGTCAGCATTCATGACTATGGCATGACCTCGGTGCCCGTCGCTGCCGCACTTACCCTGGTATTCGTTGCAGGCCTTGCCCTCTTTCCCGCACTCGGGTTCTGGCTGTGGGGCAAACTGACCTCCTCAGCTGCTACGCGGCTCTGGCTTTTTCCCGCCGTTTGGGTTCTGACCGACTGGGTTCGCGGCTTTCTTTTTACCGGTTTCCCCTGGCTGTACCTGGGGACTAGTCAGGTGGATGGTCCGCTGGCGCCCTGGGCGCCCGTGATCGGTGTCCATGGGGTCACTTTGCTCCTGGCCGCCAGTGCGACGTTGCTCTACGGAGCCTTTGTCGCTTATCGGCAGCGCTCAGGTTCGAAGGAGCCGGCCGTTCTCCTGTGTCTGGCTGTCCTGCCATGGCTGACTGCCTGGCCGCTTGGGAGCCTGAACTGGACGGAGCGGGAGCCACGCCCCATTTCCTTCGCGGCCATGCAGGGCAATATCCCCCAGCAGATAAAGTGGGAGCCCGCGCACCTGCGGGATCAGCTCGTGCAGTATCTCACCATGACGGAAGGATACTGGGACCGGGACCTTATCCTCTGGCCGGAGACAGCGATTCCTGTGCCCAGTCCCGACGCCGGCCCGATCGTTGACAGAATCGAGGAGAAGGCCGCCGAGCACGGGACGACCCTGCTTACTGGTATACCCTGGTTTGGTTATTCTGAAGAACTCCAACGGGAAACCTTCCATAACAGCATGACCGTTATAGGCGACGGCGACGGCTTCTATCACAAACAGAAACTGGTGCCTTTTGGCGAGTATGTGCCGCTTGAGGTCTGGTTGAGGGGGTTGATAGGTTTTTTCGACCTGCCCATGTCGAGCTTTTCTCCCGGCCCTGCTGAGCAGGCGCTACTCAGCATCGGCGGGCGCTCGGTGAACGCGTTTATTTGTTATGAGATTGCGTACCCCGACTTTGTGGCTGCCGGCAGTCGGGGCACGGACTACCTTGTGACGGTGTCCAACGATGCCTGGTTTGGCAATTCCATTGCACCCTTGCAGCATTTGCAGCTGGCGCGCATGCGGGCACTCGAGACCAGCCGATTCGTCTTGCGGGGCACCAACAACGGTGTCACCGCATTGATCGACGAGCACGGTCAGGTGCTTCAGTCGGCACCCCGGTTCGAGGTAGCCGTGCTGAGTGGAGAACTCTATCCGGTGAAAGGCGCGACACCCTTCATGCGCTGGCAGTCCTGGCCTGTATTGGTTCTGCTTGGGTTAATCCTGGGCGCTGCCAAGTGGCTCAAGCGCAAATCCAGGACAGGTTAGCTTTTCAACCCGAGACACCCCGTCACTGTACATCCTCTATTTCAGGCGTTGCCGGCCATCGCCCTGTGACGCGTTCAAAATAGTGGGACTCGCAATGGTGACACGGTTCCAGGTGGGTCGTCTCAGTCAGGCAGAGGGTGTGCTCGCACTCCAGGCACCTGAGTACACCAGCCGTTGCGATTTCGCCGCTCATGTACTGCCCCGGGCTGTGGCTGATCCGTTGCTCCAGCTCCAGAGAATCAACCTGGGTTTTGTCGGCAATGCTCAGGAGCAGCTCGAGTAACTGGTGCTCCACAAGGCTTAGGTCCAGCCTCAGCCAATCGCCGACCCCCTCCCCCGTTTCGTTCACGAACTGGACCAGATGGCCAAGATCGCGCCGCAAGTAGGCGCCGAGGAGGCTCGCTTCATCTTTGCTGAGCCGCTCAATACCTTCTTCAAACTCGACCGCTTCGTCAATCTCGGTTTTTAGCCCATCCCAAGTACGATTTTCGGTATCAGCGAGGCGTCTCTCGATGCGGCCCAGCATCCGGTCATACGCCTGCACCGCTTCCGGTCTCAGGTTTTTCCGTTCCTGGTTGTCCATGATGCAATTCCCTGTTGTTAATTGATTGTGGTGCTGCAGTGTCAGAGTCGTTTTGCCCAGCCTCACAAAATTACAGTCCCGGCAGCCAGACAGCGCAAGCCCCTTAGGTTAGAATAGTTCCCTTTCGGTGCAAACTGCCGGGTGTCAGTCAAAGGCTTTATAAAGCCATTTGACTGCCTCTCAGCCTGATTGTCACCCTCCCTGATAATTTCAGACCCCAGTACGGTTGGATAAGGCAAAGGCAAGAATGGAAGAGCACTACCGCCCCCGCGAAGTAGAACAGGCCGCGCAGAAGTATTGGCAGGAAAACGAGAGCTTCAAGGTTACAGAAGACCCGGCAAAACCCAAGTACTACTGCCTCTCCATGTTCCCCTACCCCAGCGGCAAGCTGCATATGGGGCACGTGCGAAACTACACCATCGGCGATGTGATCAGTCGTTACCAGCGCTTGCTGGGCAAGAACGTCCTGCAGCCCATGGGCTGGGACGCTTTCGGGCTCCCCGCGGAAAACGCCGCAATCAGCAATAAAACAGCCCCAGCCCGATGGACCTATGCCAACATCGAGTACATGAAGAACCAGCTGCAGCAGCTGGGTTTTGGCTACGACTGGTCGCGGGAGCTGGCCACCTGCAAGCCGGAGTACTACCGTTGGGAGCAATGGTTTTTCACCCGGCTGTATGAGAAAGGCCTGGTCTACAAAAAAATGTCGACGGTGAACTGGGACCCCGTTGATCAGACCGTGCTCGCTAACGAGCAGGTGGTGGATGGCCGCGGCTGGCGTTCCGGGGCTCTGGTGGAACAGAAAGAGATACCGCAATGGTTCATACGCATCACCGACTATGCGGAAGAACTGCTGCAAGACCTGGATAAGCTTGAAGACTGGCCCGAGCAGGTCAAGGCCATGCAACGCAACTGGATCGGGCGCTCGGAAGGCCTTGAGTTGACCTTTCAGTTGCAAGACGCCGGCGAAGCGCTGACAGTTTTTACGACGCGCCCTGATACCTTGATGGGTGTCAGCTACATGGCCGTTGCCCCGCAGCATCCGCTGGCATTGAAAGCAGCTGAGCGTAGCCGGGATGTTGCCGACTTCATCGCAGAAAACAGAAACGCCGGCTTCGCCGAGGCTGACCTGGCGACCATGGAGAAAAAAGGAATCGACACCGGGTATCACGCCGTACACCCCATTACCCAGGAAGAGATTCCCGTCTGGATCGCCAATTTCGTTCTGATGAGCTACGGCTCAGGGGCGGTGATGTCCGTTCCCGGCCACGATGAGCGTGATCACGAGTTTGCGCGCAAGTACGGCCTTCCCATCAAGCAGGTCATTGCCCCCCGCGATGGCCGCGAAATCGATATTCACGAGGAACCTCTGACCGAGAAAGGGCTGCTTGTTTCTTCAGGTGCGTACAGTGGCATGTCCTCAGCAGAAGCGTTTGACGCTATCTCGGCGCGGCTGGAGCAGGAAGGCATCGGTCAGCGCAAGGTCAACTACCGGCTGCGCGACTGGGGTGTGTCCCGGCAGCGTTACTGGGGCGCGCCGATCCCCATGATGACCCTGGAAGATGGGTCTGAGGTCTGCGTGCCGGAGGACGAGCTACCTATCAGACTGCCCGAAGATGTCGAGATGGACGGTGTAACCTCGCCGATCAAGTCTGACCCGGCATGGGCCCGAGCCTCTTACCACGGCCAGGCGGCAACCCGCGAGACCGACACTTTCGACACGTTCATGGAGTCATCCTGGTACTACGCGCGTTACTGCAGCCCCGGCTACCAGGAAGGCATGCTGGACCCCAGGGCGGCCAATTACTGGCTTCCGGTCGATCAGTACATTGGCGGTATTGAGCACGCCATACTGCACCTGCTCTACTCCCGGTTTTTCCACAAGCTGCTTCGGGATGTCGGCCTGGTGGAAAGCGACGAACCATTCAAGCGCCTGCTTTGCCAGGGCATGGTTCTGGCCGACACTTTCTACCGTGAAAGCGAGGACGGCGGCCCCAAGACGTGGGTATCTCCCAAGGATGTCGAGGTCGAGCGGGACGAAAAAGGCAGAGTCGTTCAGGCGGTACACCGGGATGACGGTAAGCCGGTATTGCCGGCCGGCATCAGCAAGATGTCGAAATCGAAGAACAACGGTATCGATCCTCAGTCGATTATTGACCAGTATGGGGCGGACACCGTCCGGCTCTTCATGATATTCGCGGCACCGCCTGAGCAGTCACTTGAGTGGTCGGACAGCGGCGTCGAAGGCGCGTATCGTTTCCTCCGCAAGCTCTGGCGCATGGTGCACGACCACGCCAAAGACGGCGTTACCGTTGCGCTGAACACCAGTGACCTGGCCGACAGGCAGAAGCAGCTGCGCCGCAAGACGCATGAGACTATCGCCAAGGTCAGCGATGACATCAGCCGGCGCCTCACGTTCAACACGGCCGTCGCCGCGGTGATGGAATTGCTGAACGACATCGGCAGAAACGAAGACACTTCGGATCAGGCCCGGGCGGTTGTCCAGGAAGCCCTTGAGGCTGCGGTGGTACTGCTATCGCCCATTACGCCCCATATCTGCCACCAACTCTGGCAGACGCTGGGTCATGACGAAGCTGTGATCGATAGTCGCTGGCCCACGGTGGATGAGTCGGCGCTAACCCGGGACACCCTTGAGATCGTGCTGCAGGTAAACGGCAAACTTCGCTCCCGTGTTCAGGTGCCTGCTGATGTATCAAAGGCGACCCTGGAGCAGCTGGCGCTCGAAGATGAGAACGTTCAGCGCTTCACCGAAGGGAAGACCGTGCGCAAAGTCATCGTAGTGCCCGGAAAGCTGGTCAACATCGTTGCCAACTAACGTCGCCCACCAGGGTCGCCAGCTAATGTCGTTGAGAGTCCAGGCGGGCTGCTTCCGGCCCGCCGGTGATTGATCCCAGACTGCAGGCAGGGCACCTGCACAACGCAGACTTTACGGACAGGCTATGCGTACGAATCACAACAAACCACGGCATTTGATCGCGGTATTTATCCTGTTGAGCGTTGCCCTGAGCGCCTGCGGCTTTCGCCTGCGGGGCGCCACCGCGGTTCCTGATGCGCTTAACCCCGTATTCGTCGACTGCGCCGGCAATACCCCTATAGCCCTCTGCGAACAGGTGCGTGAGCTCCTGGAGCTCAACGAAGTCACCGTTGTGGAGACTGCCAGGGAGTCGAGTTATACACTTCGCCTGACAGGCCTCGAAACCAGCCGCCGGGCCACAGCTATCACGGACTCTGCCGCAGCGGCTGAATATGATCTCCGGTTACAGACGCGTATGTCGTTGTTCACGCCCACAGAAATCCCTCTGCTGGCGCAAGCCACAATCTCCGCAAATGAGATCTACAGATACGATGAAGACAACGTGCTGGCGAAGCGTAGAGAGCAACGCGATCTGACCGAGCAGCTCTACTCCCGTCTTGCCCAGCAGATCGTGTTCAGGCTCACGCCGTACACAGCGGAGCGGATCCAGGCGTTGATTGCTGAGTACGAGGCCGCGCAGGCCGCTTCGGGCGAAGCGGAAGTTCAGGCTCCAGATGCGCCTTAACGCTCCCCAGCTCGCTGGTGCACTGGAAAAAACACTGGCGCCACTTTATCTGGTCACCGGCGACGAACCCCTACTGGTTCAGGAAGCCTGCGACCAGATCCGTTCAAAGGCGCGCAGCCAGGGATTTGAAGAACGCAAGGTCTACCAGGCTGACAATCAGCTTGACTGGGCATCCGTTGCTGAGGAAGTAAGCGCCCTTTCCCTCTTTTCCGAACGGAAGCGGCTCGAAATAACCCTACCTACCGGTAAGATCGGCAATGGCAAGGACTTCATTGAACGCTTTCTGGGAAATGCCGGCGACGACGTGATCGTCCTCCTGATCAGTCCCAGGCTGGACGGGGGCGAACTTCGAAAAAAATGGGTCAAAACAGTTCAGGACAAAGCTGTACACGTGCAGATCTGGCCTATTGAAGCGTCCCAGTTTCCCGGTTGGCTGGCTCACCGCGCTCGCGAGCGCGGGCTCCAGTTTAGCGAAGCAGCCCAGGCATTGCTGGCCGACCGGGTCGAAGGCAACCTGTTGGTAGCCAATCAGGAGTTGGACAGACTGAGTCTGCTTGCGCCAAACGGCAAAGTAGATGAGGCATTAATCGACAGCAGCGTCCTGGACTCATCCCGCTTTACGGTATTTGCATTCGCCGAGGCATTGCTGAAAGGGGAAGTAAGCCATGGGCAGAAAATGCTGTCGGTGCTTGAGCAGGAAGGCTACAACGGGCTGGCCGTGCTGGCGATCGTAACACGGGATCTCAAGCAGCTTATCGCCCTGAACCAGGCACGCGCCCAGGGCCAGCAGACAGCAGCCTACTTCAAGACGCATCGCATCAACCAACGTCAACAGCAGCAGGCGCTTTCGGCAGCGTCCCATCGCCTGACACAGGCACAAAGCGAACGGCTGCTGAAAAGCTGTGTCCTTATCGATAGAGCGGCCAAAGGTTGCGATAACGACTCGCCCTGGCGGTTGCTCCGGGATCTTCTGGTGCAGGCCGCTCAAACAAAGACGCCCACCTGAAGGATTCCCGAAGGAGGTCCAGGCGGGCGCCAGGTTTTACTGACACTTGTGGCTCGACGTTAGAACTCGTCAGCCGTCAGCGCCATCATTGCGTCGCTGCCACTTCTTACGCTTTCCGCCAGGGAAACGGTCCTGGGCAGCAGGCGGCTGAAGTAGAAGTCGGCTGTTTTGAGTTTACCGCTGAGAAAGCTGTCCGCAGCGCCTCCACTCTGACTAGCCACCTTCACAATGCGTGCCCACATGTATGCGAGCGCCGTGTAACCAAAGAGGTCAAGATATTCGACTGAGGCGGCACCGATCTCATTTGGATTCTGCGCGGACCGGTCAATCACAATTTCAGTGACATCTGACAGACGCTCCAGCGCTGCAGCAAGCGGCTCCAGATAAGGACGCAGCGCCTCGTCGCTCGAGTTCTGCTCGATAAAGCCGGCGATTTCGCTGGCGAAGATCTCGTAGAACTTGCCGTTGTTTGCCACTACTTTGCGCCCCATCAGGTCCAGAGCCTGAATACCGTTGGCGCCCTCGTAGATTTGTGTAATACGCGCGTCCCGCACCAATTGTTCCTGACCCCATTCGCGTACGTAGCCATGCCCCCCGAACACCTGCTGGCCAATGACACAGCTTTCGAATCCGCGGTCCGTAAGGAATGCCTTGGCCACTGGGGTAAGCAGCGCAACCATGGCTTCAGCCGTTGTCTTTTCACCGCTTTCCTGCACGTATTTGGCGCGGTCGAGCCACAGTCCCACGTAGGTAGAAAATGCGCGCCCGCCCTCGATATAGCCTTTCATTGTCAGCAGCATACGACGCACATCCGGGTGCACCAACAGGGGGTCAGCCGCTTTTTCCGGGTGTTGCTTACCGGTCGGCGCCCGGCTTTGCAGGCGTTCCTTCGCATATTCTAGAGCATTCTGGAAGGAAGCCTCGGCAGCACCGATGCCCTGGATGCCCACGCCCAACCGTTCGTAGTTCATCATGGTGAACATGGCGTTGAGGCCCTTATTGGGCTCGCCGACCAGCCAGCCGCGCGCGCCATCGAAGTTCATGACGCAGGTCGCAGAGCCCTTGATGCCCATCTTCTTCTCGATGGAACCACAAGCCATGGCGTTCCGCTCGCCCAGCGATCCATCTTCATTAACCATGAACTTTGGAACCAGAAACAGGGAGATACCTTTTGGCCCGGCTGGGGCATCCGGCAACTTGGCCAGCACCAGGTGGATGATATTCTCCGCCATGTCGTGCTCACCCCAGCTGATGAAGATCTTGGTGCCGCTGATGAGGTAACTGTCGTTGCTGTCCGGAACAGCCTTGGTGCGGATAATGCCCAGGTCGGTTCCTGCGTGGGGCTCGGTCAGATCCATTGAGCCCGACCAGACGCCCGCGTAAAGATTGGGCAGGTACTTTTCCTTCAACTCCTGGCTGGCATGGGCGTTAATAGCCAGGCTCGCACCCGCGGACAGCATGGGCGCCAGGCCGAAGCCCATGTTGGAGCCCTGCAGCATCTCTTCCCAGAGACCCACCAGCGTTTTCGGCATGCCCATGCCGCCAAACTCGGGGTCGCCGCCGAGGCCCATCCAGCCGCCTTCCATCAGCGTCTGGTAGGCTTCCTTGAACCCATCAGGGGAGGTGACATTTCCGTTTTCCCATTTACAGCCCTGCTCGTCGCCTTCACGGCTGAGCGGCGCGGTAACATTGGCGGTAACCTTGCCCGCCTCTTCAAGAATCGCATCTGCAGTTTCGGGATCAATATGCTCACTCAGGCCCGGTAGGCGAGCCCATTCGGCGGGCGCATCAAAAACCTCGTTCAGCAAAAACCGCATATCCCGCAACGGAGCTTTGTACTCTGCCATTATTTACCCTCTCAGACGTTATATGCCCTGACACCCTTGAACCGGGTGACCAGTTGCCGCTCAAGTCGAGACGCTGGCTGCATTCCGACAAGTTGTCGGTCGCCAAGTTTACGACCTCGATAAAGCGCTATCAAAAAAAAACCCGTTCCAGAGCCCAGCCTTTTCCAGTGAAGAAGGCCACGAGCTCTGCAAACGGGTCGGCAGGTTCGTCACCTGTTTAGAATACGAAGTGCTCTTCCGGCATGTCCATCAGAGAATCTGCACCGGCAAGGACAGCTTCACCATGAGCCTTGGCGCGTGGCAGCAGGCGCTTGAAGTAAAAACGCGCAGTCTGAAGCTTGGCTGTGTAGAACGCCTCTTCAGATGTGCCCTGCTCCAGTTGCTGCTGGGCGACAACCGCCATTTTAGCCCACAGGTAGGCCATCACGAGGTAACCAGAATACATCAGATAGTCAACGCTCGCGGCGCCAACTTCGTCCCGGTTCTTCATGGCGGTCATACCCACTTTCATGGTGATATCGCCCCACTCTTTGTTATGCGCCTGCAGCGGCTGAAGCAGATCCTGAAGCTGCTCGCTCTCACCCTGCTCCTTGCAGAACTTGTGGACGATCTTGGTAAAACGCTTCAGCGACTCGCCCTGGGTCATCAGTACCTTACGACCCAACAGGTCCAGCGCCTGGATGCCGGTGGTGCCTTCGTAAATGGTAGCGATACGCGCATCCCGGACGATCTGCTCCATGCCCCACTCCGAGATAAAGCCGTGGCCACCGAATACCTGCATCCCCAGGTTGGTCGATTCACAGCCTACCTCGGTCAGGAAAGCCTTCGCGATCGGTGTCAGGAAGCTGAGCAGTTCGTCAGCCTCCTTGCGGACTTCGGCGTCATCACTGTAGCGAACCAGGTCGCTCTGCTGGGCTGCGTAGTAGATCAGCGCCCGTGCACCCTCGGCGAAGGCTTTCTGGGTCAGGAGCATACGACGTACGTCGGGATGAACGATAATCGGGTCGGCCGGGCCGTCCGGATTCTTCACGCCTGAAAGGGAACGCATCGCCAGGCGGTCGCGAGCATAAGCCAGCGAACCCTGGAACGACAGCTCGGCCGAACCCAGACCCTGGATAGCGGTACCGATACGAGCAATGTTCATGAACGTGAACATACAGTTCAGGCCACGGTTTTCCGGCCCGACCAGGTAACCCTTGGCGCCGTCGAAGTTCATGACGCAGGTACTGTTACCGTGGATACCCATCTTGTGTTCGATCGAACCACACTTGACGGCGTTACGCTCTCCGACTTCGCCGTTGCCGGAGGTCAGGAACTTGGGCACAACAAAAAGGGAGATGCCTTTAGTACCCTGGGGCGCATCCGGTAGGCGCGCAAGCACGATATGAATGATGTTCTCGGCCATATCGTGTTCGCCGGCAGAGATAAAGATCTTGGTGCCAGTGATGCTGTAAGACCCATCGGCATTGGGCTCTGCCTTGGTCCGCAGGATACCGAGGTCAGAGCCACAGTGCGGCTCGGTCAGACACATGGTCCCGGTCCACTCGCCGCTGACCAGCTTCGGCAGATAGGTTTCTTTCTGCTCAGGTGTACCATGGCTTTCAAGAGTATTCTGGCAGCCGTGACTCAGACCGGGATACATGCCCCAGGCCCAGTTAGCGGTGCCGACCATTTCACTCATGACCAGACCGATCGATGCCGGCAAGCCCTGACCGCCCAGTTCTGCCGGAGCAGTCATTGAAGGCCAGCCGCCCTCTACATACTGCTGATAAGCCTCTTTGAAACCAGCGGGTGTCTTTACCCCGTCCTCAGTCCAGGTGCAGCCTTCCTTATCACCCACAGCATTGAGCGGAGACAGGACCTGTTCGCAGAACTTGGCGCCTTCCTGGATGATGGCTTCGATCATGTCCGGGGTTGCTTCCTCACCGCCGGGCAGGCTGGCATAGTGCTTTTCACTCTCCAGCACTTCATTCATCACAAATTTGATATCGCGCAAGGGGGCTTTATATTCAGGCATTGTCTACACCTCAGCTTTGAAGGACCGCAACCGCGCCAAATCGGAGCTACTCCGAGTCTCAGCGTTGAGCTTACAAATACAGGCAAAAGAGATTTAACGGGTCTACGAGGACGGGATCGACCCCGGACACTTCCAGCCGCCGCCGCTGGATCATGGAACTATTTAAACGACTGTTTGAAACATACGTTTGCGCCCAGTTCTTGTCAAGCCGAGATCATAAAAAAGGCGAGCGCTAACCGCGCAAGTCAACGTGTTCGCGAACGACAACCCAGACCGCCCTGCTACAGCCGAAATACGGAGTCGAGCGGTAACCCAACCCACTAACTGCAGGGGAAACTGTAAAAAAGGGGGGGGTAAACCACATGCGCGACGGCTCAAGGCGCCAAAAGCTGTAAAAGGGAACGACTGCAAGAAATGTTGAGGTCAGGGCCAGCAACCGCGATCCGAGCGGACGAGTGGTTGCCGGCGTTACGGCTTCAGATGGCACTTCCTGATAAACTGTATGCCGACTGAGCTTTTATCAGGCAGATGTATCGAGCAGCGTACCGACCATTTCATTGGCCGTTTTGACGACCTGGGACGATGCCTGAACATTGCGCTCATACAGCTTCAGATCAATCAAAGACTCCGCCACGCTCCCTGGCGCATCCGTCCTGCCCGTAGGCGTGCCTGCCTCAGACTCAACACCCGCGCTAACTATCTTGCGCGCTGCGGTATCCATGCCAATGATGCCCTGCTGTACACCTTGCAGACCCGAGCCCAACACACCGTTTATCATGGCTACTACCTCATCTCAGCCATTAGATACGTTCAGTTGATCATAGTGCTGGTTAATTTTCAATCAAATCCCGCATCACCTGATCATCTATGTACTGTGCCAGCGCTCGGGGATCGGATTGAGTCTGATGCGGTAACTCGGCCAGGAGCGGCGCGCCCAGCGCCTGGGCCAGGAATGCCAGCGTCTGTGCTTCGGCCTGCATAGGCAAGGGAGATGCCCGGTTAGCGACCCAGCCAATCAACTGAAGGCCGTCACGTCGGATCGCCTCGGCGGTAAGAAGCGCATGATTTATCGCGCCCAGGCGAAGATCAACTACCAGGATCACCTGGCAGGCCAGCTCAACGGGAAGCCCGGCGTAGCTCTCACGTTCATTGAGCGGCACCCGCCATCCGCCTGCCCCTTCTATCAGCAGAAAGTCAGCGGGTTTGAGCATTACGCCGCGGCAAAACCCGGCCAGCCTCTGCACCGACAGCCGAACACCCGCATTGACAGCCGCGACATGGGGGGCGATAGCTTCGGCCAGCGCAACCGGATTGACCTGCGAGTAGCTGAGTTGTTCTGTCATCGCTGCCTGTAACATCAGGGCATCGTCATTACGCAATCCTTCTGCTGTCTCTTCGCAGCCTGCCGCTACCGGTTTGAGTGCGAGCGTGCGGTAGCCTGCTCGGGCAGCAGCATATAGCAGCGCAGCAGACACCATGGTTTTGCCCACTTCGGTATCGGTACCGGTTATAAATACAGTTTTTCTGGCCACGTTTACTCCTCAGTTCTGGATAATCGCCACTTTGTAGGTCGCGGGCAACTGCCCGGCAGGGGTAGCCAACGAGCCATACGCAGCTTCCAGACGACGCAATTTTCCCGGCGCTGTAGCACGGGTACCGGCTGCGGCTCCTTTATAACGGGCGCCCAGATCCTTGAGTTCGCGCAATAGCGCGCCGAGCCCGGGATAATTCAGCTTTATATCGACAACATCAACGCGAGCGGAGCCGAACACCCGCCGTACCTCGGCCTTCAAGTCGCTTTCGCTAAGAAAGCGGTTAACATGGGCTCGGCCAGGATCCACCTGCTGCCATGCCCAACTGAGTTCGCCCAACGTGCCGTCAACCAGCGTCGACGCGAGCAGCTGGCCGCCCGGTTTCAGCACACGCGCCTGCTCCTGGAACACGGAAGCCAGGTTCTCGCACCACTGGATCGCCAGGCTCGAAAAAACAAGATCCAGACTGCCGTCTGCCAGAGGCAGGGCTTCGGCGTCTCCTGCCAGCCAGTGGTAAAGGCTGCGTTCATGCCCCTCGGTCAGGTCCGCGCGGGCATGGCGCACCATCCCCTCGGCCAGGTCCATCGCTACCACATCCGCCTGGGGACAGGCGGCGGCGAGATCTTTCAGCGCAAGACCGGTTCCACAGCCCAAATCAAGCACATGCCCGGCAACCGGTTGCAGCCGCTTTAGCAAAAGCTCGATAACGATTTTCTGTAAGCGCGCGACGCGATTGTAGCGGGGCGCTGCCGCACCAAAATCAGCCGCGACACGGGCTTTATGGGGCGACCAGACAAGCTCATTCATGGGGCCTCCAGATTTTCGCCGGTCATCTCCAGTGTTTGCCCGAACTGGCGCAGGCTGACGGCGAGCGCGTCGGCATGGGCACCAAATGGCCAGTGTGCCATCCCTGCGGCAAGTCTGGCGTTAGCTACGCTACCTGTGCGAACAAGCGCCGGATCGACCAACGGGTCCTGATCACCGAACCAGTGGGAGTGCGGAACCTGGCAATTACGCCAGGCAGCCCGTCGGTCCAGATCGCCGAGCCAATCGAGACCAGCCAGCAGCGTCTCCCGCGGCCAGGCCGGCCCTTTTTTGAGCCAGGGCTGCCAGGCTTCTCGGCCTTCTGCCTCATACTCATCCCCACGAATCTGGAGCAGGAGGAAGCGCTTCCAGGCCCGCGCCGGGTTTGCGGCCACTCCGACCCTGAATTGCGCGAATTCTTCGAGGGGCATACCAGGCCAGTCCGGGCGGGCCAGAAACCTGGGTGAACTGCAGACCGTCCAGACTCCGGCAACCCGTGCCGGCGCTATTTGCGCAGCCAGCATGGCGAGCTGACCACCTAAGGACCAGCCCGCCCAAACTGCAGACACGGGCGCCCGAGACAATAGTTGCCGGACCCAGGCCTCCGGTCCATGGGCCTCGGCGTAATCATGTACCGAAACCGTCATTACGCGGCCTGGCCAGCGGCGTGCCACGGTCGCTACCGCCTCCACCGGTACGCCCCAGCCCCCGATGAGAACTAATGGCAGGTCGCTCATGCCGTTGCGCCGGTCTGGCTACACCCGATAGATGACTGCTCGGCCGCCAAAGCATCCAGAAGCTGATCGAGATCTGCATGGGAATGGGCTGAGGTGAGAGTGACGCGCAGCCGGGCGGAGCCTTCGGGAACGGTTGGCGGCCTTATTGCGCTAACCGCGATGCCTCGGCCCAGCAGCGCCTGACTCAGGCGGCTCGCTTCGCGGGCATCGCCGATTAGTAGCGGTTGTATTGGCGTCGAAGAGGCCATAAGCCGGTAGCCAAGGGCAGCGGTCTCCTTACGGAAACGCACGATTAGCGCTTGCAGGTGGTCACGGCGCCAGACCTCATCTTCTGCCAGGCGCAAGCTGACCAGGGTGGCTGCTGCAATTGCTGGCGGCATGGCAGTGGTATAGATATAGGGCCGAGCAAACTGCACAAGGTAATCAATTAGCAGGCGGGGACCGGCAATGAAAGCACCCGCCGTACCCAAGGCCTTGCCCAGGGTGCCGACCACCAGGGGCACGTCCTCTTCACTCAGCCCGTAATGGCTGACGCTGCCTCGCCCCCCGGACCCCAGCACCCCATAACCATGGGCATCGTCCACAATCAATAATGCATCGTGTTCCTTGGCTACCGCGCCAAGTTCATCCAGCGGCGCCAGGTCGCCATCCATACTGAATACCCCATCAGTCACGACAAACCGCTGACTGCTGGACGAGACGGCGCTTTCGCTGTCTTTCAGCATCGCTTTTAACGCCTGATGGTCCGCGTGAGGGAAGCGCTTGAGTGTCGCCCGGCTTAACAGGACGCCATCCAGTAGCGATGCGTGGTTCAGCCGATCCTGGAACACCAGGTCACCCCGGGTCGCCAGAGCCGCCAATACACCAAGGTTGGCGGCATAGCCACTGGAGAAGACGAGTGCGGCCTCACGGCCTGTGAACTCAGCAAGTGCATGCTCGAGTGCGTGGTGAGCCTGATGGTGACCGCAGACCAGATGTGACGCACCCGCCCCTACCCCCATGGTCCGGCAGGCCTCAGCCATGGCCTCGACGACCTGGGGATGATTCACGAGCCCCAGGTAGTCATTACTACAAAAATTCAGGCAGGACTGACCGTCAAGCCGGACCCTTGGCCCTTGCGGAGAACCCAGAACCTGCCTTTTACGGTAGAGGCCCTGCTCGCGGCGCTGCTCAAGCCTGCCAGCCCAATCACGCATTCGGGTTAAAGCTCAGCCGCGGTTTTCCCAACCGGCGCCGACGCATCATAGAAAAGATGAGCGGTACGTTCCTGTTCTAACGCCTCGACCAACGCGGCTTCCTCATGCGCCTCGGGCTGGGTCTGCTCGCGCTGCTCCGGCCGAATGCCCAGCTTCTGGAACAGTTGGCGGTCCCGATCTGCTTCGGGATTGGCGGTTGTAAGCAGTTTTTCGCCATAGAAAATCGAATTGGCGCCCGCGAAGAAGCAGAGCGCCTGCATTTGCTCGTTCATATCTTCGCGACCAGCTGAAAGGCGGACATGGGATTCCGGCATGAGAATCCGGGCAACCGCGACGGTACGGACAAAATCGAACGGTTCCAGATCTGCCTCATCGGCCAGCGGTGTGCCTTCGACTTTGACCAGCATGTTGATGGGCACAGACTCCGGGTGCTTCGGCAGGTTTGCCAACTGAACCAGCAGGCCCGCCCGGTCATCCTCGGACTCTCCCATGCCCATGATGCCGCCGCAACAGACCTTCATGCCGGCATCCCGAACATGGGCAAGTGTGCGCAAGCGGTCAGAATAGGTCCGGGTAGTGATAATCTGGTCGTAATATTCGGCCGAGGTGTCGAGATTGTGGTTGTAGTAGTCCAGTCCCGCTTCAGCCAGGGCTGAAGCCTGCTCGCCCGTCAGCATGCCCAGGGTCATGCAGGTCTCAAGGCCGAGAGACTTGACCTCGCGCACCATATCCAGCACGTACGGCAGGTCTTTTGCCGTAGGGCTCCGCCAGGCCGCACCCATACAGAAACGTGACGCCCCTTTTTCTTTGGCATTTCTCGCTTCGGAAATCACTTTCTGGATTTCGAGAAGCTTTTCTTTCTCCAGCCCGGTATTGTAGTGACCGCTTTGCGGACAGTATTTACAGTCCTCCGGGCAGGCACCTGTCTTGATCGAGAGCAATGTGCTGACCTGCACCTCGTTCGGATCAAAGTTCTGACGATGCACAGTCTGGGCCCGGAAGATCAGGTCATTGAAAGGCAGGGCCAAGAGCTCTCTCACCTCCGCCATGGTCCAGTCATGGCGTAAACCATGGGCAACGTTTGCAGTGGAAGGGATTGAGCTCACGGTGGCAGATGACATGGATTTGGCTCCTGCTTGAAGGTGCTGAAGCTGGGCCCAGACCTTTTGGGAACCGGACAGGAACTAAGCACTTGCCGGAATTGCGGCCGCGCTGACCGGTTAGGGCGCAAAAGATCTCGGACCAACGCCAAGGATGGTGGATATGATACGGCCCGCCCGGTGGGTGTCAACCTATCTTGAAAATCTGGTTTACACTGGCCGGCATTCCAGTCAGTGCCCGCTCTGTCTGGCGCCAGCGCAGGCCGGCAGACTCTGCCTGGCCTGCCTGCGCGCGCTGCCGCGCATGGGTTTCACCTGCCGAACCTGCGCGCTACCCCTGCCCTTCGACGCAAAGGCCTGTGGCCGATGCCAGCAGAACATGCCCGCATTTGACCGCGTCGTGACGGCCTGCCTCTACACTTTCCCGGTCGACACCATGATAGGGCGCTTCAAATTCCAGGGTCAGCAGGCCATGGCGCGGCCGCTGATCGCACTGCTGGGTAACGACCTGAAACAGTGCAGTGACCCAAAACCGGATATTCTGCTGCCCTGCCCTATGCATCCAGTGCGATATCGGGCGCGCGGGTTCAACCAGGCAGCCATTATTGCCTATGAGCTAGGTCGTGCATTACAAATCCCGGTGGACTATCAACTCTGCAGCCGGTCGGCTGCGACACGACCGCAGATCCGCCTTGACCGTAAGGCGCGGCTGAAGAATCTGGCCGGCGCCTTCGTCGTCAACGGCCGGCCTCCGCCCCATGTTGCTATCGTCGATGATGTGGTAACAACTGGCGCAACGGCGCAGCAACTTGCCAAAACGCTCAAAGCCCAGGGCGCCCTAACAGTCTCGGTGTGGGCGCTGGCCCGGACGCCGATGAGATAACTTCATGACGGGCAGGCGTTGAACTAATGCGCGAGCTTATCCCTGACCAGCTCGCTGATCGCAAGGCTGGCTGTCAGGCCGGGCGATTCTATCCCCAGCAGCACGACCAATCCCTCAATGCCGTGCTCCTCCGGCCCTTCGATGAAGAAGTCTGCCGGATCCTTGCCGGGGCCGCTGAGTTTGGGTCTGATGCCTGAATAGGCCGGCTTTAGCCGGGCGGGATCGAAACCCCGCCACCATTGGGCAATCGAGTCACGGAAGTGTCCGGCGCGGTCCACCGGGACCTGATAGTCCTCCTGGGTGATCCACTGTACGTCGGGTCCGAACCTGGCCTGACCCGCAAGATCGAGGGTGAGATGGATACCGAGTCCGCCAGGCTCAGGCACGGGATAGATAAGGCGCGTGAACGGGTGTGCCCCGCTATAACTGAAGTAGTGGCCCCGGGCCATGTGCAGCG
This sequence comes from Hydrocarboniclastica marina, assembly GCF_004851605.1. Classification (GTDB taxonomy): domain Bacteria; phylum Pseudomonadota; class Gammaproteobacteria; order Pseudomonadales; family Oleiphilaceae; genus Hydrocarboniclastica; species Hydrocarboniclastica marina. Next base: position 2,687,941 of record NZ_CP031093.1, read on the forward strand.
CCGGGACCCGGCTTTTGTCGAACCCGCCCCATTGCCGGGCCAGTCCAGCGGCATTCAGCCCCGCAGCGTTGACCGCCTGCCGGCATAATATTTCGCACTCCAGTTCGCCACCGACACGAAGCAGATGCCCTGTCCCTCGTGCTTCTGCGAACTCGACGGGCGCGTTGTAGGCGACGCGTCCACCTGCATCTTCAAGTTCACCGATCAGAGCGAGCATCAACTGGTGACTGTCAATGATACCGGTTTCGGGTGACGCGAGCCCGGCCACTATGTTGAGGTCCGGCTCCGCCGCCCGTGAGCGCGTGGATAGGCGATCGAGCGTCACCCCATTGGCGGCAGCCCGCTGCTCCACCTCGGCCAGCGCGGGCTCCTGTTCTGGATGAGTTGCTATGACCCACTTCCCGCAGCGACGGTACGGTACGCCATGGCTTGCACAATAGTCGTAGAGCGCGCGCCGCCCGGTCGTGCAGAGCCTGGCTTTCAACGAGCCTTCTGGATAGTAGAGCCCGGCATGGATGACCTCGCTGTTTCGGGAAGATATCCCCATGCCAAAGGCTGACTGCTGTTCCAGCACCAGCACATCTCGCCCGTCTCGGGCCAGCGCACGGGCTATCGCGAGCCCGACGACGCCGGCACCGATGACGACAGTGTCTGCCTCCAGTTTCATCTGCGATCCTTTTTGATACTGACGGAAAGGCCAGCCCGTCCAGGCTCTTCGGCAAAAAGACTGTGGTCGGCATTAAGACGCTGAGTCAGGGGACCGCCCGACTCGCCGCGGTCGATACCCTCGCGGGATCGTGCTTCTACCATTATACTAGTGTCCCGTAGCGTTGATTCGCAGACCTCCGCATGCCGCTCTAGCCTGGACAGGACCGTCCTATCGACGTGGTATCTGTCGACTTAGTGGTATCTGTCGACCTAGTGGTATCGGTCGACTTAAGAGTAGCGTCTGGCTCAAGCTCGGTTCAGCTTGCCGGACACAGTCATCATCCAGAGATTCTAGGCTATGTCAGATCGTAAACAATTCCTGCTGGTGATGCTCGTTGCCGCGCTGTTCGTGGCCTGGCTGCTCATGCGTGGCGCTGGCGTCATCAATCTTAACAATACCCTGCGCGACGACCCTCGTCTGGAGAGCTATGTCTACCCGTTCCGTGTACTTCGCATAGAAGGCGACACCGCGGTCATGACAACGCTCCGCTCGACCGGCACTTCAACACGTCAGGCGCTGGAAGCACTGTTTCCGCCACTGCAGAGCGTTAATGACTCGCATCGCGACTGGCAGCGAGCGGAACGCGAATATGCTCAACTTCAGGCTCGCGCGAGCGAAATTATCCTCGGACACGAAGACATCGCGCGCGTGCGCTGGGAACTGGACGAACACTGGTATCACCTCCAGAAAATGAAGCGTCAGCGAACGGATCTCGTTTCGAACTCCTGATCTACTCCTACCTGCCAGATTAAACGTCTGCTCTGCGCCATTTCAGCGCGACGCTGAACGCGCCTACCCTTGCGGCGCCCATCGCTGGGTCAGCTCAAATTATCAGCGGCCTATGGTCGCCGGACCACTATGATCCTGCCAGAGCACTATGGTCCTGTCAGAGCACTGTGGTCCTGTCAGAGCACTATGATCCTGTGGTCGCCGGACCCCTATGGTATAGTCACGTCCCACGGTTCGCTGTGCGGGACATGCTGATGGCCCGCTAAGACTGCCCTACTTTTCCAGAGGAACCGACGCCATGGTAGTTGAGACGACGGGCCATCCCTATGAAGCCCTCACACCCGATACTATCCTGGATGCTGTTGAGGCGGCCGGCTATGCCATTAACGGCCGGCTGTTCCCCCTTAACAGTTACGAAAATCGGGTGTACCAGGTAGGCATCGAGGACAGCACCCCGGTGATCGTCAAATTTTACCGACCCGACCGCTGGACACCCGAGCAGATTCTCGAAGAGCACGCCTTTGTAGCGGATCTTGAGGCGGGCGAAATCCCCGTCGTGGCTGCTCTCCCTGGCGCTGACGGTCGAACACTGTTCGAGCACGCCGGGTTCCATTTCGCAGTATTCCCCCAGCGAGGGGGGCAGGCGCCCGATACCAGTGAGAAAGATACCCTGTACCGCCTGGGGCAATGGCTGGGACGGTTACACGCGATCGGCTCGGTAAAACCGTATGAGACTCGACCCAGCATCCGGATACTTGATGATTTGCGGGAGAGCCGGGATTTTCTGGTGCAGAGTGATTTCATACCGGGCGACCTCCTCCCCGCTTACACCAGCTTGCTGCGGGATCTCGAGCCGCGCATAGAAGCTGCGCTTGACCAGGCCGGTGATGTCGAAACAGCCCGTCTGCACGGGGACTGTCACGGCGGCAACCTGCTGGTGCGGGACGAGCGCATCCTCATGGTTGATTTTGACGACTCGCGCCAGGGGCCGCCCATCCAGGACCTGTGGCTACTTCTGAATGGCGACCATCGCGAGCGCGGCCATCAACTGGCCGAGCTGTTGGAAGGGTATGAGCAGTTCAACAGTTTCAACCGTCGCGAGCGCATTCTGATCGAGCCGCTGCGAACGCTTCGCGTGGTGCGTCATGCCGCGTGGCTGGGACAACGCTGGTCTGATCCTACGTTCCCCATGCACTTTCCCTGGTTCGGGCAACCCCGGTTTTGGTCAGACCATATCCTGATGCTAAGGGAACAACTATCGGCATTGGACGAGCCGCCGCTTTCGTTGGCGCCCTGATAATTTATTTGATTCAGATAAAACACGGAGACTAGCGCATGAGCACAAAGGGGAGGCTCAAGCCCGCCACCTTGATCCTGACAGTTGTCGCTACCATAGCAGCGACGGTTGCCGTGCTGGAGTACTACGGCGTGCTGAAGCACTCGCTCGATAAGAGCGCCTTGCCCGTGGGAGACTTCAAGGCCATCTATCTCGCCGATGGCGAGAGTTTTCGCCTGTCCCCCAGTAAACCCGAGGTGCATGCCGAGTGTCACCGCGGCTATCTGGTTATCGCATCCAATACCGACGAAAAAATGCGCGGCCTGCTGGTAGACTTCAAAAACCGCGGCGTCGCCTGCACGGCAGCCAGTACCGCCGAACCGGCCACTGAATCCGCTGACTAAAACCTATGCCCGATCCAGAGGAACCCGTTGTGTCTGGGGCTTCACCTAAAGATATGCCTACCGAGCGTGACCGTATTTTTACCCAGGCCGGAACCCGACCTGGCAGTTTTCAGTTCGATGACGCGGTCGCGCGCGTCTTCCCGGACATGATTCGTCGCTCGGTTCCCGGTTACACCACCATCATACCCATGATTGGCGTCATAACTTCGCGCTTCGCCCAGCCGGACACGAACCTCTACGACCTGGGCTGCTCCCTTGGCGCTTCGACCCTGGCCATGCGACACGGTGCCCAACATGCGTCGTGCAGGGTGATCGCTGTGGATAATTCGTCGGCGATGATAGAGCGCTGCCAGCATCACATCGCGCTTGATGACAACGCTGTCCAGGTCCAGTTACGCTGCGAGGATCTGCTGGACTCCACAATTGAGAACGCGTCCGTGGTGACGCTCAACTTTACCCTGCAGTTCGTTCCTCCGGATCAGCGCTCGAGCCTGCTGAGGCGGATTCACGAGGGCATGGTCGACGGTGGCGCCCTCATCCTTTCTGAAAAAATATCTTTTGAAGACGATGACGAGCAATCATGGCAAAGCCTGCTGCACCACGATTTCAAGCGGGCCAATGGCTATTCTGACCTAGAGATAAGCCAGAAGCGTTCCGCACTGGAGCAGGTTCTTGTCCCTGAAACCCTGACAGCGCATCGACAACGACTGCTGGATGCCGGCTTTACCCGCGTTGTTCTCTGGTACCAATGCTTCAACTTCGTTTCCCTCGTAGCTCTGGCCAATAGACAGAAAAATGACCCTGCCCCATCCGCTTGACCTGAGCCGCCACTGGCGCGACCTGTATGACCCTCTGCTGACGCACCTGTGTGAGACAGGCAATGCAGCCTGGGCCGGCCAGCTGCAGAATCAGCTTTTGCAGCGGTTTGTGAGTCACCCCCATGGTGACCTAGAGCGCTGGCAGAACGCTTATAACGGGTTACCCGTCTCCGCGGCCGCCAAGGTGCTGCCGAACCGATCAGCTGTAGCGGTTACCGCGAACGAACCGGATCAACCTGACATGAGGCTTGGCAGTCTTCAGCCAGAGCTGGAGCATGCCCTGCGAGGTCTGATGCCGTGGCGCAAAGGGCCATTCGAGTTTTTCGGTCTCAGTGTTGACACGGAGTGGCGCTCGGACTGGAAATGGGACCGGGTCGCGCCGCACCTCAGCGACCTGACGGGGCGGACCGTTCTGGATGTCGGCTGCGGCTCCGGTTACCACTGCTGGCGCATGTGGGGCGCCGGCGCTAGCCGCGTCATAGGCATAGACCCGGGCTTACTGTTCCTGATGCAATTCCTCAGTCTCAAACGGTACGACAACGCGGCGCCGGTCGATCTGCTGCCGATCCGCGTGGAAGACCTGCCCCCCGACATGGCTTACTTTGATACGGTTTTTTCCATGGGCATTCTCTATCACCGCCGCTCGCCGATAGACCACCTGCTGGACCTCAAAGCGACGCTGAAACCGGGCGGCGAAGTCGTGCTGGAAACACTGGTGATCGCAGGGAATGAAGGCGAAGTGCTCATGCCCGAGGACCGCTACGCCATGATGCGCAACGTCTGGTTTATTCCCAGCAGCAGGTCACTCAAGCGCTGGCTGGCACGAGCCGGCTTTGTTGACATTCGGGTCGTCGATGAAAGCCTGACCTCCACAGAGGAGCAACGCGCCACCGACTGGATGCAGTTTCAGTCGCTTTCTGACTTTCTCGACCCAAGCGATCCTTCAAAGACGGCGGAGGGCTACCCCGCCCCGCTGCGGGCCACTCTTATTGCCCGCAAGCCCCGCTAACCCAACCCCGGGGAAGCAGCCTGGCGCCTCGTGACACTAGACGAAAGGGTGTCTTAGCGTGATGGTCTCGACCCGGTCTGGGCCGGTGGAGATAATGTCGATGGGCGCCTCAATCTGCTTCTCCAGAAAAGCAATGTAGGCCCGAGCGTTGGCAGGTAGCTGTTCCATAGCAGTAAGGCCGACGGTGCTTTTAGCCCAGCCGGGCAGTTCTTCGTAGATCGGCTCTATCTGGTCATAGAGGTCGCAGCCAATCGGCGGCCGCTGCAGTTCACCCTGGGGCGTTTTGTATCCCACGCAAACCTTTACAGTCTCGAGCCCATCGAGAACATCCAGTTTGGTCAGACAGATCCCGGAGACACTGTTGATCTGGATAGCGTGCCGTAACGCGACCGCGTCGAACCAACCGCAGCGGCGGGCACGCCCGGTTGTGGTTCCGAACTCATGGCCTTTTTTAGCCAGATAGGCCCCCGCGTCATCGAATAACTCGGTAGGGAAAGGCCCCGACCCGACTCGCGTGGTATAGGCTTTGGTGATTCCCAGCACATAGTCCAGATAGAGCGGCCCGAAGCCGCTGCCTGTCGCCGTCCCCCCGGCCGTTGTGTTCGATGAGGTGACGTAGGGGTATGTTCCCAGGTCGATATCCAGCAGTGAGCCCTGCGCGCCCTCAAACAGCATATTTTTCTGCTGTTTACGATAATCATGGAGCATCCCGGTGACATCCGCGGCGAGAGGTAGCAGCTCTTGGCCCCACTCCATCATCTGGTCGAGTGTCTTCTGGAAGTCGACTTCCTCAGCGCCGTAATACTGGGTAAGGACGAAGTTGTGATAGCCCATCAACTCCGAAAGCTTCTCCGCGAAAGCCCCTGGGTCGGCAAGGTCGCCGATCCGCAAGCCACGGCGGGACACTTTGTCTTCATAGGCCGGGCCTATTCCCCGTCCGGTGGTCCCGATCTTGGCATTTCCGCGACGCGCCTCACGCGCCAGATCAAGAGCAACATGCGTCGGCAAAATAAGAGGACACGCGTAACTCACCCGCAGGCGTTCTCTTACTTCAACCCCGCGCGCTTCCAGTTCACGGATTTCCTTGAACAGCGCATCAGGCGCCACAACGACACCATTACCGATGAGGCAGATGACGTGCTCCCGGAGTATGCCGGACGGAATCAGATGCAGGGCTGTTTTCTCGCCTTCTATCACCAGCGTGTGCCCGGCATTGTGCCCCCCCTGAAAACGGACCACTGCGGCAACCTGATCGGTGAGAAGATCAACGATCTTACCCTTGCCTTCGTCACCCCATTGGGTGCCTAAAACTACAACATTTTTACCCATTGCCTATTCTCGGTCGTCGGGGCCCAGGCACAGCCGGAGGGCCTTGGTATGAGTTTCAGGTGATTTGGAGCTGATCACGAGCAGTCGGTACAGAAAAGCCTACTGAGCGTTCAGAGCCTCGATATGCCACTTGCCGTCACGCTGCACAAGTTGCCGATCGCATTGGCTGCGTGCCCGGTGAGAATCCTCGTCGGGCAAGGCCTGAATAACAGTTTCGCAACGGCGCAATTCACTTACACGACGCTGTAGATCCGGGTCATCGACTGCCGGTGCGTATATCGCACGGTGATCCACAACATCGCTACTATCGGCCAGAAGTGTGAGCCGTCTGAGGTCAGCGCTGAACCCGGTAGCCGGACGCCCACGACCGAAATCTTCGCCGATCGCGTCGTAACGGCCACCCTGAGCCAGAGCCTGCTCACCCCCTGCCCCGAAAGCAGCGAATACCAACCCGGTGTGGTAGTTGTACCCCCGAAGCTCGCAAAAATCGAAGCCCAGGCTGACGTCTGGAAAGCGCGCGGACACGCGGTCAGCAACGTACTCCAGATCACCCAGAGCCTTCTTGATGCGTTCCGACGCCGTCCCCAGAATTTCGCTTGCCTGCGCGAGCACCTCGCGACCACCAACCAGCGGCGCCAGCGCGAGAAGCTGAGCACCGGCACTGCCGGCGGGCTGATTGCCCAGCAGCTCATGAAGCTCCGGCACGGATTTTCGCCGAACGGCGTCGAATACCGCCTTCTGCTTTTTATCGCTAAGCCCGGCCGCAGCGACCAGCTCCTGGTAAATAACAACGTGAGCCAGATCCAGGTGCACCCGTGCAACGCCTGCTACCGCGAGCGCTTCGAGCATCAGCACGACAATTTCCTCGTCTGCAGCCAACGCACTGCTGCCGAACAACTCACAGCCGACCTGAAGCGGCGCTCTGCCGCCGGTGAGGCTGAGGGGGCGTGTATGAAGCACATGCCCGGCATAGCAAAGTCGGGTTACACCTTTACTCTGCAACCCGTGAGCGTCGATACGCGCGGCCTGAGGCGTCATATCGGCCCGAACGCCCATCAACCTGCCTGTCAACTGATCGGTTAGTTTGAACGTTTGCAGGTCCAGGTCGTTGCCAGTGCCAGTGAGGAGGGACTCCAGATATTCGATCATCGGTGGAGATATCAGTTGGTAACCCCACCGCTGCCAGGAATCCAGCAACTCCCGGCGCAACGCTTCAATACGCAGCGCAGTCGGTGGCAGGAGGTCTTCCACTCCGTCCGGGAGTAGCCAGCGGTCGGATACCGTCATGAAATGCTTCCGTGGTTTGGCGTCATCGCAACAACGCCCTCGCAAAAGGAGGGCGCGACAGGAGCCCGGATTTTACCGTGATAGCGGGCACAAAAAAACCGGAAAGCGAAACTTGTCCCAACTTATCGCTACCTGATAGGTACGATAAGCCGTAGCTCCGCTCTCCGGTTCCCCCGCACGCTTTCAGCAGGGACAGGAAAATCAACGACTAGTGACGCGGTTTCAGTTATTCCCGGACGCGCTACCGGTGGCCTGCATGTCGTTCATGAAACGCAGGAAGTCGCTATTGGCATCAAGCACCAGCATGTCGCCCTTGTCCTTGAATGTCTCTTCGTAGGCACGCAGGCTCCTGAAGAGTTTGAAGAACTCTGGGTTCTGGTCATAGGCATCAGCATAGGTCTTGGCTGCAACACGGTCACCTGATGCACGGACTTCTTCAGCCTCACGGAATGCCTCAGCCAGTACGATGGTGCGCTGCCGATCAGCATCGGCCCGAATGCCCTCGGCCAGTTCCCGACCACGCGAACGATACTCCTGAGCTTCTTTTTCACGCTCTGTGCTCATCCGCCGGAAGACGTTCTGACTCACTTCGCCTGGCAGCTCAATTGCCCGTACCCGGATATCGCGTACCTTGACCCCGAACTCCTCCTCGACCAGTTTATCGACCGACTCGGTCAGGTTATCGACCAGCGCATCACGCTCTCCAGAGATAACTTCGTACATGGTACGGCCAGCGAATTCGTTCCGCAGACCGGTGTCCACACGCGAGGTAATCAGGCTGACCGCGCGCATTTCATCCCCACCGGTCGAACGGTAGAACTGGTCCACATCCTGAATCTGCCAGGTCACATACGAGTCCACGTCGAGCGGCTTCTTCTCGATGGTGAGATAGCGATTGGTGGTGACATCCAGAAGAAGCACCCGGGTGTCGAACGTCCGGCTCTCATCAATCCACGGCAGCTTAAAGTGAAGCCCGGGCTGGATATCGGTTTCTACCAGCTCACCGAACCGCAGCAATACACCGCGGTGGGTCTCGGGGATCACATAAACCGTGGCAGACACCAGAAGAATGACGATAAACGCCGCGACAAGCGCTACTAAACCTTTAGGTGTCATATTAACGTGCCCTCCGGGTGGTGGTGCCCTGTCTGTTCTGCAATTCCTGGATGACCCGGTCGGTCAGCGTTTCCATGTCCAGGGCCGCCGTGTCCGAAATATCCGGAGCACCTTCAGTCTGCTCGTTATTGGCCCGGCCCTGGGTCAGACGGTCCAGAGGCAGGTACATCATGTTATTACCCCCATCTACGTCCACCAGTATTTTGCTGGTACGGCCGAGCACCTTCTCCATGGTCTCAATATAAAGGCGCTCACGGGTTACATCTGGCGACTCTGCGAAGACGTCCAGTAAAGCAAGGAATCGCTGGGTTTCACCTGCCGCGGTCTCAACGATCTGGGCGCGGTAAGCGGTACCTTCCTCGATCATACGCTGGGCACGACCCCGAGCTTCCGGCACGACCCTGTTACGATAGGTCTGGGCTTCTTCAATAAGACGCTGCTCGTCTTCCCGCGCGCGCTGAACATCTTCAAACGCGGCTTGAACCTGTTGTGGAGGCTGCGTGCTTTCCACGTTGACTTTCACGACCTGCAAACCGGCCCCATACGCATCGAGGAACGATTGCAGTCGCTGCTGAACCTGAACAGCCAATGCAGCCCGGCCGGTTGTAAGCACTTCGTCCAGGTCGGAGCCACCCACTTCGTGACGCAAGGAGCTGTCCGTCGCGAACCGAAGCGTTTCTGACGGGTCGCGCACGTTAAGCACGTAGGCTTGAGCATCAGAGATCCGGTACTGCACCTGCAGGTCGACGTTAACGATGTTCTCATCCTCGGTAAGCATCTGCTTCGAGGTCTGGGTCGACCGAACATTGGTTACCTGAACCTTGCGGACGTCGTCGATGAGCGGGATACGGAACTGAAGCCCCGGGTTGACCGTTTTGTGGTACTTGCCGAAACGCAATACAACGGCCCGCTCCTGCTCATCGACCGTATACACCGACTGAACCACAAGAAAACCAACTGCCACAATTGCAATAATGGCGAGGATAGGCCCAAAACCGCTACCTGAACTGCCACGCTTGCCACCCTGACCGCCGCCCCCTTTGCCGCCAAAGAGCTTATTGATCTTGTCCAGGCCTTTTCTAAGTGCCTCATCCAGATCTGGCGGACCCTGATCGCCACCACCCCGTCGCCCGGTCCCCCAGGGATCCTGGTCGTTACGGTTGCCACCCGGTTCATTCCAGGCCATAAAATTCTCCGTCAAGTACGAAATCGGTCCGGGCACGCGTAAGAGCGCCCGTCAAAAAATCAGAGGCGGAGGTCAGCTCCGCCTCAAGTGGTGCAAATACTATTGATTATGCCCCGTTACGGCAACCGGAGTCGGTTGACCTCGGCTTCACCCGTACCGGCGCGCCGCAGGAGCTGATTCCAGTCACGCATCTGCATGCGGACCTCTAGCTCGGCATCACCGTTATCGAGCTGTTGTTCGCCAACCACAGCGCCGGCCCCGTAGAACAGCGCGCGTAGTTTACCCTGCCCTGGAGTCAGACGCAGTCGCTCGTGGATCACGTCTTCGACCAGAAGCTCACTGATGGCATCGAGCAGCTCGGTGAGGCCAGCGCCGGAAACCGCCGAAACCCAGGCCCGCACAGGCTTGCCCTCGCCATCCCGCTCTACCCGGGGTGCCACGCCGTCCATGCAGTCAATCTTGTTATAGACCTGCAGAACGGGCACCTCGTCCGCACCGATTTCGGCCAGGACAGTTTCGACCTGCTCGATGTTATCGTCGCGGCGTTCATCATTTGCGTCGATGACATGCACCAGAAGCGACGCTTCTATCGTTTCTTCCAGCGTCGCGCGAAACGCTTCCACGAGCTTATGAGGCAGGTGGCGGATAAAGCCCACTGTATCAGCCAGCACCATCGGCCCCAGATCCGGCAGCTCCAGTCGACGCAACGTTGGGTCCAGCGTCGCGAAGAGCTGGTTGGCGGCGAATACATGGGATTCAGTCAGCCGGTTAAACAGGGTGGATTTGCCGGCGTTGGTGTAGCCGACCAGTGACACCGTCGGCATATCCGCGCGTTTTCTGGCTCGGCGACCCTGGTCCCGCTGCCGCCGCACCTTGTCCAGGCGGCGGTTGATCGACTTGATCCGACCCCGCAGCAATCGCCTGTCGGTTTCCAGCTGCGTCTCACCCGGGCCACGCAGCCCAATGCCGCCTTTCTGCCGCTCCAGGTGAGTCCAGCCCCGCACGAGCCGGGTCGACATGTGCTCCAGTTGCGCGAGCTCAACCTGCAATTTGCCTTCGTGCGTCCTGGCACGCTGGGCAAAAATATCGAGGATGACTCCGGTTCTGTCGAGCACGCGGCATTTGAAAGCTCGCTCGAGATTGCGCTCCTGGCTTGGCGAGAGGGTATGGTTGAACAGCACCACATCGGCTTCTGCATCGGTCACAGCCTGCCGTATTTCTTCCATTTTGCCTTCACCCACAAAATACCGTGGGCTCGGCTGGCTTCTCGAGCCAGTGATTGTACAGACCGGTTCGACATTGGCAGACCGAACCAGCTCCCGAAATTCGGTTGGGTCTTCGCTATGGCTTTCGGTAGGAAACTCTAGGTGAACAAGCACTGCTCGCTCACCAAAATCAGGACGTTCAAACAAGAGGTGGCATCGCCTCCTTCACGGGGACAGTATCAGGCTCAGGAAGCCTCTTCAGGCGCCTCGCCATCAACGGGACTATGAACAACCCGGACGTTGCGCGCCGGCACAACCGTCGAGATCGCATGCTTATAGACCATCTGGCTAACAGTATTTTTCAGCAATATGACAAACTGATCGAACGACTCGATCTGGCCCTGCAACTTGATTCCGTTGACGAGAAATATCGATACCGGAATTCTCTCCTTGCGCAGCGCGTTCAGGTAAGGGTCTTGTAGAGAGTGCCCTTTTGACATGTTCTTTCTCCTATTTATTTAAAAATGCAGCTTCAAGTAGCCGTTCGAAAATTATTGGGGCCGCGGACTATCCCTAGCCGGGCCAGGACCTCGGTTAATACTGTTCTCAAGGCTTGGGTATGCACCCTTAATGTGGTGTGCAATCGACCAATTTCAATACATTCCGATAAAGATCGGGGCTTCCAGGGTCCAAAGAATGAGCCTCAGGCCAGCGACGCAACCACGTCAATTGGCGTTTGGCCAGCTGTCGGGTAGCCGCAATCCCTCTCTGGACAAGTTCTTCATAGCTGAAGTTCCCTTCCAGGTGTTCCCAGACCTGCCGATACCCCACACACCTCATCGAGGGCAAGTCCAGGTTAAGATCACCTCGTGCGCGAAGTCTCTCTACCTCGTCAATCAGGCCTCTATTAAGCATCATCGTGAAGCGCGCTTCAATGCGTCGATGCAGCAAGGCACGAGATTCCGGTATTAACGCGAGTTCCAGTATGCGATAGGGCAATGCAATTGTTTGAGCGGCGCCGCGTTCGTCTTGCCCATCCCATCTTCCCCTTGCGGCCCAGTGCGATGACAGCGGCCGCCCGCTAAGTTCAAAGACTTCCAGTGCACGCACGAGTCGCTGATGGTTGTTTGGATGCAGTCCAGCGGCGGCTTCAGGATCAATACGCTGCAGCTGGCGGTAAAGGCTGTCCCAGCCTTCCAATTCCGCGGTTTCCAACAAGCGCTGCCGAACCGTCTGGTCCGCCACAGGCACATCAGCGAAGCCCTCTTTCAATGCCTTGAAATACATCATGGTGCCGCCGGTCAGGAGCGGCACCCGGCCTTCAGCAACCGCGGCATCCATCTCGCCCCGTGCATCCCGGCAGAAGTCACCAACGGAGTACGTCTCAGCCGGGTCGATAACGTCAATGAGGCGATGGGGCGCTCGCGCCAATTCAGCTGCACTGGGCTTGGCTGTGCCAATGTCCATGCCACGGTAAATCATGGCGGAATCGACGCTGATAATCCGGCCCGGAAGGACATCCTGCAGTGCAATGGCCAGGTCTGTTTTACCCGCGGCCGTCGGGCCCATGATAAAAATGGCCAGCGGCAGATCAACGCCCGGCTGATGAACCACGATCAGCGGCCCCGCAGGAACAGCTTGTCCAGATCAGCCAGGGTCATCAAAGTCCAGGTCGGTCTGCCGTGGTTACACTGACCGCTGCGCTCGGTCGCCTCCATGTCGCGCAATAACGCGTTCATTTCTGGCAGTGTCAGTTGGCGGTTAGCCCGCACTGAGCCATGGCATGCCATAGTCGACAGCAACTCATGGGTGACCGCTTCTATCCGGTCACTTTGGCCATGGGTAATCAGATCAGCCAGAACATCGCGAACCAGCTGCTCGGCGTCAGCCCCGCGCAGCATCGCCGGGATCTGCCTGACAACCAGGCTTTCAGGACCCAGCCGCTCCACTACCAGACCCACCTGCTGAAGGGTCTCCCGGCTGTTCTCGGCAGCGCTGGCCTCACGCTGGCTGACAGCAACAGTGACCGGCACCAGCAATGGCTGGAGCGTCATACTCTCCTGCTCCAGCGCCTTCTTCATCCGTTCGTAGGTAATTCGCTCATGCGCGGCGTGCATATCGACCAGAATCAGCCCACGCGAACTCTGGGACAACACATAGATACCGTGTAGCTGGGCGATGGCGTAACCCAGGGTGGGCTCGTTCTGATCGTCCATCGGTGCGGTGGTCGCCACCGGCTGCCGGACGGGACCAGCTTGCGAGACCGGCCCGCCGCCGTGCAGCGCCTGGTAAAACCCCATCTGCTCGCGGGCTTCCTGGGGGGCCGGATAGCGCGTTGCGGCATAGGCTGTAGCGCCAGCGTCACGGTGCCCCGTACCGCTGGCATTATCGTAACCCGTACCGTTAGCACTGCTGCCCACCAAGAACTGCGCGCCATTCTCCGAACTGCCCGGCGCGCTGTCCTGCAGGGCCTCGGTTGCAGAATGATTCCCCGGCAGATGGTCAGCAGGACGAACCTGCGCAAGCGCCCGGTGCAGGCTACGAAATATAAAATCGTGTACTAGCCGACCATCCCTGAACCGGACCTCATGCTTTGTGGGGTGAACATTGACGTCGACATTGGCCGGGTCCAGTTCAAGGTAAAGCACGAACGCCGGATGACGGTTGTTATACAGCACGTCGCGGTATGCCTGACGGACGGCATGGGCCACCAGCCTGTCCCGAATAACCCGCCGGTTAACGAAAAAATACTGCAGGTCGGCCTGACTCCGGGAAAAAGTCGGCAGCGCAACCCATCCCCACAACCGTAGACCCGACGCTTCATTATCGATCATTACCGCGTTCTCGATAAAACGTGTGCCGCAGAGGGACGCTATACGGCGCTCCTGATCGACCTGAGAGTCTGCCGGGCGCTGGCTGAACAGCGGCTTCTGATTGTGGCGGAGGGAAAAACCGACATCAAAACGGCTCAGAGCCTGCCGCCTGAGCCCTTCCTCAATATGGTTAAACTCGGTTTTTTCTGCCCTCAGGAACTTACGCCGGGCCGGGGTGTTGAAGAAGAGATCCCTCACCTCCACAGTCGTGCCCACCGGGTGGGCCGCCGGGCTCAAGCGGGCATCCATGTCGCGCCCTTCCACTTCTACACGCCATGCCGCTTCAGATTCGGGTACCCGTGAAGTCAGGGAGAGCCGTGACACCGAACTTATACTAGCCAGTGCCTCTCCCCGAAAGCCCAATGAGCTCACCGACTCAAGGTCATCCAGGTCCTGGATTTTGCTGGTTGCGTGGCGGCTCAGCGCCAGGGATAAGTCGGCCTCGTCAATTCCGCCACCGTTGTCCCGAATACGCACGAGCTTGGCGCCGCCCTGCTCAACGTCGACTTCAATACGGGATGCACCTGCATCGAGTGCGTTCTCCACCAGCTCCTTGACAACGGAGGCCGGTCTTTCGACAACCTCACCAGCTGCTATCTGATTGGCAAGACGCGGAGTAAGTACGTGGATACGGGACATGGGGCCTGAACAACCGGACGCGAATAGACATGACTGAGGAGCGACGCTCCTTCAGCCCGCCAGCATACCAGAATCAGGAAGTCGGGATACGGATAACTTGACCGACCTGGAGCTCTTCATTGTTAAGGCTGTTCAACTCTTTGAGCCGTCCTACAGAGGTCTGGTTGCGTCGCGCGATCCCGGAAAGGGTATCGCCGCTGCGTATCTTATAGGCCAGTTCGTCGCCCTTGCGTCGTTTTTCCCAGGCGAGCAAGGTGCCAGGGGGCGGCAGCTCTGAAAAGTGGGCAGCGATACCCTTGAAAACAGAGCGGGCCAGCTTTGCCCGATGTGCCGACGAGCGAAAGCTACGTTCTTCCTGTGGATTGGACAGAAATCCAGCCTCAACCAGCAAAGATGGGATGTCTGGTGACTTCAGGACGACGAACGCGGCCTGCTCCACCTGGCGCTTGTGCAAATCTGTAACGGCGCCCATCTCCTTCAGAATGCGCCCACCCACGCCCAAGCTGGCATTCATGCTGGCAGTCATCGACAGGTCAAGCAGAACACTCGCGAGCGTCTTGTCCTTGTCCCCCAGTGAGACACCGCCCACCCCGCCGATCAGATCGGCCTCGTTTTCACTCTGCGCCAGCCATCGGGCACTTTCACTGGTAGCCCCCCTGAGAGACAGCGCATATACGGAAGCACCGCGAGGCTGAGGTTTGAAGAACGCGTCCGCGTGAATAGACACGAAGAGGTCGGCATTGGCCTTGCGGGCAATTTCCGTGCGTTCGCGCAAGCCGATGTAATAATCACGGTCCCGGGTAAGTACCGCGCTGTAGCCACGTTCTGCCGAGATCAGCTTTTGCAGGTCCCGCGCGATTTCCAGAACAACATCTTTTTCGCGCAAGCCGGTCGGGCCGATCGCGCCGGGGTCCTCACCGCCGTGGCCGGCGTCAATGACCACTATGATATCCCGCTGGCCCGAACTGCTGTTATTGCTCATGACCGGCGCATAGCTCTGCTTCTGTTGCTGCCCTGAGTCGACCAGATCAATGACAAGACGATGACCATACTGGTCATTAGGCGGAAGCACGAAACTGCGGGGTCGCGATTTGGTTGCCAGATCCAGTACGATTCTAAGGTCGTTGCCGTTACGCGGAGCGCTACGGACCTGGCGGATCTGGCTATCGCCGAGGTCAAGCTGGGTGACATCGTACTTCAGCGATGCATTACGAAGATCCACCACAAGCCGATGGGGATTTTCGAGCGTGAATACCGAATGCTCCACCTCGGCGCCCAGATCAAACACCACCCGCGTGTGGTCGGGGGCCGGCCATACACGGGCGTTTTCCACCGGAACCTGGCCCATGGCGCCACCACTGAATACCAGCAGGCAGACCAGCCACCCCGCCACCAAAAGCTCCAGGGCCCACGGCCGATCGCCACGACGGCGTGAACATCTATTATCAAACATCGTCGGATTTTCCTGTTGAGTTGGCGCGTTCCCGCGACGACTGCACCGCTGAGACGCCTTTTGCAGACATCAACAACTGCTTAAGCGCTTCGGCCATTCCCGCACCCCTGCGGGATTGTGGTCGATACCGGACAAGACGGGCCTCTTCAGTCGGCTCAAGCTCGAGCTCAAGATCAGGTGTGCCGAGCCATCCTGCCCCTTTTTCGGGCCATTCAATAAGACACAGGGCATCGTCCCGCAAAAAATCTCTGAAGCCCATGAACTCGAGTTCTTCCGGATCATTTAACCGGTAGAGATCAAAGTGATAGGCCATCGGGCTGAGGCTTTCATAGGGCTCCACCAGCGTATAGGTCGGGCTTTTCACTTTACCCTCATGCCCGAGCGCCCGGAGCAACCCTCTTGCGGTCGTCGTTTTACCTGCGCCCAGAGGGCCATGCAGAAAAACCAAACCGCCGTCCCGGCAACATTGCGCGAGCGCGGCACCCAGCGTCTCAGTTGCCGTTTCGTCACTCAGCAACCACTCAGATGACCATGCCGTTGAGTTAGACATGCACGGCTCCTGTTGTATCCGGTCTGGTTTCGCTCGACTTCAACAGTCTGGCCGCTGCCAGCGGCAGGTCACCAGCCAGCATGCCAGCCATACTCAGCTCAGCCGCCAGGAGGTCGGCCGACGCTCCGTGCAACACGCCACCCAGGATCGCTGCTGATACCCCTTCCTGGCCCTGGCCCAGCAGAGCGCCGATCAGGCCACAAAGCACATCACCCATTCCGCCTGACGCCATGCCGGCATTACCCGCATCAATAAGCGTTGGCACTGACGCTGAATCAGCATTCTTTACAAGCGTGCCTGCACCTTTCAAAAGCACCACGCAGCCATAGCGGTTGCTGAGCGAATCGAGAGCCCGGATCCGGTCCCTTTCAATGTCGGCGACCGAGCATCCCAGCAGCCTCGCCGCTTCACCCGGGTGGGGGGTCAGAACCACGTGGTTGCCAAGCTTTCTTTTACCAGCGCCGTTACCATCAGGGTCGCCCTGCTCTTTTGCCAACAGATTCAATCCATCCGCGTCGATCAGTACCGGTCCGTCGAACTCAGTGCGCACCGCCTGTAACAGTTGCTGCCCCCACGGACCCTGACCGAGGCCGGGCCCGACAATCACGGCGTCAACCTGTTCAAGCAGTGGCAGCAACTCGCTCCGATGCCGGACCCCCCTGACGATCAGCTCGGGCCGGCGCGCCAGGTAGCCGGATACATGCTCCGGTTGTGTTGCCACGAAGACCATGCCAGCGCCGGATCTGGCGGCCGCTTCCGCCGCCAGCAACGCAGCACCGCCCATACCGAGGTCGCCGCCAATGACCAGTACCCGTCCGAAATCGCCCTTATGAGCGGTAGGCGAACGCTTCGGCCATCCGACCCGGGCAGTAGCCCAATCGAGCCGGATAGCAACTGCTGGAACCGCCGCGGCAATGTCGTCGTCGCAGCCAAGGCTGTCGAACACCAGCTCGCCCACGACTCCCGGCCCTTTGCCGGTAAACAACCCAAGCTTCAGGCCGATAAACGTGATTGTGAGGTCGGCCTGAACGGTTTTACCCAAAAGCGTACCGGTGTCGCTGCACAACCCCGACGGCATATCCACCGCCATAACCGCGGTTTCTGCCTGATTGATTGCATCAATCGCAGCGTCGTACGGCGCGCGAACGGCGCCTGTCAGGCCGGTGCCAAGCATGGCATCGACGACCAGCTGGGCGTTGACTAGCGCTTGGTGCAATAACGTGTCAGAGAACGTCTCGACCGCAACACCGGCCTGACGGGCCTCCTCATAGGCCCGCCGGGCGTCGCCCTGAAGCTTGCCGGTATCGCCCAATAGCAGGCAGCGCACATCATGTCCCTGTTGTACGGCCTGGGCAGCGATAATGAAACCATCTCCACCGTTGTTGCCGGTGCCGCAAAGCACGAGCCAGTGCCGCACCGCCGGCCAGCGGCGCATGGCGTGGCGAAAGGCCGAGCGTCCCGCGCGCTGCATGAGGGCCAGCCCGGTCACCTGAGCCTGAGCGATATAGCGCGCATCCAGCTCGCGCACGGCATGGCCGCTATAGAGTGCGCGGGGCAAGGCGCTTTTCTTCAGCAATGAACTGTCGATTGCAGATTCCGCCATTCGTAAGACTTTTCAATAGGTTGCCGGCCCGGACCGGAACAAAAAGAAACCGGATTAAAAGAAAGTTCTAGATCACTGGAAAGCATAGCAAAATTACAGCAATTGTACATAACATGAACAATACGTTAGAGCGTTTGGTTGCAAAACATGGAGGACGCCTGGAACGCGGTCTATCATAGGGCTGTTTCCAGCCATACTGCTAAGCACCGGTACTGCATGACTCAACCCGATATTACGCCCAACCCAGCCATCATCGACCCTGGCGACGCCCGCGCCATGGCCGACGCGGCAAAGACGATTAAAGAATGGGCTGCTGAGCTTGGCTTCCAGGGCATAGGCATTACCGACACGGAGCTGGAGCAGGACGGCCAGCACCTACAGCACTGGCTGGACAACGACTACCACGGCGACATGGACTGGATGGCCAAGCACGGCACCAAACGGTTCCGCCCAGCCGAGCTCGTGACGGGCACCTGCCGGATCATCTCGGTGCGCATGGATTATGCCCCGGCGCCCGACTCACCCGCCGCCGTGCTCAAGAACCGGGAGAAAGCCTATATTTCCCGGTACACGCTGGGGCGCGACTACCACAAACTGCTGCGCAAGCGACTTGCTCAACTGGCTCAGCGCATTGACGAGATGCTGCAGGGCTACGATTACCGGGCCTTCGTCGATAGCGCCCCGGTGCTTGAAAGGGCCGTCGCCCGCAAAGCCGGGCTGGGTTGGACCGGCAAGAACACCATGTTGCTGAACCGCAAAGCCGGGTCTTTTTTCTTTCTCGGTGAGATTTTTACCAGCGCGCCCCTGCCTCTGGACGAGCCGTACAATGGCAGTCACTGTGGCAGCTGTAGCAAATGCCTGGACCTGTGCCCCACTGATGCATTCGTGGGGGCGGGCACCCTCGACGCGCGACGTTGTATTTCCTACCTCACCATTGAGAACAGCGGGCCGATCCCGCTGGAGTTTCGCAAAGCAATGGGCAACCGGGTATTTGGCTGCGACGACTGCCAGTTGGTATGTCCCTGGAACCGGTTCAGTAAACCGGCCAGTGAGCCCGACTTTCAGCCGCGACACAGCCTCGATAACAGTGATCTGGCGAGCCTGTTCCGTTGGGATGAGCAGACCTTCCTGGAGCGCACCGCCGGCTCTGCAATTCGACGTACGGGCTTCGAAGGCTGGCTGCGGAATCTGGCCGTGGCCCTTGGCAATGCACCGTCGACCATCCCGGTTCTGGAAGCGTTGCGCTCACGCGAGGAAGACCCCTCTGCTCTGGTACGGGAACACGTTCAGTGGGCCCTGGCCCAGCACGAAAACTGAAGGAAAAGCTCCGGGCCCACACTACCGTACCGTTGCCGATCAGGAAGACGGGGTCTCAACATTTTCCACACCCGGGATCTGACCTGCTCCCTAGCGACTGCAGAACTGCACGCCAGGAATGCTTTAACGCATGCTAGCGGTGACATTCAGCTCGCGAGCAATCATCGGAGCATGAAAATGCTGACGCCCACCAAAACTTCAAGGAAGTCTAGCCAATTAGCCACATCGACTTTCAATTATTTTTCTGTTGCAATACAAACTCAACGCTATCTGGGTCACTCTTACGGAAGATAATACCAACCTCATGAACATCTTTATTTCTTATATACTCGCGCTCAAGCAACTCTTTGAGCCGCTCGGATTCGATGAGCTCTATCGCGTCTTCTCGATCTATCCATAATCTTCGCTCCGTGCTCTTGCAACGCGTACTATGGGTTCCAACTACAGCTTTTGCCAAATCAAACCCGACAGCGCTTTCATAAGTTACAGTCCATATTTCCAAGGGCTCGCCTTGTGCTGTAACGATAACTTCAGGGTCCTCGATCGTCACATCTATTAGTCCTTTAGCAAGAAACTCATCGCCCTTAATGTTGGTGCTCTGAAAACAGCCCTTTGCCGTCACTGCACGGAACTGTGGCCGGTTATCACCTTCGTTAGTAGATGCGCCTGTAGTCGCTGCAAATAAAGACAAGACACCAGTGAAGTACATTAGCCTGAGTATGGCCATTTCCCACCCCTTATCTAAATTGTTCAATTGATTGCACGATTACTAAGCGCATTGAAGACGTGACAATGCGCACCAACATATTCAGCACTCGATGCTTCACTTTCTCTTCAGAAATCTGGTATGCATACACCTTCACATTCTGTGAAGCGTACTCAAAGTACTTTTGCTAATCACCGGAATAGCCGAGGTTTCTGAAACACCTGGTCGGTGGGCACAATAAGTCCCCCGACCGTTTCTATGCAGCCCTGACAAGCCCGAAAACTGAGAGTTTCATTTTACTACCGATCGGGTCTGGCGCGCTCAGCTGATTAGTGCAAAATACCGATTGTGAAACTGCAAGCTGACCCCGGGCCTAAACCACAGGCACCGGGCTGAAGAACCTTAGCTGAAGTCACAGACCCAGAAAGAACTATTCAGGTAACCGTATAAACGTCTTCCTGTAGTGCTTCAGTTCTGCAATAGATTCGCGAATGTCATCCAGGGCCAGGTGAGCGCCGCTCTTGGTGAAGCCTTCCAGCGCGGGCGGGTTCCAGCGACGAGCCAGCTCTTTCAGGGTGCTGACATCAATATTGCGGTAATGGAAAAAGGCTTCGAGCTGGGGCATGTAGCGGGCCAGAAAGCGGCGGTCCTGGCCAATGCTGTTGCCACACATGGGCGAAATGCCGGGGGCCAGATGGCGCGACAGGAACTCGATGGTCTGCTGTTCCGCATCGGCTTCGCCTACCTGGCTTTCCTGGACCCGCCGGGTTAAGCCCGACTCGCCATGGGTGCGTGTGCACCAGTCATCCATCTGCGCCAACACTGTCTCCGGCTGGTGCACCGCCAGGACGGGGCCTTCCGCGATCAGATTCAACTGGGCATCGGTCACGATGGTGGCGATCTCAATGATGCGGTCGGTTTCCGGCTCCAGGCCGGTCATTTCCAAATCGATCCAGATCAGCCGGTCTTGCTCGCTCATGCACTTTCCTTATGGTCTCAGGTTGTCGGTTGGCTTTTGACAGATGGAGGTGCTAGTTGTCTCAATAGTAGTCTAAAGGCGAGGCAGCGTTCTGACCCTTGGTGTTCAACACGAGTCCGATATGCTTACGCTGAATTCGGTATGATGGCACACACTCGGCCACCCGGGCATCCAGTCAACCGCTCCATAACAGGACACCCACTGCAACTCATGGCAAAACGCAGGCTTAACAAGCAACAGCACTGGCGCATTCAGAAGGTTCAGGAAGAGCGCGCCAAGCGGGCCGACCGTAAAGAGCGGCAGATCGACCAGGAGCTGTCGGCGGGAACCCTGGGCGACGAACAGCAAGGTCTGGTTATTGCCCATTATGGCCAGCAGCTGGAAGTCGAGGCACTGGAAGGAGAGCAACGGGGACAGCTGATTCGCTGCCATGCCCGGGCAAATCTGGCCAGCCTCGTCACCGGCGACACGGTGGTCTGGCGGCCCGGCGCCGAAGGAACCGGGGTCATCGTCGCACGCCATGACCGGCGTACGGAACTTCTGCGGCCCGACAATTACGGCCAGCTCAAGCCGGTCGCTGCCAACATTGATCAGATTCTGCTGGTAATAGCACCTGAACCGGAACCCCACGCCAATCTGATCGACCGTTATCTGGTTGCGGCGGAGGTTACGGGCATCCCGCCGGTGCTGCTGTTGAACAAAGCGGACCTGGCCGAAGCGAAATCCGCCAGTATTGTGGGGCTCTTGCAGGGCTATGAGCAGTTGGGCTACCAGGTGCTGCGGACCTCGGCCAGACAGCCGGAGGAGCTTGTCGCCCAGCTTGGCCCCTGGCTGAAGGACAGGACCAGTGTATTCGTGGGCCAATCCGGTGTCGGCAAGTCGAGCCTGATCCAGCAGTTGATGCCCGGCGAGGATATCCGCGTCGGCGCCCTCTCAGAAGGCCAGCGCAAAGGCACCCACACCACGACGACGGCGCGGCTTTTCCACCTGCCCGCTGGCGGTCGCCTGGTAGATTCGCCGGGCATTCGCGAGTTCGGGCTCTGGCATATTACCGAAGATCAGCTGATCGACGGGTTCATCGACATCAGCCCCCTGGTCGGCCATTGCCGCTTTCGCAACTGCAGGCATCAGGGCGAGCCGGGCTGCGCGCTGGACGCAGCAGTTAAGGCGGGAAAACTTACCAGCAAGCGGCGCGCAAGCTTCGAACGAATTCTCAGCGACATGGAAAGCCAACAAAGCCGAGGCCTCAGCCCGCGCACTGACTGAGAGCCCTAAACAGCGAGCTCTGCTTCAAGTTGCGGTCTCAGAGCTACCACTGCACTTCGTTCGGATCGACCTGACGCTTTTCGGCAGCATCCAGCCAGTCGCCGTCCTTGAGGCTGTCCTGTGCCTTTGCCGTGGGCGCCGGCTCACCGGTGAGGTCGATGACACCGTCGTTCGCGCCCGCGTTCTTCTGGATATCATCGGCTGCGTCACGATTCAGTACGATTATGGCGATCCGCCGGTTAACCGGTGCCGTGGGCAATTCCCGGTCAAATAGCACGGAGTCGGCCAGACCGACGACCCGGGCTATCTGCTTTTCAGCCACAGCCCCGGCGATGAGTGCACGCCGCGCGGTGTTGGCCCTGTCCGATGACAGCTCCCAGTTGCTATACCCGGCTTTGCCGACAAAAGGGGCGCTGTCCGTGTGGCCTGTAATGCTGATCTTGTTGGGCACCTGACTGAGCGGCTTGGCCAACTCGAACAGAATGTCCTCGGAATAGTATTTAAGCTGGGCGCTGCCGCTGTCGAACATCGGCCGATTGGAGCGATCAACGATCTGGATACGCAGTCCCTCTTCCGTCATGTCCAGCAAGAGTTGGTCCCTGAACTCACGCAGGGTCTCGCTTTGCTCGATCTGCTTTTTGACGTCTGCCAGCAACTGCTCCATACGGCGCAATTCGACGTTGTCGGCAACCTCTTCGATTGTCTCGACTTCACGCTCCATCTTGGGAACGTCGTCCTCGGCCGACTGGGCGGGCTCAATGCTCGGGCTTCCGCCGAGGTCGATCGGGTGTCGGCTGCCGCCTTCCGTGTAACCGATGGGGTCCTGGAAGTAACCTTCCACAGCCTCACGAACCTCCGGCGAGGTCCCCGCGGTGAGCCAAAGCACAAGGAAGAACGCCATCATGGCGGTCGCGAAGTCCGCAAAGGCAACCTTCCAGCTGCCACCGTGATGGCCAGCGGCTACCTTCTTGACTCGCTTGATGATTATCGGTTGGTCTTCCACCGCTTCAGCGCCTTGAATACATTAAAGGTAAGGTGCCACTACGCGTTAATCAGCGTGTGGCCAACTGTCGGGCTTTACTTGGAGCGGACGTGATCGTTGAGTTCCTGGAAGTCGGGCCGCTTCTCTGACTGCAGCGCCTTGCGCCCGAACTCGATGGCCATTTGTGGCGCCTGGCCGCTGACGGTTGCAATAATCGCTGATTTGACACAAGCGTACGCCTTGATCTCGTAATGGGCCTGATGCTCCATTGATGTAGCCATCGGCCCTACAAAACCGTATGCCATCAAAATACCCAGGAAGGTCCCTACCAACGCAGCCGCAACGTGAGCGCCGATTTCTTCTGGCGGGCCGCCAAGTGAGCCCATGGTGATAACAATCCCCAGTACCGCAGCAACAATGCCAAAGCCGGGCAGCGCATCTGAAACCTTGTTAATAGCATGCGCGGGCTCGGTGACTTCTTCCAGGCGCGTATCGATCTCCTGCTCCATCAGGCCTTCCAGTTCATGGGCGGCCATGTTGCCAGACGAGATGATTCGCAGATAATCGGTGATAAACGCAATCAGGTGCTTTTGCTTGAGCACGGCGGGATAGCGCGTGAATATCTGACTCTCCGCTGGGTTATCAACGTCCGCCTCAATGGCCATAACGCCCTGCTTGCGGGATTTGTCGAACAGGTCGTACAACAGACTCAACAGGTCCATGTAGAACGCTTTGTTGTAGGGCGATCCCGTCAGCAGCTGAAGCGCGCCCGAGAACGCGTGCTTGAGGGTATGCATCGGGTTGGCAATTACAAACGCACCCAGCGCCGCTCCGCCAATGATGAGAACCTCATAGGGTTGCCAAAGCGCGGCCATCTGGCCGTGAGAAAGCACATACCCGCCAACGACGGAAGCGATAACCAGGAGCGAACCGAAGATGATCGTCATTGCGATTGTTTACTCTGTTTTCGTCTGGATCCGGGGTGCCCCGGAGAGGCTTACTACCCAGCCTGTGTTCGGCGAAACCCGATCAGATCGCCAGGTGCCGGGCGCCAGAAGCGGAGAATCGCCAACCCGATCGCGAGGCTTGGAAAGGCGTCTTAGCACTACACCAGTTAAGACCACGAACCCGGTCTCATCAAGGTACGAGCCTGTTTTTTAACGACGAAAACCAGTTCGTTCCCGCTTCGGCCATTTGTTACTATGCGCTCCAGACTAATCGCCCAGGCTCAGGAGGCGCCATGACGGCCCTACCCTTACTGATTGAACCCGAGATGCTCGAAGCGCATCTGCATGACCCTGGCCTGCTGCTGGTGGATCTGTGCCACCCAGAGCGCTACGCAGTGGCGCATCTGCCTGGCGCCGTGCACGTCCAGCCACAGGAGACCCAGCGCGGGCGTCCACCCGCCCCCGGTGCCCTGCCTGACCGCGCGTCTCTACAGGCACTGGTGGACAGGATTGGCTTGCAGCCGGAGCACCATGTGGTGGTCTACGACGACGAAGGCGGTGGCTGGGCGGGTCGTTTCGTCTGGCTGCTCGATGCCATTGGGCACCGTCATTACAGCCTGCTGAACGGCGGCTGGATCGCCTGGAGTGATGAAGGGCGCCCATTGACCGCCGAAAAACCAGAAAGAAAAAACGGCAACGCCTATCCGCTGGAGCTCTCAGCCCAGCCGACCGCAGATCTAAACGCCGTCCTGAGCGCGCTTGATGATCCTGATGTCGTGATCTGGGACGCCCGCTCACCGGCCGAATACCGGGGCGAACGGCAGGCCGCAGCCAAGAGCGGCCATATACCCGGTGCTCGCAACCTCGAATGGACCCAGACCATGGATCCCGCTCGAAGCTTTAGGTTGCGCGACGAAGCCGAATTAAGGCAGCAACTCGCAGCAGCCGGCATAGATCTGAACAAACACATCATTACCCATTGCCAGAGCCATCACCGGTCGGGCCTTACTTACGCTATCGCCAAACACCTGGGCGCGGCGCGAGTGCAGGCCTACGCAGGCTCCTGGGCCGAATGGGGCAATCATCCGAACACACCCGTGGAGCGCTGATGCGAAACCGCCTTTTTGTCCTGAGCCAGTACCTGGCGCCCCAACACACCCTGTCCCGCGCTGCGGGCCTGCTCGCCGATTGTGCCGTCCCTGCAATCAAGGACCCGTTTATCCGTTGGTTTATCAAGCGACACAGTGTGGATATGAGCGAAGCGGTCGACCCCCGGCCGGAGGCTTACCCGACCTTCAATGATTTTTTTACGCGCGCATTCAAGGACAACGCCAGGCCTATCGACTCTGCAAAAAACAGTTTTGTGGCGCCGGTAGATGGCACCCTCAGCCAGTTCGGTGAAATCCGCGAGAACCAGATCTATCAGGCCAAGGGCCACGAATTCAGCCTGGAAGCACTACTGGGAGGCCGGCGGGACATGGCTGCGCCATTTATCGGCGGCCAGTTTGCGACCATCTATCTGGCGCCGAACGACTATCACCGGATCCACATGCCTATCGCCGGCACGGTCAGGGAAATGGTCTTTGTCCCAGGCCGCCTGTTCTCGGTCAATCCGGTAACGGCCGAGAATGTTCCGGGCCTGTTTGCACGGAACGAGCGCCTCGTCGTGTGGTTCGACACCGAATGGGGACCCATGGTTCTGGTGCTGGTCGGGGCGATGATCGTTGCCAGTATCGAAACCGTCTGGTCCGGCGTTGTCGCGCCTCGCTGCAAGGCTACCACCACGACGGTTTATCCCGGCGTCGAACCCCCGACCCTCGAGAAAGGCGCAGAAATGGGCCGTTTCCGGCTGGGCTCGACCGTAGTGGCATTGCTGCCCAAGAATACCGTGAACTGGCGCCAGGGCTTCGAGGCGGGCATGCGCATGGAGATGGGCAAGGCGATTGGTACACGCGTGCAGCAATAACCTGTACGCGTGTTCGTCAATAGAAGCCGGTAGTCAGGTGCGCTCCAGCGGGAAAGCCAACACCTCGTCCAGGCTGGCAGCGCCCAGGCGTAACATCAGCAGGCGGTCCAGCCCCAGGGCGACGCCGGCGCAGTCCGGCAAGCCTGCCGCCAGCGCTGCCAGGACCATCGGGTCGGCAAGCCGCTCCTCCAGCCCTGCCTGACGTCGCGTTTCGTTGTCAGCCGCGAATCGCCGCTGCTGCTCAACCACATCGCTAAGCTCCCAGTAACCGTTACAGAGTTCAATACCTTGTACGTAGAGCTCGAAGCGATGGGCCTGAGTGATGCCGTCGTGGCTCTCTGTTCTGGCCAGGGCTGCCTGGCTCGCGGGAAAGCCGTAGACAAAAGTCGGCGGCGCCTGCCGCAGGCGCGGCTCAATCGCCAAGCTGATCAATGCATCGAGCGCCTGGTCGCGACCGAGGCCAGCCGGCGCCAGGTCGGTCTCATTGGCCACTGCCGCCGCTAGCGCTGCGTCACTGCAGAGAAAGGGATCGAGACCCAGATAATCAGAGAATAGCTGGCGGTATGACAACCGTACGGGTACCGGACATTCCAGATAGCCGCAGACCAGTTCCGCAACCTCCTCCATCAGGTCCTGATGGTCGAAGTCGATGCGATACCACTCCAGCAGTGAAAACTCGGGGTTGTGGCGACGTCCACGCTCCCCGGCCCGAAATGCCCGGAAGATCTGAAATATGGAGCCGGAACCCGCGGCAAGCAGACGCTTCATATGATATTCGGGAGATGTCTGCAGGAAGCCCCGGCGTGGCTGGCCTGCACCTTCAAGTGGCCAGTCTGCACTGACGCCTTCGACGTTGCTATCGGTCACACCAAAGGGCGCCAGGATGGGCGTTTCAACCTCCAGCACCCCCCTGAGGCGGAAAAACTCCCGCACGCAGCTCAGGAGCTCAGCACGGGCCTTAAGGGCGGTGTGTGGACAGGCAGGCTGCCAGGAAACCGGCGGGACGGTCCGATCAGACACTTCAGAGGAATCCGGCTGTAACAGATGTTTCAGCTTTTGACCCGGCTGACGTATTCACCGGAACGGGTATCGATCTTCAGCATTTCGCCGACGTTGATAAAAAGCGGAACGTTGACCACAGCGCCGGTAGACAGGGTCGCGGGCTTTGTTCCACCCTGCGCCGTATCGCCTTTTACACCCGGGTCGGTATCAACAACTTCAAGTTCAACGAAGTTGGCGGGCGATATGCTCAGGGGAGCGCCGTTGTAGAGGGTAACAACGTACACGTCCTGCTCTTTCAGCCATTTGATGGCGTCTCCGACTGCCTTGCGGTCAGCCGGAAACTGCTCGAAGGAACCGTCGGTCTTCATGAAATGCCAGAATTCGCCGTCGGTATAGAGGTATTCCATGTCGGTATCGACGACGTCCGCTGCTTCAAGCGTCTCACCCGACTTGAAAGTGCGCTCCCAGGTGCGGTTCGTTGCGAGGTTACGCAGCCTTACACGGTTGAAAGCCTGGCCTTTGCCGGGTTTGACAAACTCATTCTCAACAATCGCGCAGGGGTCACCTTCGAGCATGACCTTAAGACCGGATTTAAATTCATTGGTAGAATACGACGCCATAATCAAATCACTCTGAAACAGTCACGAACGCGGAGCTCGGCTACGGGCCCCATAAATAATCAAGGGCGCCATGATACAGCGAACGCCAGTACAGATAGAAGTCCACAGCGACAGCTCACTGCCCCGCTGGCAGCACACTCTGGCCAACGCCATAACGGATCCCCTGGCACTCTTGCGGCAACTCGATCTGGATCCAGCGCTACTGGCCGGGGCAGAGCTCGGCCACAGGCTTTTCCCGTTGCGGGTACCTGAACCCTACTGGCGACGCATCCACCCGGCCGATCCGCAAGATCCGCTTTTGCTCCAGGTTTTGCCTCAACTGGCTGAAACCCGGGCCGAGACCGGGTTCACCGAAGACCCGTTAGCCGAGGCAACATTCAGCCAGGGCGACGGCATTGTCCGCAAATATCGAAGCCGGGCGCTGTTATTGTTGACCGGGGCCTGCGCTATTAATTGCCGCTACTGTTTCCGGCGGCATTTTCCCTATGATCAGAACCGCCTCCAACCTGCCGATTGGTCGAGAACACTCGACGTCCTGGCCAGTGATCCCGATATCAACGAGGTCATTTTCAGTGGCGGCGATCCCCTCGCGATGAACGATCGCCTGCTCGCTCGGTTGGTGCGGGAACTGGAGGCTATTCCGCATCTGCGCCGACTCCGCATCCATACCCGCCTGCCCGTGGTTATACCGCGGCGTGTAGATGCTGCATTGCTGGACTGGCTGTCAGCAACACGCCTGCAGCCGGTGGTCGTCCTCCACGTCAACCACCCACGTGAGATCGACGGCGATGTGATCGAGGCGGTGTCCGCCCTGAGACGGGCCGGCGCAACATTGCTGAACCAGAGCGTGCTCCTGCGCTCGGTAAACGACGACGCTGAAACTCTTGCTGCGCTGAGCGAGCGGTTATTTGAAGCCGGCGTACTACCCTACTACCTGCATGCGTTCGACCCGGTCGCCGGAGCAGGTCACTTCGCGGTCACCGACGACCATGGCCGGATGCTGATGCGGGACCTGCTCGAGCGGCTCCCCGGTTTTCTGGTGCCGCGCCTGGTTCGAGAGTCACCAGGTGCCAGCAGTAAGTGGCCCCTCGATCTGGGGCTGGCCTGAAACTTGGGCTGAGCTTCCCGAAACGTAAAATCGGGTAAAAGATATCCCGGGTTACGACAGCATCTCGACCCGGCAATTGACCTTTTCCGTCATTCCCTTCAGTTTACGCGGTAAAGCACCCGATTCCTTTGCCGCTAAAGGCACTGCAGTGTGCAACAGCGCACTCATTGTGGGCAGCCCGAACTTGCTATTTCGGCAATGCTGGGCTTGTATTAAGGGAATCCGGGCATAGCGCAAAGGGCTGATTTTTCTGAAACAAGCGACTGCCTTGCGACACTAATGTCCCCCTGCGCGATCGCTTTCACTCCCGGTCCTTGGCGGACCGGACCATTGACATTTATTCGGTGTAGACTCAATGGAAGGCAATACCCACAAGCTCAACCTGGTTATGCCCGAGCAGTCTCGCACCCGGCTGACCTTCTGCGAGGCGGCGCCAAAGCCTTTCCGCAGCTGGATCAAAGGGCTGCCCATGGCCAACATCGGCGAGACAGCGCGCCGTCTCTACCAGGCCATTATCGAGTTGAATCAGCTCGAAGCTCCAGCCCCCCTGCGTCTCTCCCTGCTTGAGCTGATACGACCGCCGATCTACTACGTCTGCAACGAACTTGCCAGGCATTACCTGGGGCACTCCATCTCACTGCCTGACAAACAGCGCAAAGTGGCCAATCTTGCCCAGGCACTGCAATTGCACCTGGCCAGCGGCTACAAACAGGCGCTGGTGGATTTTCTTGATAACAACAGCAACGACCGCAATCGTCGTCAGATCGCCCAGTCCGCACACCGGGCCATCACTGACCTCTCCAGCACTGTCCTGCGCGCCGCCCAGCTCTACTGCCCCAGCCCGGCACGCAGCTGGGCTGAGGCCCACAGCATTTTCCGTTTCATACATGCACGACAGCTTGACGACCTGCAGATCGAAGACGAGACCAACGCCCACAGGCCAGACCTCTCGCTCAGTGAAGCTTATAAGCGTCTACTGCTGCTGGGCTGCTGCCGGCCGAACCAGCTTCGCCAGGATGAGTTGAAGCAGGTATATGGCCTGTTCGAGCTCTGGGCCAACCACAGCGAGTTCAAGGAAGAACCCGGAGCAAACACGCTGTTCCTGGTCGACGTCAACCGTGACGCTCCCCCGGTCTACCGTAGCCTTGTGCCAGAGCTACCCACCGGCGCGCTTAATTTTGACACGACCGAACTTTGGGAGCGGCTTACAGAAACGCTCAATACGATGGGGGACCGTCGGTCGACGGAGCGCTTGCCCCTGGAGCTGCCCGGCGCGGTGAACGAAGCGCTGATGCTGCATCTGAATCAGGCGCTGGGGATACTGACCAAAAGGTCATTCAAGCGCATCCCTCGCCAAGGTCGGCTGCAGGTCTGCATAGGGATGAGTGCGGCTCACTATTACAGCGCCGGCGAGGTTGAATTCAATCAGTTTCTGGGTGGCACCGAAGCCGCAGAGGACGAAGCCAACGTCTTCCTTACGAGGGCGCGCCGCAAAGAAGATGCCTGGAGCGGTGCACACGACGCTGCCCCGTCCGAAAGCATGGTTTCTCCTGATGTTCCGATCAATTTCCGCGGCGCCAGCGGCAATGTTGTGGATGGGCAGGAACGCCAGGCCAGCTATCCCAGCTATACTGTGCCTCTGGTCAATACCAGCCCGGGCGGCTACTGCCTGCACTGGAACGAAAAGGTGCCCAGCGCCCTGCAGACAGGCGAAGTGGCCGTGGTTCGGGAACAGTCCAGTCACCCCTGGAGCCTTGCGGTCGTTCGGTGGATCCGCCAGGTGCGCCAGCAAGGCACCCAGGTGGGCATTGAACTCCTGGCACCGAACTCCGTCCCTTGCGGTGTACAGCTTATCCAGAAGGTAGGTAACAGCAGTGAATTTTTGCGCGGTCTGCTCTTGCCTGAGCTGGGCAACCTGGGTCAGCCGGCTACGCTTATCACGCCGCGCATGCCGTTCCAGGTAGGTAGCCGGGTGGTGTTGTTCCATGACAATAGCGAAGAAGAGTGCCAGCTCAGCCGACGCGTTGCAGCTACAGGCAGCATCAGCCAGTTTGAGTTGCGCTTCTTCAAACGTTCTGAGCCGGAGAAAGCCTCCCCTGCCGAGGGCCGTGCCGACACAACCGAAGACGATTTCGATTCCCTGTGGCCCTCGCTCTGAGCGTTCCTTGCCAGGAACGCTGCCGGCTCTTCCCAGCGACTCCTCAAAGGCAGCTTTAATTTACAGTGCCGCTGTAGGAGTATGGGAAAGAGTTTGTGATTCTCATGCTTGCTTCAATAGGTATGCCGCTCCATGGCAAAGACAAACGAGACCATTCATCTACTGATTCTCGACTCCTCCCAGAATGACGCCGAGGGTTTGGTGAGTCTCTTGCGGAATGCGGGCCGGGCAACCCGGGCACACCGCATAACTTCCGAAGCAGACCTTCTCGAAGCGCTGTCACACGGCTCCTGGGAACTCATGCTGTTACGCGACGGACAAAGCGAAGAAATGTCCGTCGATCAGGTTCTCGGGCAGGTCAAACGCCTCGACAAAGATATCCCCGCAATCATTCTGACCGAAGAATTCAGTCGGGAGCGCACCGTTGAGCTCATGAGCCTGGGTGCGCGGGATGCAGTGCCTTTCCTTTTCCAGGACCTTCTGCTGCTGACCATCAAACGCGAGCTGAGCGCCCTTGAGGAACGCCGGCGCCGGCGGTTGCTGGACGCGCACCTGCGCGAGTCCGAGCAACGTTGCCAACTATTGCTGGAAAGCTCCAAAGATCCGATCGCCTACATTAATGACGGAATGCATATCTTCGCCAATCAGTCTTACCTGGACTTTTTAGGCTACGAGGATGTCGACGAGATCATGTGCATCCCGGTGCTGGACACCCTGGCGTCGGACAGCCAGGATCAGCTCAAGGAGTTCATGCGGCATTTCTCCGACCCGACTGCGCCGCCCCGCTCGCTGGACTGCACCGCACGCAGAAGCGACGACAACGAACTGGAAGTCGTGCTGCAGGGATCGCCGGCGACGTACGACGGCGAGCTTTGCACCCAGATTCTGTTAAGGCCCAAGAATAACGATGCCGAGTTGGCGGAAAAGCTCAAGCAGATCAGCAGCCAGGATATCCTTACCGGCCTCTTCAACCGCCACTACCTGATGGATCAGCTGGTCGCCTGTATTGCCCGCGTTCTGGAAAGCGGCCAGGCTGGCGCCCTCGCCTATATCGCGGTGGACAATTTCGTTCAGACCAAAGGACAGGTAGGTATAGCCGGGACCGACCTTATGCTGGGCGACCTGGCCAATATCCTGCGTCAGCATGCGGGCGAAGAGATGACGCTGGCCCGTCTCAGCGATGACGCCTTCAGCCTGCTTTGCCAGCCCTGTTCACAGGAGCGGATGCTGGAGGTCTGCGAGCGTGTACGCCAGTCAATCGCCGACCACCTGTTCGATGTGTCTGGCCGGACAGTACAAATGACAGTCAGCATCGGTATTGCACCGGTTACAGACAATGCACCCAAAGCGCAGGACCTGATGGGACGGGCCCACAATGCGTCCGCTGAAGTACGCAAGCTTGAGGGCCATGCCGATGGCAATGGCATTCTTGTCTACAATCCGATTACCCAGGAAGCGCTCGGGGCAGAAGACACCGTAGAGACGATCCAGTATGCGCTGGATAATGATCAGTTCAGGCTACTGTTCCAGCCCATCATTAACTTGCGCGGCGACGGTGAAGAGCATTACGAGTCCTTTTTACGGATGCTCGACAAGAACCAGAACGAAGTCTCTCCCTATGACTTCCTGCCGCCAGGCGGACCGGCAGAAATGGCCGCTAAGATAGACCGATGGGTTGTCTCGCAGACTATCAAGCATCTGTCTTCCCACCGCTCCCAGGGTCATGATACCCGCCTATTCCTGAATATCACCGCCGAAACCATCCAGGACAGGACGTTTGTATCCTGGCTGAGCACTGCGCTGAAGGACGCGCGCCTGCCGGGAGATTCCCTGATATTCCAGATTGCAGAGACGGACGCCGGAGCTTACCTCAAGCAGGTGCGGGAGTTCACCAAAGCACTGAGCGAACTGCACTGCAAACTATCGATAAGCCATTTCGGCAACGCCCTCAACCCCTTCAATACACTGAAGCACGTCGCTGCTGATTACGTAAAACTGGACGGCTCCTTCACCGAAGAAATCCAGAAAAGCGATGACGCCAAGGAGCGGGTGAAAGAAATGGTCCAGGCCTTGCAGAATATGGGAAAACTTACGGTAGTGCCTCTGGTGGAGAACGCGACCGTGCTGTCCACACTCTGGCAAGCCGGGGTCAACTACATCCAAGGCTATTACCTGCAGGCCCCGGTGCCGGAAATGAACTACGATTTCGGCGAAGGCGACTGACCTACCTGGCTGCAGGAGTTCAGGCTGAAGGGGTTCAGCCTCCAGCTCGCCCTCACCGCTTGAATGCCCCCTGGGGAGCGCCTACAGCCCCGGTAAGCCTATAGCTCGTGGCTCAGCTGGTCACTATCCCGGAACCCTATCAGATACAAGATGGCATCCAGGCCCAGGGTAGAGATAGCGTGACGCGCGCTCTCCTTGACCACCGGCTTGGCCCGGAACGCGACGCCCAAGCCCGCCTGGCTCAACATGGGAAGATCGTTGGCACCATCCCCCACCGCGATAACCTGCTCGGGCCGAATATGCTCCTTCTCGGCGATTTCCAGAAGCAGTTCCGCTTTACGCTGGCCATCGACCACCTGGCCTATGACCTTGCCCGTAACCACGCCGTTCTCTATTGCCAGCTCATTGGCGTAGACGTAGTCAATGCCGAGGCGATCCTGCAGGTGCCGGGCAAAAAAGGAGAACCCACCAGACAGAATGGCAGTACGGTAGCCGAGCGCCTTTAGCGTCACGATCAGCCGCTCTGCCCCTTCGGTCATCTGCAGGCGTCCGGCAACGGTTTCCAGCACAGCGGCATCAAGCCCCTTGAGCTGGGCAACACGGGCGGAAAAGCTCTCCTTGAACTCAAGCTCGCCACGCATGGCGCGCTCTGTGATCGCGGCAACCGCATCGCCTGTACCCGCCTCTTTGGCCAGCTCATCGATGACCTCGGCGTCAATCAAGGTCGAGTCCATGTCGAACACCACCAGTCGCCGGTTGCGTCGAAATATATTGTCCTCCTGGAACGCAATATCGACGTTCAATTCAGTGGCGATCTGCAGGAAGTCCGCCCGCAGCTGATCCAGATCCCCTGCGCTCCCACGGACCGAAAACTCAACACAGGCGATCCGGTTCAGCCCCGGCTCAAGAGGAGGTCGGCTGGACAGGCGCGTGATATTGTCGATGTTCAGCCCGTGGTGGGCAGTGATCGCGGAAACACGCGCGATCTGGTCGGCGGTGATGTCCCGCGCCAGCAAGGTGACAATGTAGCGGGCGCGGTCCTTGCCCTGAAGCCAGCGGGTGTATGCTTCTGCAGTAATGGGCTCAAAGCCGACTTTAAGGTCCAGCTCATGGATGCGAAACAGCAGGTCTTTGAGCACCGGCGGTGCGTCCTTGGGGTCAGGTATTTCGGCAACGATGCCCCAGGTCAGATGATCGTGGATGACTGCTTGGCCGATATCCAGAATACGCACGTTGTACTGGGCCATGATGCCCGTTATTTCAGATGTCAGACCGGGCTTGTCCCGGCCGGAGACGTTGATCAGTACCAGCTCACTCATCGCCCTGTTCCCCTGCAGATTGACCTGGCGGCTCGCTCGCAGGCGTTCCCTGTTCGGTATCCGCGGCAGCCGGAATGACCTCAACCCGGTCCACCCGTTGCAGCCCACGGGGGAGTTTGTGGCCGCGCCGTCCGCGGTCTCCCAGATAGTGCTCCAGATCGCCGAATCTCAGGCCCAGATGGCGCTTGCCGGCGTGCAGAACAATCTGATCGCTGGTACTGAACACCGCAAGCGTCGAGATAAACTCATCGCGGGTCTGAACACGTGCTGAAGGAATGCCTATCAACTTATTGCCCTTGCCTTTAGCCATTTCTGGCAGGTCACTCAGGGGAAAGACCAACATCCGGCCCTCGTTGGAGATGACGGCCAGGTGCAGATTCTCTCGCCGCGGAATGGACAGGGGCTGCATTACCTTGCCGCCTTTGGGTATCGATAACACCGCCTTGCCCGCGCGGTTTTTGCCGGACAGCTCGCCCAACCTGGCGACGAAGCCGTAGCCAGCGTCGCTCGCCAGAAGAACCTGATCGTCTGGTTCCCCCATCATCAGACCGGAGAATGTCGCCCCCGACGGCGGGTTGACTCTGCCGGTCAGCGGCTCGCCCTGGCCCCTGGCAGAGGGCATGGTGTGGGCGGGCAGTGAATAGACGCGGCCGGTATTATCCAGGAACAACAGCTGATGGTTGTTGCGCCCCTTGACGGCCAGAGCGAACCGGTCGCCGGCCTTATAGCTGAGCCCTGCGGGATCTATATCGTGGCCTTTGGCAGCTCGAACCCAGCCTTTTTCCGAAAGGACGACGGTGATGGGATCGTTCGACACCAGATCGGCTTCGCTGAACGCACGTGCTTCGGCGCGGGCCACCAGCGGCGAGCGGCGCTCGTCGCCGTAGGTCTCGGCATCTTCCAGCAGTTCTTTTTTGATCAGACTGCGCATGCGCCTGTCGGAGCCCAGGGTGGTCTCCAGGCCTTTGCGTTCGGCGGCCAATTCTTCCTGCTCGCCTCGAATCTTCATCTCTTCGAGTTTCGCCAGGTGCCGTAGTTTCAGCTCGAGAATAGCCTCGGCCTGGGTCTCGGTCAGCCCGAACCGTTCTATAAAGACTGTTTTGGGCTTGTCTTCGTTGCGAATAATCTCAATCACTTCGTCAATATTGAGATAGGCGATCAATAGCCCTTCGAGTATGTGTAGTCGGGCGACAATCTTGTCTAGCCGATACTGCAATCGACGGCGCACCGTTTCGCGCCGATAGGCCAACCATTCCGTCAGAATCGTCCGCAGGTTCTTTACCGCGGGCCGGCCGTCGATCCCGATCATGTTGAGGTTGACCCGATAACTCTTTTCGAGGTCTGTGCTGGCAAACAGATGAGCCATCACCGCCTCAAGATCCACCCGGTTGGAGCGGGGAATAATCACCAGCCGGGTGGGGTTCTCATGGTCCGACTCGTCTCGCAGATCAGTGACCATCGGCAGTTTCTTGTTCTGCATCTGTTGAGCGATCTGCTCCAGAACCTTGTTGCCGGACACCTGATGGGGAAGGTCCGTAATGACGATCTCGCCGGCGTCCTGAACCCAGCGCGCGCGCATCCGCAGCGAGCCACGACCGGTCTCGTAGATCTGGCGGAGATCTGCCCGTGGCGTAATTATTTCAGCGGTCGTCGGAAAGTCGGGGCCGAGCACGTGCTCGCATAGTGCAGCCACGTCAGCTTCCGGCTCATCCAGCAGTCGAATGCAGGCCGATACCATTTCACGGACATTATGGGGAGGAACATCCGTGGCCATACCTACGGCTATGCCCGTCGTACCGTTAAGCAGGATATGAGGCAGGCGTGCAGGCAGAGACGAGGGCTCATCCAGCGTGCCATCGAAATTCGGCACCCAGTTGACGGTACCCTGCCCCAGTTCTGACAAAAGCACATCGGCAAAAGCCGCAAGGCGGGATTCGGTATAACGCATGGCGGCGAAGGACTTGGGATCGTCCGGACTACCCCAGTTACCCTGCCCGTCTATTAGCGGGTAACGGTAGGAGAACGGCTGAGCCATCAGGACCATGGCTTCGTAGCAGGCGCTGTCACCATGGGGGTGAAACTTACCGAGAACATCGCCCACGCTACGGGCTGACTTCTTGTACTTTGAAGTCGACTTGAGCCCCAGTTCGGACATGGCGTAGATGATTCGTCGCTGGACCGGCTTTAGTCCATCGCTGACGTGGGGCAATGCCCGCTCCTGGATGACGTACATGGAATAATCCAGGTACGCCTTTTCTGTGTAGTCCTTCAGCGCAACGCGCTCAAAACCGTCATCAGTGTGCTGGAAATCTGGCATCTCAATCTCGTGTCATGGGGTGCAATGGCCGCGATAGAAAGCGCCTACGCGATACGCGACGGTGTCCTGACAGGACAGTGGGCCCGGCAGCATTATAGAAGTGGCGGCAGTGGGTTGCCAGGCCAGGGGCCGGGCCAATAAGGGAATCCCCGAATGGCCCCCTACAGAGGCATCTTCTAACCTGACCCAGCTATGCCTCCTGTCCGGTGCGACAGGCTCCAAACCTCTGCACTCTCCGCTGACCAGGGATTGAACCAGCTCCGGAGTCGCTCGAGCCAGTATTCGGTGCGAAGTCACATGAACTACGTGCTATGAAAGAATTCGCCAAGATTTGTGGAGTCGCAGTGGCTAGAGCGTTCATTCACGGGCTGATCGCCCTGAGCCTGATGCTGGTGGTGGAGTTCTCCATCAGTGGCAATCTGGACGCCTACCCGCTCTACCTGGGCGCATCCGTCCTCATCACCCTGACATTTTTCAGTTATCAGTTCATCTGCGTTCGACGTCGCCGCATCAGACAGCCCGGCACCAGCCAGACTGGCCGCAACTGAACCTCTTGCCTTGCACAGCCCGCGAGAACAGGCCAAACGTAACGGTTACACCTGTTCGTCAACCGCCGGTGCGACTTTGCGCCAAGCCGGTTTGCGCCAAGCCGGGCTATTCAGGCTGACAGCGATCGCTGACGTTATCTTTTAACGTGGCAGGAGTGCCAGAGTATCTTCATGAGGGGAGATCGGGAGAGACTTCTGATCGGAGGCGGGCTGCGCCTGGACCGATGCAACAAGATGGTTGAGGCCGATCAGCACGGCTAACGTAAGCAGTAAAACCACAGCGAGGGACCGCAAAGAGCGGCTACGCGAGGGACTCTCCATGAAACATGTACCTTAGGAAACAAAACGCCGTCAGTTTATACAGACGGCGTTTTGCTTGTCCATCACTTTGTCCTGAGGGTCGGACGCAACGGCGAGGGCTACTGTTTGATACCTTCTACGGACAGAATCAGTTCCAGCTTCTCCGCCGTAGGACCCAGATCCAGCTCCATGCCAAAGTTGGCGGGCTCAATCTCAACGCTACCCGCAAACCCCATCCGATAGCCGCCCCAAGGGTCTTCGCCGTAACCGATTTGCGTCATATCCAGCGTAACCTCGCGGGTGACACCGTGGAGCGTCAGGTCGCCGTGAACCTTGGCTGTCCTGTCGCCGGTTGTCTCAATGCGGGTGCTTTTGAAAGTAGCCTCAGGAAACTTGTCGACATCAAGGTAGTCGTCGCTGCGCAGATGCTTGTCGCGTTCCGCGTGGTTCGAATCGATGCTGTCAGTCTGAACGGTGACGGATACGCTCGAGTTTTCCGGGTTGCCCTCATCAAAAGTAAACTGGCCATCAAACTCATTAAAACGACCGTATAACCAGCTATAGCCCAAGTGACTGATCTTGAACATGATGAACTGGTGCTGGCCTTGGGTGTCGAATGCGTACTCACCGCCGTGAGTATCAGCCTGGGCTATTCCGGCACCAAGCCCCAGAGTCAGAACCAGAGCACTCATAGTCTTCTTGATCATTACTCTCTCCTTATTTCACTGTTCCGCGTATAGCGCGGCGTGTTTACCTTGGCGCAAAAACTCACAAAGCGCGGGTAATCTATCGCTCTTGCTTCGGTCTCATCATCCGAAGCAGTGTGTCATCCTTATCCAGAAAGTGGTGTTTCAATGCGCCCGCCGCATGAAGTCCCGCCAGCGCTACCAATACCCATGCGCACCAATAGTGTATGAGCCCTGCGACATCTTCCTGGCCGTCGACCCGGCCGGTCAGCGACGGCAGTTCAATCCAGCCAAAAATACTGACGCCTTGACCCTTCGCCGTGGAGATGAGATATCCGCTCGCGATCATCGTGAATATCAACAGGTAAAACAACGTATGGGCGAGCCTGGCTGAGATCCGCTCCAGCCGGGAATGGGCTCCGTGCGCGCGGGGAACAGGCGACCACCAGCGCCAGAGCAGCCGCCCCACCACAACGGCTCCCAATATCAACCCTGCACTGCGGTGCCAGTCTGGAAGCGTCCTGTAAAGTGGGTCGTAGTAACTGAGGTCGACCATATACAGGCCCAGCCCGAAGAGACTGAACACCGTCAGCGCCACCAGCCAGTGCAGCGCTATGCTCACCCAACCATAGCTATTCACAGTGTTTGTTATCTGCATGTAGCCTCTGTGTTCAATGCGGGTTGTCCACCTTCGCTGGCATAACCCCTTCAATCGAGTTCTTTCCTAACCAGCAGCGTAGAACAGTTAGGGCCGCTAACAAAAACATAACATTTGCATGCTACCGTTCGAGTTTATCGATAGATCAACAGAGATCACCTCGGGGGCGCTCGCCGAAACACGTCCAACTCGTTGCGGTAACTACGCATTTATCCCGAGCCATACACAGGGCATTATCGAAAATCAGCTAACCTCTGCCCAGGAATCAGTCCCATGGAATTTGAGTTCGACGAAAACGTCGTCATTCCCAGCAATAATTGAAAACCCTGGCCCGGCCGCAATTACCACTGCGGGCCGGTCGGTTTCTTCTTCGTCGTACGTGGATATTGCCTGCCTGGCCCGAGCGTTCCCCCCGTGAGCTGACCCTACCTTCGCTTGACAGATTGGCGTGATCGATAATCATCTACCATACTGTTTTTAGATCGCGACCTACGCAATATCGGCGCCTATGAACACCTCCAGTTTATAAGTAATTACCGATGTACGTTGGGTCGTCTATAATCGTTACAGAAAGTTAAGGGCTGCCGGCGAGTTGGTTCCACGCTTGCTGGCGTTTACGTGCACCACGGGGATTTCGTTATCAGAGCCTTG
The DNA here is from genome assembly GCF_004851605.1 of Hydrocarboniclastica marina. Classification (GTDB taxonomy): domain Bacteria; phylum Pseudomonadota; class Gammaproteobacteria; order Pseudomonadales; family Oleiphilaceae; genus Hydrocarboniclastica; species Hydrocarboniclastica marina. The sequence goes on from NZ_CP031093.1 coordinate 2,727,880, forward strand.
CCGACGTCCGCAGCTGAGTTTCAGTCAATTGCCATGGCAGAGTTCGAGTCCATGGGCAGCCTCCTGCGGGCGCCGCAGGCCGCCGAAGGTTGGGCCGCCGATTACCACGGCCTCAAACTGCGCACTGCCCTGCAACCGATCTTCAGCATTTCCCATAAGCGTACGATAGGCTATGAAGCACTGATACGCGCCTTCGACAATGACAACGTCAGTGTGCTTCCTGGCCATCTCTTTGGCCTACCCCACTCGGAAGCTGAGAATGTTCTGCTCGACCGGCTCTGCCGCTACCTGCATGTGCAAAACTTCTCCTGCCTTAGCGACGACATCAATTGGCTGTTCATCAATGTTTCGCCCAAGGCTGTCGCCTCAGGCCATCACTCTGATTACTTTTTCGGCCAGCTTCTCAAGCGCACCGGGTTCCCACCTCACCGGATTGTCGTTGAGATCGTAGAGCAGCCCACCGATGATTCAGCTCGCCTCCGGGATGCCGTCGACTATTACAAAAAGCTGGGCTGCCTGACCGCAATCGATGATTTTGGCGCTGGTCACTCCAATTTCGAGAGGATCTGGAACCTTCGCCCGGATATCGTCAAACTCGACCGGCAGATGCTGGTCCGGGCGACAGACGACAAGAGTACACGGCAAATCCTTAAAGGCATCGTTTCGCTTCTCCATCAGTCCGGCTGTCTGGTGTTGCTGGAAGGCGTCGAAACGCGCGAGCAGGCGCTTATTGCGGTGGATGCCGGTGTAGATTTCGTTCAGGGCTTTTATTTCCAGGTACCCAGCCTCAGCCTGGACAAAGTAGTGAGTTCCGCGGCTGATTTCGAAGGCCTTCTTAACGACTACAAGCTCCAGTCAAAACACGAAGCCGACCCGTCTGTAGGCATTGCGGGTTTCTTTGAACCCCTGTTTCGGACGGCCACCAACTGGCTCTCACAGGGCCATCCCGCTCGGTTCTCTTGCGACGCATTGCTTCAGCATCACGCAGTGTCCCGCTGCTACCTGATAGGTTCCGACGGCGTACAGATTGGTGACACTATCCTGTCTGCCAAGCTCGCGAGCAACCTGGACCCCCGCTTCCGCCCGCTTGAGAATGCGTCCTCCGCCGACTGGTTCCGGCAACATTACCTGCAGCGGGCTTTGTCCGAGCCAGGCGCTCTTCAGATCACCCGCCCTTACCTTTCGGTGTCCGGGGCCCACATGTGCGTCACGCTCTCGTGCTCCTATACTGATTCCGAGGGCGCAAAGGTGCTATGCTGCGACATCTTTTCAAACTGAAGCAGCCGGCTTGACCTGAACTGCCTGTGCGGTCATCGCGCTGTGACTGAGCCGCCCCAGGCTTGCATGCCGGTAAGCCACCACTAGTCCCGATACCCGTTTATGCCACGTCTTATTCTTGCTCCGATGGAAGGCCTCGTCGATCCGCCGATGCGTGACCTCGTCACTCGGCTGGGCGGCGTTGACCAATGTGTCACCGAGTTTATCCGGGTGTCCGGTACGCGCTTGCCGGCGCGGGTCTTCCACCGGATCGCGCCTGAACTCCTGACCGGCTGCCGCACGGCAGCTGGCGTGCCCCTGATCGTCCAACTGCTTGGCAGCGATGCACAGAGCATGGCAGATAATGCCTGTCAGGCAGTCAAACTTGGCGCTACAGCAATCGACCTGAACTTTGGCTGCCCGGCGAAGACCGTCAACAAGCACAAGGGAGGGGCCATCCTGTTGCGTGAACCCGAACGTCTGGCAGAGATAACGACGACTATCCGTCGTGCACTGCCCGAGCATATTCCGCTAACCGCCAAGATGCGCCTTGGCTATGAAAGCCCGGACCGCGCCGTGGAGTGCGCCCAGGCATTGGCCGCCGCTGGTGCAGCTGAGATCACCGTCCATGCCCGAACGAAAACCGACGGTTACCGGCCGCCGGCCTATTGGCCCTGGATTGCCCGCATCCGCGAAGGGGTACCGGTACCGGTGGTCGCGAACGGCGAGATATGGACGGTGGAGGATTACCACCGTTGCCGCGAGGAATCAGGGTGCGAGGACGTCATGATCGGTCGCGGACTTATAGCCCGCCCTGACCTGGCACTTCAGATCAAGCGGGATCTGGCCGGGCAACCGCTGCAGCCGATGACCTGGGCAGAGCTTCTACCCCTTATCAATGATTTCGGTGAGGACGCGCTCACCAAGATGCCGGAGAAATATGCTACCGGCCGGGTCAAACAATGGCTGACCTACTTGCGGTTTGGTTTCAGAGAGGCCGCGGAGAGTTTCGCAGAGGTGAAGCGTATGCGCGAGGTCAGACCCTTGCTTGCAGCGCTCAACGCCACGTTAACGCGGTCTGGTATAACCGCTGGCCCCGCGGAGGTGCTCAGGGAAAGCGCCTGAGTACACCCTGCCCCGCAGGTGACGTTGACCTACAGCCTGAACGCGGTGTTCTCAACCGCGCCCATTGAGGACCCTACAGCGCAACCCGGCAATGACTATTCGACCAACTCAGCCAGGTTACCGTACTCCTCCAGCCAGTTCCTGCGATCTGAGGCCCTCTTCTTGCCCAATAGCATGTCCATGCGTTCGTCTGTGCCGTCATCGAGTTCTAGCCCCAGCTGGACCAGACGGCGTGTGTCTGGAGCCATCGTCGTCTCGCGCAGCTGCAGCGGATTCATTTCACCCAGGCCCTTGAAACGTGTGACAGAAACTTTGCCTTTACGATTCTCTGCAGCGATACGGTCGATGACGCCCCTCCTCTCGTGCTCATCCAGGGCATAGAACGTCTCTTTGCCCACGTCGATACGGTAGAGCGGGGGCATGGCTACAAACACGTGGCCGGCTTCGACTAGCGGTCGGAAGTGTTTGACGAACAGGGCACAGAGCAGCGTAGCGATGTGCAACCCGTCAGAGTCCGCATCGGCGAGGATGCAGATCTTGTTGTAGCGCAGGCCGGCCAGATCGTCCGACGCGGGATCCACCCCAATGGCTACGGCGATATCGTGAACCTCCTGGGAAGCGAGAATCTCGCCCGAATCAACTTCCCACGTATTCAGGATCTTTCCCCTCAGCGGCATGACCGCCTGGAATTCCCGGTCGCGGGCCTGTTTGGCCGAACCACCGGCGGAGTCACCTTCCACCAGGAACAATTCGCTCCGTTGGGTATCGGCGCCGCTGCAGTCAGCCAGCTTGCCGGGTAAAGCAGGCCCGGACGTCACCTTTTTGCGCGCCACTTTCTTGGAGGCGCGCAGGCGACGCTGGGCGTTACCAATGAAGAACTCTGCCAGCGCTTCAGCAACGTCAGTATGCTCGTTGAGCCAGAGGCTGAATGCATCCTTGACCACACCCGAAACGAAAGCTGCCGCCTCCCGTGAGGAGAGCCGCTCTTTGGTCTGGCCGGAGAACTGCGGATCGCGCATTTTAAACGAGAGCACGTAAGAGCACCGGTCCCACAAATCTTCCGGTGAGAGCTTCACACCGCGCGGTAACAGATTCCTGAATTCACAAAACTCCCGCATGGCCTCAAGCAGGCCACTGCGCAAACCGTTGACATGAGTACCGCCCTGGGCGGTAGGGATCAGGTTGACGTAGCTCTCGCCGATAACCTCACCGTCCTCGGGCATCCAGACAATGGCCCAGTCCACGGCTTCGGTATTGCCAGCCATCGACCCGACAAAGGGCGACTCCGGCAATGTCACCAACTCGGCGAGCGCCGTGCGCAGGTAGTCCTGCAAGCCGTCTTCGTAGAACCACTGATCTTTTTCACCCGTTTGACGGTTTTCGAATGTCACCGTCAGCCCGGGGCATAACACGGCCTTGGCGCGAAGCACGTGGCGCATCTTGCCGATGGCGAACTTGGGGCTGTCGAAATAGCTGACGTCGGGTGTGAAGCGCAGCGTTGTGCCTGTATTGCGTTTGCCGACGGTGTCCACGACTTCCAGTTCGGACGTTTTCTCGCCGTTGGCAAAAGTCATCCGATACACATTGCCGTTACGCCGGATCAGCACTTCAAGGCTGGTCGAAAGGGCGTTTACCACCGATACGCCAACCCCATGCAGCCCGCCCGAGAAGGCGTAGCTGTCATGGGAGAACTTCCCGCCGGCATGCAACCGCGACAGAATCAGCTCGACACCCGGGACACCTTCCTCCTTGTGCATGTCAACCGGCATACCGCGCCCGTCGTCGGCAACGCTGAGGGAGCCGTCCTCGAAAAGAACAACGTCGAGGCGCTTGGCATGCCCTGCCAGTGCCTCGTCGACACTGTTGTCAATGACTTCCTGGGCCAGATGGTTGGGGCGGCTGGTGTCGGTATACATGCCCGGACGTTTACGTACCGGGTCCAGACCCGTCAGGACCTCGATCGCGTCGGCGTTATAAAGCGGTTGACTCATAGTCGACTTGAGCTCTCGTCAAAGGCGGATGGAGTGATGAGACGTACTAAGGAGCCTCTGATTAACGCCTGGGTCGCCTCTGCGCGCTTTGAAGGCCGCAGCTGCAAGGCGGGGCGGGGCCCGCGGGGAATGGCCGTAGCCCTTGCCAAGAGCCGCAACGCGGTAGATGCAGCCTTCAGAGCGCGCCCTTCGGGGCTTTCAAAGCTGCCCACACTCTGAGTTGCGACTTCTTGAAAGGCAACCACCCTTTCTGCAAGGTCGCGCCTTGAATGTAAGTAGCTTTGAAAGCCAGAAGCGATCCAGGCGTTAATCAGAGGCTCCCTAAGCATAGGCGAGACTGGCACGGCGTCCACTAATGCAGGAAATGGCTCGCCGGGCGCCTGCGGTTGGGCGTTAGCGAATATCTCTGACCCACGCTACCGGGAAACCAATCATATCAGCATTGACCCGCAGCTGGGTCCAGCCCTCCGCCGGCACGTCCAGGATAACGCAAGGCTCGGTAACAACCTGAGCGGCGACCCGATCCTTGGTCGGATTCTCGGCCTGCATGCTCAGGTTGAGCGTTGCGTCGCCAAACCAGCGCGCATCCAGCATGCTCAAACCGTAACCGGCTGTCTCCTGCTGGCCCATAGCCACGACCACAGCCTGACGGCCTTCTGGCAATACAATATCTTCGAGTTCCTGTTGCAGCTCAGTCGAGAATGCTTCTCCGCTTCCGTCGAGCCCGTGAATGGCCGGATCAGACAGCCCGCACTGCTGCAGTAAAGCCATGACCTTGACAACGGGCTCTTCGCGGCTGGGGCTGGACAGGTCGCTGGCACAGCCGGTCATCAAAAGTCCCAACGCTACAGTTACCAGCCCTGGCGTGAAAAGTACGCGCATGGTGAAGCCTCCATTCCTGTTTCCTGATGATAAGGGTCGAAACGCCTCAGGCCGAACCTGACGGTATCCCTGACACAGTACCGTCCCAATGGCCTGCCTGTGCTCGGATTCCGTGCGCCCAACTAGTCTGCCAGACGCCGCAGCGCAGGCTCAGGCGCCGATTCTAGCAACTTATAGCCGGCAAATCCCGGTCGTGGCAGACTTTGGGCGGAAAGCGGTCGTGAGAATGATGTCGTCATCACCAGCGATGTCGCAGGTACCGGTTCGCCATCCGCACCGACCAGCCTCGCCTCGCCGTTAACCACCTCGACTGTTACGCGTTCGCGCAGGCCAGCCACCGGGTATTCAGCACAGGCCTCACCCGGGCTACAGATCACGCCATCATTGTCGAGATCGGTGCCGGCCACGAGGAAGTAGGTCTCTCCGATGCGCGCTTCGTTTGACGCTTTATCTTCGACCGAGGCGTCGGTAACGCCGAAATTGAACCGATACACCCCGTCAACAGCGCTGAGTCCGGTCTGAGCACTGGCTTTCGTGATGTAATCTTCCGACCAGCTGGGGTCCGGGTCGGCCACCTGCAAAAGCACGTAATGCAGCCCGGCATTCCTTTCCGCAACGGCAGAGCTCACGGGGACTATTACAGGTACCTTGAAGCTGCGCTGATGCCCGTCTGAGCTATAGGTCACTGTCAGAAAACTGCGGTAGGCCCGGGCTTCGGTAAGTACCGCATGGTCAACGCTTACTGGTAGTGAAAAGCCGGCGTCGGTCGCGCTGAGTTCTCCGGCCCGCAGCCAGGGCACCTCAGACGTAACCTCTATACTTTGCGCCCCGATAGACCCGCCGCCGTTTCCCACCTGGTTGAGCAAAAGCACCTGTTGGGTGATGGTCCTTTCAAATTTCAGCAGTGTTGGTTCGGCCAGCAGCAGAGATAGCGAGCCGGCGCTGGCAGTTTCAACGGCCAGCGCCGCATCAATAATGCCGGCGCCATAGCCGGGGTTGCCCGGCCCGGAAGCCCCCTTCGTTATGTCATCCAGCAGTGCATGTATAACGGGTGCAGAGATCTCAGGGTTGAGGGACTTCATGAGCGCAAACACCCCGGCCACGTGAGGCGTGGCCATGGACGTGCCCTGCAGTCCAGCGTAAGTTGCACCGGTGTCTTCGTTGCCGCTGGCGCTCACAACAACATCAGCGCGGCCATCCTGGTTGGCGTCGCGCCCGGCATCGCCGCCTGGCGCTACCAGGTCTACAGACGAAGCCCTGCTGGAATAGCTGGCGAGCACGCCGGCTCCGTCCACAGCCCCAACCCCGAATACGCCGTCAAGCCCTGCGGGATAGACGGGCTCCTGCGTCGGCGCATTTCCTGCAGCCGCCACAATCAGCACCCCCGCCGATGCGGCGTTTTCCACCGCCGTCCTCAGGTTCGGCGGGGCTGCCGAAGAGCCTAGGCTCAAGTTGATGACGTCTGCGCCGTTTTCGACCGCCCAGTTAATCCCTGTGATAACGTCCGACAGGGTGCCCGTACCATTCTCATCCAGCACGCGTACCGGCAGCAGCCGGGCGTTCGGCGCCACGCCTGCACCGCCCAGACCATTGTTGCCGCTGGCGGCAATAGTCCCGGCAACGTGTGTGCCGTGGTAGACCGAGCCGCCCAAAGCTGAACCAGGATCTACTGGGTCACCACCGTTTATTGTGTCCAGGCATGTGCTTGTTCCACAGTTATCGGGCAAATTCGGCCTCAGATCCTCGTGCCACCCCTCGACACCACGAAAGACGCCTGTATCCAACACCGCGATTCTGACGCCGTCGCCACCGTCGGGAACCAGTTGCCACGCCTGCGGAACGCTGATAAGGGGGTAGTGCCACTGGGCCGGATACAGCGGTTCGTTGACTGACCCGAAAGCGCTGAGACCCCTGAAGATATAGTTTGGCGACGCCGCGGCGATCTCGGGCTGGCGGCGAAGCTCCTCGATCCACTCGACTGTTCGCTGCTTTATGTCCAGTGACTGGCTCCTTACGCCGCCATAGGCCTGGACCGAAAGCGGCATGGTGAGTTTGTACTGACCGTTGCCGAGCGGCTGATCCAGGCTCAGGGCGCTGAACTGGTTTCGGTTCTGCTGGGCTGAAGCCTGGGCGGCGGCCGTCATCTCAACAACCGCCTCGCCCGGTCTGAAGTCATCGGACGCCCAATGCAGCGAGGTAAACCTGGCGGTTGGACTCGTCTGGAGAACGTACCGGCTCGGTCCGGTCTGGGACGCTGCCCCCACATCGACAATATACGTACCGGCCTCTGCATCCGTCGGCAGCGACAGACTGAGCCAGCGTGGCTCGTCCTGAACCGGAGCCTTCTCAAAGCTGGATGTGTCAACCAATTGTGCATCGAGTGCGCGGATCAGCCGGAGGCTATGCCCCGCTTCTGGCGTGAAAAACTCGACATCAACCGACTGGCCGGGTTCCAGGTCAATGCAGTACTGGTCACGGATATCCTCGGGAAAGACAAATTTCTTTTTGCTTTGCCCCTCATACTCGCCACTGGTACCGCTCACATAGCCGCCGAGGATGACGGCCGATGGCAAGCGCTCGGGTTGGGTCAACCGGCTGGTAGCATACTCCACCAGAAGATCAGCAGGATCTTTGTCGACCCGTGCGTTCGCCTCGATCTCAATCAATCCGCTGATGCGCGGGCCGTTAATCGGCCGTTCGACCAGGGTAAGCGTGGGCGCCACCCCGCATTGGATCGCGTTGGCCGTATTCCCGCTTTCGCCGCTACCGGACCCGCCTCCGCAGGCACTGACCAGTATCGGCAAGACAAAGAGAGCGGGCTTGAACAAGCGACTTTCATACATCGGTGGAAACCTGCGAAGTGATTGCGATCAGCTGAGCGAAGAATCAGGTCAGACTTGTGCCGACGGTATCACTCGGGCCAACCCCATCCTGTTAATTTTTGATAACAGGAAAGGCCGGGTGCCAGGGCGCAGTGATATGGCCGCTTTCCGCTTCAGCTCTGGCATGACCTCTCCCAATCAGGGTACTGGCAATCCCAAAGTCAGCATTACCTGTGCTGTCAGGTCGTCGAGATCCAACGACCGACGCTGCCCTTTCCCTTCCGGTTTGAACCAGGTAACCGTCCAGCTCAGGGCGCCGGTCAGCAGACGCCGAAGCACGAAGGGATCCGCTTTGACGAGACCCGCCCCGGACAGTCTTTCCAGAGTCTCAAGCCAGAGCTTTTCGTAGCGGTCGCGGAGCACCAGTATCTCAGCCTGGCTCTCAGGCGTCAGGCTGCGCCATTCGTACACCAATACCGCCATCGCTTCGCCCGTCTCGCCGTTTATGGCCTCCAGCTCACAACGAATCAGCGCCCGGATGCGATCCGTATCGCTTTCCGCCTTGACCAGCGCGGCCTCCATCCGGGACGTATTGTAGAGAATAGTCTCAACCATCACCGCCCGCAGGATCGCTTCTTTGGTCTGAAAGTGATGAAAGATGCTGCCTGACTGTATGCCCACGGCGGCAGCCAGGTCCCGAACAGTGGTGCGTTCGTAGCCCTTTTCGCGAAACAGATGCGCGGCCTGACGAAGAAGACGTCCACGCGCACTTTGGGGATCAGTCAGTTCGGAATAATGGGTGGAAGCGTTTGGACGCGTTGACAAGGTCGGCTCCTGAATACGTAACGTGACCGAAAACCGGGCCGGACGGGCCTGCGGCACAGCCCGATCATAGCAGTACATTAGACCGGATATCATGCCGCTTTACAAACCAAGCGCTTGCTTGGTAGTGTTCGGAAAACGTCACCAGGAACCCGAGCCATGTCTGACCGTACCAACCCTGTCCGAATAGGCTGTGCCGCCGCCTTTTGGGGAGACACCAACAGTGCGGCCCGACAGCTGGTGGAACTCGGGGAGCTGGATTACCTGGTGTTCGACTATCTCGCCGAAGTCACGCTGTCGATTATGGCGGGGCAGCGGATGAAGGATCCGGCTTCAGGTTACGCCACCGATTTTGTGCGGGATGTGATGACGCCGCTACTGGGCGACATTCACGCCCGCGGGCTCAAAGTCATCAGCAATGCCGGCGGCGTCAATCCCAGAGCCTGCCGCGACGCGTTGCAGGCCGCTGCGGACGCCGTGGGGGTCCCTCTGAGAATAGCGCTGGTCGAAGGCGACGATTTGATGCCGCAAAAAGCGGAGCTGGCGAAGGCAGGTGTGCATAGCACTGAGGGCGACGAGCCCCTACCCGGGGTCATGGTCAGCCTTAACGCCTACCTCGGCGCGCCGGGTATTGTGGCAGCGTTGGCTGAAGGCGCCGACGTAGTGATCACCGGACGCATCGCCGACAGCGCCCTTGCACTGGCTCCGCTCATTTACGAGTTTGGCTGGCGCTGGGACGACTACAACCTGCTGGCCCAGGGCAGTCTGGCCGGGCACCTGATTGAGTGTGGCGCACAGGCCACAGGCGGGAATTTCACCGACTGGGAACAGGTGCGTGATAGCTATGCTGATATGGGCTTTCCCATCGTCAGCGTTTCCGCCGACGGTGATTTCATCCTGACCAAACCAGAAGGAACCGGCGGACTCGTCACCTTCGCCACCGCCGCGGAGCAGCTTGTCTATGAGATTGGCGATCCGGGCGCCTACCTGCTACCCGACGTGACCTGCGATTTTACTGAAGTCACGATCGAGCAAATTGAAAAAGACAAGGTACGGGTCTCCGGCGCTCGTGGAATGCCGCCGACGGATCACTACAAGGCAGCCGGCACCTGGCCCGACGGGCACAAATGCATTGTGAGCTTTTTGCTTGCCGGTAGAGACGCGAGCCGCAAGGCACAGTGGGTCTCAGAGGCCATCCTGGAGAGAACCAGCAAGCTGTTGGCTGAAAACGGTTGGGGACCGTACAGCGATACCCGCATCGAGTGCCTTGGTACAGAAACAAGCTACGGCAGCCAGAGCCGCCAGGGGGCAACGCGGGAGGTTGTGGTGAGAATCAGCGTTGCCCATCCCAACAAGAAGGCACTGGTGCTTTTCTCCCGAGAGATTGCCCAGGCCGCCACGGGCATGGCACCGGGCATCACCGGGATGGTCGGCGGCCGGCCGACGGTCTGGCCCAAGATCCGGCTGTATACCTGCCTGGTCCCCAAGCAGCTGGTTCAGGTTCAGGTGCAGCTGGGCGAACACACGCGCCCGGTTCGGGTGGCCGGCGAAGGAGGCTTTTCAGCGGCGCTTCTGCGAAAAAGCGAAACGCTGTCGGAGCGGGCGCTCAAGACCGACACAACAGTACCGCTTATTCAACTGGCCTGGGCGCGCAGCGGTGACAAGGGAGATCACGCCAATATCGGCGTCATTGCCCGCAAGCCATCGTACCTGCCCTATCTGCGCGCGGCATTGACCGAGCAGGCCGTAGCCGAATGGATGCGCCACACACTCGATCCGAAGAACGGCGAGGTATTGCGCTGGGAGCTCCCCGGTATTCACGCCCTTAATTTTCTGCTCAAGCACAGCCTGGGCGGCGGCGGCATCGCCAGCTTGCGGGTCGACCCCCAGGGTAAGGCTTTTGCCCAACAATTGCTTGATATGCCCATCGCCATCAGCCAGGACGCGCTGACTAACTGATTCTGCGGAGTAACCCATGCACTATGCCTCTGTTTTCAAGCCCGGCCTGTTTTCCGGTCAGGTCCACATAGTCACCGGCGGCGGCTCTGGCATCGGCCGCTGTACTGCCCACGAGTTGGCCGCCCTCGGCGCCCATGTGGCACTGGTTGGTCGTAAAGAAGAAAAGCTCCAGGCAGTAGCAAGGGAGATTGCAGAAGACACAGGGAGCTCAGACAACTGCAGCTTCCATGTCTGCGACATTCGCGAAGAGGAACAGGTCAAAAGCACCGTCAAACAAGTCCTGGACACTTCCGGGCGCGTTGATGGCCTGGTCAACAATGCCGGCGGCCAGTTTCCCGCGCCGCTGGCGAGCATCAACCAGAAAGGCTGGGAGACCGTGGTTCGCACCAACCTCACGGGCGGCTTCCTGATGGCCCGGGAGGTCTATGGGCAGTACATGGCCAAAAATGGCGGCGCCATTGTCAATATTGTTGCGGATATGTGGGGTGGCATGCCGGGCATGGGTCACTCCGGTGCCGCCCGCGCCGGCATGGTCAACCTGACCCAGACCGCTGCCGTGGAATGGGGCACCAGCGGCGTGCGCGTCAACGCCGTAGCGCCTGGCTGGATCGCCTCCAGTGGCATGGACAATTATCCGCCCAGTATGAAGAGCATGATCATCGGGCTGCGCGACGGAGTACCGCTAAAACGGCTCGGCAACGAATCCGAGGTCAGCAGCGCCATCGTATTCCTGCTCAGCCCGGCAGCCGCATTCATCTCGGGCACGACCGTAAGGATAGACGGGGCCGCGAGCCAGGGCGGACGCGTCTGGCCGCTACCGCCTGCGAGAAACAACGCGCCTTTCAACGGCTTCCACCGGGCGAGCACACCCAGGGTGCTGCAGGACTGACCCAACCGATTCCGGCCGATTTTCTCTCATTGCATACACGTGGTGCCCAACAGATGCAGCCGATCGAGACACAGCTTGACCCCCTCAGCGACCTGTTCAAGGACAATGCCGACGCGATGCTGAGCCATATCGAATCCTTTCGCACAGTTGAAAAACGCGTTCTGGAAAAAACCGAAGAAGCCCGCGAACGGTTTCACAGCAAAGGTCGTCTGCTCCCGCGCGAACGGCTCAACCGTCTGATCGATCCCGGCAGCGACTTTCTGGAACTCGGCTCCCTTGCCGGGTACAGGATGCATGATGACAAGGACGGCAGTCAGGCCGGCGGGGGACTGATTGGGGGCATTGGCATCGTGGCGGGAGTGCGCTGCCTGGTGGTGGTGAGCAATAGCGCTATCAAGGGTGGCACCATTACGCCGGCGGGGCTCGACAAAACCCTGCGTCTGCAGGAAATCGCCCGCCAGCAAAAGCTCCCGGTTGTATCGCTGTCGGAAAGCGGCGGCGCCAATCTCAACTACGCTACGGACATTTTTGTGCTCGGCGCGCGCGGCTTCGCCAACCAGGCCCGGCTGTCGGCGGCGGGCATCCCCCAGGTGACTGTCGTGCATGGCAATGCAACAGCCGGCGGAGCCTACCAGCCAGGGCTTTCTGACTATGTGATTCTGGTACGCGACCGGGCCAAGATGTTCCTGGCCGGACCGCCCCTTCTCAAAGCCGCGACCGGGGAGATCGCGACTGACGAAGAACTTGGCGGTGCGGCTATGCATACAGAAACTGCGGGTACCGCTGAGTACATCGCAGAGAGCGATGCCGACGGCATCCGCCAGGCCCGCGAGCTGATCGGCGCCCTGGCCTGGAATGATCATCTTTCCCCAACCGCTGCACGAGAGTGGGATGAGCCACTGCAGGATATTGCAGAGCTGATTGGCGTCGTGCCCGCGGACCCCCGCCAGCCCTACGATGTGCGGGAGGTGCTGGGGCGCATCGCGGACGGCTCTCGCTTTCTCGATTTCAAACCCGCCTGGGATGAGCAGACTGTCTGTGGAACTGTGCGTATTCAGGGGCATGCGGTTGGCATCATTGGCAACAATGGACCCATAACCCCCAACGGGTCAGCAAAAGCGGCGCAGTTTATCCAGCTTTGCGACCAGGCGGGCAAGCCCCTCCTGTTCCTCCATAACACGACCGGCTTCATGGTCGGCACCCAGGCCGAACAGCAAGGCGCAATCAAGCACGGCTCGAAGATGATCCAGGCCGTGGCCAACTGCCGCGTACCCAAGCTGTCCATTGTCATCGGCGGCTCCTACGGCGCTGGCAACTACGCCATGTGTGGCCGTGGCCTGGACCCCGACTTCATCTTCGCCTGGCCCAACAGCCGTACCGCCGTGATGGGGCCAGCCCAGGCGGGCAAGGTCATGCGTATCGTGGCCGAGGAGAAGCAACGGAAAGCCGGCATCGAGCCTGACTCCAAAACCCTGGACTTCCTTGAACAAGCCACCGCCAAAAAGCTGGAGGAAGGCTCGTCAGCGCTCTTCGGCACCGCCCGCCTCTGGGATGACGGCCTGATCGACCCCCGGGACACCCGAAGGGTCCTGGGGCTGGTGCTGAACCTGTGCGACGAAGCCCGCCGGCGCCAGCTAAACCCCAACAGTTTCGGCGTTGCGCGGTTCTGAGATATCCGGTTTCCGCCAACACCCGCTGCAATCGAATCTTAAACAATCCCACGGAGATACCATGCTTTTCACCCAGGAACACAACGAACTGCGCCGCACGGTCCGACATTTCGTGGACAACGAGATCAACCCCCATTGTGATGAGTGGGAAAAGGCCGGCGCTTTCCCAATCCGGGAATTGTTCCCCAAGCTGGGTAAACTCGGCCTGCTGGGTATCCAGAAGCCCGAAGCGTATGGCGGCATGGGACTGGACTACAGCTACAACATCGTTGCGGCGGAAGAGCTGGGTATGGCCCATTGCGGCGGGGTGCCGTTATCCATTGGCGTACAGACTGACATGTGCACCCCGGCTCTGGCCCGGTTCGGATCGGACACGCTCAAGCAGGAATTCCTGGCGCCCGCGATCAGTGGCGAAAAGATCGGCTGTATCGGCGTCAGCGAAACTGGCGCGGGGTCAGATGTAGCCGGACTACATACGCGCGCACGCTCGGACGGGGACGACTATCTGATAGACGGCCACAAGATGTGGATTACCAATGCCCCCCAGGCCGACTTTATCTGCCTGTTGGCCAACACTTCGGACGACAAGCCGCACAAGAACAAGAGTCTCATCGTCGTGCCCATGGACTCCCCCGGCATCAGCATTGCGCCCCACCTCGACAAGCTCGGCATGCGTTCATCACAGACGGCGCAGGTTTTCTTCGACAACGTCCGCGTACCCAAACGCAACCGCATCGGCGCGGAAGGCACCGGTTTCATGATGCAGATGCTGCAATTCCAGGAAGAGCGGCTCTGGGGCGCGGCCAATGTCATCAAGGCGCTGGAAGCCTGTGTTGACGACACCGTCGCCTATTGCCGGGAGCGCCAGACATTCGGTCAGCCCCTGATCGATAACCAGGTGATCCATTTCCGCCTGGCCGAACTGCAGACCGAGATCGAGGCACTACGGGCCCTGACCTACCAGAGCTGCGAGATGCATATCCAGGGTAAGGACATTACCCGCCTCGCCTCCATGGCAAAGCTCAAGGCCGGCCGGCTCGGCCGCGAGGTGACCGATGCCTGCCTACAGTACTGGGGCGGCAACGGCTTCATGTGGGATAACCGCGTGTCGCGCGCCTACCGCGACGTCCGTCTGGTTTCCATCGGCGGCGGCGCAGACGAGATCATGCTGGGCATTATCTGCAAATTCATGGGCACGCTGCCCGGCAAGAAAAAAGCCTGACCCGGAGACGAGCACATGATTCGACTGCCACCTTGCAAGACGTTGCTTCTGGAGAAACAGGACCTGGCGCTGTTTATAACGCTGAACCGCCCTCAGCGCCGCAATGCCATGAGCCTTGCGATGGTTTCGGAATTGGCAGAGGTCTTCGCAGCCATTGCCGGGGACACATCAATACGGGCGGTCGTTCTGCGCGGTGCGGAAGGCCACTTTTGCGCCGGTGCTGATATCCAGGACATGATTGCCGCCCGCAGCGAGCAAGCCGGCGAACCGGCTGAAGAAATGGGCGGGAGCAGAGACCCCTTCTACAAGCTCAACCGCACATTCGGCTACCTGCTGGTCCAGGTCGAAAATGCACCCCAGGTCGTCATTACGGTGCTCGAGGGAGCCGTGTTGGGCGGCGGAATGGGGCTGGCCTGCGTTTCGGATGTCGGACTCTGCACACCCGACGCCCGACTGGGGTTGCCCGAAACCGGTCTGGGTATTCCCCCCGCCCAGATTGCGCCGTTCATGGTCAGACGCATTGGCCTCACCGAAACCCGTCGTTTGGCGTTGCTGGGCCTGCGGTTCGACGGCCCGGAAGCCGTGCGATTGGGCATTGCCCACGAATTGGTGGAACCGGAGGTGATCCCCATGCGCCTGAAGGACATTCTCGAACAGGTAAGAAGCTCTGCACCCGAGGCTAACCGCATAACCAAAGCCCTGCTCCACCGTGTCCACAACGAACCTCTGGAAGACCTGCTGGACGACGCTGCTGAACAGTTTGCCCGGGCTGTGCGAGGCCAAGAGGGAGAGGAAGGGACCCTTGCGTTCATACAGAAACGCAAGCCCTACTGGGCTGCGAACGAAGGGGCAGAGAAAGAGGCCACAGCAAGCAGGCCGGTGGAGGACAGGGAATGAGCTTCAACAAGCTGCTGGTAGCCAACCGTGGAGAAATCGCGGTGCGCATCATCCGCACCGCTCGCGCGCTCGGGTACGACACCGTCGCTGTGTTCAGCGAGGCTGACGCCGACGCTCTGCACGTTGCCGAAGCCGATGAATCGGTATGGCTGGGTCCCGCAGCCGCGTCGGCCTCCTACCTCAATATTGACGCCATCCTTGACGCGGCCAAGCGCACCGGCGCGGAAGCTGTGCACCCCGGCTATGGGTTCCTCTCGGAAAATGCGGAGTTCGCGCGTGCTTGTGGCCGTGCCGGCCTGGTATTCATCGGTCCTCCCGCCGATGCGATTGAGCTGATGGGGAGCAAGCGGCGTTCGAAAATCGCGATGCAGGAGGCCGGGGTACCGACAGTACCTGGTTACGAGGGCGCGTCCGAAGATGACAGCGAACTCGCCAATCAAGCGCGCAGGATCGGCTACCCGGTCATGATCAAAGCGTCCGCCGGCGGCGGTGGTCGCGGCATGCGGCGCGTTGATGGCCCCGACGAACTGCCGGGAGCCCTGGCACGGGCGCGATCCGAATCGCTCAACGCCTTCGGCAGCGACGAACTGATTCTGGAAAAGGCGCTGGTCGATGCCCGCCATATTGAAGTCCAGGTATTCGCCGACCAGCACGGCAACGTCATCCACCTGGGTGAACGTGACTGCTCCGTACAGCGCCGCCACCAGAAAGTCGTGGAAGAAGCTCCCTCGCCCTTTGTCGATGAGAAACTCAGAGCGGCTCTGGGCGAGGCCGCGGTAAATGCAGCGAGGGCCTGCAAATATCAGGGCGCAGGCACTGTTGAGTTCCTGGTCGACTTTCAGCGCCAATTCTACTTTCTGGAGATGAACACCCGCCTTCAGGTCGAGCACCCGGTGACCGAATGCGTCACCGGCCAGGATCTGGTCGCGTGGCAACTGGCGGTAGCGGCAGGACAATCCCTGCCTCTGACCCAGGATCAGGTAACGCTGCAAGGTCATGCCATCGAAGTCCGGCTCTACGCCGAGGATCCGGCAAACGGCTATATGCCCCAGACAGGCCGTATTGACGCCTGGCAACCCCTGGCCGGCGAGGGTATACGTGTCGACACCGGGGTGCGCGAAGGCAGCTCGGTGTCGCCTCACTACGACCCCATGCTGGCCAAGATGATTGCCTGGGGCCCGGACCGGGAAACCGCCCGGCGGCGCTTGGGCAAAGTCTTACGGCAAAGCTTTATCGCAGGGGTTACGACCAACCAGGCGTTTCTGGCCGAGATACTTGCCGCTCCGGCATTCGCCCGCGGAGAAGCAACGACCGAGTACCTCGATCACGCATTTGCGGGTGCAAAAGCGCGCTCGCCACGGCCGACGTCAAACCTGCTCGTTGCCATCGCAGCCGTCGTCTGCGCGCAGCGGGCCGGCACAGCAGGCTGGAGTAACAGCCTGCCCTCCCCGGTGTCGCTCGATCTCGAAATCGGCGAGAGCCTGATTACCGTCAGCTTGATGCAAACCGGTCGGCGCTTCCGGGTGTTCTGGGCGGTTGGCGAACGGGTCGGTGACGAGATAATCGACCTGATAGGTCATGAACCCGGCGCTCTGATCCTGGAACACAACGGGGTGCGCCGTCATTGCCGCTACGTGCAAAAGGGAGCTGAGCTCTGGTGTCAATGCCAGGGTGAATACGGTCAGGTTACGGACCGCACCGGAGCGCCGCCTGCGGCGACCCTCGTCAAAGGCGACGGCCAGCTAAGCGCCAGCATGGACGGCAAGGTCATCACTGTTGATGCAGCGCCCGGCCAGCGGGTAGCCCAAGGGGATCTCCTGTTGGTGCTCGAAGCCATGAAGATGGAGCACCCGCTGCGGGCGAACACCAGCGGTGTGGTAGAAACTGTGCATACCGAGGCCGGAGCCCAGGTACGACGCAAGCAGCTACTCGTATCCATAATCCCTGACCCGATGGACGCTGAAACATGACGACGACCGGCCGCCAGGCGTTGCTGGTTCAGTAGACTAAGAGCGCGTTGCCGCCGGGATTGTGGCCGACCTGGCTGGGACACCTCCCGGTATTGTTTTCGGCACCGAACTGGCCTGGTCCCCGCCGCGTGTTCAGACCGACATAGTGTGAATCCGACCACATTTACGCTAAAGCGAGGAACGGATCACCGAACCGAAGAGCATCTTGTGGTCCACTAGCGCGCAAATTCCAATCCGCCGCTTCCCTAGCGCTCAAACTCGAATGACGCCTGTCCCTGATAATCGGTAGCACTGTTTCAGGTGACAGCGAGCGCACGTTCAGATGAAGGACAGCGCACGAGCAATTACGGGATGTTGCACACGAGCTCACGGCAACGACGCCGGAACCGCGTGTGTGCAGAGCCGGCGATTCCCAATGAAACCAATGACCTGCACCAGTAGCGGGCACTTAGAGGGACTTTATGAGCCAGGACATCATCCGCATTCGCGACTTAGTCGATCAGCTTCCAGCCCTGGTACGCAGGCTTCCCAAAATTATCCGTGGGTATTACTACTATGCCCAGAAGAAAGACACTAAACCCCTGACCATAGGTGGGCTGATCGAGCGTAATGCCGAGCGCTACGGCGACCGTCCCGCCGTCCTCTACGAAGACCGCTCCGTCAGCTACGCCGAGCTGAACGAATGGGCAAACCGTTACAGCCATTTCTTTCAGCAGCAAGGCCTGAAAAAAGGCGACCGCATCGCCATCTTTCTGGAAAACCGTCCCGAGCTGCTGGCTGTTTTTATCGGCGCGGCAAAGCTTGGTGTCGCCTGCGCATTGATCAACACGGCCCAGAAGGGCCAGGTACTCGAGCACAGCATCAAGCTCACCGAGCCAAGGATGGTCGTGGTTGGTGAGGAGCTTACAGAAGCGTTCGACGGCATCAAGGATCGCCTCAGCTGCGACCATGCCAATCCTTTTCTGTTCCTGGCTGACAGGGATACCCGTACCGACCTGGGCCAGGCGCCCGACGGCTACCTGAACGTTGCCCAAGAGATCATTCGCTGCGCGGTGAGCAACCCTGCGGTCGACAACCCGCCACGCATGGGCGACACCGCCTTTTACCTGTTCACCTCCGGCACCACCGGCCTGCCGAAAGCAGCCCCCGGCAGCCACCGCAAGTTCGTCAAAGCCTATGGCGGGTTTGGCCTGATGTCCCTGGGCATGACGCCGGAGGATGTGATCTATGTGACCCTGCCGTTCTACCATGGCACAGCCATTCTGGTCTGCTGGGGCGCAGCCGTTGCCGGTGGATCGGCCATTGTCATGCGGCGTAAATTCAGCGCCCGCAAGTTCTGGGACGACGTGCGCTACTACCGTGCCACAACGTTCGGCTATGTCGGCGAGCTATGCCGCTACCTGCTCAACCAGCCACCGTCCAGCGAAGACCGCAACCATCCGCTGCGCAAGATGATTGGCAACGGTTTGCGCCCTTCTATCTGGCGCACGTTCAAGGACCGTTTTGGCATCGAGAAGGTGGCCGAATTCTACGCCTCCAGCGAAGGTAACATCGGTTTCAGCAACTTCCTCAATCTCGACAACACTGTCGGCATGTCGACCGCGCCCTACGCGCTGGTAAAGTTTCACGAGGGCACGCGCGACCCCGTGCGGAACGAGAAGGGGCTTCTTGAAGAGGTCGCCCAGGGCGAGCCCGGGCTGCTGCTGGGTGAGATAACGAAAAAGTGGTCTTTTGAGGGCTACACCCAGAAGGAGGCCACTGAAAAGTCCATCATCCACGGCGCCTTCAAGAAAAATGACGCCTGGTTCAACACTGGCGACGTTCTGAAAGACCTGGGCTGGCGCCACCTGCAGTTTGTCGATCGCATGGGAGACACCTTCCGCTGGAAGGGCGAGAATGTTTCGACCAACGAAGTCGAGAACATCATTGACGGTTTTGGTGGTCTTGATGAGGTTGTGGTGTACGGTGTCGAAGTGCCCCACACAAACGGTAAGGCCGGGATGGCAACAGTAGTGCCGTCAGAGGACCACCTCGACCTCGACGCATTCTACGCGTACCTGCAGGAGAATCTGCCGCCCTACGCGGTGCCGGTATTCGTCAGGGTAACGGACGCCATCGCCAAAACCGGTACGTTCAAATACAAGAAGAAGGACATACAGGACCTGGGTTATCAGCAGGGACCGCAGAATGACCGGGTTTATGTCGCCATTCCGGGCAAGACCGGATACAGCCTCCTCGACAGCGCAACCGTCGAAGCGATCGACAAGGGTGAGATCCGGCTCTAACGGCGATGCGTTAGGCAAGTAAACGAAGGGAGCCGGTCAGGCTCCCTTTTCACGTGGTGCGCGGGTCATCTGACCGATTCGGGCCTAAAGATTCAGTCAGCGCCGACTTTGAGCACGATCTTGCCTTTGGCCCGTCGTTCGCTTAGCCCCTTCAAAGCTTCGACATAATCCTCGAATGGATGCACTTCGCTGACTTTGGGGTGAATCCTGCCCTGCTCGTAGAATCCCAGCAGATCCGCCACATTCTGGGCGTTGGCCTTCGGGTCCTTCATGGTGAAACTGCCCCAGAACACGCCGACCACCTGGCAACCTTTGAGCAGCGTCAGATTAGCAGGAATCTTGGGTATATCCCCTGCAGCAAAGCCGACGATCAGGTGCCGGCCTTCCCAGGCCATACAGCGCAATGCCTGCTCGGTGAAGTCTCCGCCCACGGGGTCGTAAACCACATCAACGCCGTTGCGCGCCAGCTTCTTCACCGCGTCCTTCAGGGGCTCTTCCGTGTAGTTGATCAGTTCGTCGGCGCCGGCTTCGCGAGCGACCTCCAGTTTCTCCGCGGAGCTTGCCGCCGCGATGACCTTGGCGCCCATGACCTTGGCCAACTCGACTGCGGCCAGGCCCACGCCCCCGCTTGCGCCCAGTACCAGAACCGTCTCGCCCGGCTGCAGGTTGGCGCGCTGTTTCAGCGCGTGGTAGGAGGTGCCGTAAACCATGCTGAACGCCGCGGCTTCCTCGTCGCTCATTTTGTCCGGCACCGGGATCAGCCTATCCTCGGCCACTACGATTTCCTCGGCAAAGGCGCCGTAGCCCGTCAGCCCCATGACACGGTCGCCCAACTTGAACCGGCTGACCTTGTCGCCCACCGCGATAACCTCTCCCGTCATTTCGCCGCCGGGCGAGAATGGCATGGGCGGCTTCAGCTGATATTTGCCCTCGATGATCAGAGTATCCGGAAAGTTGAGACCCGCAGCGCGTA
The DNA here is from genome assembly GCF_004851605.1 of Hydrocarboniclastica marina. Classification (GTDB taxonomy): domain Bacteria; phylum Pseudomonadota; class Gammaproteobacteria; order Pseudomonadales; family Oleiphilaceae; genus Hydrocarboniclastica; species Hydrocarboniclastica marina. The sequence goes on from NZ_CP031093.1 coordinate 2,748,644, forward strand.
CACGGACTTTAACGCCGGACCCTTTCGCTTCGGGCGATGGTACTTCGCCAATCTCGAGCTTCTCAGCGGGCCCGTATTCTTTGCATAGGATGGCTTTCATGGATCACTCCTGACCAGGGTTCTGGATTTTGGGTTGACGTTATTGTCGTGAAAAGTCGGAACGATTTGCAAAAGAGGTTCCACGCTATCGCTGAAGCAGATATCAGGCAAATAGATATCGGTTATGAGAGCGCATCAATGGCAGTTATGGCGAGTCGGCTGTTACGATTTTCATCTGAAAATGCTGCTCGAAACTTGTATCCTGCGCGCTCTGTTTTCCAGCCAGCCGGCGTTCGAGCTCCAGCCCCGAGTCCAGGCCCGGAGCTCTGCCCAAGCTTGGTCGCATGGCCTTGACCCGGCCCATCCCCACATCACTAGTAACGCAGCAGGGTATAGCGGTGTTTGAAGTAATTTACCTTCTGGAAATGATCGGTGTCATCGCGTTCGCGTTTTCGGGAATGATCGCCGCCCGTGCCAAGAACATGGACCCGGTCGGGATCTATACCATTGCCTTCATAACCGCGCTAGGCGGAGGCACCCTCCGTGATCTGATAATGGATAACCATCCGCTCTACTGGATACGCCACGAAGAGCAACCCATTCTGATTCTCGCACTAGCCGTGGCCTACAGTTACCTGCGGCCGCTGTCCCGACTAAGGGAATCGAACATTATCGTTCCTGATGCGATCGGCCTGGGCATCTTTACCATGCTTGGCGCCCAACTGGCCCTTGAGCTGGGTCATTCCTTTTTTATTGCGTCGCTGCTTGGCGTGATGACGGGAACATTTGGCGGCTTGCTGCGCGACACGCTGTGCAACGAAGTCCCGTTTATTTTCCGGAAAGACCAGGTCTACGCGTCAGTGGCATTTGCCGGCTGCTGGCTCAGTTTCCTGGTGGACTACCTGTTCCATCAGACCGAAATCGCCCTGGCCGCCGGAGTGGTTGCTATAGTTGTGCTGCGATTGCTCGCAGTGCGCTTCGACATCCGTCTGCAGCGGGATCAGCCTGAACCCCGCTAGAGACCTACAGCCTCCGATAGAGACCCCCGCCTCCGCTAAAACGGGGTAACCCGCACGGGAAACCAGCTTTCCCGGCTTGCGGTCGGCGGGTATCATGTCGCGTCTTCTCTCCAACAGTGACGCAGGACCCATCATGCTCGAACGGTACTTCCGGTTGGCCGCCCATGGCACCACGATCCAGAAAGAAGTGATCGCCGGCTTCACCACCTTCCTGACGATGGCCTATATCATCGTGGTCAATCCGAATGTGCTCTCCGTCTCGGGCATGGACTACGGGGCCGTTTTCGTGGCGACCTGCCTGGCCGCGGCTATAGGCACCCTGATCATGGGGCTCTACGCCAACTATCCCATCGCGCTTGCCCCGGGCATGGGCCTCAACGCGTTCTTCAGTTTTGTCGTAGTTCAGGGGATGGGGCATACCTGGCAGATTGCGTTGGGTGCTGTATTTCTGTCCGGGCTTATTTTCCTGCTTCTGAGCCTGTTCAAAGTGCGCGAGTGGATCATCAACAGCATTCCCCTCTCCCTGCGCTATGGCATCTCAGCCGGTATTGGTTTTTTTCTCGCGCTTATCGCTTTGAAAAATGCGGGTGTGGTCGTTGACAACCCAGCTACTCTGGTCGGCCTGGGCGACATCAAGACGCCAGAAGCGCTGCTCATGTTCGGCGGCTTCATCCTCATCTGCGGGCTTTACTACCGGCGCGTCACCGGTGCGGTGGTGATCGGCATCATCGCTGTCACCGCGATCGCCATGCTGCTCGGAATGGTCCAGTACAACGGGTTTGTTTCAGCGCCGCCAAGCCTGGCGCCCACTTTTTTGCAGCTCGATATCGCCGGCGCCCTCGAGGTCGGCATGATAAGCATCGTGTTTGCCTTCCTCTTCGTCGATCTGTTCGATACCTCCGGCACTCTGATCGGTGCGGCACAACGGGGCAATCTTCTGGACAGTAACGGCAACCTGCCGCGACTCAAGCAGGCACTCATGGCCGACAGCGTCGCCACCATGAGCGGGGCGGCACTGGGCACGTCCACAACCACCAGCTACATTGAGTCGACCGCGGGAATTACCGCCGGCGGCCGTACGGGGTTAACCTCCGTGGTCGTAGCCTGTCTGTTTCTCGCCTGTTTGTTCTTTGCCCCAATCGCGGCAGTCGTGCCGCCGTACGCGACCGCGCCAGCCCTGCTGTTTGTTGCCGTGCTGATGACGAGTGGCCTGAAGCTTATAGACTGGGAGGACATCACTGAAGCAGCCCCGGCTATTGTCACCGCCCTGATGATGCCCCTGACCTTTTCCATCGCCAACGGCATCGCACTCGGCTTCATCACCTATGCACTGATGAAGCTGGTCAGCGGCCACTGGAAAGCACTGAACCTCAGCGTGGCGCTGATAGCTCTGATGTTTATTCTCAAATATGCTTTTCTGGACGCGGGCTAGCAGCTCCGGGACCGGCCGCAAACATAACCCGGTCGCCGCCTGATGCCCTCCGGAACACTTAAGCACAAACACTGGTTAACCATTCCATAAGAGAGCCCGTGATGGAGTATTTTTCCGAAATTGTCCGCAATGCTATCCGGACGGTGCCCGACTGGCCCGAGCCAGGCGTTCAGTTCCGTGATATCACCACGGCCCTGCAGGACCGAACAGTCTTTCGCAAGCTGATTGATGCTTTTGTGCATCGTTACCACTCGGCCGACATAGATGCCATTGCGGCAGTCGACGCGCGTGGCTTCATCCTGGGTTCGCCATTGGCGTACGAACTCAACGCCAGCTTTGTACCGGTCCGGAAAAAGGGCAAGCTTCCCTTTGACACGCTCGTTGAGGACTACAAGCTGGAGTACGGGACAGCCTCGGTGGAGCTCCACAAGGATGCCTTCAAGGCCGGCCACCGGGTGGTCCTGGTAGATGACCTGATCGCGACGGGCGGAACCATGCTTGCTGCCACCCGGCTCCTCAGGCGCATTGGTGTCGAAATTGTTGAGGTGGCGGCAATGATTGACCTGCCTGACCTGGGCGGTTCCGATAAACTACGGGCAGAAGGTTTGAGCGTCTTCACCGTGTGCCAGTTTTCCGACTCTTGAGAAACGAGCGCAGTGGGACTGGGGGCCATGTGCCAGCCTCCGACCCGGGATTGCGCAGCCAGCGCGCGGACCAGTCACTCAAGTTGCACCCGATCGATGAAGTCTCACCCAGCGTCGTCAGCTGTGGGACCTGCGAAGCCTGCTGCTGCCGGCTCGAAGTAATACTTGAGGACGACCGGGGTATCCCCCCGACTTACACAGCACTCGATGCCTGGGGCGGCCTGGTAATGCGCCGCCTTGAGGATGGCTGGTGCGCCGCTCTCGACCGCAAGACCTTCCGTTGCTCGATCTACTCACGGCGGCCGCAGAACTGCCGTGATTTCGCTTTGGGAAGCCACGAATGTCTGGAAGAACGCGCGCAGATGTCCAACCCCAATAATGCCCCCGGGAGTTCTGATGGCCCGCTTTGACCTGCTCGGTACTGCAGCCATTCCCGGCCAGGCCGGCGAGCTGCGACTTTTGCGACGAAATGATGAATTCTCAATCCGCATCGCGGGTAAGCCCGGTGAACTGATGAATAGCCGGCTTCATGGTTCTGAAGACGCCCTGGCGACGCTCCCCTGCGAACAGGTGGCGGACCGGCAGAACCCGCGTGTACTCATCGGCGGATTGGGCATGGGCTTCACATTGGCAGCAGCCTTGAACGCCTTGGGCCAAGATGCGGAGATCGTTGTAGCCGAGCTGGTGCCGGGAGTCGTCGAGTGGAACCGGGGCCCGCTCGGGGCTGTGGCCGGCCACCCGCTGCGCGACCCGCGCACACGCGTGCACCTTGGCGATGTTGGTGAGCTCCTGAGATCGGAAACGGCCGCTTACGACGCCATCATGCTCGACGTCGATAATGGCCCCGAAGGCCTTACCCAAAAGGCGAATGACTGGATTTACTCGACCAAAGGTCTGGCCGCGGCACAAAAAGCCTTGCGCCCCGAAGGCATCCTGGCGGTCTGGTCCGCGGGTGCCGCGCCGGAGTTTACCGACAGGCTAGCCGGGCTTGGTTTCGCTGTAGACCCCGTAACCGTGCGGGCCCACAAACCCGGCAAAGGCGCGCGCCACGTGGTCTGGCTGGCTTGGTGACACGCTTGGTGATAATCAAACTCAACGGAGAGGCGCCATGCCAATCTGGGTAGATGCGGACGCCTGCCCGCGCCCCATCAAGGACATCATTTTCAAAGCGGCCAACCGCGCGCAGGAGATGACGACGTTCGTGGCCAATCACGCCCTGAGTATTCCCCCATCGCCCTATCTCAGTTTCAGGCTGGTGCCCTCTGGCTTTGACGTGGCGGATAACCACATCGTGGAAGCGATTAACGCGGGCGACCTGGTGGTCACCCAGGATATCCCCCTGGCTGCGCTGGCGGTTGAAAGGGAAGCGATGGCCCTGAATCCGCGCGGCCAGGAATATACGCCGGAGTCGATACGCCAGCGGCTGGCCATGCGCAACCTGATGGAGGAATTACGCAGCACCGGCATCCAGACCGGCGGGCCAGACAGTTTCTCCAACGCCGATCGTAAACGCTTCGCTGATGCACTGGATCGCTGGTTGCGGCAGAGACGCGTTTAGACGCTCGTGTCCTGTCCGGGTAATTCGTTGGCCTACGAGCCCCGGAGCGCCCGGAAGTCCTGCCGCTAAAGCCTTCGGGCCGGCCTTGCCGACGCTTGAGAGGGAACCCTAACGTTCCGAGGCGTCGTCGTCGGTTATCTGGCGCCCCCGCTCCAGCAGCACGTCAACAGCGCAGTCATGGGTGCCCGGAAACTCCTGTTTGACCTGGCGTAACAGCTTGCGGGCTTGCTGCCGGCTGCCGTCTTCCTTTTCGGCTTCGGTCAGGGCTATGAGGTAGAGGGCGTGAGCCCGGACGTCACGCTCCACCTCGGGATTGTTGTAGATTTTCTCGAGGGTCTCCTGAGTCTCCTCAAACCCGTCTTTGATCGGCGGCGAGTCTTCCAGCGACTCCATAATCGTTGGCCCGATCTGATACTCATCGGGGTCACAGCTGGCGGCTGCGAAAAGATCCTGGTACTCCTGGTAATCCTTGCCCAGTTTCTTCTTGAATGCCTGTCGTTCCCTGTGCGCAGCCGTTGCTGCCGCACCGCCGGCGGCATAGGTCGTGCCGGTGATGGCGCCCGCCGCGCAGCCCGCGAGAGAAACAACAGTTCCGGCCACCAGAATAACGCCCGTTAAAGACGCCAGAATCCCGTTACTGCCCTTGCTTCCTTTCATTAATGACTCCTTGGCTTTGCAGATCCATCCGCACACGGCGTGGCGGCCATAGCCCTGATCATAATAGCCATTGAACCCATAAATCGAGTTTCAGCTTCGCAAGTATTCAGGAAACCACCTAAAACTGCGAAATCAGCGCTGGAACAGATTAATCAGCAGAGTCAGTATCACGCTGATCAGAACCATGGACGTGATCGGGACGAATACGCGGCTGCGCTCCGTATCGACGTTGATATCGCCCGGCAGACGCCCGAACCAGCCAAGCAACCCGGGCGCGAACTGTAGAATGACACCCAACACAACGAGGCTCAGGCCTGCAATGATCAGCCAGCGCGGCATAGTCTCCTCCTTTTGATATCCGGTCTTCGTCCAGCCCTGACTTTGCCCTGACTTTGCCCTGACTCTGCCCTATCAGCCTACCATCACGGGTTCTTTCCGGTGCTTATGCTTTACCAAGACGTCATGATGCACCAGCTGCGGATAGGCGGCTTGCTTCGGTTTTTCAGGTAGTATGAAATCAACCTCTAACATGAACAGTGCTCAGGAGACACCATGCGAGTTTTCACCCCCCGCTTCACGGATTGCACTGCGGCACCGTTTGAGCTGGGCAAGATCGTCTGCGTCGGTCGCAACTATGCTGAGCACGCACGCGAGTTGGGCAACCCGGTGCCCTCGGAACCGCTGATCTTCATGAAGCCGGCAACGGCCGCGTGCGAGATGGAAGGGCCCCTGATACTTCCCACCGATCTCGGCAAAGTGCATTACGAAACTGAGCTGGCGCTTCTGGTCGGCAGGCCGCTCAGGCACGCCGAACCCGATGAGGTGTGGCCGGCTATCGTCGGGGTTGGTCTGGCGCTTGACCTTACCCTGAGAGACCTGCAGGCCCAACTGAAGGAAAAGGGCCACCCCTGGGAAGTGGCCAAGGGTTTCGATGGCGCCTGCCCATTATCGCATTTTCTCAAGTCCAATATCTGGCCTGAAGGCCGTCGTTGGCGTTTCAGCCTGACCGTCGATGGCGAGCTCCAGCAACACGGCGATACCGGCGACATGCTGACGCCTGTACCCGAGCTGGTCGCGTACATGAGCCGTTTCTTTACGCTTAACCCAGGGGATGTCATCCTCACCGGCACACCGGCAGGGGTCGGCAGTCTTTCTCCGGGGCAGTCGCTGGAGCTCACTCTGGAAGAGCATCTTACAGTCACCACGACGGTCGCCGGCTGATCACTCCGGCATTTTCCCGTCAGCTGGCATCTTGCCAACAGCTCACCTGATCGGAACTGGTCTCTATGGCGAAAAAACCTGTAACCACGCGCACAGGCCGATTCATCCGGCTCGCTGGCATGACCGCATCGGTAGCGTCCCGTTACGCGGGAGCCCGCGCTAGGAGCTGGGTCGGGGCGGAGGAGAACGAGCAGCGGCGCAGTGAAAACTACAGCCGTATGGCTGAGGATATTGCCAGCACCCTGGGCGATCTTAAGGGCGCGGTGATGAAAGTCGGGCAGATTGCCTCTCAAACCCAGGATTTTCTACCCAAGGAATTCTCAGCCGCGCTGCAGCGACTGCAGAAAGAAGCGCCCCCGGTGCCCTTCGATGTCATCACCGGTCAGATAGAATCCGAGTTGGGCAAGCCGGTAGCAGAGCTTTTTGCCACACTTGATGAAACGCCCTACGCGGCCGCGTCAATCGGTCAGGTTCATCGGGCGACGACCCATGAAGGGCAAGACGTTATCGTCAAAGTCCAGTACCCGGGGGTAGACGAGTCCTGCGATTCAGACCTGAAGCAGCTACGTATGGCCTTACGCCTCGGCGGCCTGCTGAAACTGCCCAAGGAAAGCGTCGACCAGCTTTTTGCTGAGATCCGGCTACGCCTGCGGGAAGAACTCGACTATGAAAACGAGGCGCGCAATATAGCGCTTTTCCGCGATTTTCACCGTAAAGACACCTGGGTTCACATTCCTGAGGTACTGCCGCAGTTGTCCACGCGCAGGGTACTGACCATGGAACTGGTGGAAGGCGACCACATCGAGGCGGTCACGCCCGAGCGTTATAGCCAGGACGCCATCAACACTATCGGCCACAGGCTGTTCACCACCATGGCTGACCAGCTGTTCCGCTTCCATTGTGTCCACGGCGACCCCCACGCCGGCAATTTCGCCTTCCGGCCCGACGGCAGTCTCATTCTTTATGATTTCGGTTGTGTAAAAAAACTGAAGCCGGAGATCGTGCAGGCTTATCGCAACGCAATCGTTTCGGCGCTGGACGAGGATTACGCCGCGCTTGATCGCTGCCTGATCGATCTGGGCGCGCGGGTTGAAGACAAGCCGGCCCTTGACCAGGCCTACTATGCGATGTGGCGCGATATCCTCATTGTTCCGTTTGCCAGCGCCGACACGCCCTACGATTTCTCCCAGGCTGACCTGCACCGTCAGGTGGCCGCAAAGACGCCCACTGTGTTCAAACACATGGATTCACTGCGACCCGCTGTAGAGAGCATTTTCATCGACCGGATGATTGCAGGACATTACTGGATTCTGAAACGCCTTGGCGTCCAGGCGGCATTTCGCAGTGAGCTGGAGCGCTATCTGAACGGAGAAGGCTAGCCGTTATCTGCTGCGTGCTTCATTACCCGGCTCCATTCACCGGCTCGCTCCTGGACCTGTCCGGGGCAAGCAGGTGCAGACCCTGAGGATGGACCCGTAATTTCAGCGGGGTGGCGAAACGTTGTGTTTCACCATCAATAGCAACACGCACTGAGCGCCGCCGCGTGTCAATGGTCAGTTCTGACGCACACAGGGTTTCGAGGTTTTCTGCCTGATCCAGATGGCCTGTAGCGCCACGCAGCAGCAGGCCAAACATGCCCCAGCGCGAGACCGGACGCGTCACCAGTACAGTCATTTTCTGCTGATCGATGCAGGATGAATCAAGGTTGAGCGCTTCCACCTGATACCGATTAAAGACAGCTGACACCATGGGACTTCGCACCCGGTGGACCTGGCCATCGACGATCAATGTGAGCCGATGGTCCTGGCGGCTGTTCAGCGCCGTGTAGAACCCGGATATCAGCGCCACATAGCGATTTCTGCCAAACCGGGCCTGATGCCGTTCACGAGCATCAATAATTCTCGGAAAAACGCCTATAGAAATATTGATGACGAAGGGATGACCGTTGAGGGTGGCCACGGGAACATCGATCGGCGTAGCGCTGAGCAGTGCCTCGAGCGCGCTCTCCGGATCCAGGTCGATGCCCTGGGAGCGGGCAAAGAAATTAAAAGTTCCCAGCGGCAGGACCGAGAACGGAACGTCGTTCTCCTCCAACAGAATCGGCAGCGCGGCGTTGATCGTCCCATCCCCGCCGGCCAGCACCAGGCAGCCGCCCGCCTCGCGGGCCTTTTGCAGTGCTATGCGTACGAGGTCGCACAGCTCCTCTTCTTCGCCCAACACCATCAGGGCTTCCAGACGATCGGTCGGAATTGTCTGTTCGATCAGGGCCTGAATCTCATTCCCATCATAGGGCCCCGACTGCTTGTTCAAGACGAACGTGAACGAGGGGGGCTGTCTTACTTCCATGAGTTTCGGCTCCGTCCGAATGATTAGAAAAGTGTACGGTCCAGGCCCGCATCGATACCGCGAAACGTTGCGGCAACTTCAACCCCGTGATCAGATGACCACGCGTTTCAGAGATCGCTCCACTCGACGACAGGACACTAGCTGTTCTAACACAAGGCCAACGGCAGAGTTATTAACCTTTCGAAGGGCCAATGGCGATCACGGCCACCTTTGTTATGATGTCGGCCCATTTATTAATTACCGGAAAGTGCTAGCCCCATGACCGTCGCTGACAATGATCCCACCTCTTCCAACGACACCGGCGCGCCGCCAGGCGAGCAACCGAAGGCGACACTACAGGTTGGGGGCACCTCGGTCACTCTGCTGGGAACGGCCCACGTTTCCCGGCTCTCCGCCGAGGCCGTAAAGACCGAGATTATAACCGGGCTTTATGATGCTGTTGCCATTGAGCTATGCCCGACCCGACACCGCAACCTGGAACGCCCGGATGACATGGGCAAGCTCGACATGATTCAGGTCCTGCGCGAGGGTAAAGCGCCCATGGTTGCAGCAAGCCTTGCCCTGGCAGCATACCAGCAACGGCTGGCGGACCAGTTTGGCATAGAGCCAGGTGCAGACATGCGCGCCGCAATGGATGAGGCCAAGCTTGCGGGACTACCGGTACTCCTGGTCGACAGGGACCTCGGAACCACACTGAAACGTTGCTATCGCAGTATGCCGTTCTGGCAGCGTATGCCCATGGTGTTGGGCTTGATCTCCAGCGTGATGTCCAAGCAGGAGATTTCAGAAGAGCAGATAGAGAAGCTGAAGGAAGGCGACGTACTCGAAACCACCTTCAACGAGTTTGCAGAAAACGACAAAGCGCTCTATGGGCCATTGATAGACGAGCGCGACCGCTATATGGCAGCGAAGATCCGTCAGGATGCCAGACTGGGCTACAAGCACATCCTTGCCGTGGTCGGCGCCGGGCACATGAAAGGCATCAAGCGCTATCTGGAGGAGGAAGAGCCAGCCACTCCCGAGACAGTCATAGAGGAGCTGGAATCAGTACCGCCGGGCGCAAAATGGCCGAAGCTGATCCCCTGGTTCGTGGCTGCGCTGGTCATTGCCGGGTTTGTGCTGGGCTTCCTGCGCAACCCGGACCTGGGCTGGCAGCTCATTATCGACTGGACGCTGATTAATGGAGGCCTCGCTGGGATCGGGGCAATTATCGCCCTGGCCCACCCCGTCACGATTATTACATCAGCTCTGGCCGCACCGCTGACCTCGCTCAACCCGACTATCGGAGTGGGTTTCGTTGCGGCGGCAGTAGAGGCGTTAATACGCAAGCCGAGTGTCGGTGATTTCAGCCGCCTGCGGCAGGACACCAGCCGCCTTAAAGGCTGGTGGCAGAACCGGGTGTCCCGCGTATTGCTGGTCTTCGTGCTGACAACATTGGGTTCCGCATCCGCCACCTATATCGCCGGCTTCAAGATGGTAGGCCGCCTGACGGGAGGGTGACCGACGGCTGCCCTCGGGACACGCGAAACTGTTGAGATTCAGTAGGCTGTGGCAATACCGTTTTTCAGGCAGTCTTTCAGAATGCCTCTGGTGCTTGCGGCCACATCATTGCTCATGAACAGCTTTTTCCGTTCGTTCTCGAGAAAGTCAGCGCCGAAATCCCTGGTCAAATGTATGGAGGCGTAGCAGTTATTGTCGAACGCCTCCCGGCTGAAATACCAACCCCCTTCATAGCCACCAATCTCGCGATAGCGCGAGAAGGCCCATTCCAGAATACCTGAGATTCTGTCTTTCTCGGCTTCAGAGGCCGCCGGGATGTAGTAACTGATGGCCACCTCGCCAATGTTCACCTGCAGACGCATAACCAGAGCCTGGCCTGATTCCAGGCGGATGCGGTAATAGGCATCGATCTGTCCCGGGACGTGGCTGATCTCAATAGCGGTCCGGCTGTTCCGCAGCGTTTTCTCTAACTCAGCGGAACGGACCCTGCGTTCCTCCCACCGTTTGAACGGCTCAAGGGGGAAATCGATCAGAAGGCAGGCGTTGGGAAATGTCTCGTAAAAGAGTCGCTCGGAGCGACGCTGAAGGTCCATGACGTTGACATCCCGCTCGGAGAAGAAAACAACCATTGCGATCACGATGCCAGACGCCGCCACCTGGCCCAGCGACATAGCTATTAATATCCAATCCTGACCATTTTCCTCGCCGAGAAAGTAAAAAGCGACCGCGGCGGCGCTGATCAGCGCAAGCACGAGCACGGCGATGGAGACAACTTTTACCCATGCCGGGGCATAAATAAAACTCCGACTTTCCATAAGCTAGATGTCCAGATGCATGTTGAGTTAAGAGTCGTGCAGGCGCTTATCCCGTGCGGGCAATCACCGACCCTGAGTGGTGCGCCCATCGGGAACTCCCCGGAGCCAGCCAGAAACAGCCGCCTGGGACACTAGCCTAGCAGTTCTTCGATATTTGTCCGGCCCGACGCGGGCAGTTTGGCGTTGCTTTTTTTCAGAGCCGGCTTCACCGCAGTAGCGAGATACTGGAGTTCGAAGCGATAGGCCAGTAATCTCCGGCTTTGGTTTGATTGAGACTGAGTGTCGCCTATGCCTGCCGCTGCCGCCCGCAAGCGCTCCTTCGCCAGCCGACTGTGGCGCAAACTCTGCCTGTTGGCAGCCTTTGTTGTTCTGGCAGTGCTGGCTCTGATCCTCCTGCTGCGCTTTGTCAATCCGCCAACATCCGCCTTCATGCTAGGGCACCAGCTAAGCACCTCTTCCAGTCCGCTACGGCATCAATGGGTGGAGTTTGAATCGATGTCTCCCTGGCTGCCGCTGGCGGTCATGGCCAGCGAAGACCAGAAGTTCCCACACCACTGGGGTTTTGACATAGGTTCTATCGGTACGGCCCTTCGCAATTATAGCCAGGGCGGTCGGCTTCGAGGCGCGAGCACGATTTCACAGCAGACCACTAAAAACCTCTTTCTGTGGTCGGGTCAGTCGCTGGCGAGAAAAGGCATTGAGGCCGCGCTCACCGCTCCCCTCGAGCTGCTATGGACAAAGCGGCGCATCATGGAGGTGTATCTCAATATCGCGGAATTCGGGGAGGGTATTTACGGTGTCGAGGCAGCAAGCCGTCACTTTTTCGGGGTGCCCGCAAGCGCCATCACTGCAAAGCAGGCAGCGTTACTCGCAGCGGTCCTGCCTAGCCCCAAGCGTTTCCGGGTCGACGCGCCCTCCCCTTATATTCAGGATCGTGTTTCCTGGATTCGCCGACAAATGGCCCAACTCGGTGGCCCGGGTATCGTGCGCGTACTGGACTGAAACCGCAGACTACGAACAAGCAGATGAGACTGAGACATCTATGCACACTGTTTATCTCGCGCTTGCGATAGTTGCCGAAGTCATCGCTACTTCAGCCTTGAAATCGACCCACGAGTTCACGCGTTTCTGGCCGAGTCTTCTGGTTATTTGCGGCTATGTGGCGGCGTTTTATTTCCTGACTTTGGCTCTGCGGGTGTTTCCTGTGGGCGTGGCTTACGCGGTCTGGTCGGGGATGGGCATCGTACTGATTACAGCGGTAGGCTGGGTCTTTTACAACCAGCGACTGGATTCGCCCGCCCTGTTAGGCATCGGCTTCATTATTACGGGTGTCCTTCTGATCAATCTTTTCTCAAAAGCAAGCGCCGGCTGAATTGAAAAGACCGGCTTACGAGGCCGGTCTTTTGGCTTGCTCAATCCTTACAGCGGGATCAGTCCTTGCGACTGGTCACTTCCAGTAAGTGATAACCGAACTGGGTCTGAACCGGTCCATGGACCGTATTCAGGTCACCGCTGAAGACGACCTGATCGAACTCAGGCACCATCTGGCCGCGGCCAAATTCGCCAAGGTCGCCGCCCTGCTTACCCGATGGGCAAGTAGAATGCTCACGCGCCACAGCGGCGAAATCACGACCGCCTTCGATTTCTTTCTTCAGGTTTTCACACTGTGCCTTGTCTTTGACCAGGATATGTCTTGCGCTTGCACGGGCCATAACGGGCTCCCTTTGGGTTGAAATAAATAAATGAATTGAAATAAAAGCCGGGAATTATCCCTTATTCAGGGTCGAAAAGCTTGCCCGGGTTGATAATGCCGTTGGGGTCGAATACCTGCTTGATCGCACGCAGGTAACTGATTTCAGTCTCACTGCGCGTGAATCGCAGATAGGGTTTTTTGGTCATGCCGACGCCATGTTCGGCGGAGATACTGCCGCCATGACGCGCCACGATATCAAAAACCCATTGGTTCACCGTGGCGCAGCGGCTGAAAAATTCCGTTTTGTCCATGGTTTCTGGCTTGAGGATATTAAGGTGCAGGTTGCCGTCACCGATGTGGCCAAACCAGATGATTTCGAAATCGGGGTAGTGTTCCCGTACCACTGCGTCTATCTCCGACAGGAACAGGGGTACCCTGGATACGACGACTGAAATGTCGTTCTTGTATGGCGTCCGGGGGGCGATCGATTCGGAGATCCGCTCGCGCAACTGCCACAGTTTGCGGGCCTGGGTCTCGTTCTGGCTGACTACGCCATCCAGCACCCAGCCTTTCTCAACGCACTCCTCAAAGAGCGCCATTGCCGTCTCCATGACAGCCTCCGACGTAGCCTCAAACTCCAGCAAAGCATAGTACGGTGCCTCGGTTTCAAAAGGCGCAGGGGTATCGCCATGCGCCAGCACATGGCCCATAGCCTGGTGCGAGAAGAATTCGTAGGCTGTCAGGTCCAGCTTTTGCTGGTAAGCCTGCAGCACGTCCATGGTATTGGTCAGGTCCGCCAGCCCCAACACCAGCACTTGCAGGTTCTCCGGTGGCCGGGTCAGGCGCATGGTCGCTTCAGTAATAAACCCCAGGGTCCCCTCTGCACCAATGAACAGATGGCGGAGGTCGTAGCCGGTGTTGTTTTTCACCAGGTCACGATTAAGCTCAAGAATCTCGCCTTTACCCGTCACTACAGTGAGCCCGGCCACCCAATCGCGACTCATCCCGTATCGGATGACCTTGATACCCCCGGCGTTGGTCGACAGGTTGCCCCCCAGCTGGCTCGACCCTGCTGAGGCGAAGTCCACCGGGTAGTAGAGCCCCTGGTCCGCCGCAAACTGCTGCAACTGTTCGGTAATCACCCCTGCCTGGCACTTCACGGTACGATCGCTGGCGCTGAAGTCGCTGATGTTGTTCATCAGATCAAACGCCACCACCAATTCGCCATTCGCGGCGACGGCACCCGCACTCAGGCCTGTACGGCCGCCCGAAGGTACCAGCGCGACTTTGTTTTCGTTGGCAAAATTGACGATGGCCTGTACCTGGCCTGTATCACGCGGAAGAATGATAGCCAGCGGTCTCGGCTCAAACTGGCGCGTCCAGTCCTTGCCGTAGGTCTGCAAGTCGTCGGGCTCGGTCAAAACACGGGCTTCAGGCACAGCGGCGCGGAGTCGGTCGATCAGATCAGAAGATGCGTCATTCATAGCTGAGGGTCTTTTTAAGAAGGTCGCGTTCAGAAGGCTCCAAAATTAACTTCTATGTTATCATAACGCCCCCGTTCACCCACCTCCCCCGAGGCAGAAGCGATAAGGTCCGGAAAGTCCATGGCTAAAACGTCACTCGACAAAAGCAAAATCAAGATCCTGCTGCTGGAAGGCGTACATCAGTCGGCTGTCGATACACTCAATGCTGCGGGTTACACCAACATCGAGTATCTCAAGCACTCACTCAACGAAGATGAGCTGATTGCGAAAATTGGCGATGTGCACTTCATAGGTATCCGCTCGCGCACCCAACTGACCGAAGCGGTGTTCGCCGCAGCGGACAAGCTGGTTGCGGTGGGCTGTTTCTGCATCGGTACCAACCAGGTTGATCTGGAGGCCGCAACGCGCCGCGGCATTGCCGTGTTCAATGCGCCTTACTCCAATACGCGCAGCGTTGCCGAACTGGTGCTGGCTGAGGCAATACTCCTGTCCCGCGGCATTCCTGAAAAAAATGCCGCCGCTCACCGCGGCGGATGGATGAAGCACGCCAAGAACAGCTACGAAGTCCGGGGCAAGAAACTGGGTATCGTCGGATATGGAAGCATTGGTACCCAGCTGAGCGTTCTGGCCGAAGCTCTGGGGATGGAAGTTTATTTCTGTGATGTGGTTTCCAAGCTTCCTTTGGGCAATGCCGTCCAGATACCGTCCCTGGACGAGCTTCTGGGACTGTGCGATATCGTCAGCCTGCATGTGCCGGAGACCCTGTCCACACGCAATATGATCCGGGCTGAACAGCTGGACAAGATGAAAAATGGCAGCATCTTGATAAACGCTTCCCGCGGCAGCGTCGTAGATATCGATGCGCTCGCCGAGACCCTTCGCAGCGGCAAGCTCTTGGGCGCCGCGATTGATGTGTTTCCGGTGGAGCCGAAATCCAACGACGAGGAGTTTGTGTCGCCCCTTCGAGAGTTCGACAATGTGATTCTCACGCCCCATATCGGCGGTAGCACTGTCGAAGCACAGCAGAACATCGGCATTGAGGTGGGCGAGAAGCTGGCGACCTACAGTGACAATGGTACTTCGGTATCGTCAGTCAATTTCCCGGAAGTGGCCCTGCCGTCGCATCCCGGACAGCATCGCCTCCTGCATATCCATGAAAACGTTCCCGGTGTCATGTCAGAAATCAACACGGTCTTTTCAGACAATGGCATCAATATTTGCGGCCAGTACCTCCGCACGAATGAGACGATCGGATACGTGGTCGTGGATGTGAACAAGGACTACAGCGAACTGGCCCTTGAGAAACTTCGATCAGTCAAAGGAACCGTTCGCTGCCGCGTTTTGTTCTGACATAGCCTCAAGGTTTACGCCGCCGGACTGGCGGCGTAAACCTTTGCATGACCATTTGTTTAGCTGGCCTTGCCCCTGCACTCCGCGCCGGACGCGCTACCGTCTGCTCTATGCCGCACTAAGCCTCTGATTCCCTCGTTTTTTACCTTCTCTACCTTGCCAATCGGTCATCTGTAAAACCCGGGAAGGTGATATGGTAACCCGTACACAATTCAGACAGTTTGTGTACTGGTTTAAGAGAAACCCACGGACCAAACAAGGGGTATCGATAGATGAAGCCGCATTTTTACAAAGGACGTGTTTTCCTGGTCCTGGGGCTGTCCGCGCTAATGGCAGCCTGTGCCGGGCCTGGCCCCCGACCGGAAGGGGAAATGCAATCGGCCCGCAGCGCAATCGAGGCGGCCGAAGCTGACAACGCGCGCGAATACGAGCCGGTCATGCTGAAACGGGCCCAGGACAAACTGGCCGAAGCCGAAGAGTTGCTGGAGGACCGGGAGAATCGGGAAGCCAAGCGCAAACTCGACGAAGCTAAAGTTGACGCCGAACTTGCCAGTGCACGGACCGAAACAGAACAGGCGCGTGTCGCCGTGGAAGAACTGAACCGTAATATCGAGGCCATGCGTGAGCGGATCAATGGCGAACAGGCAGGAGGTCAACAATGAGAACTCGTATACTTCCCTTAAGTGCCGCAATCGGGGTCTCTGTTTTGCTGACTGCCTGTGCCAGTGCACCGCCCGAGAACGAACTGGTCACCGAAGCTCGCGAAATTTATCAATCTATAGAGAATGACCCGAATGTCGCCCGCACTGGCGCGACACCTCTGCGTGAAGCAAAGAATCATCTTGAGCGGGCCCAGGAAATGCTCGAGGAAGGTGAGGAAGACAGGCTCGTGGAGCATGAAGCCTACCTCGCCCGCGGGTATGCTCAAATCGCAGAGACGCGGGGCGAACGCAACAAGATCCAGCAAGAGATCGAGAGCGCCAAAAACCGCCGGGACGAGCTGAGGCTGGAGATGCGTTCAGCGGAAGCCCGTCAAGCTCAGTCTCGCGCTCAACGTGCGATGAGCGAGGCGGAGCGCGCCCAGAACGAAGCAAAGCTGGCCCAGCAGGAAGCGGAGGAACTGCGCAAACAGATGCAGGAACTCAAAGAACTGCAGGCTCAACAAACCGATCGTGGCATGGTGCTCACGCTGGGCGACGTTCTGTTCGACCTGAACCAGGCCGAACTGCAGGGCACCGGCATCACTGCTGTAGAGAAACTGGCGGAATTCATGAAGGAATATGAGGACCGCCGGGTGAAAGTCGAAGGCTACACGGACAGCACCGGGTCTGAAGCTTACAACCAGCAGCTGTCAGAGCGCCGGGCCCAGGCCGTCAAGGATGTACTGATGAACAACGGGGTTGCCTCAGACCGGGTTGAGGTTCAGGGCTATGGCGAAGCCTACCCTGTTGCCAGCAACGATGATCCGTCCGGCCGGCAACGTAACCGCCGGGTAGAGATCGTAATTTCTGACGAGAACGGAAACATCGAGTCCCGCTAAACCGTTAATCTGAAATAAGCCCGTTGCTCCAAAAAAAGCCGGTCGTAGCTTCTGCTCCGACCGGCTTTTTAACGCCTGTATTAGCGCTTACCGCCGACTAGTTTGCTGTAAGCGGAATCAGGTTGAGTGTAACCCGGCGGTTTGCCTGGCGACCGGAAGGCGTGTCATTGCTGGCAATTGGCTGACTTTCGCCGTAACCATGGACCGATGTACGGGATATCTGAATGCCTTCTCGGAGTAGAATATCGCGAACAGCGGTGGCCCTTCGCTCCGATAGCTGCTGATTATAGGCGTCCGACCCAGTACTGTCCGTATGGCCCTCGATGCGGATTGCCGTCTTACTGAACTCTTCAAGCACTAAGGCAACTGATCCCAGAACGTCGACGAAATCGCCGCGAACGCTGGCCTCGTTGGAATCAAAAGTGATGTCTCCCGGCATGATCAGATTGATCTGGTCTCCGTTACGCTGAACGCGTACCCCGGTCCCCTCCAGGCGGTTACGCAACTGAGCCTCCTGCCGGTCCATGTAATAGCCTATGCCACCGCCTGCCGCTCCCCCGGCTGCTGCCCCAACCAGCGCGCCCATTCCGCGATCGCTGTCGTTTGATATCGCACCTATGGCGGCACCGCCAACTGCGCCGATAATCGCACCGGAGGTAGAACGGGAAACGCGCTCTTCGCCGCTGTACGGGTCGTAAGTCATGCATCCTGTGATTAACGCAGCGGATAACGCCAGTGTCGACAGACGTGCCGGACCAAAGGACATCGGTAAAGCTTTCTTCATTCTGTTTCTCCAATTGGTGTTGTGCGTGTCCGGGCCTCCGCATTTCCGGGCAGGGAGTCGCCTGCCAGGGCGTCAGCTATCAATCCGAACAGTTCATCAAGCAAAGGCTGCTTCTCATTAACCAGATGGTGGTGCCCTTCTGGCAGAATACACACTCGGCTACCGGGAAACTTATCGCGTATTACGCCAAGATTATAGGGCCAGTCCACGGTTTTATCCCGCTGTCCCTGGATAACCGTCACGTCCATAGCGATCGGTGCGGCCTGCTCCACCCAGGGTATCCATGCCTTCAGCGCCGAGACCCAGGTAACGCTCAGGACCCGGGATTGCAGCGGGTCTTCGTCTTTCAGAAACTGAAGAAAACGCTGGTTGCCGCTGTTCCTGGTAAAGGCCCTCTTCCAGGTCGAACGGAACGGACGTAACAACGCATGGAGAACCCGCGCTGCCGACCATCCCATGGGCCGCACCAGCGGCGCTAAAAGAACAACTTCCTTGAAAGGCGAAGAGTGTCGGTCAAAGCCGCCGCTCAGCAGGAAATCAATAAGCACTGCCCCACCGGTACTCTGGCCGATGGCGTGCCAAGGGCCGGGAAGATGCCCTCGACCGGCATCGAGCACGCTGGCAAGGACCTGCTGGTAATCGGCGAAATCGCGAATGGCGGCAGCTTCGCCACTGGACAGTCCGTGCCCTGGCAGATCGTAGCAGACGATGTTGAACCCGCGGCCGAGCAAATCTGCAAAGAGCCGGGCGTACAGGCCCGCGTGGTCAAAGTAACCGTGCAGTACAAATACAGTGCCGCCATGGCCGGGCTGCAGGTATTCGTGCACAGCTATACGGAACCCACCGCTCGCCAGAACCCCAAGCCGGTGCTCAACACCGGCGAACCGGTGCTCCAGGTCCAGGCCGTAGAACTGGCAGTATGCTTGAAGTTCGGGATCGGTGACCGGCTGGGGTACCGGTAGAAAAGGTGGCAGGCGATTCGCCAGGGCGTCCCGACTCCAGGCCGGACGAGGAATTCTAGAGCTGGGGAAGCGCCAATACACGCTGGGCCTGTCCTTTATCATTATGGGTCACGGAGTCGCCATAGCGGCGGCTCTGGCACGGGCAGGGACTATAACACCCTCGTGCGCGGCCGTCCTGGCTGGCCAGTGCCCCGGTGAGGCAATCAGTCGAGCAGGGCGCGGAGATCGAGCCGGCCTTGGATCAGAGCCTCCTTCTGAACCCGGGACAGCTGCTTGACCCGATACTCGGCCCGTAATGCGTCGCGACGATCTCCGACGCTAGCTTGGTAAGCAAGAATCAACGGCCCTCTGCCGCGGAGAAAACGGGCTCCTCGGGGGCCACCGCTGTGCTCCCGCAGGCGGCGCTCAACGTCGGTGGTGATCCCAGTGTAGAGCTGCCCCTGCCGACAGCGGATCATATAGAGATGCCACGGGCGTAGTCCCGCGGAGTCTGACCCTTTGCTCAATCCTGCCCTTCTCCCAGCGATGTCGCAAAACCCTGCTCGGCCAACCGCGAAAGGACCTGGCCGTGGATATCCCGCGCTGCGTCATCCCGAAGCACGAAGCGGATCAGCTTCACATGCACGAGATCATCGGCTACACCAAGCACTGCCCCCAAAGCTACTTCCGCTGCCTCGTCGAGCGGATAACCAAAGGCGCCGGTTGAGATTGCCGGGAAAGCGACGGATTTCACCTCGTTGGTCTCAGCCACGGACAACGCGGCCTTGTAGCACAAAGCCAGCAAATCCGGCGACGGCGTATCCTGGCCGTAAACCGGCCCAAGGCAGTGAATTACAGAGTCGTTGGGCAGGTCAAATGCAGGCGTTATGACCGCTTCGCCCGGTCTAATCGGGGCGAGTGGCTTGCAGGCTTCAGCGAGCTCGGGGCCGGCACTGCTGTGGATGGCACCGGCGACGCCGCCACCGCTCATGAGCTCACGGTTGGCTGCATTGACCACGGCCTGTATATCATCCTGATGGGTAATATCACCCAGCTTCAGCTCGATTGTAATGCCGTTACGCACGGCAACGTGGATGGGGGTCATGGCTCTCTCCTTCCCTGTTGATGATCTCCTGATTGTCTGGCCGAGCAGGCCTTCATTTTCCTGAAAACGCAAAATCCACTGCTGGTGTTTGCCCATCGACAATATCAGCCAGCGCAGCGGCTGAACCGCATGAGTGAGTCCAACCGAGCGTACCATGTCCAGTATTAAGGTAAAGGTTGCGTAAACCCGAGCGGCCTATATAAGGGACGTTAGAAGGCGTCGCCGGTCTCAGGCCGGTCCAGAACTCGGCCTCATCCCACCTGCCCGCCTTCGGGAAGAGCGCCGAGGCGCGAGCAACGATGGCTTTGCAGCGGTGAAGGCTGAGGTCGCGACTGTAGCCACTGAGTTCAGCCATGCCAGCGACGCGCAGGCGATTACCGAGGCGGGAGTACACCAGTTTATACTCATCGTCGGTCAGGCTGACCTCATGGGCCTGGCTTTCATCGTCGACGGGCACAGTGATCGAGTAGCCCTTGGCCGGATAAATATTAAGGTTAACACCCAGAGGCCGGGCCAGAGCCTCGCTGTAGCTGCCGAGGCTCAGCACAAACGCATCAGCTTTCAATACGCTATGGCGGCCTTGTTCAATAATCCGCGCGCCCTCAATTCTGTCACCACTGCGATTCAGGCCGAGAACCGTCGTCCCATATCTGAAGTCGACGCCTTTTTCGGCGGCCAGGGCCGCAAGGTTACGCGTGAACATGCCCGCGTCGCCGGATTCGTCGTGGCGAGTAAAGGTAGCCCCTGCAATTCGCGACTCGAAACAGCCCAGTGCCGGTTCCAGCGCGACGGCTTCCCGAGCGGAGATGACGTCACGCTGACAGCCAAACTCACGCATCAGTTCAGCCGGCCCCAGGGCCGCCTCAAACTCTTGAGGGTTGGTATAGAAATGCAGAATGCCCTGCTCGCGCTGGTCGTACTGAATGCCGGTCTCTGCCCTCAGAGCCTGCAAGCGGTCACGGCTATAGGTGCCCAGGTTCACGATCTGGATGATGTTGTGGCGCGTTCTGGCGGCAGAGCACTCCCTGAGAAAACGCAGCCCCCAGAGCCACTGTCTTGGGTCCGCGCGCAGCCGGAACAACAACGGTGCATCGTCCTGGAACAGCCATTTCAGAATCTTGCGTGGCGCCGCCGGGTTGGCCCAGGGCTCTGCGTGCGAAACTGATATCTGCCCGCCGTTGGCAAAACTGGTTTCCTGTCCCGCGCCGCTCTGTCGCTCAAGCACGGTTACCTCATGCCCAGCCTGGCGTAGGTACCAGGCCGTCGTCGTGCCGACTACCCCTGCCCCAAGTACGGCGATGTGCATTCGCATCTCCTGGTCATGGACCCGCTTACGGTTCTGGAATTATTGCTTCGAGCTCGTTCGCAATCACTGTCTACCGGGACCGCTGCCTGCAGCCCGCTGTCATCGCCCCGTTTTATTGGGCGCTACCGGGAGGATACTGCTGGAACATATTGGCAACCAGATCCCGAATCGTATCTGAGCGCAGTTGTGGCCCCATGTTCTCCGTGAGGTACTCGCGCGCACTTCCCTGCCAAACGACCTGCTTACTCTGCGTATCCACCAACTCGACGAACAGCTGTTGCTGCTGGACCGGCCTCGCTTCGGGCCGGGAGGACAGCCCCACGCCGAACGGGCTGTTGAAGAGCCCCAGCCCATACGTGAACCCGCGGGACTCGTATTTGGTCTTGGTCTCGAAGTAGAACCTCACCCACAGATCGGCCTTATCGGGCGTTGTCTTCTCATAGCCTTCTTCGGCCATCGCCTCATCCACGGCGCTACGTACCCGGGCGTCATCCAGCGACTGGACACGATCGGTCTGGCCGGGCTCATAGGCGAAGCTTTCATAACTGGCGAAGGGCGCCTGGCTGTCGTAATCGGTCACAACATTCGTTGCGCATCCGCTCAACGTAAGCGCCAGCGCGACAAGCGCCATCATTACAATACTGCCGGACATCTGCCTCATGTGCCTGGTCTCCTGCGTCACTGACCCGCCACTATAACTGCTTTGCCGGGGCCCGGCTTCCCTGATGCGACTGATCTGCGGATTGCGCATTTGTGCTGAATGCCGGCCAGGGATGGCCACAACAATGCAATAGCGTCTATTAGTCTGAGCAGTACGCCATAACTACGGGCTTGAGATCAATCCCACAGGTCGTGCATGTCTCAGTGTCAGGAGGACCAGACTGAAACAGCAACTGCCGGCCGGGTAGACCAGGCGCAGAAAAAGCCGACCGGCTCCCCCGAAACGCACCGGCTTTGGCCGGCGGGGCCGTTACCGCGGCACCGCCGGACGACGCTATTACCGCGGTGTCAGACTGTCAGGTGTTTCTGCACTTCACCCGCATCCATGGTTTTGCCATCGCCGGCCATGACGACGTGTCCGCGGTCCAATACCAGAAACCGGTCTGCAAGTTCCCGGGCGAAATCGAAGTACTGCTCGACCAGGATTATCGCCATTTCGCCGCGATCCCGGAGCAGCGCTATGACATTCTGGATATCCCTGATGATCGACGGCTGAATGCCTTCCGTCGGCTCGTCGAGCATCAAGACACGTGGCCGGGTGACCAGCGCGCGGGCGATCGCCAGCTGTTGTTGCTGCCCGCCCGACAAGTCGCCACCGCGACGGCGCAGCATCTGTTTCAGTACCGGAAACAGATCATAGATCTCGGCAGGGATACGACGCTGGGAGCGAGGCAGGACCGAAAAGCCGATCTGCAGGTTCTCCGCAACGGTCAGCTGGCCGAATATGTCCCGGCCCTGGGGCACATAGGCCATGCCCCGGCGGGCGCGTTCGTCGGGCTTGAGCCGGGTTATTTCCCGGTCTTCCCAGATAATCTTGCCCTGGACGGGATGATGGCCTGCGAGGGCCTTCAGGAGTGAAGTCTTGCCTACCCCGTTACGGCCGAGAATACAGGTGACCTCACCGGGTCTGGCTTCAAGCTCCACCTGATGCAGGGCCTGGCTGGCTCCGTAAAAAAGATTGAGATGCTCTACCTTTAACATGTCAGCGCCCCAGATAAACTTCGACGACTTTCTGATTGGCCTTGACCTGCGCCAGGCTCCCCTCGGCCAGAACACTACCTTCGTGCAATACCGTCACACGACAGTCCAACGCTTCGATAAATTCCATGTCATGCTCCACCACGACCAACGAATACTTTTTGGCCAGATCCCGGAACAGTTCTGCTGTCCGGGCGGTCTCGGCGTCAGTCATTCCTGCTGCCGGCTCGTCGATCAACAGGACGTCCGGATCCTGGATCAGCAGCATGCCGATTTCCAGCCACTGTTTCTGCCCATGGGATAAGCTGCCCGCGAGTGTATCCCTACGATCCTCCAGCTTGACCAGGGCCATTATTTCGTCGATACGTCCGGCTTGATCAGCCGTCAGTTTGAAGAAAAGCGACTGGAAGACCCCCCGCTGACCGCTGAGTGCCAGCTCCAGGTTCTCAAAAATAGTCAGAGACTCGATCACACTCGGTTTCTGGAACTTTCGACCTATGCCAAGTTTGGCAATCGCGGCTTCGTCGTACCGGGTCAGGTCGATGTCGTCGCGAAAGAGCACCGTGCCGCTATCGGGACGGATTTTCCCGGTGATGACATCCATCATTGTGGTTTTTCCCGCGCCGTTGGGCCCGATGATCGCCTGCATTTCGCCCGGCTTCATGATCAGGGAAAGGTTGTTCAGTGCCTTGAAACCGTCAAAGCTGACATTAACCCCGTCAACATAAAGGAGAGCCTTCTGTTCAATATGCCTTGGCATCCGCTTAACCCCCGGGGCTTTGTGGTGATGGAGATGATGGTTCGCTACCTGCACGTGCTCGGCGCGCAAGCACCCGATCCCGCTGTTGCTGCCAGACGCCTACAACGCCTTTGGGCAGGTAGAGAGTCGTTACGACGAACAGGCCTCCGAGGAAGAACAGCCAGAACTCGGGGAAAGCTCCGGTAAACCACGTTTTCGCGAAATTGACCAGAATGGCACCGATGACCGGACCATAGAGCGTGCCGCGTCCTCCCACAGCGACCCAGACAATGATCTCGATGGAATTCACCGGCGAAAACTCGCTGGGGTTGATAATACCCACCTGGGGCACGAACAAAGCGCCGGCCACTGCTGCCAGAAGTGCCGACAATGTGAAAGCGAAGACCTTCACATGTTCGACCCGGTAGCCGAGAAAGCGGGTTCTCGACTCGGCATCCCGTGTTGCGACCATGGCACGGCCCAAACGCGAACCGACGACACGACGGCAAAGCAGATACCCGGCCATAAGTGCCAGGCCTGTGGCGGCGAACAGTCCGGCACGGGTCTCAGGCGATTGCAGGTCGAAGCCGAGAATGTCCTTGAAATCTGTCAGCCCGTTGTTTCCGCCGAAACCCATTTCATTACGGAAAAACGCCAGCATCAATGCGTAGGTCATAGCCTGGGTGATGATCGAGAGGTAAACGCCGGTCACGCGGGAGCGAAATGCCAGCCAGCCAAAAACGTAGGCCAGCAAGCCCGGTACCAGAAGTACCATCAGCATGGCGAAGCCGAAGTTGTCCATGCCGTACCAGTACCATGGCAGTTCCTGCCAGTTCAGAAAAACCATGAAGTCTGGCAGAACCGGATCGCCGTATACGCCGCGAGTCCCGATCTGGCGCATGAGGTACATGCCCATACCGTAACCGCCGAGGGCAAAAAAGGCGCCATGGCCCAGGCTGAGAATGCCACAGAAGCCCCAGACCAGATCCACCGAGAGCGCCAGCAGGGCGTAGCACAGGTATTTCCCCCACACCGTCATGGTGTAACCGGGCACATGAAAGATCGAATCCGCGGGCATCGTCAGGTGCAACAACGGCACTAAAACCGTGATCAACGCAATTACTGCCAGCAACCGCCGTCCCGCAGGATCTTCGCTCAGGAATCTGCTCAAGGGGCCTTTGGAAAGTGTAGTCATGGCTAGTTCTCCACCGACCGGCCCTTGAGCGCAAAGAGTCCGCGCGGGCGTTTCTGGATAAACAAGATAATGGCGATCAGAACCAGCACTTTTGCCAGTACCGCACCGGCAAAGGGCTCGATGACCTTGTTGGCAATGCCCAGTGTCATGGCGCCCACCAGGGCACCCCAGAGGTTGCCGACGCCGCCAAAAACGACAACCAGAAAGGAGTCGATGATGTACTGCTGGCCAAGATTGGGCCCGACATTGGTCAGCTGACTCAACGCCACCCCGGCGATACCGGCAATGCCCGAGCCCAAACCAAATGTCAGTGCATCCACCCATCCCGTACGCACCCCCATGGAACTGGCCATCGCCCGATTCTGGGTTACAGCGCGCATCTGCAGCCCGAAGAACGATTTGCGCAAGACCAGAAGCAGCACGAACAGCACCGCGAAACTGAAAAGGATGATGGTGATACGGTTATAGGTCAGGGACAGTGCACCGTTGACGATCAGTGACCCCGACATCCAGTCGGGTGTCTGGACGCTCTGATTGAGCGATCCGAAGATGCTCCGCACGCCCTGCTGAAGAATCAGGCTGATGCCGAACGTTGCCAGCAGCGTCTCCAGAGGACGTCCGTACAGGTGCCGGATGACCAGGCGCTCGATCAGAATGCCAGCCAGACCAGAGACAGCGAACGCTGCCGGAATTGCCACAAAAAGGCTTGCGCCAATATGCTGGGGCATAAGCTGCTGCACCACGAACGTAGTGTAGGCCCCCAGCATGATCATCTCGCCGTGGGCCATATTGATGACGCCCATGACCCCGAACGTAATGGCCAGGCCAATCGCCGCCAGCAGTAAGACTGATCCCAATCCGATACCGAAAAACAGGTTTTCCGCGACCTGATTGACCTTCCGCAACGTGGCAATGTTTTCAAGGGACTGCTCTGCAGCCAGGCGAACCTGCGTCTCTGGATCCTCCGCCGCTATTGTCCGGAGCTTGTTGCGAATGGGGCTCTGCAACGAGCCCGACAGCTCCCGCGCCGCTTTCTCGCGCAAGGCGGGATCGTTGCTGTCCAGCTGTAGCAGGCGTCGCAGGTCCTGCATCAGCGCGCGCACCGATCGGTCATCCTCATCCGCAATTCGGGCCTCCAGGGCCGGCAGCGTCGCCGGGTCGGGGTCGCGCATGATGCGGCGTACAGATTGCTCACGCACCTCTGGGTTCGGGTTGGATAGCCCCACTATGGCCAGGGCCGCGCGAAGCTGGCCGCGGATCGCATTATTGATGGCTACGGGGCGAACGTCCCAGCGCCCCACTTCACCCAGGGGCTCACCCGTGAAGGCGTCTTCAATGACAAAGCCATTTTCCGACTTCTGGGCTGCGACCAGACGCTTGTCATCGGCCCTGAAATACAGATTTCCATCCATTAGCTGGCGCAGGAGAAGGTCTGCGCCTTCCTCGCCACTTGCGACCACCTGCTCGACGGCAGCGCTTTTGGCACTGAAGCTGGTCCCGGTAAACGGGGTGGCTATCTCCTTCAGCGCCGCTGCCTGGGCACCCACTGAGACCAGGCATAAAGCCGCGAGCAGATTCCGGAATAATTTGGTCCACACCATGAGTCTGTCTCGTTGTCATATGAAACGTTGAGAGGTTCGCGACGTCTCAAAAGAAAAGCGCTGGCGGTCTGTCCCGGTCAGCGCTTTCTCTGCAAGTCCCTCAGGTCAGAAGTTCTGACCTGAACACTTGCCGCTCTCGACGTTGTAGTTGCCGCAACTCAGGGGCTGGCGCCAGTCAGAGATCAGCTTCTTGCTATCGGGGAGGAAGTCAGACCAGGCGTCGCCGGCTACCGTCCCGGTGGTCTGCCAGACCGTCTGGAACTGACCGTCTTCCTGAATTTCGCCGATCAGCACCGGTTTGGTAATGTGGTGGTTGGGCATCATGGTCGCGTAGCCGCCAGTCAGATTTGGCACCGTGACGCCGATGATCGCTTCCTGCACGGCGTCAGTGTCAGTTGTGCCCGCTTTCTCAACCGCCTGCACCCACATGTTGAAGCCAAGATAAGTCGCCTCCATCGGATCATTCGTCACGCGGCTGTCTTTGCCAATGTAGCTGTGCCAGGCATCGATGAACTCGGCGTTCTCCTGGCTATAGGCACTCATGAAGTAATTCCAGGCAGCGAGATGCCCGACCAACGGCGCCGTTTCTATGCCCGAAAGTTCTTCTTCACCCACAGAAAATGCAATAACCGGGATGTCGTCGGCGTTAACGCCCTGATTACCCAGCTCCTTATAGAAGGGCACGTTCGCATCGCCGTTAATCGTCGAAACCACGGCGGTTTTCTTTCCCTGCGAGCCGAAGCTCTTGATGTCGGACACAATGGTCTGCCAGTCGGAATGACCGAAAGGCGTGTAGTTGATCATGATGTCCGCGTCGGCGATGCCCTTGTCCTTAAGGTACGCCGCGAGGATTTTGTTGGTCGTACGCGGATAAACGTAGTCAGTACCCGCGAGAACAAAGCGTTTTACGCCAAGTTCGTCGATCAGGTAATCCACAGCGGGAATTGCTTGCTGATTAGGTGCGGCTCCGGTGTAAAACACGTTTTCCGAAGACTCTTCGCCCTCATACTGCACCGGGTAGAACAGGAGTCCATTCAACTCCTCGACCACAGGCAGCACCGATTTGCGGGAGACCGACGTCCATGCACCAAAAATGACATCGACTTTTTCTTTCTCCAACAGTTCCCGTGCCTTTTCGGCGAAAAGTGGCCAGTTTGAGGCTGGATCAACAACGACGGGTTCCAGTTTGCGACCGTTGATGCCGCCTTTCTCATTCTGCTGTTCAACCAGCATCAGGACAGTGTCCTTCAGGGTGGTTTCAGAAATTGCCATGGTGCCGGTAAGCGAGTGCAGCACGCCGACCTTTATAGGATCTTCCGCTGCAATTGCTGAGAGAGAGACGGAGAGCGCCAGAGCCGAAAACCCGCCTGCCAAGGCTGTTTGAATTATGTTTTTGCCTTTCATCGCTTCTGATTCCTTATACCTTCGTTGGTTTTTGCGAGCCGATAAAAACAGGTAAATGCAGGACCTCAACTGCACCGACCGTTCCACCGCCCCCAAAAAAACCATGTTTTCAATACGTTAAATGCACTAGTCCGGAGTGACCTCTGGCTAACCCTGTGTTGAGTCTCTGTAGCTCGCACCATTTTTGAGCAACGAAAAACCGAGCGCCCAATCTTGGGGCCGAAAGTAAGGGCGGAGGAATGTCCCGCGATGAAGCGACCTGATTCCCTACTGATCTATATAGGCGGGGAACACTATGGGGAGCGGCTTACCGGACGGTAATTGCATTCGCACAACCGCCCCGGCAGAGTGTTAGTCATCGTTGTGCAGGCATGGTCCGTGAACTCGCGGTCTGAAGTAAGCACGCACCATCACTGGCGAACAGGTTGTTTCGGCAAGCATGAACCAGCTCAAAACCCCGTCAGATGGTGGATCTGCAACATGTACAACGGCGAGGCATGATGGCCTGTAAACTGAACCTCAACGGAGGAAGACGCATGAACAACTGGATCTCAACAATCGTATTGAGTGGCGCACTGGCCCTGAGCGGCACCGCGCTTGCACAGCAATCAGGCACTTCTCAGGGCAGCATGAACCAGCCTCAGGCGGCCCAGGAGGTCAAAACGGACTTTGAGGAAAAGGAGCTGAAAACCTTCGTCGAAATCCAGAAGGACATCGGTGAAGTCCGTAACGAGTATGCTCAGAAAATCCAGGCTGTAGAAGACCAGGAAGAAGCCCAGGCCCTGCAGGAAGAGGCTCGTGATGAGCTGATCGGCGTAGTAGAGAATGCTGACCTGAGTGTCGAAAAGTACAACCAGATCGCCCAGGCGTACCAGGCAAGCCCGGAAGTGCGCAAGAAAGTTAACGAGATGGTTCAGCAGTAACCCTGTTAACTGACGAACAACTCAAAGGGAGCTGAAGAGCTCCCTTTTTTTTGTCGCGGTGTTCGAGTATCACCCTTGGTAGAACGCTAAAACGCTGGCAACTGAAGAGTGCCGTCTCAGGTGGCCCGGAATCAGCCCGTGTGAAGCGTCAAAGTCTGAGCCACAAATCTTCGTCCTGCCCCGCGCGAATTGCCGCGTCAGCCCCGGTACTTGAAAATGACCCCGACCTCCCGTCGCTGCAGAGGGAAGAGGTAGACGCGAACGCATGGTCCGCGCCCGCCACCAGCCTGAGATACGGTCTCCGACCTGTTTTCAAGTCAACGCTACTGCGCCATCAGACTGGGCAGGAACAGCGATATCTGCGGGAACACGATCAGTATGATCGTCGAGAGCAATAGCAACAGGAAGAACGGCGGCGTTCCGCGGATGATATCCAGATAAGGTTTTCGGAAAATCGCAACCGCCGTGAAGATGTCACAGCCGAACGGCGGCGTGGCTGAGCCAATCGCGGCCTGAAGCGTTACCAGTACCCCTACCAGAACCGGGCTTATGCCCGCGGCTTCGACTGCAGGGTTGAAGATGGGGGTAAGGATCAGGATCACCACGATCGGATCAACGAACATGCAGCCTATGAAGAAGGAAACCGAAATCAGCCCGAGGATGAAATAGGGGTTGTCGCCGGCATTCGCAATCACGTCTGACAGCAGCAAATCCGGAATCTTGGCGAACGAGATAACCCAGGAGAACGCAGTTCCGGCTGCAACCAGAATGAATACCACCGCCGTGATAAGGCCCGTCGAAAGCGCGATCTGGGGAATGTCACTGAACCGCACCTGCCGATAGATCGCCATTTCGAGAACCAGCGCATAGGCAACAGACATCGAAGCCGCCTCTACCGGACTGAACAACCCGGAATAGATGCCGCCAATAATGATGACAGGGAAGCCAAGCGTTAGCAGTGCCCGCTTCATCGCCTCAAAGCGCTCGGCCCAGGTAGCCTTGGGTTCGACCGGAATTTTCAGACGGATCGAATAGATATAGCAGTAGATGGAGAATAGCAGGAGGATCAGAATACCCGGGCCGATACCTGCAATGAACAGCTGACCGACGGATGTGCCCGAGGCTACGCCGTATATAATCATCCCGATGGACGGCGGGATAAGCAGCGCAATGTCGCTGGCGTTGATAATCAACGCGATGGTGAACTTGTCGCTGTAGCCGGCCGCCAGAAGCCTTGGCCTCAACGGCTTGCCCATTGCGACCACCGTGGCCTGCGTGGAGCCCGAGACCGCACCGAACAGTGTGCAGGATAAAGCCGTAGTCATCGGCAGGCCCCCTTTCAGGTGCCCAACGAATTTGGCGACGACATCCAGCATTCGATCTGCTGTGTGGCCTTTTATCATGATATCCGCCGCCAGTATAAACATCGGCACGGCCACCAGAACGCTCTGGGAAATACCGCCAATCATCTGCTGGACCAGAACCGATCCGTCCAGAAACGCAAACTGGGTAAACAGAATCAGCATGGCGCCGGCCAGTAAAGGCACCATCATCGGATAGCCCATAAGCAGCAGCACGATCATCACCGCACCGGCCACCATGGCGACCGTGGAGGTAGGCAAGCTCGCCATCCAGTTCATGATGCTATCCATGCTGCGAACCTCCACGTGGTGTCTCGGCCCCGTCCGCGGAACCGGGCTCCTCAGGTGTCATGCTACCGCCCACCTGATCGTCTTCGTCCTCTTCCGCATACTCATCCTTGTGATGCCACGAAAGCCAGGCCTCGGGGCTGACGACATTACGCACAAACGCAAGAAAGTACTGCACGGAGCCTATGAACAGGCCAATGGGCGCGATGATATAGATGTAGTACACAGGAATGCCGAGCGAGGGGACCACACGCCCGCTTCTCATGAGATTCGTTACATAATCGGTTGCAAGGACGCCAAGAAAGAACAGAAGAGCCCCTGTAGTCAGACTGATAAACATGATCAGAATCTTCTGACCTTTCGGCGGCAGCACGTCGTGTATCGCTGACACACGAATGTGCCTCGCCATACGCACACCGTGGCCCAGGCCTACGAAAGTCACTACGACGACCAGGAGTTGGGCAACCTCATCAGCCCAGCTGACGCTCGCGCCCATGTTGCGCGAAATAACGTTGATCATGCTGACTATCGCCATGGCCATGATCGCGCTGACCAGGATGGTCCGTTCGACCACATCCAGCACACGGTCGAAGAATTCGAAGGGTTTCTGTAGAGCCGAGCGCCAGCCACCTGAGCGATAACTCGATGCAGTCATGGTTGGATTCCTTGCGCAAATTCACGCGTTGCGTTTATTTTGCCGATAGGTCTCTATTAGGGTGCGCACCGGCGTTCCTGTTTTTCAGTGTATAAGGAGTTGCGGCGAGATGAAAAGCGCGCAAGAGTCGTCATCGTACTCATTTGTGCTATCGTTGCGCTGTAACGCAACCATGAATTACGTAAAAATAACGGTATAGGGAGAACCATCATGATCGCGAACTTTCGCTGGCTGTCAGGCCTCATGCTACTACTGGCGCTGTTTCTGACAGGCTGCTCCGACTCCTCTGAACAAAGCCAGACATCGACCTCCGGTGCAGACGCCGACGCCGAAACTGAAGAGCAGGAAACCACAACGTGGCGCTTCGCCCTGGAAGAAGTCGAAGGTAGTGTTCAGGACGCCTACGCGCAGGAATTCAAGAAGCGCATCGAAGAGCAATCCGAAGGTGCAATCAGCGTCGAGATCTATCCCTACGGCGCTTTGGGGACATCTTCCCAGCTGACTGAACTGGTACAGAACGGTGCTCTTGAACTGGCTTTTGCATCGCCCGGTCACTTGGCTTCGGTCATTCCGGAAGTCGGCATCTTTACCTTACATTTTGTGCTGTCGGACGATAACGACATCAACAAGAAAATCCTTTCCAGCGACCAAGTTCACGAAATCCTGCAGCCCGCTTACCATGAGCAGAATATGCACCTGCTGTCGATCGTACCCGAGGGCTGGATGGTCTGGAGTGCCAACAAGCCCTTGCGCACCCCGGCCGATTTTGACAACTTCAAGATGCGTACCATGACCTCGCCCATCCTGACGGCGGCCTATGAGGCGTACGGTGCCAATCCGACACCCAAGCCCTACTCCGAGGTCTACAGCGCACTGCAGTTGGGCGAGATAGATGGCCAGGTTAACCCGATATTCGCCATCGAGGAGATGAGCTTCTACGAAGAACAGGATTACCTGATCCAGGCCAAGCACGAGCAGTTCATCTCGACCTTCCTGGCTGGACAGTCTTGGTTCCAGGGACTACCGCAGGAACAACAGGAAATGATTACCCAGGTACGGAACGAAATGGTTGACTGGATCTATCAGGAGCAGGCGGAATATAACGACGAGCGCCTGCAGATCATCAAAGACGCCGGCGGCACCGAAGTCATCACCCTGACGAATGAAGAGCGTCAGGCATTCCGCGAGGCAAGCCAGCCAGTTCGGGAGATGTATCTTGAGAACGCCGGTGAGCGCGGGCAAAAGCTACTCGACTATGTCACTACTCAGGTAGAAGAGCTCACGAACGAGTAATCCCTAAAGGTTACGCCGACAAAAAACTCACCTTCGGGTGAGTTTTTTTCGTTAGCGCTCCTGACCCTGTGCTCAACAAGCTGGCCGAATCCATAAGGTAACAATAGGCGCTTCCTGAGTTCCTGTATGTCAGCACAGGAAATGGTTACCATAGCAGCTCGTATTTCCTCTGAACTCAAACAATTAGCGAATTTTTTATCTGACCACCGGAAATTATCCGGAGATGGAGGTTGAGCGTTCCGGGCCGCCTTTCGCCATGGAATCGCCCCAGAGTCGTGGACACTATCGAGTTCGACATAGAAACTGCCCATGCGGCCGTCCTGGCGCTTCAGGAGGTGCTTGCACGCCGTACGCATCGACGGAAATACCTCGGCCAGGAAGTGCTCGTGCCCGGCCAGCTTGGTAGTGCCCTGCGTCTGCCCTCCATAGCGTCCCAGCTCAGAGGAAAGACGGCACCCCGACGCGAACGCGGTCTCGAGGCGTTCCTGACACTTTGGCCCACCCTGTCACCCGCGACACAAGAGCAGGTACTAGACCTCATCGGATGGTACGAGCCCGATAAACTCAGCTGGGAAGACAAACGCTCTAACCGCAAACCCCTCCCGCCTGGCACAGGATAGACACTGCCATGACAGACAAGGCCGCAAGGACCAGAAGTGATGCTGCAGACAAGGTTGAAGCACCAGGTGCGGGAGCCCGCTGGGTCGCTCTTCGCCGACGGCTTCACCAGCATCCGGAACTGTCAGACCAGGAAACCGGAACCGCAGCGCTTATACGGGATCTCATCGTACCTTTCGGCCCTGACACTATTGTCGATCGCCTGGGCGGGCATGGCCTGGCGTTCGTGTTCGACAGCGGCAAAGCCGGACCAACGACACTCATTCGCTGCGAGCTCGACGGGCTGCCCATCGAGGACACCACCGCCACCGAGTACCGTTCTCTGGTTCCGGGCGCCGGGCACCAGTGCGGCCATGATGGCCATATGACGATTGTCTCCGCATTGGCGGCAGACCTCGGCAGACGCCGCCCGCAATGCGGGCGCGTCGTCTTGCTCTACCAACCAGCTGAAGAAACAGGAGCTGGCGCCAGCCGTGTCGTGAACGATCCGGCGTTCGACGCGCTACGCCCCGATTACGCCTTCGCCCTGCACAATGTTCCCGGGTTGGCACTAGGCACGGTCGCGGTCAAGTCAGGGTCTATTAACTGTGCATCCCGAGGGATGGCCGTCACCCTCAAGGGCGCCACGTCCCATGCCGCCCATCCAGAGCATGGCGTCAGTCCGGCTCAGGCCATGGCGGGTATCATCCAACAGCTGTCTACCCTGCCCGACCAGGTCGGTGGCGTCTGTTGGGTCACTGTGGTTCACGCCCGGCTCGGCCAGAAGTCGTTCGGTACCGCACCGGGAGAGGCTGTGGTGATGGCGACACTACGCAGCGAAACTGACGAAGCCATGGAAACACTCGCAACAGCGGCTGAACAGCTGGTACGCGAGGCGGCGGTACAGCACGGGCTGAGTTTCGACTGCCAGTGGGAGGACGTGTTCAGCGCCAGCGCCAACAGCGATTCAGCCTGTGCCCAGGTCTTGCGGGCGTGTGAGCAGACCGGTACACCCTATACACTGCTGGACAGTGCGTACCGATGGTCGGAAGACTTCGGCCGCCTGAGTGCGTCCGCCCGACACGGGGCCTTGCTCGGACTCGGCTCGGGCGTCGACAGCCCTCAATTGCATAATGGCCACTACGATTTCCCGGACAGCCTGATTCCGATTGGAACTCAACTCTTCAGACAGCTTGTCGATCAGATTAACAGCGCTGGCTCAACTCAAGCTTGAGGGAACTTAATTGATCAGTCACGGCTCTGAAACATAACCTCTGCCACAATCCCTCATCGGAAAACGAATACAGCTGGCGAAGGTGGCAAGCTCACAACCCGTCTAAAAGCGTGCCAGCCCCTAAAAAGAACAAGGAGATCCCATGAATAAAGCGGACATTTTTACCGCGCGGTTGGCTGATCGTTCAGTCATACCTATGCTTACGTGCGGCCATTGCGGCTCAATGCTTTCCAAGACCCGCGTGTTCGTCAACAAAACCAAGCCCGGAGTCTCAGGTCACATCCTTGCCTACTGTTCAGCGGATGACTGCTGTGCCATCAACTGCTGCGATGAAGCCTTAAGCAGCCTTGAGAATGACGTCGCCCAACAAGCCATTGCCAGTTGAACAGGCGCTCCTGAGCGGTCTGCCCAGGGCGCTCTGTTAACACAGTAATCTTACCGCCTCCGAATACCTTAGCCAGCCTTGCTCCCGCGAATACATCCTCAGCCGCACTAGTCCTATGAATAGCCCTGTGAATAGCCCTGTGCGCTCAAGACAGCTGATACTGGCCGAGCGCAGTGACGCTGCTCAGCCAAAAACCGTGACTGTCTGGCGGCTGAGTGCAACCAGCTCACCCTGCGCGGTCCAGATTGCAGCCGAAGTCTGACCGTAGCCATCCGCGGCCTGGTCGATAGTCGCCCGGTAAAGCAGCCAGTCTTCCGCTTCAAACACCGGTTGCGGTTGCATGAGTTCAAATGTCCAGCTGAGTGAGCTGGCCGGCGCTGGCGACTTGAGATGGGGGAGCAATGCCGGTGGCCAGGCATCAATCAAGGCCACCAGGTGCGCCGGGGAGACCGGCCCGGTCAGATCCCTGAAACGCATCCACCCGCCCATTTGCCGCTCCGGGCGGTTCGAATACGGTAGCCCGCCAAAAGCCCACCGCATTTCAATGAAACGCGTGAATTCGGGCGTCACACCTGCAATGTAGGGCAACTTCTGGCATGCATCCGGCGCCGGGGCCTCCGGTGCAGGCTCTGGCTCCACCCGAACCTTCGACTCGCGGCCAGCACCGAAGCTGCCGATTGCCAGTGCTTTGACGCCATCCTGTTGCACGGCTCGAGCTTCCATCTGGCTGACCGCCTTACCTTGGCGCAAGACCTCGGCGTTGACTTGAGCCGGCTCCCCGGGCGTGAGGGGACCCACAAATGATATGGCCATGGCGCGCAATGGCCGGCCGGGCTCGCATCGCGCTTCCATCGCCTGATAAAGCAGCGCCCCAACCAGCCCGCCAAAGGTAGCTCTGCCCTGCCCCCACTCGGCCGGCACCGTCACTTCGTTGTCAGGATGGGCTTTGAAGCCCTGTATCAACTCGTCAAACTGCATTTAAGGCCTCACTGACTAATGGCAGTACACCGAACATCATCCCGCCTTGATCTTTTGCGAAAGAGGCGGGGGTTCTAGAATTCATAGAGTAACGTCAGAGACGTCTCGGTATCGGTATTCGCCCGGTCCGCGGGTACGTCGGAGTCGCGCTCGACAATGTATGAAACCTTGAGGGCGAAGGTCTGGCCCACGCTGGCCTGGACCGAGGTTATGGACTGGGAGATGCTCTCGTGGGAATCCATGTTGATCTCAGTACTGGCCTGCTGGCGAAACTCGGCATTGATAGAGAGCGGATAGACCAGGTCCAGTGCCAGGCGGCTGACAAGACCGTCGTTTTCCTCATCGGAGGTTGTCGGAACCTTGTACTCCGTTACGCTATAACCCAGACCCAGGGACAGATCGAGATAGCGTTCACCGCGCTGCCATGCTCTGCGACCGTAGCCAGACACAACGGAGGCACGGTAGTCGAGCGCTGCAAAACGATCTGAATCATAGCGACCGCGTACAAAGGAATAATCGGTCTCGTTAAACTTGAAGTCCGTTTGATTGGACAAATAGTATTTCTGTTCGGTCGTCTCGTCCTCCACCTTTCGGTAGCGTGTCGACGCGCGAATACTGTTACGCCAGGCAGAGCGCTCCTGCTGGAGATAGAGCATGCCTTTCAAGGTTGTGGCGTCGGTATTGCCGGAGTCAATCAGTATGCCGAGTTCGACCTCGCCTTCCCAGACTGACTGACCGCCGGAAAGCAGACCGCCGCTGGCACTCATGGCCATGCCCGGCGCCATCACCAAGAGCATGACGATGAGTATCCTCGCCGTATGCATCAAGCACACTCCTTCCGCCGCGGGACAGACCGCCGTTTGAGACTCTCCGGGAAACTACATTCCGAACAACATCGGTGCGCGTTTACGCCCGCCAACGCTATTGTCCGGTGCTATTGTCCGGTAGTACGCCAGGTATCAGAATCGCATACAGCAACGTAACCAGAGGACTTCCCCTTGGCACGCAAGCAGAACTTTTGTTCCAGGCTGTACGCTCTACTTTCTGGCCACATGCCTGTTTTAAACATGAGTAGCCGTGCTCCAGGTTCAGTCGACTTTCTGCTGATTCTGGTCAGTCTGGTCCTGACCAAACTCGGTGATCTGCTGATCAATCCCAAGACCGTGCTGGCCTGGCTCGGCGCCTCAGCCGGCGTACCTGCGAGCCTGATCGCGTGCCTGGTGCCCATCCGGGAATCAGGCTCGATGGTACCACAATCGGCAATCGGCTCCTGGCTTCGCCGCTTCCCGCTACGGCGCTCCATCTGGGTTTCCGGCAGTGTT
Organism: Hydrocarboniclastica marina; assembly: GCF_004851605.1. Lineage (GTDB taxonomy): Bacteria > Pseudomonadota > Gammaproteobacteria > Pseudomonadales > Oleiphilaceae > Hydrocarboniclastica > Hydrocarboniclastica marina. The sequence continues at coordinate 2,785,751 of NZ_CP031093.1, forward strand.
GCGCAGGGGCTCTGTGTCGTCGCAATGGCCCTGGCCCTATTGATCCTGGAGGGGCAGCCTGCGGGCCTGGCCCTCGTCTGTCTGCTGTCGGTGTTCAGTATAGCGCGCGCATTCTGCTCGGTTACCATCAAGGACATACAGGGAAAAACGGTCCCAAAGGGACAGCGTGGCCGGCTATCCGGGTGGGCTAGTACCATCGCTGGCGCGGCAACGGCCGTCATTACCGTGATCTTTTTTATGGGCGAGAGAGAGCCAGCGCTTTTGCTCTATGTCACCCTGCTCATGATTGCAGCAGTTGCCTGGTTTTGCGCCGCTACTGCCTTCCATTACGTTCGTGAGCCACCGTCAGCTGTCGACAACGCTCGTTTTAGTGCAGTTGCTGCTTTTAGCAACCTGCATCTGCTCTGGACCGACCCCCTGCTCCGGCGATTCGTGCTGGCCCGCTGCCTGTTCCTCGGGTCGGCATTGGCCGCGCCCTTCTTTACGCTGCTGGCGTTCCAGCAGAGTGAGTCAGCATGGCTGTTCGGTAGCATCATGCTCGCCAGTAGCATTGCCAGCCTCGTTTCAGCCAATTTCTGGGGTCGACTTTCCGACCGCTCGAGCAAGGCCGTTATCCTGAGCGCGGGCACCACCGCCAGCGCAACATGCCTGTTGTTCGGCGGGCTGAATGTTTTTCTGCCTGACCTGATCAGTTCAGCCTGGTTCTATCCGGTCGGTTTTTTCGTGCTCAGCATCGCCCACGCCGGCATCCGGCTTGGGCGTAGCACTTACCTGCTGGACATCGCCGAGGGTAACCAACGCACAGACTACGTCTCGGTTAGCAACACATTCGTCGGGCTGGTGTTATTGCCCGCAGGCGCTGTCACGGCACTGACCTCCATGCTCTCCAGCGGTGCAGTCATCATGCTTCTGGGAACGCTGGCTGCAGCGGGGGTATGGGTCGCACGGGGATTGCCTGACGTAAGCGAAGCGACAAAAGAGACGCCGATTATGACGGCTAGCCGCAAATAAAAAGAGCCGATCAAGTTCGGCTCTTTTCGGGACTCGTCATCTCGGGAAGCAAGCGATTCCAACCGCTATCTGCGGTCGAGCAGCCGGCTTATCAGTGTGCCGGCCGCCGATGCGATCTTACTGAACCCGGTGCACGTTACTCAGTAGCACGGTCGTAGCTTTCTTCCATCTCATCACCGGCGTCGTCGAGTGCTTCTCCCGCACTCTCAGCACCTTCGCTGAGCGTATCCTTGGTCTCTTCGTATGCGGACTCATTGCCAGTCATTTCATCAGCAGCATCGCCCATATCGTCCGCTGCGTCTTCCATCGACTGTTCCGCGTTTTCCATTGGCTCATCCATGTCGTCATTATCGCTACAGCCGACAATAAAGAGCGCGAGGAAGGCGGCAAAAATCAGGCTGCTCAATTTATTCATGTTCAACTCCTCAGGGTCCAAAGGACTTCCGTGTTAATGTTGAGCACAGTGTAAGAGCCAAGCCCAACTGCGACAATGCGCTTACGATTACATCTGCGTAAATTTGGCGACAAAGCCCGAAGAACCCGTCAGTTTGCTCGCTGTTCGTGTCCAGCCAGTGCCTCTTGTTCAGAACCAGCCGTCACGCATCTGCAAGCAGGTATCGTCCTGGTTGCGCAGCAGGACAATATCCTGGGCGACAGTGGGCAACTCCCAGTGAAAGAAGTACTGTGCAGCCTGCAATTTGCCGAGATAGAAGGCTTCATCGGCGGCTCCACACCCGTCCGCAAGCTTCTTGGCCGCGACGTTGGCCTGGCGTAACCACATCCACGCGACGATAATGTGGCCAAGCAGATGCAGGTAGCAGGAGGCGTTGGCCAACGCTTTGTCGGGCCCTTCCTTCATCATCGCACCCGCGAGCACTTGTGTAACCTGGCCCGCCTGTTGCACAGTTTCGCTGAGCGACGAGGCCCACTGCTGGCAGCGTTGATCCGAAGCTGCCTCAAGATCCCTCTGTATCGCCTTTATCAGCAATTGAATGCCTTCACCTTCAGCCTGCCAGACTTTTCTACCCAGCAAATCCATGGCCTGGATACCGTTGGTACCCTCGTGTATCGGATTCAGCCGGTTATCGCGCCAACATTGCTCAACCGGGTATTCCCGCGTATAGCCAGCGCCACCGTATACCTGAATCGCCAGATCGTTGGCCTTGGGCCCGTATTCGGAGGGCCAGGCCTTGATAATGGGTGTCATCAGGTCAAGCAGGTGCTGGGCATCCCGGCGCTGTGCTGCATCAGGGTGGCTGGCGGCATCGTCGACCAAACGCGCGCCATAGAGACAAAGCGCCAGCCCGCCTTCAACGTAACTCTTTTGAGCCAGCAACATGCGCCGGACATCGGTATGCTCGATGATCGGGACCTGGGGCGAAGCTGGATCTTTGCTCGACGGTTTGCGGCCCTGCAGGCGATCTCGGGCATATTCCAGGCTGTGCATATAACCCCTGTAGCCGATCGCCACCGCGCCAAAACCGACACCGAGCCGCGCTTCGTTCATCATATGGAACATGTACCTGAGACCCTGATGAGGTTCGCCGACCAGATACCCATGGCACTCGGCATCGTCACCAAAGCTCAAAGCGGTAGAGGTGGTACCGCGATAGCCCAGTTTGTGGATCAAGCCCGCCAGCGCAACACCGTTGCGGTCCAGCCGGTTGCCTTCGTCGTCCGTCCGGTATTTGGGAACGATGAAAAGCGAAATACCTTTCACCCCTGCCGGAGCACCTTTGATCTTGGCCAGGACCATGTGGACGATGTTCTCCGTGATCTCCTGTTCGCCGCCGGAAATATAAATCTTGGCACCGCGGATCAGGTAGTGGCCCGCTTCCGTCGGCGTTGCGGTCGTGCGGATATCCGAAAGCGAAGAGCCAGCATGGGGCTCGGTCAGCGCCATGGTGCCGCTGTACTGCCCTGTCAGCATGCGAGACAAATACTTCTCCTGCTGCTGGGGCGAACCGAACACGCGCACGAGATTGGACGCTGCGGTTGTCAGGAATGAGTACCCGGCTGTGCCTGCGTTTGCAGCCATGAAGAAGCCTGCGCAAGCTGTCATGATCGATTCGGGCAGTTGCATGCCGCCGACCTCGTAATCATGTCGCCCTGCAATGAAACCCGCCTCCGCCAGCGCCTCAAACGCCACTTTCACGTCGGGGATCATTTCGACCTTGCCGTCGACAAAGCGTGGCTCGTTGCGGTCTGCCTCGGCGTTGTGGGGGGCAAACTTCTCACGGGCGATCCGGTCGGCGGTTTCAATGACGGCCTCGAACGTTTCCGGGCTGTGCTCACTGAAGCGCTCACGGTTACAGAGGGCCGCCGTGTCGAGTACCTCATTGAGCTGGAAGCTGAGGTCGCGGCGGTTGATCAAAACGTCTGTCATAGGATCCTGTCTCTTCAAATAATAAGGTGTCTCGAATACGCCCTGCAGGGCTAAATCGCCGCTGCCACTTCCGTGCCCTGGCGAATAGCGCGCTTGGCATCCAGCTCCGCGGCCACGTCAGCACCACCGATCAGGTGCAGCGTAAAAGGACTGCCCTCCAGCTCGTCATAAAGGGTCCGCAACGGCAACTGTCCGGCACAGAGTATGACATTGTCGACAGCCAGCACCCTCTGCTCATCCGGTTTCCCGTTACGACCACTGACAGTGATGTGCAGGCCCTCGTCGTCAATCCTGTGGTAGCTCGCGCCGGGAACCATTTCTACCTGGCGCTGCTTCAACGCAGCCCGGTGTACCCAGCCCGAGGTCTTGCCCAGGCCCTTGCCCAGCTTGCTGGTCTTGCGCTGAAGCAGGTAAACCTTGCGCGGCGGCGAAGCCGGAACGGGTTCAGCGAGCCCGCCCGGGCCTTCATAAGAGGGGTCGACGCCCCACTCCCGGTACCAGTCCTGCACCGGCATCTGCTGTCCTTCATCGTGAGCGTCGACGTTATGGGTCAGAAACTCTCCCACGTCGAAGCCGATACCGCCCGCGCCAATGATGGCAACGCGTTCACCGACGGGCTTGCGATGGCGCAATACATCCAGATAGCCCAATACTTTTGGGTGGTCGATGCCTTCAATGACCGGCTCACGTGGCCTGACGCCTGTCGCGATAATCACATCGTCGTACGCTTCCCTGCCAAGTTCAGCGGCATCCGCAGGTGTGTTGAGCCGGAGGTCAATACCGAGAAGTTCAATCTGACGCTTGAAGTATCGGAGGGTCTCGAAAAACTCCTCTTTACCGGGGATTCGCTTGGCATAGTTAAACTGGCCACCGATTTCGCTATCGCTCTCGTAGAGCGTCACCTTGTGCCCGCGCTTTGCAGCAGTCGTGGCTGCCGCCAGGCCGGCAGGGCCGGCACCAACCACGGCCACACGGCGAACAATAGGCGCCACCTTCAGGACCAGCTCGGTTTCGTGACAGGCGCGAGGATTAACCAGGCATGAAGCACGTTTGGCCTGAAACACATGATCCAGACAGGCCTGGTTGCAAGCAATGCAGGTGTTGATCTCATCGGCGCGGCCCTGTTCGGCTTTGCGCATGAATTCGGGGTCGGCAAGAAACGGCCGGGCCATGGAGACCATATCGGCATCACCGCGGGCGAGAACGTCCTCAGCCATTTGCGGGTCGTTGATCCGGTTGGTCGTGATGATGGGGATGCTTACTTCACCACGGAACTTTGCGGTAACCCCGACAAATGCTCCCCGGGGCACGGAGGTAACGATGGTCGGCACTCTCGCCTCATGCCAGCCAATGCCGGTGTTAATGAGCGTCGCGCCGGCGCGTTCGATGGCTTTGCCCAGCGTCACGATCTGATCCCACGTCTGGCCATCTTCCACCAGGTCCAACATGGACAGACGATAGATAATAATGAATTCCGGCCCTACCGCTTTGCGGATACGCGAAACAATCTCGACCGGGAGCTGCATCCTGTTCTCAAAAGAGCCGCCCCACTTGTCCTTGCGTTTGTTGGTACGGGCGCAGAGAAACTGATTGATCAGGTAGCCTTCCGAGCCCATAACCTCAACACCGTCGTAGCCCGCTGTTTTGGCGTAGCGCGCAGCGCTGACGAAGTCTTCAATTTGCCGCTCAACGCCCCGGGTCGACAACTGGCGTGGCGTGAAGGGGTTGATCGGTGCCTTGATAGCGGATGCAGAAACACTGAAGGGATGGTAGCTGTAGCGACCGGCGTGCAGAAGCTGCAGCGCGATCTTGCCGCCGGCCTCGTGAACAGCGCCGGTCACGTGCCGGTGCAACCTGGCGGTGACGCCGTTGTTCATGGTGGACGCCAGTGGCGCTAACTGGCCGACCATATTGGGGGAAAAACCGCCCGTGACCATCAGCGCAACGCCGCCCTCGGCGCGCTCGGCGAAGTACTGTGAGAGTTTGTGCAGGTTCCAGAAGCGGTCTTCCAGTCCAGTATGCATGGACCCCATGAGCGCCCGATTCTTCAGCTCAGTAAAGCCCAGATCCAGGGGGGCCAGCAGGTGTGGATAGACGTTGCTCATTTCGGATTCCAGATCGGTTGAGAGGGTATTTGGGGCCATTAAGGAACGTAAGAAGCCGCACGTTTCGGACGAGGCCCCTGCAGACAACAGATTGATTATCGCACCAGACATGCGCCAGCAGTTTGCGATGTTAGCATACTGTATCTCCCCACTTACGAGGACAGCTCAATGCCCGAACGCGTCACTGTATCCATAGAGAACCAGATTGCCATCGTCACCCTGAACCGGCCCGAAAAGTACAACGGCCTGGACATGCCGATGTTCGAAGGCATCACAGCGGCGGCGAAGCAATTGCGTAAGGACCGCACAGTCCGGGCAATTATTCTGAAGGGCGAGGGTAAGGCGTTCTGCAGCGGCCTGGATGTGAAAACAGTGTCAGCCAATCCGTTGAATTTCGCACGCCTGCTAATCAAGCCAGGCCGCAAGATCTCGAACCTGGCTCAGGACGTCGGCTATTTATGGCGCGAAGTACCGGCCCCGGTTATCGCCGTTACCCACGGCGTCTGTTTCGGTGGAGGTTTCCAGATCGCCCTGGGCGCGGATTTCAGATTTTCCACCGCCGACTGCGAGTTCTCGATCATGGAATCGAAGTGGGGGCTGATACCTGATATGAGCCTGACCGTGACGCTGCGCGAACTGACGCGGATCGATGTTGCGAAAGAGCTGACCATGACCGGCCGGCGGTTCGACGGCCGCGAAGCCGAAAAGCTGGGCCTCGTCACCCGCGTTTGCCAGGACCCAATGGCGGAAGCTCTGGCTTTTGCGGAAGAGCTCAAAGGACGCTCACCCGATGCGGTCGCGGCGAGCAAGCTGCTGTTTAATCGGGCCTGGGCTGCAGATGACAAGACCGCACTGGGCTGGGAAACCAAACTGCAGAAGAAAGTGATCGGCCGGTACAATCAGCGCGCCGCTGTCGCTCGCAACGGCGAGGACAAAGATAAACCTTACCGGGACCGTCGCGGGTTCTGAAGCCCGAACCGGGAAAAGAGCCGGGGCCAGGACCAGCCAGCCCCGTGATCAGAGCGCGGCAATGATGAAAATAAGCGACAACGCGCCCAGGCCAGCCAGGACCCAGACCCATGGACTAAGGCCCTTGCCGGTCTCGTCGGGCTTTATCTGGCTTTGGGTGTAGTTGCGCAACAACGCTACATTGCGCGTATTGGCCTTGAACGCAAAGTCGAGGGCATCCCCGGCAATTGGCACCAGGCCCACCAGGAAATCCAAACCTACGTTGACGCCCATGCGTCGCACGACCGAAGCCGGCGCTCCGATCTTCAGTGCTTCGCCAATAAGATAGAGCGAAAGCACTGTCGTAATGGCATCACCGGCGACCGGTATCAACCCCACCAGTCCGTCAAAGCCGAAACGCAGCCGGGTCCCCGGCAAGCGAAAGCGGTTGTCCATGGCGCTTGAGAATCGATCAATACGGGTAAGCAACGCTTCGTGGCGCGCACGGTCAGCCTCACTCATGCTCTTGGGCGACTGCACATGCGTTGAATGCGTTGGAGACGGGTCGTCCATGAGAATCTCCTGTAAGGTTTCGCCCGGTGCTTTGTCGAACCGTCTATAGAGGCTCACGATAAATAGAGGGCTCTCTATAAAACCCTCTATAGAGCCCTCTTTAGAACTCTGTATCACACTATCGAATGCCACAGCTGCCGAACACCGCAGCCTGGCAAGCCGGTACCGGGAGGTTAACGCTAGCATTCTGCGCCAGCCATCTCTACCCCGAACGAGCGCCTTGTTAATCTATTCATCAGTTGTGCTAAAATTCGCGCCAGTTCGATATCCCGGTTTCAACAGCCGGGAAAGATTCCGAAATATCGCTGACCCAACGGCGGGTCTGCTGGCTGTCTCAACAGCCGCTCATCCGCCGGAACCGGTTCGACTAAAGCAGAACCTCGACTGGCCAACCCGGCCAGCACTTCAGCGGCGCTATCCACCGGAACACAGGACGCACACATGGAGATATTGCCAGCAGATCAGGCAGGGAGCATGCCGAGTATGGGCGCTATTTGCCAACTGGCGGCCAGCAATATTGCCATCCTGCGCCGCTCGCCGTTTTTCCCCGACCCACCATACTGATACGCTACCTGACTTTATCCGCTGAGCCCGGTTCAGCCGCGCTTGGCCGGAGAACCGGTGCGCTCATGCGCAAGCCTCGTTAGTAGGCAGTGACCTGAGTATCCATTGGTGGTGTTGCTACCCGGGACGGAGACCGCGCCCTTCATGACGCTAGCCCTTATCGTTTTTCTGCCATTTCTGACGGCTATCCTGCCGCCCCTGGCCAGGCCCGCAGGGCGCAGTCTCTGCGCATTCGCGGCCGGTGTTGGCCCGATTGCCAGCCTCGTATTGGCCCTGAACCATCTTGATACCGTGCTCAGCGGCGGACTCGTTCAGCAGAGCTGGTCCTGGATTCCGGGCCTGGGTATGGACCTGGCGTTTCGCCTTGACGGCCTCAGCATGATGTTTGTCATTCTGATTCTCGGCATCGGGCTGCTGGTTATTCTCTACGCTCGCTACTACCTGTCCGCAAAGGAAAATAACGGCCGCTTTTATGCCCTGCTATTGATATTCATGGGGGCCATGCTGGGCATAGTGACGGCAGATAACCTGCTGATGCTGATCGTTTTCTGGGAAGCGACGAGTATATCCTCATTCCTCCTGATTGGTTTCTGGTCCCACAAAACTGACGCACGCAAAGGCGCCAGGATGGCGCTTGCGATCACCGGCGGAGGCGGCCTGGCCCTGATGGCCGCAGTACTGCTCATGGGCCACGTGGTCGGGAGTTATGCACTAGGCGATGTGCTCGCCGCCGGCGACCAGATCCGTGCCCATGCCCTCTACCCCCTGATACTGGTGCTTTTTCTGCTAGGCGTGTTTACCAAGTCCGCCCAGTTTCCGTTCCATTTCTGGCTGCCCCACGCCATGGCCGCACCCACGCCGGTGTCGGCATACCTGCACTCGGCCACGATGGTCAAGGCCGGCATATTTCTGCTGGCGCGGTTCTACCCGGCACTCTCAGGCACAGAACTCTGGTTCTACATTGTTACGTTCACGGGTGCGACGACTTTGTTGGTGGGCGCCTACATCGCGCTGTTCAAGCACGACATCAAGGCGCTGCTGGCTTACTCCACCATCAGTCATCTGGGTCTGATCACCTTTCTTTTCGGGCTCGACACGCGCCTTGCCACGGTTGCTGCGGTTTTCCACATCATCAACCACGCCATATTCAAGGCATCACTGTTTATGGCTGCAGGCATTATCGACCACGAGACCGGCACCCGGGACATGCGGCAGATTAACGGGCTGTGGCGTTTCATGCCTCACACGACGTTCCTTGCACTGGTAGCGGCCTCTTCAATGGCCGGTGTTCCCTTGCTCAACGGTTTTCTCAGCAAGGAGATGTTTTTTGCTGAGACGCTCGAGAGCGACCTTTTGGGCGGCTTCAGCTGGACACTACCGGTGATAGCGACGCTCGCCGGGGTTTTTTCCGTCGCTTACTCAATCCGCTTCGCCCACGACGTATTCTTCAACGGCAGACCCAATAACCTGCCAAAGTATCCACCCCACGAACCGCCCCGGTACATGAAAATCCCGGTGGAGATTCTGGCAGCGCTCTGTCTCGTGGTGGGGGTCCTCCCCGCCTGGTCGATCGGGCCAATACTGGCGTCAGCTGCGGCAAGTACCCTGGGGGGCGCTCTACCGGACTATAGCCTCGCCATAGTCCACGGCTTCAATCTACCGCTATTGATGAGTGCCACTGCGTTGTCCGGTGGACTGGTGGTCTATCTGATGCGTCACAAGCTCTTCGCCATCCATGACAGCTGGCCGGAAATTGACGAGAAAGTCATCTTCGACAACGCGGTACGTACCTTAGCGGGTTGGTCGGGGCGGGCCATACGCTTGCTCGAGAATGGCTCCCTGCAGCGTTACAATCTTCTGCTTTTGCTTTCTGTGCTGGCCGTGGGGTTAACTGCCCTGTGGCCCATGGATTTCAGCTCACTTTGGGCGCGGGACCTGGCGCCCGTTGACCCGGGCACCGCAGTCGGTGCAGGGATTCTGATCGTTACATCTATACTCACTGCGGCGATTCACCGCCGGCGCCTGTTTGCACTGGTCGCGCTGGGCACTGCCGGGCTGATGGTAGCACTCGGATTTGCCCGCTTTTCGGCTCCAGACCTGGCCATGACGCAATTATCCGTAGAGGTTGTAACCGTCGTACTACTGATGCTCGCGCTCTTTTTCCTGCCCCAGTCTTCACCCGCCGAGACACCGTTGCTGCACCGGGCGAGGGATCTGGCGATCGCCGCCGCATCCGGTATAGGCATGACGTTTCTCACCTGGACAATACTGACCCAGCCTTATAGCACTATCGCCGACTTCTTTCTGGAGCAGAGCGTTCCCGCCGGCGGCGGCACCAACGTGGTCAACGTCATTCTGGTGGACTTCCGCGGCTTCGACACCCTGGGCGAAATCACTGTACTGGCCATTGCAGCGCTTGGGGTTTTTGCCATGCTTGACGGCTTGAAAATCCGCGCACCTTCGCGTGACTATACCGGCCATCGCTGGTCCAGCGACCCCTTCCCCATCATGCTGCAGCAACTGTCGCGGCCGTTGCTGCCGATGGCTTTGCTAGTCGCCATCTTTGTTCTGTTCAGAGGCCACCAGCTACCGGGCGGCGGCTTCATCGCCGGTCTGATAACAGCTGTCGCGCTGATTTTGCAGTACGTCGCCAACGGCGTGAACTGGACGCAGGAACGCATGCCGGTGGCCTACCGCCCCGTCATCGCGACGGGCCTGACGCTGGCCGTAGGCACCGGCGTGGGCAGCTGGTTTTTTGGTGCGCCGTTCCTGACTTCGTGGCACGGGTATGTGCACATTCCCCTATTGGGCAAGACAGAACTGGCCACGGCGATGGTCTTCGACATCGGCGTCTATCTCACCGTTGTCGGCGCGACGCTGCTCATACTGGCCAAGCTGGGGCGCCTGTCGACTATCGATGAAACCGGCCAGGAGGTTAGCTGACATGGAACTGCTGTTTTCGATAGTGCTGGGCTGCCTGACCACATCGGGGGTGTATCTCATGCTCCGGGGCCGTACCTTTCCGGTTGTAGTGGGATTGACGCTGCTCTCCTACGCTATCAATTACTTTCTGTTCGCCATGGGCCGGCTGCATACAGATAAAGCGCCCATAATCGGCACCAGCGAAAGCTACGCTGACCCTCTGCCTCAGGCCCTGGTACTCACGGCTATCGTTATCAGCTTCGCCATGACGGCGTTTAGCCTGATTCTCGCCCTTCGTCTGCGCGCCGACAGCGGCACCGACCACGCCGATGGTCGGGAGGACGATGCATGAGGGACCACCTGTTGATACTGCCAGTGGTGCTGCCGCTGGTAACGGCAATCGTTCTGCTCTTTGCCGCGCGCCGCAGCACCTGGCTCCACCGCGGTATCGGTCTTGGCTCAACCGCTCTTCTGGTTGGCATTAGCCTTTGGCTGGTGGCGATCGCCGGCGATGGTGGCCACGAAGTCTATGTGCTCGGGGATTGGTCGCCGCCGTTCGGTATCGTGCTGGTGCTGGATCGCCTCAGCGCCGCGATGATGGCGGTCATGTCGGTACTGGCGCTTTTCTCGCTGCTGTACGCCTCCGGCGGAGAAGATCGCGGCCCGTATTTCCCCGCCCTTTTCCAGTTCCAGCTAATGGGGCTCAGCGGGGCCTTCCTCACGGGCGACCTGTTCAATCTGTTCGTGTTTTTTGAGGTCTTGCTGATAGCCTCTTACTCACTGCTGATGAACAGCGGCGGCCTGGCCCGAAGCCGCGCCGGGTTTCACTATGTTGTCCTGAATCTGGTGGGGTCGCTGCTGTTCCTGCTCGGGGCAGGCATCCTCTATGGCGCCTCAGGGACGCTCAACATGGCCGATCTCGCCGTGCAGGTCAGCCAGGCAACTCCGGCGAACCAGGCACTGTTGGCTGCTGGTGGCCTGGTGCTCCTGGTCGTTTTCGGATTGAAGGCGGCACTGCTGCCGCTCTTGTTCTGGTTACCCCGGACTTACAGCGCGGCGTCCCCCGCTGTGGCTGCGTTGTTTGCGGTGATGACCAAAGTCGGCGTTTACGCGATGCTGCGCACTTTCCCCCTGGTCTACGGGCCGCTTGCGGGGGATCTCGAAGGGCTGGTGTGGGACTGGCTCTGGCCCCTGAGCCTGGCCACCATGGTACTGGCACTGATCGGAACGCTGGGCGCACAGACCTTGAGCACCCTGGTAAGCTGGCAGATCGTGCTCTCGATGGGCACGCTGATGACGATAATGTCTCTGGGACAGGCCCATGCCTACGGCGCTCTGATTTTTTACCTGATCCATACTACCTGGATCACCGGTGGGCTTTTCCTGGTCGCAGGACTGGTCAAATCCCAACGGGGCACTGCCGGTGATGTGCTCAGTGCGGCACCGAAAATGCAAAGCAGCACCGCGATCTCTGTGCTCTTCCTGATTGGCGCGATGGGCGTGGCTGGCCTTCCGCCCATGAGTGGTTTTCCAGCCAAACTTGCGCTGCTGCAAAGCACGGGGCTGAGTGACGGCTGGACCTGGATCTGGGCACTCGTCGTTGGTGGCGGGCTGATATCCCTGATTGCTCTCAGCCGGGCTGCTACCCACCTCTTCTGGGGACATTCCGAAGGCCAGTTTAACGAGAAGCGTAAGCTCCATCCCTGTTGCTACATCGGCGCCATGGCGCTGGTGCTTGCTAGCCCGCTTTTATCTCTGGGGGCTCAGCCTGCGCTGGACTTCACCCGGGCGGCGGGAGAGCAGCTTGCGGCGCCACAGTTTTACATCGACGCGGTGCTGGGCCGGGAATCGGTCTCCGCCCTGCCTGCACCGGTGGAGGGGCGAGTGCCATGACTATGACAAGGAGATTACTTCCCAGGCCGCGCCTGAGTCTGTTCCTGTTTCTGATCTGGCTGCTGCTTTCGAATAGCGTGTCAGCGTCGTCGGTTTTTTTCGGCGCGCTTCTGGGCTGGTTGATACCAATGCTTAGCCATCGGTTCTGGCCGGATCATACTCATTCAGCGCACCCGCTTCTGATGGCGCGTTACCTTATGGTGGTGCTGATGGATATCGCCGTGGCAAATCTCAATGTGGCCCGCCTGATACTGGGATCGCCGAAAAAACTCCGGCCGGCATTCGTGACCTATCCCCTGGAGTTGGACAATGATTTCGCTATCACGGTGCTCGCCAGTACGATATCGCTGACGCCGGGTACGGTATCCTCTCAGATTAGTGACGACCGACGGTATCTGCTGATACATGCGCTCGACATGGACTCCGAAGAAGAACTGATCCGGGGAATAAAGCGGCGTTACGAAAAACCCCTGATGGAGATTTTTCAATGATCACCTGGGCCATCAATATTGGGCTTGCGCTCACCTCGCTGGCACTGCTGCTGAATCTCTACCGCTTGGTCATCGGCCCCGACACGCCCAACCGGATACTGGCGCTCGATACCATGTATATCAACGCTATCGCCACTATCATCCTGCTCGGCATGAAGCTGCAGTCCACTCTCCTGTTCGAAGCGGCACTGCTTATTGCAGTCATGGGCTTCGTTGGGACAGTGGCCATGTCCAAGTTTCTCACCCGCGGCGATATTATCGAATAAGGGCCCTGCCATGGATCAACTATTACAAGCTCTCGTCGCGCTGGCAATCATCGTAGGCGCCGGGTTTACGCTTATCGGTTCGGTCGGCCTGGCACGCTTGCCTGACTTCTACATGCGGCTCCACGCCCCGACCAAAGCTACGACTCTTGGTGTCGGCGCCATCCTGTTCGGGTCGGTCCTGTACACAATGGTAACGCTCGGCTCGTTCAGTCTGCACGAGATCCTGATTACAGTTTTTCTCTTCTTTACCGCCCCCGTCAGCGCTCACATGATGATCAGGTCCGCCCTACATCTGGAGCTCAAGCAGAGCAGTGCCACCCGAGGTAAACCCTGGCCCCATGGACGGCCGGGCGAGCGCTAGAAGTGCCTCGGCTGAAATGCTGACTCCCGTTACCACTGCCCTTAAGCCCCGCCTTACTGAGACCGGACCCGAGGGTTGCATTGCTGGAGCGCCGCCACGAAACGCGACCCGTCTTCCGGCGAGATCGCAACAACGAGATCCCCAAATTGCAACACCAGCGCTTGGCCCGGATCAGTAACCCATGCTCGGAAGGGTCCCCTGGCCGGATGCTTGAACAATCCCATGAAACCGAAGAAGCCGGAATTGCCGAGAACGCTACGGGCCTGTTGCATCAGCATTGGGTCCGACTGGACCGATTGAAGGTGGGACAGGTCAAACCGGGTATTCCACAATAACCGCTCAATAACGAGTTCGCCTTTTTCTACCCGGTAACCACGCACAGCAAAGAGAGCTGCAGCGACGACAATAAAGACGGGTAACAGTCCGCCCCAGAAGTGCATACTGGCAGGGCCATGCGCCTGGATCACCGGCCAGAGAAATGCGGTCAGTGTCAGGCAGACCAGCGAAATGAGTACCGTGACCAGGCGCAGCGTGCGGTCCCAGGGCGCGGCGAACAGATTTTCTGTCTTGGGCATAGCGATGTACCTTTACTGAGACGCCGGGTCAACGGCCCCGGACCCTCTGACGACCTTCACAACCAGCGCGCCACTCGGCTCCAGCCGGATATAAAGCCGCTGCCCCGCTTCAAGTGACGGAACCGTTGCCTCAGGCATAGCCAGTGGCAACCCCGCTTTCAGGAGCAACTGAACAGATACCGGCGTGGCTTCCTCGGTGTTAAGAGAAATAAGCGCTGACTGGCCAGACACAACGCCAGGCCACTCCGTTTCACCGTCGCCTTTCTGTACGAGAATGTGTTCTATGGTTCGCCCTGACTGATTGTCCACCTCGATTAACATTGGCGCCGGGGACTGGCCCAGACCATAAGCGATCAGTATCAGGATGAGACCAACAACCCCAGCGATAAAAACCGGTCGCATCAAGCGAGACTTCGCAGCTTCACCGATAATTCAGCCCTACCCCTATTATGTTGTCGGATAAATTTACAGATCGGCAATGTAATAAAACAGCCCGCGAGCGCAACCCGATGTCGACTAACGAAAAACTAGGAATGGCACCTATATTGCTATCCATTAACCATCCGCAATATCACGTGTTTAATGGAGTAGTACACAAATGTCTTTCATAAGAAAACTCATTCTAGCAGCCGCTGCAAGCGTAACCTCAAGCTTGGCCTTTGCTCTGCCTGTGACGCTCAACGCACTGGACGCTAACTGGACTGGCCACACAGGCGGTGCCAACGTTCAGTATCTTGACAGCGACTACAACGGTTCGCAGGACAAGATAATCTGGGGCGACCATCGGGGCTGGAGCGGCTACCGTTTCAAGAACAGTAATCTGCCGGCGGTCGTTAACACCGGCGAAACCTTCGTTCTCGGCGAGTTTACGCACTGGAATAACGACATAACGTCTAACACCGCTATTTCCTCTGCAGAACTGACCCTGAGCACCGAGTTGGACATCCTGGGTACCAGCCTTACCGATGGCCCCTACAATTTCACCTTTGGCCATGACGAAACACTGAATGGTCACCACGGCCAGAAATGCGGCTGGTTCATTTTCTGGCACTGCAAAAACGTGTTCTACGAATATGATGTCGATGACATCGTGACGCTTGAAAATGTTGTTACCAGTCAGAGCTTCCAGATCGACAACTACATTTTTTCCATGGAAATACTGGGCTTTACCGGTTACCAGTCCCAGTTCTACACCCCGGAAAACAAGAAAACCTCCGCTAACATTCTGGCCCGCCTGAACGTGATTGAAATAGTCAGCGTTCCTGAGCCCGGTACCCTTGCCCTGTTTGGCCTCGCACTCGTGGGCCTGGGCGTCAGTCGCCGACTGCGTAGCTAAGTCCTGAGCCCGGGGCGCGACACTGCGCCCCGGGTTTCCTCGCACAACCCTCTGCCTTGCTGTCTCATTGCTTCTCTCCTAGCGTAAGATGCGGGATTTACCACTCCGCATGCTTAAGCAGATTCAGATGCCTGCCTACACTATAAAGATTCTTGATACCCTGAGCCCCGTTTACCCTGCCACCTGGAACACTATCAGCGGCACGCACAATCCGTTCACCCGTTTCGAGTTTCTGCATGCGCTGGAAACCGAAGGCTGCACGACGTCAGCCCAGGGATGGCAACCTCATCACCTGGCTTTCACCGACGCGGCCGGATCAACCGTTGCCCTCTTACCCGCCTATATAAAGACGCACTCCATGGGTGAGTACGTGTTCGACTGGGGCTGGGCAGATGCCTATCAACGCCACGGTCTGGCCTATTATCCCAAGCTGCTCAGTGCTGTGCCCTTTACCCCATCCATCGGCCCGCGACTACTCTATCCCCCGGGCTCGGACCCGGCGACCGTGATGCAACTTCACCACGACGCCGCGCAGGCACTGACCTCTGAAGCGATCAATATGCAGGCCTCGTCCTGGCACCTGTTGTTTGCAAACGAGGACAGCGTCTCTCTTCTCGGCGGAGAAGAGAACGTGATGGTGCGCTCGGGCTGCCAGTTCCGTTGGAAAAACAACGGCTACAGCATCTTTGAAGATTTCACCGACGCGCTGGTGTCGCGCAAGCGCAAGATGATACGCAAGGAAAGAAAAGCGATCGCCGACCAGGGCATCAGTTTCCGCCACTTGCCGGGCACCGACATTACCCAGGCTGATCTCGACACTTTCTTCGTGTTTTACCAGGCCACGTATCTGAAACGAGGCCAGGCGCCCTACCTTACCCGGGGCTTTTTCCAGAGAATCTGTGAAACCATGCCCGAACAGTTGCATCTGGTCATCGCGGAACACAATGGCAACGATGTCGCCGCCGCACTTTTCTTTGTCAACGAGGACACCCTGTTTGGCCGCTACTGGGGTTGCCTGGAAGAATACGACCGGCTCCACTTCGAGACCTGCTACTACCAGGGCATTGAGCTGTGCATTAGCCGCAACCTGAGGGACTTTGACGCGGGCGCCCAAGGCGAGCATAAAATTCTCCGCGGCTTCGAACCGATCATTACCCGCTCCTGCCACTGGATCGCCCACCCTTCGTTCCGCGCTGCCATTGCCGGGTTTCTTGAGTCTGAGACTCAGAACGTCGTGGCTTACGCCGATGAAGCCCGGTCCCTCCTGCCCTATCGCGACTACTGATAAACCGGTGAAATAGCCAGGCTCAATCCCGGCTGATCACCAAGCCAGCGGCTCCGGCAAAGTCCCGCAGCGCCTCGAATGCCGCATCAGGTACGGTCAGGGTTACGTTTACCTGTGAGCCGTATTCCACCGCATCGACATGCGCCCCATTCTGATCGGCCCAGTGCCGGAGAGGCTGCTCCTGGGCGAAATCAAGCGCTATTGAGCAGGTGGATTCTGGGGCATGCTCCACAATCTCCAGTTGCGCGAGCACTTTCTCTGTAACGCCGGCGTAGGCGCGAACCAGCCCGCCCGCGCCAAGTTTGGTACCGCCAAAGTAGCGAATGACGATGACCATGATATCGCCGATGCCTTTGTGGTGGATCACGTTGAGGATCGGTTTCCCGGCCGTGCCGGAGGGTTCGCCATCGTCGCCCATAGCCGCACTGGTCGCTGCCCCGGGTTTGCCTATGACATAAGCGAAACAATGGTGGCGGGCGTCGGGGAAATCCGTCCGCGCCCGAGCCAGCTCACTCATTGCGGTTTCGCGTCCACCAACAGGCACGGCACGGGCTATAAACCGGCTCTTTTTGATGATGATCTCGGTTTCGGCCGAGCCCGCAGGCACAGGATAAGTCTGAGACATCGATCTCTCATTGGCAGCAAATGCGCGTAGTCTACTATCCGCGAATTCGCGGACCCCTCCGTTTCTCGTGCCGCTATTATACCGGCCATACCGAACAGCGCTCCTGCTTGTGGCAACGCACTGGAACGATCTCGGGGTAGTCGGTTTTCGCACCCGGTAAGTAGATTCCACGAGTCGCCACAGGCGGTTCGCAGAGGCAAGGCTCCCGAACCCTTTGGGAGCAACGAAAGCGTGGGTACGCGTCTGTTGGCTACACGGCCCCAACAACTTATATCGCAGTTTTCGTTAGGTTGCTTCCCAAGGTCATGATACACTCCGTTCCGCGTTGTCTTACCTCCCCGCGCTCCGTCAGCTAACGACGGCAGCCGCTTGTTCAAGGTCAGTCTCCGCACGCTCATCGCGGACTGTATGATTCCAAGGCCTTTCCCGATCAGCTTTACCCCTTACCGGTATCCGACCGGAACTCCTATACGCCTTGGTACATACAGAGAGAAACGCATGTCGTTTGAATCACTCGACCTGCGCGCCGAATTGCTGCGCGCCGTACAAGATCAGAAGTACACGACTCCTACAGATATTCAGTCTCAGGCCATTCCCATTGTCATGGCAGGCCGGGACCTCATGGCCAGTGCCCAGACCGGCACCGGCAAAACCGCAGCCTTTACCCTGCCCCTGCTACACCGTCTGGCTGAGAAGCCGGTTAACGGCAAGCGCCAGGTGCGGGCACTGATCCTGACGCCAACCCGCGAACTTGCCCAGCAGGTCACAGACAACGTGGTCGCCTACAGCCGTCACCTGCGCATTCACAGCGCCGCAATCTACGGCGGTACCAGCATAGTCGGCCAGATGCGTAAGCTCGCCCGTGGGGTTGATATTCTGGTCGCCACACCCGGCCGCCTGATCGACCATATGGATCGCGGCACCGTAGACCTGAGCCAGGTAGAAATGCTGGTTCTGGACGAAGCGGACCGTATGCTCGACATGGGTTTCATGCCCGCCATCGAGCGTATCCTCAAGTCCGTGCCGGCGCAGCGTCAGACCCTGCTTTTCTCGGCGACCTTCTCCCCAACCATTACCCGGTTGGCCCAACGCTTCCTGAAGAACCCTGAAACCGTCACGACGGCCAAGGCCAACTCTACAGCTGATTCGATCACGCAGGTTGCCTATCGGGTGGATGGCAACCGCAAGCGCGAACTGCTGACGCACCTGATCGGTACCAATAACTGGGCACAGGTCCTGGTGTTCACCCGCACAAAGCACGGGGCAGACCGGTTGGCGCGCCAACTGGAAGAGGACGGCATATCCTCAGCAGCTATCCACGGTAATAAAAGCCAGGGAGCACGCACCAAGGCTCTGGCCCAGTTCAAGCGCAAAACGGTCAAGGCGCTGGTTGCCACAGACGTTGCCGCTCGCGGTATCGATATCGACAACCTGCCGTTCGTGGTCAACTTTGACATGCCACAGAACCCGGAAGACTACGTCCACCGTATTGGCCGGACCGGTCGCGGTGGCCAGGAAGGTAACGCTGTGTCGCTGGTCTCTGGGGAAGAGAACGGCCAGTTGGCGGGCGTACGTCGCCTTGTTGGCTCCGAGCTTGGTGCCGAGATCGTAGAGGGCTTCGAGCCAACTCAGCGTGCGCGTCCCAAGCCCAGCAGTGATCGTCCTCGGGCAGCCCGGCCGCCACGCCGTCCCCATGGGTCAGATCGGCCTGCCAGTAAGCATGGCCGTCCAGGCGATCGGCCTGCGCATGCGAAGGTCACCCATAAGCCACGGGCACCGCGCACGGCTAATCGCTAATCATTGACCGGCAGTTGCTGGAATAACGAAAAGGGTAGCTCTCAGGAGCTACCCTTTTTCAATTGCAGCAGGGCAAGGTCCGGCTAAACCAGGTCGGATGCCCTACCTCAGCCACCGGCGCGTTTGACCTTCCAACCGCTGGCTTCCAGCAGGGGGATTAGCGCATCGCGATGGTCTCCCTGTATCTCAATAACACCGTCTTTGACCGTCCCGCCGCTACCACAACGCGCTTTCAGCTTCTTCGCCAGTTGAGATAACGCTTCGCCGGCTAGCGGCACCCCGGTAATCAGTGTGACGCCCTTGCCTTTTCTGCCTTTGGTTTCCCTGCTGACCCGCACGATGCCATCACCTGCCGTCACAGTCGCCGTACGGGAACAGCGGCAGTCTCCGACAGCCCTCTGGCAGCCCGGGCATGTGCGCCCCAGCTCGGTGGAATAGACCAGTCCGCCCTGCTTTTTTGTCATCTCTCGCCTTTCTGATATCGCCGGTTGATGCCGCGTTGACGCCACATATTCAGCCCGGATTCAGTGTCTGGCGACACTGGCCGGGCGACATTTCCTTCACCGAGCCGCCCTTCTCGATCAAATGCTGGTCGAAGAACCCAGCGTTAGTCTCCAGGGCGGACCAGTAGCGTACGCCCGGTGAATAGGTCGGGCAATCCCGGCCAACCTCACGACAGGGCGCCATTGTCTGCACCGCAAGAATTTCGCCGTCACGTCCCAGATAGGCAATATCCAGAGGGATAAGCGTTCCCTTCATCCAGAAACCCTGGTTGGCCGCCCGCTCGTCGTCATACAGAAAAAGCATGCCATGAGCTGGCTCAAGATGTTTCCGCCCCATCAGTCCGATCCGGCGCTCGCTCCACGAACGTGCAACTTCCGCATGGACGGGCACGGCACTTCCCTGGCTCATCACACATAAATCGATCGTCGTGAGCCCTGACTGTGCTTCAGGGGCCGCTGACAGGCCAGGAGACTTACAGGCCGCCAGCAATATCAACACCACCAGGCTTGAACCAATCCGGAGCGACTTCACTCGCCCATCGCCTCTCTCAGACGCGCTTTTGTTTCGATCCATTTGCTCATATAGCGTGTGCTCTGGTGAAAGTGATGGCGCATCATCGCGCCGGTGAAATCAGCGGCGCGTATTTCCTGCAGGTGCTGATGGCTCTGTTGAATTTTTTCGATCAGTTTCGGTTGATGCTCCAGAGCGTTGAAACGCTGCCTTAACAACGTTGCGCCGTCGAGCTGCGCCTGCCGCCAGCGGCCGGGGTCACGATAGAGCGCGACGGCCTCAGCCACGAATTCATCCGCTTGTCCGGCTACGGCGCCCGGCCAGGATAGACCCACTGCTGCCATCCCCTCCGAGCCTATAGGCGTGGTCACGCTGGGCGTACCCGCGGTCATGGCATCAGCCAGTTTACCTTTGATGCCTGCGCCGAACCGCAGCGGCGCCAGACAGACCCTCGACCGGGCCAGTACGGCATGAGCATCCGCGGCCCAACCTTTAACCAGGAACCCATCACGGTGGCTATGCAATGCCGTTGCTTTCGGCGGAGGATAGGCCCCATAAACATGAAGTTCGGCTTCGGGCAATGCCGCCCTTATGGAAGGCCAGAGTCTTTCTCTCAACCACAGGACAGCGTCCCAGTTGGGTGCGTGCCTGAAGTTTCCGATACTGATGAAGTGCCGGCGTTGATCAAAAGCCGGCAGAGACACTTCGGCTGCCGTTAGCATGAACGGACAATAGTGAAGTTTGCCCGGCGGGATGTTGAACAACTCCACGAGCAACGCGACCTCGATATCTGAAATCATCAGCGTGAGATCGCAGCGCTGAATAGAGGCAACTTCACGCAGAGTGATTTCTTCCGCGGCCATTTGCTTAAACAAGCTGAAAGGCGCCGCAGCCAGCAACCGGGCCACCGCTGCGTCGCGGCTGGGCTGAGAAGACGCGTTTTTCAGCCCGGCCTGGAGCGCAATCTGCCGGGCCTTACGCAAGCTGTGCAGATCCTCAGTATCCAGAACCCTCAGCGCGGCCGGACAGGCCGCCGCAACGCGCCATCCGAACTGTTCTTCGACCATGAAACGGTCAAAGACGACAATATCCGGCTGTGTTTCTGCCACAAAGGCGTCGAAACAGTCGCTGTTAAGCGCGATAGTCCGGCACGCAACGCCCAGGCTTGCCAGGTCGGCCTGGCGCTCAGTCGCCTGGGCCGGGCTAGCGAAAGCGACCTGCCAGCCGGCAAGGCAGAAGGATTCGATTAGCCCCAACATACGCCCGCCCGCTGCTGACGAACAAGGCTCCGGCCACACTAACCCGATTATCAGCACCTGCACTTCGCGTCTCCAGATTGGGCTCAAATGGTCCGGCACAATTGTACCGGCAACGGCGGGCTATCGCTGGCTAAAAAACCAAGGTTAAGCCCCCGCCGATTGGCGCCGTCTCAGCAGCGCTCATCACCGGCTTATTGGCTCAATCGGCACCCCGAATTTTAATTTCTAATTTGATGCCAACCGCTTACGCAAAAGTTATCATGATCTGCTATAACTCAGTTAAGCCTAAAAGGGTGGCGCATGCGTCACCCTTTTAGCGCTTCCAGAACCTGAACAGACGCCTCCGGGCCTCTGCGGGTGGTGCCGCTCAGGTGCCCGGGTGTCGTCGCGCCGACCTTGAAGTCAGGGCAGCGGCACAGGGTGACCACCGGCCGTTGTCGCCTAAAACCCCGTGCGAAACTCACCAGGCTCGCCTGGAAACGCTATTTTCGTGTTCGGGAGCAAGACGCTCCCATTTTGGGCATCTTTATGAAGACCTTCTTTCGCCAGCACATCACGACGGATTTAGACTCCGACTCCAGGCGCCGCAGCGTTCATTTGCGTGCTCTGGCGTTTACGGCCATGGTCCTATCCGGACTGGCACCCGCGGCTGCCTATGCCAGCGTGCCCGAGATCAGCCCGTCTGATCAGCTTGTACTGGACCAACTGAACGCCCCGGCAATGCCGGCGGATGTCAGGAAAACGGAGGGTCACGTTCGGGAGCGAGGCTGGTTTGAGCAGGCAGAGAAGGCGCTTCGGAACGGCCAGAAGGCGAAATACCGGGATCTGAAGGCGCGCCTGGCGGACTACCCGCTATACCCCTATCTTGAGCTCCAGGAGGTGCAAAACCGCTTTTACGTGGCGAGCCCGGAAGAAGTCCAGCATGTTGTGGATCAATACGCGGATGTGCCGCTTGCAGAGGTCGTCAAAACGCGGTGGCTGTATGAACTGGGGAGGCGAAAAGACTGGTCGGCCCTGTTAGAGGCTATCCCCCAGCCGGCCCCCGGCAATAACCTGCGCTGCCTTGAACTTCGGGCAAAGCTGGAGGTCGAGGGTGTCGAGGCCATCAGTAGCGATATGCCATCGCTATGGCTGACCGGACATTCCCTGCCCGACGCCTGCGATCCGGTGCTTGAAGCATGGCGCAAAGCCGACGGTCTGAGCCCCGACCTGCTGTGGCAGAGAGCTGCTCTGGCGATCAAGGCCGGCAATAGCGGTCTGGCCGATTACCTCAAGCGCTACATGAACGCGGACCTCAGGGCGGCTACAGACACCCTGTCCAAGGTTCACCGGGATCCCGCCCGTGTGGCTAAGGTTGAAAACTTCCCGCCCAGCCTGCCACGCGTAACAGAAATTGTTGCGCACGGCATGGTGCAATACAGCCGACGCGAGCCAGAACAGGCCACCGCGCTCTGGCCGGAGTATAAAAACACGCTCCCGTTCACTCCCGCGCAGACCTCGAGCGTCAATCGCAGTCTCGCCCTCATGATGGCCGTGCGTTACCTCCCCCAGGCGCCAGAACTACTGGCCGAAGCCCGCGCAGCCGACGCCGACCCCAACCTTTATGAGTGGCAGGCCCGGGTGTATTTACGCACCGGTGACTGGAAAGCGGTGAAGACGACTATCGGTGGTTTCCCCGAGGATCTTCGAAACGAGTCACGCTGGCAGTACTGGCTGGCCCGGGCTGAAGCACAGCTGGGTAGGCATGACAGCGCGCAGGCACGCTTCGCCGTGGCTGCAAGCGAGCGCAACTTCTACGGCTTCATGGCCGCAGACCGGCTGGGCGCGCCCTACCGTCTGAATCATCAGAGTCATCCATTCAACGAAGAGGATGTGCAGGCAATCCGCTCAATGCCAGCGGTCAGCCGCGCCCATGAGTTCTACCAGATGGGCAGACTCCGGGAAGCGCGGCAGGAATGGACGGGATTGCTGAGTCGGTTGGAACCCCACCAGGTGCTGGTTGCGTCGCACATGGCCCGAGCCTGGGGCTGGCATGAACAGGGTGTGCGCGGTGCCATTGTCGCGCAGCAGTGGGATGACCTGCAGATGCGATTCCCGCTGGCGCACCAGGAGCTTTTCACCAATCACGCCACCTTACGCAAGCTGGATGTGAACTGGGTCTATGCCCTGGCCAGACAGGAAAGCGCGTTTATGCCGGATGCCCGGTCACCGGCCGGCGCACTGGGCCTGCTACAGCTTATGCCTGCCACCGCGAGGCAAACTGCGCAGGAGACGGGCCGTCCCCTGAAAAACAACCAGCAACTGTTACAGCCCGCCCGCAACATCGAGCTGGGCACAGCTCATCTCGCGGAACTGCTCACCCGGTTCAATAACAATCGAATTCTGGCGACGGCTGCTTATAACGCGGGTGCCCATCGGGTGACCGAATGGCTCAGAGAGGGTGGCGACCAACTGGAACCTGACGTCTGGATAGAAACCATGCCTTATTACGAAACACGGCAGTACGTACAGAATGTGCTCGCCTACACGGTCATTTATGGCTTCCGCCGCGGTGAACCGCCTGCGAACCTCCTGACAGAGCGCGAGCTGGCTTGCTTGTGTCTGGTAGACCCTTCGCTGGCGGCAGATTAGGCCGAAACGCAAATCCCGGCCTCAAAGCTGCAGCACCCTGTCGTCCGGCGTGATAGCGACTGTGTTGGTGAGGCCGAGCGGCAGGATCTGATCGGCGCAAAGCCATTGAACGCTCGCGTGCAGTTCCAATCTGCACTCAAGGTCGTTGACCTGGAAAACCTGGACACAGACCGCGAAGGCTTCACCTGCACTTGAGATCACTTCTTTCTGGTGCAGCCGGTCCGTGTAGGACAGCAGCGTCTGAAAACCCAGCGCTGCGCAATGTCCCAGTTCTTCGGATAAAACCGCCCGCGCCTGCTCCAGAATAGCCTCAGTCACACACGATCGGTCTGAGGCCGCGCTGGGCTGACGCTTACGGTCAGGAACGCTGCCCTCCTGAGACCCACCCTTCATACCGAATCTGAACCGGCATCAAGCGTTCGTATTACCTTACAGGGATTTCCTGCAGCTACGACGTTTGCAGGAACAGCTCGAGTGACCACGCTACCGGCCCCGATCACGCTGCCTGCGCCAATGCTGACCCCCGGCAGGATTATGGCACCGCCGCCGATCCAGACATCGTTTCCGATGGACACGGGCTTCGCCGATTCCTGACCGGACCGGCGTTCAACCGCAGCCAGAGGATGTACCGCTGTGTAAATGTGAACCCCAGGCCCGATAAAAACATTGTCGCCCAGCGTCACCGCTGCCGAATCGAGAATGACGCAATTGAAGTTGATGAACACATTGCGCCCTACGTGTATCTGCGTGCCGTAGTCGCACTGGAACGGTGGCTCAATCCAGACCCGTTCCAAAGGCGGGCCCAGTAACTGCTTGAGTAGCCGGTTCCGCTCCTTGCCGGATTCCGCAAGCCTGAACGCCTCTGTCAGATCACGGGCCCTGCGGCGCGCGAGCACCAGCTCCCGGTCCAACGGATCATAACTCTCACCCTGAAGCATCCGCTGCTTCTCGCTCATTAATGCGTTCCTCTCAGGATCGTCACCATTACATCGACGCCATTCGTTGCGCTTTTTGCCCTTATCCGCCTATGGCGCATGAGATCAGCCTGCATCGGCAGCGCTCGATAGCCAGTTAACCCCAATTCACCCGGTTTTCATCCACTTGGATACGTCGCCCCAACATACGTTAATGAGAACCACCGGACGAACGATTAATCTATACCTGAGCTTGGGGCACGACGCCAGCCGAGCTGAAGAGGATGTTACCCGCTCCACGTGAGCGCACCCCAAGGAGACCATGAGTGCAACAAAGCTGCCTAGCGAAACATTTCCAACAGTTTGCTTTGCTAAGCCCCCAGGACCTTCACTTTCTTGAATCCCTCGATGTTAAACCTGAATCCTGGCCCCGGAACGCCAATATCTGGCGCGAGGGTTCGGACGCCAGCCACTTTTATGTGCTGAATAGCGGGTGGGCCTATTCCTCTCGAATCCTGCAGGACGGAAGCCGACAGATACTCGACATCTTTGTGCCAGGCGACATCATTGGCTTGCGAGACCTGGCCTGCCGCCAGCGCCTCAATGCCGCTCATACAGTGACGGAAGTGGAGCTGTGCGCTTTTCCGCAGCACCATCTGCGCGCGTTATTCCAGAACTCAAGCGCCCTGGGTCAACTGTTTTTCTCGCTGGCCGCTCAGGGGCAGGCGTTGATGGCCGAACGGATCATCAACCTGGGCAGGCGTTCGGCCCGTCAACGGGTCGCCCATGTGCTTGCCGAGCTTTCCACGCGCCTGGAGGAGTCAACCGCCGAGAACGTGCAAAGGGATGTGGTTCCGTTATCTCAGACGCTGCTGGCCGACTTGCTGGGCCTGAGCGCTGTCCATATCAACCGAACAATCCGCGGGTTACGGGAAGACCGGCTGATCGACCTCCAGTATCAGTCCATCACCCTGCTCGACGTTGTCGGGCTGAAGGAAATTTCCGGGTTCAACCCCGCCTATCTCAGGCAGGAATTTGTGCCCCACCTGCCGGACGCAACCAATAATGCTGTCGCTATCGACAAACCTGCCCTCAGTTTCCGGTCCGCGGACACCTCCGGCTAAGCCGACCCTTCACCCGGGTAAGTTCGGGCCGGCTACCGGCACCGGATTTAACCGTTAACGACAACCCCACCATTGGGATGCAGGACCTGGCCGGTCATATACGAGCTTTCCCGGCTCGCCAGGAATACATAACAGGGCGCCACCTCCACGGGCTGGCCAGCTCGTCCCAAAGGCTTATCCTCGCCGAAACTGGCGACTTTCTCACCCGGGAACGAAGCTGGGATCAAGGGAGTCCATATCGGTCCCGGGGCGACCCCATTCACTC
The DNA here is from genome assembly GCF_004851605.1 of Hydrocarboniclastica marina. Lineage (GTDB taxonomy): Bacteria > Pseudomonadota > Gammaproteobacteria > Pseudomonadales > Oleiphilaceae > Hydrocarboniclastica > Hydrocarboniclastica marina. Next base: position 2,812,096 of record NZ_CP031093.1, read on the forward strand.
TGATCTCATCACTGGCGAGTCGCTGGGACAGCGCCCGCGTATAGGCAAGAATCGCTCCCTTGGTCGACGAGTAATCGATAAGTTGCGGGTTACCCTGATAGGCCGTGATCGAGGTTGTATTGATAATACTGCTGCCGGGCTTGAGATGTGGCAGTGCCGCGCCGACGCAGTAGAACATCGAGAACACGTTGGTGCGGAAAATGCGGTCAAGATCCTCATAGTGGATGTCGGCAAGGTCGTCACGCACATGTTGCTCCGCTGCATTGTTGACCAGGATGTCCAGTTTGCCGAAATGCTCCACGCACCGTGTAATGCTGTCCTTACAGAAGGCCTCGTCGCCCACGTCGCCCGCAATGTTCAGACAGCGCCGGCCATACTCCTGTTCCACGACCCGCCGGGTCTCTTCGGCATCGTCGCCCTCTTCCAGGTAAACAATGGCGACGTCTGCACCCTCCCTGGCGAAAGCCACAGCGACAGCCCGGCCAATACCGCTGTCCCCGCCGGTGATAAACGCCACCTTATCCCGCAGTCTGTCGGCACCCTTGAGTGTCGGATCGTCATAGATGGGCTGGGGCTGCATTTCCGACTCGCGCCCGGGCTGATCCTGTTCCTGTTCTGGACGAACCTTCTCGGCCATGATTACCTCCATGTATTCAAACCGCTCCTGCGCCTCTGCAAGAGGTTGTGACAAGACACAAACACCTCAGATAACTTTAGGCCCTGGCCGAGGTGTCTTTCAATGGCTTTGAGACCCTGGGAGAGGCCGGACTGCCATTGTTAATGGCCGGTCCATGATCGCACCGGGGCAAGCGTCGGCGGAGCTCGTCAGAAGTGTAAAGTCAGAAGTCTAAAGGTGGAGGCAATGACCACTACAGGACCGGCGTTCTGCGCTCTAGCACCACTGCGTTTTATCTGCGATGAAATGCTCAGGGGCGTCGGCGGCTGGCTGCGCGTCGCCGGGTACGACACACTCCTGCCGGCACAGGGGGAGGCAGACGCCACTTTGCTGGCCCGGGCGCGGCAGGAGGACCGATGGCTGATCACCCGGGACCGCAAACTGATGGAACACGCCGGCGCCACGGCTTATGTTGTCCTGCTTGAGAGTGATACCCTGCAGGGCAATTTGCTGGAACTCACCTTGCGTATGGACATTGACTGGCTCAGTCGGGCGTTCTCGCGGTGCAAGCGCTGTAACAATGTTTTGCTAGAAAGTGCCGAACCATCGCCTCGCCATGGGGTCCCGCCGGACATCATCAAACAGCGAATCAGTCTGCTTTTTTGTCCGGCATGCGATCAGTTCTTCTGGCATGGAAGTCATGCGGACAGGATGCAAAGACGACTGGCAGAACTCAACCGTAAACGATAGTGGAATGAGAATGTGTAGCGTTCTATCTTTTGGTATAGTCGCCCAGCTGAACAGAACGATTTATTGCGAAATGCTGACCGCCCCTTGGAAGCTGTAACCGTAAAGTGATAAGGAATAGCGCTGCATTGGGGTGCTATCTGCTTTTTCACCCGGAGCCGCCGCAGAATTGAGCCGGCCTCTCCAGCCAGACAGTTGTTAATCGGCATCAGGCCAAACACGTAAACCCCGAGCATACGTTTCAAACGACTCGCCAGGAAAAGATAGACTATGCGTACCGCGTCCCGATTCGTTGTTGTGATCCTGTTTCTCGTCCTGATTCTGGGCGGCATATTTGGCTACAAGTTCTATCAGATCGGCCAGATGAAAGAGCAGTTCTCCCAGCCGCAGCCGCCGGCGGTTGTTGCCGCCACGACAGCTGAAACGATGAGCTGGCAGCCATCGCAAAAGTCAGTTGGCAGCATTACCGCCATCAATGGGGTAGAAGTCGCCAATGAGGTGCCGGGCACCATTGTGGAAATAGGGTTTGAGTCCGGCCAGAACGTCAAAGCCGGCGATATGCTGGTACGGCTCGATAGCGCAGTCGATGAATCGGCAGTCAGCACCCGCCGGGCCGAAGCCAGGCTCGCAGCGCGCGAATTCAGCCGCCTGGAAGAGCTGCTCCCGCGCCGCGCGGTGTCCCAGGCCGAGTACGACCAGGCCCAGGCCAACCTCGAGGCAGCTCAGGCTCGGGTGAAAGAGGCCGAAGCACAGCTCGGCAAGAAAACACTACGCGCGCCCTTCGCCGGTACACTCGGCCTGCGCCAGGTGGACCTTGGCCAGTATCTGCCCGCCGGCAGCCCGATCGTCGAGATCAATATGCTCGATCCGGTCTATGTGGACTATACCCTGCCCGAACGGGAACTCTCGCGGGTCAGCGTCGGTAACACCGTTGAGGTGACTGTAGCCGCACAACCCGACGCTCTCTTTACGGGCACGGTCAGCGCCATCAACAGTTCCGTAAACCCCCAGACCCGCACCGTCCGGGTGCGGGCGACCCTGCCCAATGAGGACCTTACCCTGCGTCCCGGCATGTTTGCCACGGTGCGCACGCTACGCCCTGCAGAACGCGACGTGATTGCCGTTCCGCGTACCGCTATCTCCTACAACACCTATGGCGATTTCGTCTTTGTACTGGCCGAGAACGGCGACGGGCAGCTGGTCACGGAACGTCGCAGTGTCCAGACAGGCGAAACTCGGGATGGCATGGTCGAAATAGTCAGCGGCCTGGAAGCAGGGGATCGCATCGTCGAGACCGGGCTGTTACGCCTTCGTGCTGACCAGCGGGTAGAAATCCAGACAGAAAAGGAGAGCCAGTCTGGAGGACAGACCGAATCCCAAGGTACAGGACAATCTCCCCAGGCTAGCGGGGAGGCAGCCAGCTGATGAACTTTACCGACATTTTTGTCAAACGCCCCGTCCTCGCGACGGTCGTAAGCCTGCTGATCCTGCTGGTGGGCGTCCGCGCCGCGATGGAAATGGAGATCCGCCAGTACCCCTTGCTCGAGAGCACAACGGTAACCGTAACCACGGCTTATCCTGGTGCCAGCTCTGATCTGGTAAAGGGGTTCGTCACCACACCATTGCAACAGGCTATTGCGGAAGCCAGTGGTATAGATTACCTGACGTCCACGAGCTCTCAGGGTGTTTCGACCATCGAAGCTCACATGGAGCTCAACTACGACGCCAACGCTGCTCTGGCCGAGATCCAGGCTAAAGTCGCCAGCCAGCGCAACGTGCTGCCACAGGAGTCGCAGGATCCGGTCATTTCGTCCACAACGGGCGACAGTACTGCTCTGATGTATATCGCGTTTTTCAGCGATACATTGCCTGTTCCGCAGATAACGGATTACCTGACCCGTGTGGTTCAGCCCAAATTGCAGGCACTACCGGGCGTGGGCAAAGCGGATTTGCTGGGGCGCACGTTTGCCTTGCGGGTCTGGCTCGACCCTCAGCGACTGGCAGCAGTCGACCTGACCCCGCCCGAGATTGTCGAGATGCTCCGTCAGAACAACTACCAGGCGGCGGTCGGCAACACCAAGGCGGACATGGTTGCGATCAGCCTTACCAGTGACACCGACGTTGGCAGTGTTGAGCAGTTTGAAGATCTCATCGTCAAAGAAGACGATGGCACCCTGATTCGCCTGAGCGACATTGCCCGGGTCGAACTGGGCTCGCAGTCCTACGAGAATCTCGCACTTTACAAAGGACTCCCGGCGACTTACGTGGCCATTGAACTGTCACCGGGGGCGAACCCTCTGACAGTAGCCGCCCTGGTAAAAGACGCCCTGCCCGAGATAGAGAGCCAGCTGCCGTCCGGCTTATCGGTCGAGGTGCCCTACGACGCTTCGGAATTCATAGACGACTCGATCAATGAAGTAATCACCACGTTGATCGAAGCCGTCGTTATCGTTCTGGTTGTCGTGTTTCTGAGCCTTGGCTCGCTGCGCGCCGCGATTGTGCCATCGGTTGCTGTACCGCTGTCATTGATCGGCGGTGCCTTTGTCATGCTGATTATGGGCTTCTCGCTGAACCTGCTGACGCTGCTGTCGATGGTGCTGGCGATAGGCCTGGTGGTGGACGATGCCATTATCATGGTCGAGAACGTCCACCGTCATATCGAGGCAGGTGAATCCCGCTACCAGGCGGCACTGCATGGCGCCCGGGAAATGGCTGGCCCTATCATCGCAATGACCACAACCCTGGTGGCCGTGTATGCGCCAATCGGTTTCATGGGCGGCCTGGTTGGCTCGCTCTTCACCGAGTTTGCGTTCACGCTCGCCGGGACCGTCGTCATCTCTGGCGTTATCGCGCTGACACTCTCACCGATGCTCTCGGGCAAGGTGCTGAAGCCGCATGGCACTGCGTCAGGCTTTGAGTCCTTCGTCGAGCGCACCTTCAACGGACTTGCGGCCAAGTACAAATCGGCACTCACCTCATCGATGCAGACCATCTCTGTGGTGATCTTTTTCGCCGTGGTTGTTCTGGTCTCGATTCCGTTCATGGTGATGTTCAGCCAGAACGAACTGGCGCCCACGGAAGACCAGGGCATTTTGCTCTACCAGGGACTGGCACCTCAGACCGCGACCCTGGACTATCTCCAGAAATACGGCGAGGAGATGCAGGATCGGTTCGAAACACTGCCGGGCTACGACGAGACCTTTATGCTTTTGGGGGTCACCAGTCCCAACGCCGTGTTTGGCGGCTTCAAGATGAAGCCCTGGAGCGAGCGCGAGGTCGGCCAGTCCGAGGTCCAGCCTCTGTTACAGCAGGAGCTTTCAAAGGTCACCGGGCTTCGTACTGCGGTGTTCCCCATACCGTCCCTGCCGGGCTCCAGTGGTGGCCTGCCCCTGCAGTTCGTCATTACCACCGGCAGTGATTACGAACAGCTGAATACCGTGGCAGACGAATTGCTGGGCAAGGCCATGGCCAGCGGCAATTTCATGTTCCTGCAGAAGTCCATCGACTTTGACCGGCCCGTCACCCGCATTCACGTCGACCGGGACCGCGTCGCGGACCTCGGGCTGTCGATGCAGGATGTCGGCCAGGCCATGGCCAGCATGCTCGGGGGCGGCTATATCAACCGCTTCAACATGGAAGGCCGCTCCTACCAGGTTATCCCCCAGGTGGAACGCGCTGCCCGCGCTGACGCAGATGATCTGAACGAATACTACGTGCGGGCCGACAACGGCGAACTGGTCCCCCTGGGCTCGGTTGTCAGCTTCGAACATGGGGTCGAACCGTCCAAACGGACCCAGTTCAACCAGCTCAATTCGCTTACGCTTGAGGGCATTCCGATGCCTGGGGTGGCGTTGGGTGACGCGATCGCCTTCCTTAAGGACAGTGCCGCTGAAATCTTCCCGCAGGGTTTCACTTACAACTTCATGGGACAGTCGAGGCAGCTTGAGAACCAGGGCAGTGCCCTGATGGTGACTTTCTTCCTGGCGCTCCTGGTTATCTATCTGGTGCTTGCGGCGCAGTTTGAGAGCTGGCGTGACCCCATCATCATCCTGGTGTCGGTGCCCATGTCGGTCGCCGGGGCAATGGCATTCATTGCCCTGGGATTCGCGTCGATGAATATCTACACGCAGGTGGGTCTGATTACATTGATCGGCGTGGTGTCCAAAAACGGCATCCTCATCGTTGAGTTCGCCAATCAGTTGCAGGAACAGCGTAAGCTCAACAAGCGCGAAGCCGTGATCGAAGCCGCGGCAATCCGCCTGCGCCCGATCATCATGACTTCGGTCGCGCTGATTGTGGCGATGGTCCCGCTGCTTGTCGCGGCGGGACCTGGCGCGGTAAGCCGGTTTGCCATCGGCCTGACCATCGCGACCGGTCTGGGCATTGGCACGCTGTTTACGCTTTTCGTGCTGCCGGCTTTCTATATCCTGTTGGCAAAGCAGCACAAGCACGAAGCAACCGATCCTGATACTGTGCAGTCTGCTTAAACCATTCCGCCGGCCGCCTGGTCGGCGGGATTAACAACTGACCCGGCTCACCGCCGGCGTCATAAATCTTCAGAAACGGAGTTCTGTTCATGGTGACTTACATCTACTGGGCCTTTGTTATATTTCTTGCCCTGGGCTCGCTATACCTGATTGGCTACCAACTCGGCAAATGGGTGCCCGCGCTTGTGGTGTCCGGTGTCATTCTGGTGGTCTGCGGGTTGTTCTACTATTTCTATCTGGAACAGATGTTCGTGAAACGGTGGGGCGGGACCATGACTATCGAGTTGCCTGAAGGCCAGCGGCACATTGCGGCGACCTGGAAGCAGGATAACCTCTGGATCCAGAACTACGACCCGGAGACCAACACGTGCATATTCGCCGAATACTCCCGCGGGAACGTGCTTGAGGGTCGGGTCAAGATCCGCGACTGCAACCCGGTCCAGATTCGCGATCTGCAGCCTCAAACTGCGCCCTGAAGCTGCTCTGCCAGGGAGCATGCAGACGCCTGCGGCCCGCTAGCCGGGCTTCCGGCTGATCGCCTCGAATCGGTGAGCCTGCACATTCTTGCGGGCCTCACGGGGATCGAAAAGCCGGCCATTCATGGCGAGATAAACGCCGGCCTGCAGGACCTGCACCGCCGCCACGGCGAAGCCGAGGTTGAACATGGCGTCGCTTCGGCGCATACGCGATGGCTGCATTGCGCCTGTTATCACTATGGTTTTTCCGCCCAGCTTTGCCCTCTCATCCGCCAGCAGCAGCTGCGCCGTCTGCACCATCGTATCCGTGCCGTGGGTTATGAGCACCCTCGTTTCCGGCACCTTCGCGACCCGCTCGTAGAGAATCTGCCGATCCTCGTCCGTGAGCTCCAGGCTGTCTTTACGCAGAACCGATTCGACCGCAATATCAAAAGTAACGTTCGCTTCCCGCAACATCTCCGGGATTTCTGAGTCGCCTATCTGGAACTCGCTGTTGGCGTCAAAATAGACCTTGTCGAACGTGCCGCCCGTGGTAAATATCCGGAGCATTTCGCTGTTTCCTCGAAGTGGATGAGACGATCCCGCGTCCATCAGGTTGGGGCCACCCTCATGTTGAGAATGCCGCAGTAATGTTGGCCATGCCGCTGTCACGATGGCCGTCATGATGGCCGTTATGATGAAAGCGCCGTGCGTCTGGTCGTCCAAAATAGCCAAGGCATCCGAATCGGGCAAGCGTGGTGAAATAAAAAGGTCTGCAGTTTCAGCTTTGTAATTGTCGCCCCTGCCCCGGCATTGATACCGTGGACCTATGTTGAACGGTTAGGCTGAATGCTTAGGCCGAAGGATTGGAAAGCCCCGAAGCACACAAACCGGGCTCCGGGTGGGACACGACACATGACAGGGACGAATCGCAATGCAATCGTCCAGCTGGAGGAACGTCAGGAGTGACGGATGTGAGCCGTGACGACTGTTCAATGCTGCCTTATAAAAACCGGACTGAAGCCGGAGAGGTTCTGGCCGAACAGTTAGCCGCAGACCGCTTTGGGCCAGAGCGGGATAGAGAGCAGGAAAACCGGCCGATCGTGCTGGCGCTCCCGCGCGGCGGGGTGCCGGTCGCGGCGGTTGTTGCCCGCAAGCTGCAGGCCGACCTAGACCTTATCCTCGTGCGCAAACTTGGCCTGCCGGGTCACGAAGAATTTGCCATGGGCGCAATCGCCAGCGGCGGTGTGCGCGTGCTCAACGACGAAGTGCTGAGCATGCACCGCGTGTCCGCCGAGGCCATTGATCAGGTTGCCCGGAAGGAAGGCGACGAGCTCAAACGCCGCGAAAGTGCCTACCGCGGCGACCGACCGTCACCAAAACTGCAGGGGCGGCACGTCATCCTGGTGGACGACGGCCTGGCAACGGGCGCGACCATGCGGGCAGCCATTGAGGTGGTCAGACGGGCATCCCCCGCGAGCATCACGCTGGCCGTGCCCCTGGCGCCAGCATCGACGCTGGCGGAAATGAAAACGGATGTTGATGACATCGTCTGCCCCGCAACCCCGAAGCCCTTTCGGGCCATTGGCTGCTGGTATAGCGATTTCGGCCAGACCACTGACAAAGAAGTTCAGGATCTGCTCAGCGAGGCCTGGCAGCAGAATCACTAACGCAAACGTTCGACAAAAGAAGGAAATACCGCATCATGGATGATCAGAGCACCCGAGCCGGCACCCTCAGCGCCGTGCAGGAAAGCACCCAGGTAGCGAAAGAGCACTGGCCAGGCTTCTGTCTTGGTTTCAGTACCGGCCACATGGGCTGGGCGTTGGAAGTTCGGGAAGTGGAAAGCGACGAACTTGACCACGATCCGATCCCGACCCGAAAAAGCGCGGCCCCAGCCCTCGACGGCGCATTTATCCGTCAGATCGGCTACCAGCCGGACCAGAACCTCATATGGTTCAGCTACTACCATGAAGGCTACGAGAAAGAGTGGACGCTGGAGCAACCGCAAAAGCTCAACTATGAGCGCGTGCGCGGCGATGCGAAAGAGCTGCGCATTGATCTGGCGAACGGTAGATCCGCGCTGATTCAGCTCAAGCTGGTCGATATCCCAGAACGCGTGGGCGACGATAACCGGCCTTGATCCCAGGCGGCGACTGTACAGCGTTGTGGTCCTATGTCTTCTGATTCTCGTGGATGGCTGTGCCGCTCGTGGCAGCGTGGAGGTGTAACCGTGGCGAAACATAGGTACCTCGTCTTCTTGCTGGTGCAACGTTCGCCGCTGCAGCTCTGGCACAGCGCCGCACCTGAAACTGACAAATGTTGTGCCGGCTGATCTCAACGGGTCCCCTAAAACACGAAAGAATGTTACATCTTTCTATCGCTGCAAACGGCAGGCAACCAGCGCCCTCCAGACCCGTCCCACGCAGAGTTCCAGCGCGCGCTTTACGGATATGCAGATCGAGCCGGGTAAAACCGGGATTCAACCGGAAAAGCTCGCGTAGGGCTTCTATTTCAGCGGTTCTGCAAGCAGCGATGACACTACTCTGGAATCATTGCGATCGGGAGATGCGGGTTTTGGGGATATCAGGCCTCGATATCATTTACTCCTCTGCTCCTCTCCGTCTCGACCTAGGATGCTGTTGACGTAGCGCGGTTTGCGGCATAGGTTTACCGAAAGTTAATGGAAATTATACGATTGTCGGGATGTGGGCATTGGCGGATCGTATACAACTGTTAGGCAGAGAAAGTGCATGAGCAGTGTTCAAGGAGAGATCCAAGCTTTTGAAGAGAAAATGGGGCTTCCCAAAGATTTTTATATGTCGCTTCTATCAGAGGGCGATTGGAGCTTTTTGATAAAACTCCACGCTCTTTTTGAAGCAGCTGCATCTCACATACTTACGATTAGGCTAGGCAACGGAAGGCTAGAAGGTCCTTTTTCTTATCTGGAGCTTAGCAATAAGAATTACGGCAAGGCCACGCTTCTCAAAGAGCTTGGAGCGATTACTGGCGATCAGAAAAAATTTATTCAAGCACTCTCAGAACTTCGCAACCAGCTCGTCCATAAAATAGGCAACGTGGCGTTCTCTCTTGATGAGCATGTCGAAAGAATGAATAAAGATCAGCTGAAGTCCTTTGCCTCGAAATTTGGGCATACCTTCGACGATCCAATGAGTATCCAAGGCCAATCTGTATCCCGAGTGAAATTTGTTAAGGAAAATCCTAAATTAGCCATTTGGGTTACGGCAAGTGACGTTCTCGCATGCATACTCGTGGAAGAGACATTTGCAGAGGTCGAAAAGGCAAAGAGGGAGCTGCTTGAGCGCCAGGCCCATATGTCGACCAAGATTTTTGAGTCGCTTAGTCTATTCAAAAGCACCGTTCAGACCGAAAACGAGCCTAACCGATAGTTGCAGTTCATTCCGGGCCCGACGGCCCTCCACCGAACAGCCTTGTCGCCGCTTCGCTCTGCCAAGGCTGCCACTGAACAACGGCGTTGCGGCTGTAGAAAAATCCCAGAAGTGCCAGTCGGGCTCTGTTAGATTTTCCTCGGGCTGGTCGAAAAATTTATGAAAGGTTCCATCATGCGTGATCACTACGATTTCACTGACTCCAAGCCCAATCCTTACGCCGCGAAGCTCAAAAAGCAGGTAACCATCAGGCTGGACGAGGACACAGTCGAGTATTTCAAGCAAATGTCCGAGCGCAAAGGGATTCCCTATCAGAGCTTGCTTAACCTGTATCTTCGAGACTGTGCGGCCAATCAGGGTTCTCAAACTGCAGTGGCAGTGATAGTTCACCAAGCAGGGCACGACGACGGCTACTACATTTGCGGCTTCGCCTCCATTCCGTAGCCGCGCGTTCTGGCGGATGCTAGACCTGAGAAGGACCTCTGATGAGCCTGAGAGATCACTTTGAATTGCTGGCTACCTACAATCAGAGAATGAACGCAAAGGTTTATGACGCCGCAGGTCACCTCTCTTCCACCGATTTAGTCAAAGACCGTGGTGCCTTCTTCGGTTCCATCTTGGGAACCCTGAATCATATCCTTGTTGGTGACACTATCTGGCTCAAGCGGTTTGCTACCCATCCCTCTTGCGTTACCTCGTTGCGCGAGGTTGCTCACCTCCCAAAACCGACCAGCCTGGATCAGATAGTCTTCGACGATTTTGGACGTCTGTCTGAACACAGGATCTGGTTAGACCAGAAGATTATGGACTGGATATCTGGGCTTTCTGGCGGTGACCTGGATTTCGTTCTCAGCTATCACAACAGCAAAGGGATGCCTGCCAACAAAAGGTATTCGAGCCTGGTTCTTCATTTCTTTAATCATCAGACCCACCACCGGGGTCAGGTTTCGGCCTTGTTGTCTCAGGCGGGTATAGATATCGGGATCACTGACCTGTTGGCTCAGATTCCGGAGGAGACTCATGTATAACCAGTGGCTTTTCCTGGACAACTTCTTCGCCGCTTCGCGGCTACAAAATTGCCGCCAAGCTCTACGTTGGCTGTAGAAAAAGTTCCGAAACGACCAGCCGGGCGCTGTTAACCTCAAGTGCCCTGCCCTGATCCCTGACCGCTCGACCAAGCCCCATCCTGGTGCGCATATCTCATGCCGCACTCTTTTCGTGCACGCTCTTCGGGCTGTTGCGCAACGCATGCCTACCAAACCCCGCCGCTGTCCCCGATTTCAGGCAACTGCCCTGCTCTGGCACAGGTTTCGCTAAAGGTTTAACCATACCCTTTTGAAACGCCCGATCAGCACAGGCTTATGCCCCAAAAATGAGCGCGCTTGAGAAACAACCAGATCATCGCCACTGGCCGGCAAGCCTGCACCTTGAGCTGGCGCTGCGATCAGGCTGCACCCGGCTGGTGCGTAACCGCCACCTGGGGCCGCTGCGTATACAGCGCCCATTTCATCCTGAGGCCAGCGACTGCGCCCATCTCTATGTCTTGCACCCGCCAGGGGGACTGGTATCCGGCGATGACCTGCGCCTGACCGTGGACGCCGGTGTCTCCACCCGAAGCCTGATCACCACACCCTCGGCCGGGAAGATATACCACGTGGCCAGCACCGGTGAGCGGCAGCGACAGACCACTCACATTACCCTGGCCAAGGGGAGCCAGCTTGAATGGCTGCCCCAGGACAATATCGTGTTTGATGGCGCGCTGGGCGAACTGGGGCTGCGGGTCGATCTCGCTTCAGATAGCCGCTTTTTCGGTTGGGAGATAACCTGCCTTGGGCGCGCGGCCGGTGACAAACCCTTCCGAAAAGGCGCGCTCCTGCAGCGGCTGGAACTTTATCGCAATGGTAAGCCCTGGCTGCTGGAGCGGACGCCGTTGCGCGCAACGGCCGATATTCTCAACAGCCCCTGGGGCCTTCGCGGCCAGACTGTATTCGCGACAGCCATAGCGACCTTGACACATTTGGGCCCCGACCAGCAGAAGCATGCCCTGGAACTCGCCCGCGAGCAGCTGGGGCAGACCTGTGCCGGTGTGACACTAACCCGGGAACTGTTGATCGCCAGACTACTGGGCGACGACAGCGAAACCGTTCGTAACCAGTTGATCCGATTTTGGTGGGCGCTTCGTCCCCTGGTTTTTGATCGGCCCGCTTGCGCACCGCGCATATGGGCGACCTGAGCCGATCATTTCCTCATTTTCTTAAAAGAGGTTCGCTATGGAACTGAATCCCCGAGAGAAGGACAAGTTGCTGCTTTTTACTGCAGCCCTGCTCGCCGAGCGCCGCAAGGCCCGGGGCGTCAAGCTCAACTATCCGGAGTCTGTCGCCTACATTTCGGCGGCCATTATGGAGGGCGCGCGGGATGGCAGAACCGTCGCGGAAATGATGGATTACGGGCGCACCCTGCTGAGCCGTGAAGATGTCATGGAGGGCATCCCGGAGCTTATTCCAGAGGTACAGGTAGAGGCCACATTCCCGGACGGCACCAAGCTCGTTACCGTTCACCAGCCCATTCCATAAGCAGGATCGGTGGTAGCGCAGCAAATGCCAGCCGCGCACCCACTGGAGGAGAAGCAGATGATTCCCGGAGAAATCGAAGTGGCCCCCGGCGAGCTCGAAATCAATGCCGGCCTCGACACCGTGACGCTGAAAGTGGCCAATAGCGGTGATCGGCCCATACAGGTGGGTTCCCACTATCACTTTGCCGAAACCAACCCCGCCCTCCAGTTCGACCGCGGGCAGGCCCGGGGCTGTCGGCTCGACATCGCGGCTGGGACCGCGGTGAGGTTCGAGCCCGGCCAGACCCGCACAGTTGACCTGGTTGCCCTTGCCGGAGAGCGCAGGGTTTTCGGGTTTCGCGGTGATGTCATGGGTTCGCTCGAGAAGGAATAAACACGATGTCCAAGATCAGCAAGCAAGCCTATGTGGATATGTTCGGACCGACGGTCGGCGACCGCATCCGCCTCGGCGACACCGACCTCTGGATTACACCGGAAAAAGACTATGCCCAGTATGGCAATGAGGTGAAATTTGGCGGGGGCAAAGTAATTCGCGACGGCATGGGCCAGAGCCAGCGGCCGAGCGGCGAGACCGCCGACACCGTGATTACCAACGCCGTGATCCTCGACCACTGGGGCATCGTCAAAGCGGACATCGGGTTAAAGGCAGGCCGTATCTGGAAAATCGGCAAGGCCGGTAACCCCGACATCCAGGACAATGTCGACATCACCATAGGCCCCGGAACCGAGGTGATTGCCGGCGAAGGTAAGATCGTGACGGCCGGTGGCATTGATGCCCATATCCACTTCATCTGCCCACAACAGATCGAAGAAGCGCTCATGTCCGGCATCACCACCATGCTCGGCGGTGGCACGGGCCCGGCCACCGGTACCAACGCCACAACCTGCACCCCGGGCCCCTGGCATATCCAGAAGATGCTGCAAGCCGCGGAAGCGTTTCCCATGAACCTGGGCTTTATGGGTAAGGGCAATGCCAGCCTTCCCGCTGCCCTGACCGAGCAGCTGGAGGCCGGCGCCATGGGGCTCAAGCTGCATGAAGATTGGGGCACGACGCCGGCTTCAATCGACAACTGTCTCGCTGTCGCAGAGCAGTACGACGTGCAGGTGGCGATACACACCGACACCCTCAACGAGTCAGGTTTTGTCGAGGACACGCTCGCGGCATTCAAGGATCGGGTCATCCATACCTACCACACCGAGGGCGCAGGCGGCGGTCACGCGCCCGACATCATCAAGGCCTGTGGCCAACCCAACGTGCTGCCGTCGTCGACCAACCCGACCCGGCCCTATACGGTCAACACCATCGATGAGCACCTCGACATGCTCATGGTCTGCCACCATCTGGACCCGGCTATCCCCGAGGACGTCGCCTTCGCCGACTCCCGGATTCGCAAGGAGACTATCGCGGCTGAAGACATTCTGCACGACCTGGGCGCATTCAGCATGATTTCATCCGACTCCCAGGCTATGGGCCGTGTGGGCGAAGTGATCACCCGGACCTGGCAGACCGCCCACAAGATGAAGGCCCAGCGTGGTGCTCTGCCGGAGGACGATGGCTTCAGCGATAACTTCCGGGCCCGGCGTTACATTGCCAAATACACCATCAATCCGGCGATAACCCACGGTATTTCCCACGAAGTGGGGTCCCTGGAGCCCGGCAAACTGGCGGATCTGGTGTTGTGGAATCCGGCGTTCTTCGGCGTGAAACCGGCGCTGATCATCAAAGGTGGCGCTATCGCGGCCGCGCCTATGGGCGACCCCAACGCGTCCATCCCGACCCCACAGCCGGTGCACTACCGGCCCATGTTCGGCAGCTTCGGGCCCGCCTGCCAGGCGACGCGAGTCACGTTTGTCTGCCAGGCCTTTCTGGATAAAGGCGTACCCCCGGAGCTGGGGCTGCGCTCAAACCTGGTGGCCTGCAAAAACACGCGAACGATCAGCAAGAAAGACATGATTCTCAACGACTGGATGCCAACCATAGAGGTCGACCCCCAAACCTACGAGGTCAAGGCCGACGGCCAGCTGCTGACTTGCGAGCCCGCCGACTGTCTGCCGCTTGCCCAGCGGTACTTTTTATTCTGAAGCGGTAGTTTTTATTCTGAAGCGGTACTTTCTAATTTAAAGCGGCCCTTTTGGAGAACAGATGCTGCAACTGACTGAAAGACTCGAACACTGGCAAAACAAGGACGCGCACGAGCCCATCGACGAACTCTGCCTGCCCTTTGAGCTGCGCAAGCGGGGCCGATTGCGGGCGAAGACGCAGAGCGGACGCGAAGTTGGCCTGTTCCTTAACCGTGGCCAGGTCCTGGTGACCGGCGATCTGCTCCGGGCGGCAAGCGGCGAACTGATTCGGGTCGTGTCCGCGCCAGAGACCGTGGTGACGGCGCTGGCTGGGGATCCCCTGCAATTTGCCAAGGTCTGCTATCACCTCGGCAATCGCCATGTTCCGCTCCAGATCGGGCCGCAGTGGCTCCGGCTCCAGCCAGATCACGTACTGGAAGCCCTGATCGAGCGTTTCGGGCTGAAACTGGTGCGCGAGGAAGCCCCGTTCGAACCTGAGAACGGGGCCTATGGCGGCCAGGGCCATTCCGGCCAGCACAGCCATAGCCATAGCCATAGCCATAGCCATAGCCATAGCCATGCTGGCGCTCATAGCCACAGCCACGAACCGGACAGCGGAACAGACCATGCTGGTCACAGCCATTAATCAGGCGACTGCTGGCGTGGGTGAGCCGGGGATTCAGGCCGCGCCCGGGCTTACCGACCTCGCCTTACTCCAGCTCCTGAGACTGGTCAGCCCGTCCCTGCCCATAGGTGGGTTCGCCTGGTCCCAGGGCCTTGAGTACGCCATCGATAGCGGCGTGCTCACCGGGGCGGAGCAAATCGGCAACTGGCTCGAAGGGGTTATGAGAAACAATCTGACCCACCTGGACCTGCCGCTGATCTTGCGATTGCACCAGGCGGCCGAGGATGGGGAGCGGGCGAAGCTGGAGCACTGGAATGACTTTATCCTCGCCTGCCGGGAAACCCACGAGCTTTACCAGGAGGACATTCAGCTCGGTGCGGCACTTTACCGGCTGCTCGCCAGTCTGGACAGCCCGACGCTGGGCAGCGGTTTCCGGCCGGTGAGCATGCTCTGCGGGTTCGCCGAAACCGGTGCCGGGCACAACATACCGGCTGAGACTTGCGCCTTGGGCTGGCTCTGGAGCTGGCTTGAGAACCAGCTGACAGTGGCAAGCAAAACCCTGCCGCTGGGTCAGACCGATGTACAGAAACTACTTCAGCGGCTGATTCCTGCCTTACCGGGCTGCGTGGCCGTCGCCAAAGGTGTTGCGGATGAGGATCTGGGGACGTCGTTTCCCGGCTTCACAATGAACAGCGCCTGGCACGAAACACAGTATTCGAGGCTCTTTCGCTCGTAGCTATCTCGTCCCCCTAGCCGGGACGGGATAGCTACGAGCCACCACTTGAACTCAGTCAACAGATCAGTAAGAGGCAGCACTATGACTAAATCACCCCTACGAGTCGGCATAGGCGGACCGGTCGGCTCCGGCAAGACCGCCCTTACCCTGGCACTCTGCGGCGCCCTCCGCGAACGCTTCAATCTGGCCGTAGTAACTAACGATATCTACACCCAGGAAGATGCCCAGTTCCTGCAACGCCATCAGGCCCTCAGCGAAGACCGCATCATGGGCGTCGAGACCGGCGGTTGCCCTCATACGGCCATTCGCGAAGACGCCTCAATGAACCTCGCCGCAATTGCGGAGCTGGAGCAGCGTCATCCTGGCCTTCAGCTGGTTTTTGTAGAGAGTGGCGGCGACAACCTCAGCGCGACCTTCAGCCCGGAACTATCGGACCTCACCCTGTACGTCATCGATACCTCAGCGGGCGACAAGATTCCCCGCAAAGGCGGCCCCGGCATTACCAAGTCTGACCTGCTGATAATCAATAAAACGGACATAGCGCCGCTTGTGGGCGCATCGCTTGAAGTCATGGACCGAGACGCGCGCAAGATGCGTGGAGAGCGACCGTTCGTGTTCAGCAATATGAAAAGCGGTGATGGCCTTCAGCAGATCATCGATTTCATCATCCGCGAAGGCATGCTGGATCAGCCAGCCCCCGCTATCGCCGCGGCCCCGTAACACAGCATTAGTTGCCCTTTGCTACCAAGGAGTGTTCCATGATCCCTTCCCGGAAAAAACTGATGGCCGGCCTGGCCCTTTCGGCCGCAGCCCTGCCCGCGCTTGCTCATACCGGCCATGAGGCCCACCAGATGAGCGCGTTACTGAGCGGATTCGCTCACCCCTTCACCGGCGTTGACCATCTGCTGGCGATGCTCGCCGTGGGCTTTGTTGCGGCCCAGATGAAGCAGGCCGTGGTAAAACTTTCGCTCAGCTTCGTCGGCTTAATGCTGCTCGGCGGATTACTGGGTCTGAGTGGGGTGGGGCTGCCCCACGTGGAGACGGGTATCGCGCTATCCGTGCTGGTGCTCGGCGGTGTGCTCCTGTTCGCCCGCCATCTTCCAACTCCGGCAGGTATGGCCCTGGTGGGTTTCTTCGCCGTCTTTCACGGCCATGCCCACGGCTCGGAAATGGCCGCCGGGATGAGCGTTGCGCTCTACTTTGCGGGGTTTGCAGTCGGCACGCTGGCGCTGCACCTGGCGGGTTTCGCGTGCGGCCATCTGCTTCAGTCGAAAGCCGCCAGCTGGTGGCCAGGCATGATAGGCGCCGGCACCGCCGGCGCGGGAGCGATGCTGCTGATGGGCGGCTGATATCACGCGCCGGCCTGCTGTAAAAACCCTCCGTTTAGTGGCTATGATGGGGCTTCCGTCGACGCGGGAGGTCCCATGCCCAGATGCAGTATCCGCCGTAAAACCGGCTTCAATCCCGGCCCGAAGCCTTGCTCAAAGCGTTTTCCCGGGTTCCGCGGGTTGTGGCTGGGCCTGCTGTTATCGGGTCAACTGCTCGCAACGGTCCATGCGGCTGCGCCCGAGGCACCCATCGATAAACTGGGGTGGGCTGATCTCACCGAGGCCGCGGCCCAACTGGACCGTCTGCATGCCCTGGTCGTTGCCGTCGACGGAGAGATAATCTACGGACGTGCATTCCGCGGACCTTCCCTGCGTCAGCCCGTCAATATCAAGTCACTCTCCAAGACTGTGCTGTCTGCGGTTGTAGGCGCAGCCATAGACCGGAATGTGCTTGAAAGCACCGATCAGCCGATTACAGATATCCTCGAGGCGCCTGCCGGTGCCAGTCCGCGCTTGCGGGAAGTCACCATTGGCAACCTGCTCTCACTTCAGGCCGGGCTAGAGCGCACCTCGGGACCCAATTACGGCCCGTCGGTCAACAGCGACAATTGGGTCGACTATGCGCTCAGCCGTCCTTTCAAGGCGGAGCCCGGCGGTCGTATGCTGTACTCAACGGGCAGCACCCATCTTCTGTCCGCAGCACTTACAAAGGCCTCCGGACGCAGCACGCTTGAGCTGACGCGGGATTGGCTGGGTCAACCGCTGGACATCCGTATACCATCCTGGCCCCAGGACCCTCAGGGTATTCACTTCGGCGGAAACGATATGCGCTTGTCGCCGCTGGCGCTGGTGCAGATCGGTGAGCTTTACCGCAACGGCGGACAAATGGATGGCGTGCAGGTGATACCCAAGGACTGGGTCAGACAGTCGTGGCAGCCCCGGGGGCAATCGCGCTACACCAGCGATGGCTACGGCTATGGCTGGTTCATCACGCGGCTGGCTGGCCACCGCACCTACTACGGCCGCGGTTTTGGCGGGCAGATGCTTTACGTCATACCCGACATAGGCGTCACCGCTGTAATAACTGCTGACCCGACGCCGCCCTCCCGGCCATACTTTATGCGTAAACTGGACCGGCTACTGGTGGACTTCGTTATACCCGCGCTGGAATGACGCCTGTTCATGCGCCACGGGGGCAGCCGGTGGTTCAGCAGACTCAACCTGCCCAACGCTCATTTTCGCCGCTCGCTCTGCAAGAGAACACAGCCCCATGACCGACTTCACGCCCAGATTCTCGACCCGGCGCCCCTACAACCGAACAGGATCGGACAAAGACGCCAGCGACTTCTCGCTGGCGATCACCGGGATCGGCCGGCTTGAAGATCAACTCGAAAGTGACCGCGGGCGCATCATAAATTCCGCCGCAATCAGACGCCTGCAGCAAAAAACCCAGGTGTTTCCGCTCGAGAGAAACGCGGCCGTTCGCAGCAGGCTGACACACTCCCTGGAAGTGCAACAGACCGGACGCTTCATTACGCGGACGGTATTCAAGAAGCTGGGCAACCGTGCAGCTGAAGTTGGTCTTGCCGGGCTTGAACGGGTAGTCGAAACCCAGGTTGAGATGGCCTGCCTGATGCACGACATAGGCAACCCACCGTTCGGGCACTTTGGCGAGGCGGCAATCTCGAAGTGGTTTGAGGATCACCTGCAGGAACTTGCGCCATTCTCTGCGCACCTTGCGAGCGGTTCCCTGGCTGAACAGTTGCGACTGGAATTGCAGAATTTTGAGGGCAACGCCCAGGCGATCCGTCTTATCAGCAGCCTGCTAAAGCTGAATCTCACCTATTGCCAGACTGCCACCGTATTCAAGTACACCCGGTGCGCCACCGAGCCGAGGCCAGCTGGAAACACGGCCTGGTCTTACCTCCAGAAGAAGCCAGGCTTCTACTATTCAGAACGGCGTTTCGTCGCTGAAATGCAGAAAGCCGTCGGCATGGCGCCGGGCCATCGATACCCTTTTACCTACCTGATGGAGGCCGCTGATGACATTTCCTATTGTCTGGCCGACATGGAAGACGGTGTCGACAAAGGCTTGCTGACGTATACCGCCCTTGCCGCGCTATTGATAGAGGCGTACGAGCAGCGGCACCCGGATGACAAGG
This sequence comes from Hydrocarboniclastica marina, assembly GCF_004851605.1. Taxonomy (GTDB): domain Bacteria; phylum Pseudomonadota; class Gammaproteobacteria; order Pseudomonadales; family Oleiphilaceae; genus Hydrocarboniclastica; species Hydrocarboniclastica marina. Next base: position 2,831,295 of record NZ_CP031093.1, read on the forward strand.
ACATCGGTTACTTCAAGGGGATGTCTTTTCGGGAGGTCGTGAACTTCGCAAGCGGCCGGGCGGCGCAGGAGCAGATCAACAAGGAACACGAATTTTTTGTCTGGCGTCGTGTGAAGCTCATCCATCCATTGGTAGAGCATGCCGCAGACGTTTTCATAGAGAACCTGGACGATGTCTGCGAGGGCCGGCTGAACCGGGCGCTACTGGAAGACAACTCTCCCTGTCATAGCGTCATCGAAGTCTTCAAGGCGGTGGCGATCCGGCACATATTTTCTGTAGCCGAGGTAGAAACGCTTGAGCTCCAGGGCTACCGGATAATCACGGGCCTGCTGGATCTGTTCAAGCCAGTGCTTCTGTTGCCCAAGGACGATTTTGAGAGACTGATTGATGGGCATCAGAAGGGCATGATGCTTGAGAGCCGGTTATTACGACGGCTGCCCAACAAGCATGTGAGAGCGTACCTTGCGCTTCGCGATCAGGTTGAAGGCGAGCCTGAAGTCTGGGAGCGCTACTGTCGGTGTCGGCTGATACAGGACATGGTGAGTGGTATGACCGATCAGTTCGCCCTTGATGAGTTTCACCGGCTATCGGTAACTGGTCTTTAGTGCACTTTCGCTGGTCTATCCAGGGTTGGAATTGCCTGATGCAGGCATGCCATGCAATACGCCCTTACCGTTGCCCGAAGGTAAACCGATCGCTTACCAGCACCTCACCTTGCGCTCGTTCAGCAAAAGAGTAGCCCGGTGGTCTGCCTTCTGGCGCAACCAGCGGCGAGAGCACAAAACCAGTGTTTTGGACCCGCTTGAAGGGGGCACCATACTCCGCGCTTATTGTCGACCAGTTCACATCTGCAAACGTCTGGGCCCTATGCTTCGGCTCGTTGAATGGGCTGCGCCAATCGAGGCTGGAAGCCGTCACACTCAGGTCGGCATGCGGGGCAAGCCTATCAACAAACCGCGAAGGCCCACCTTGGAGAGGCTTGGCTTGGTGCATCTGAAACGACGGGCTAACAGGGTAAAAAAGCTGGTTTACGGGACGAACATCAATCAATGACAGGAACCTGGCCTGTGTTTGCGTTGCGCGAGCAGTATCATCCGCGTCTTTAGGTAATTTTGCTGTCCCGACCGAAAAAACAGTCGCGCCACTGACCACGACGCCGCAGACGAAAAGACCGATGGCGGCGGCCATCAGCAAAAGCTGTCGCTGGACTAATTTTTCTGGGTCTTTAGCCATTGATCCCGCCCGTTCCATTCATTCCATTCGGTAATTCCCAGGAGCAGCCGACCAGGCCTCTAGCCCGACGACACTCCCCGCGCTGCCCCTGCTACCGGGCTTTCAGCCCGGTCAGTCCTGCATGGCATCCTGACGCTCCAAAGCGCACTGCCAACAAGCTAACAAGCATGCGACGTGCCATAACAGAAGCATTGGGCTTCGACTTGCCTCACCCACGGGCGGACTTGTTGATCCAGGTTATGAACTAACTAGGATTCTACAATCAGCGCCGTTTCAATATAGGTGCTTTCCCTTACCATGTTGGTGAAGCCAACATCGCGCTTTCGCTCACCAACCACGTTAAGGGTATTTTCGTGGGAATTTAAGCCCAAAGCACGTGAAGGTTCCGTAGGGCCAGGTTCATGAACTGCAGAAGAAGCCTACCGCTGATTTATTACACTTCTGCCTGTGTCCGGTCCCTTCCCGCTGCCAATTATGGTTGACCGAACCCGTCTGGGGCGTTTGCGCGCTTCTTGCAGTTCCCATAGAGATCGGCCGTTATCCGATAAAAAAGAGGAGGCGCATTACGTTCTGGGCATTTCCCTTGCTAAACTTGCGCCCGCGTTTTCTGAGCAAACGACCAGATAGGTGAGAACTTGAATCCGGACCCCCTGTTCCCTGCTGCCCCGGGCCCGCTGGACCTGACACGAGCCCCGTCCATACTGTTTTTTTTTGGTCTCTCCGGTAGCGGGAAGTCCTACGTTGGCGACATTATTGGTCGTTATGGGGGATGGGAGGTGTACCACGCGGACGACGACATCACCCCGGAGATGCGGTCGGCGCTTTCCCGTGCCGAGCCCTTTACCGACAAGATGCGGGCCGCTTATATCTCCGCGTTGATAGACAAGATACGTGAACGACGTCTCTCGGCCCCCCGACTGGTCGTCACCCAGGGCGTATATAAGCAACGTCACCGCGACCATCTGTTGGCAAGCGCACCTGATATGGAACTCATCTGGGTGACGGCTCCGGACACACTGATCAATGAACGCATTGCGAGGCGGTCTTCGGGCATCGCGATCGAAAGTGCAGCCGCGCTAAAGGCGGACTTTGAGGTCCCCCCGCCTGGAATCAAAACGATCAGGAACGATGCGGATGACTTGAATATCATCGATCAGCTGAACCGTTTTTTTTCTGCTGAGGCGCCACCAGGCTGAAAATTCTCCAGACATACGCGGGGTCCAAACGACATCGACCAAAGTGCCGCTCCGCCTGCCACTCAGCCCGCTACAGCGCTGCCCCGCTTTGACCAGCGCACCAACTGCGTGCGGAAACGGCGGATGAAGCTCTGCCAGGGCGCACATTCGTCGCTGGAATCGCGCGTCCGGGTCAGCGCTCATTGAGGCTGATCTATTCCCGACGCATACCCGAAGATAGCCACTGAATAACACCGGACTGCACGGAATTAATCCGAATCGAAGCGTTGCAGGGAGAGCTGTCAAGTTGCACCGGACGCAACAGTTGTCATTACGGACAACCTGTCCGTTATCTTACCCAGCCACACCTCGCCCTATCCGGCTGTAACCCTGCGCCAGCCGCAGGTTGCCTTCGACCTGCAGCGGAGACGCTTTCATGCCTGGGCCCTTACTCCGTATCATGGCCGTCGGACTGAGGCAGGTGGCTCCATAGAGCACACGCTTACCCTCGCCCGGGTTCTGCCCGGGGGGGTACGGTCATTGAACTGTCAACTCACAAAAATAAAGGGGGCCGAATGAGCGGCGAAGAGCTAGCCGGCATTATCAAAGTCCAGGTGATCCCCTGGTCTCTCTTTCTGATTATGCTGGGTATGGGACTGTCTCTGATTCCCGACGATTTCCGGCGCGTACTGAAGTATCCGCGGGCGGTAGTGGTCGGCCTGGGTTGCCAGCTTCTGCTTTTGCCGATCATTGGTTTCGCGCTGGCGAACCTGATGCCGCTATCCCCGGAGCTTGCAGTCGGCGTTATGCTGCTAGCGGTTTGTCCGGGCGGAACAACATCCAATCTGTTTGCCCATCTGGGCCGTGGCGACGTCGCCCTGTCCGTAACCTTAACCGCAGTCGCAAGTATCATCACTGTTTTTACCATTCCCTTTATCGTCAATGCGTCGCTCCTCTACTTCCTGGGCGAAACGTCCACCCTGACCTTGCCGGTAGGTCGGACCATACTGACGCTGGTGCTACTGACCATTGTGCCTATTTCCCTGGGCATGCTGATTCGCAACTGGCGCCCCGCTTTTGCGATTCGGGCGGAACCCCACGTGAAGCGCTTTGCGATCCTGGTCCTGGCGGGACTGATTGCCCTGATCATCTTCCAACAGAGGGATGTCGTCATTGATCACCTGATCGCCGCGGGGCCCGTGTCTCTGGTGCTGAACATATCAACCATGGCTGCCGGGTTCGTGATTGCGCGCTGGCTCAGACTGAACCGGGCCCAGAGCCTGTCGGTGACGTTTGAGGTGGGCCTTCAGAATAGCTCGCTGGCCATCCTGCTCGCGGTGAGTTTGTTGCAGAGCTACGAAATGTCCACGACCCCGGCGATCTATTCAATGGTCATGTTTGCGACTGCGGGGCTGCTGGTTTACTGGCTGAATCGCAAAGGGGATACCCCGGACGCCACAGGCAGTCAAGCGCAGTAGACAGATCCAATCCGGGCGACCTTGAGTGTGCCCGGCAACAAATCGCCACAACTATCGATGGTGGCTGCCCCGGCTTCGCCGAACCCCTTCCCGGAGCAAAAGCCGGCCGCCTGATACTTTCGAGACCGCTATTCTTCCGTTCTGTCGGCGATGCTTCCTAAAGTTTTTTGCGTGATCGCCGCTATGCCTATAGCGGTTGCAGAAGCCATCTAATGTAGGAAGTCAAATTCATGTTCAAAACCCTGCTCGAAAATCTTGCGGTTGCTAAAAAGCTGGCGATTGGGTTTGGCATTCTCCTTGTGCTTCTGCTTACCGTCTCCACAGTCAGCCTTTTTTCACTGACAGAGTACAACCACCGGGTAAAAATCGTTGAGCAGGCTAACGCCGCAGAAATTGCACTGCTCGACGCAGAGAGGGATCAGAAGAACTTTCAGATTGAAGGCGATGAGCGTTTTCTCAACCACGCTGTTGAGCTTGTGGATAAGTCAGTCAGCATACTTGGCCCGATGGCTCTCATGATTGCGGAAGTCGGAGACCGGCAGCTGGTGGAGCAGATCGTTGCCGACCTCAAGGCCTATAAGGCGCTCCTGAGGCAGTATGGGATCACTAACGCCTCACAACAGGACCTCATCGCGTCGATTGAAGAGCAAATGGGGGTCGCCGCTAACAGCGCCATTGAAAAAGCCGAGATGCTGAAAAAGCGCGAGCAATCACTGATGGCGGAGCGCTACGACCTTACCGTGGCGGAGATAATTTCCGTAACCGCTATCGCCATTTCAATCGCGGTCTTTATCGCGTGGGGGCTCACCAGGTCCATTACGGGCCCCATAAAAGAGTCGGTTGAGATTGCCACCAAGGTGGCCTCCGGTGATCTTACTCTGCAAATCAGTAGCAAACGTCGTGACGAGTTCGGCCTGCTGCTTACCGCGTTCGCAACCATGACCACGAACCTAAGGGCGCTGGTCCGCGAAATCGACAACGGGGCGGTCAGCATAGCTTCAGCGTCGGAGGAGCTTTCCATCGTAACCAACGAAACCAGCAGAGGCGTGGCTGAACAGCAGTCGCAGACCGATCAGGTTTCCACCGCCATGAACGAGATGGTCGCCACCGTGAGTGAAGTAGCGAAAAGTGCGGAAGCCGCCTTCCAGGCGGCAAACCGCGCCAGCGAAAAATCGGGTAACGGCGAGAAAGCCGTGAAGGAGACGCTACAATTCGTCGCAGAACTGAACACCCAGATCGTCAATGTGATGAAGCAGCTCAGCGGCCTGCAATCCGAGACGAATAATATCGGTACGGTCCTGGACGTCATCAAGTCAGTTGCGGAGCAGACTAATCTGCTTGCGCTGAATGCCGCGATAGAGGCAGCGCGGGCTGGCGAACAGGGCCGGGGCTTTGCGGTGGTGGCTGATGAGGTACGGTCCCTGGCTCAGCGCACCCAAACTTCAGCGAAAGAGATTGAGGCCCTGATCGGCACCCTTGTGGACAGTGCTGAATCATCTGTCGCCAGTATGGAAGTCGGCCACAAGCTCTCAGAGCAGACACTGGAGCGGGCGGAGCTCGCCGGGACCGCTATACAGGAGGTATCCGGAGCGGTTGAAGAAATTCGGCAGCACAACAGCCAGATCGCTACCGCGGCTGAACAGCAGAGCTCGGTGGCGGAAGATATCAACCACAACATTACTCAAATTCGGGATGTCGGCAATCAGTCTGCAGCTTCAACCGAAGAAGTCTCTGCCGCGAGCGCGGAACTGGCGCGGCTTGCCGAAGGACTCCGAACGCAGGTGGCACGGTTCACCGTCTGAATCAAACGCAACGGAAGTTCGGTAGTTACGGTGGTTAGCTGTAATAGATAGCGCCGGGCTTTTCCCGAATTTAAGCGTCGTCATCCAACTCGCACAGGGCTGTTTACCAGCCCATCTTTTTTGTGCCCCTCTTCGGCTCCGCGGCAATGGGGTCTTCTGGCCAGGGGTGCTTCGGGTAACGCCCGCGCTGCTCTTTTCGAACCTCGTGGTAACCAACTCGCCAGAAACTTGCGAGGTCAGAGGTTATGGCCAGGGGGCGTTTTGCCGGCGACAACAGGTGAACCGTGATCGGTATCCGGCCGCTCGCCACATGCGGGGTTTCTTGCCAACCAAACAGGGCCTGCAGTTTAACCGCAAGCACGGGACCGTTTTCGGCCATATAATCCAGCCTTACGGACTCACCCGTGGGAATGGTCAAGCGCGAGGGCATTTCAGTACTGAGCAACTGTTGCCGGGAATACTCCAACTGGGATTCCAGCGCAGTAAGCAGGCTCACTTGCTGCAATCCTCGCCAGTCGCTCACACCCGCCAGAAAAGGACCCAGCCAGATCTCAAGGCGCTGTAACAGAGCCTGATCACTGACGTCGGGCCAGCGCTCAGGTTCCAGCGCATGCATGTGTCGCACGCGGGCGCACCACTGGTGTGCCATGTCGGTCCACGGCAAACTCTGGAGCCCCCTCTCCCGAACAGCGGCGATGAGTGCCCGCTCAACCTGCTCGGGCTTCGGTCCAGCCAGGGGTGTCCGTTCCAGCACATGGGCACCCAGCCGCTTTACTCGAGCAGCAGTGACCGTTCCGCGGGCCTCGTCCCACTGGCTCTCATCCGTGACGGTGAGCTGATGTGCCAGATCGGCTTCCAGATCAGTCCGGTCAAGCTCAGCGGCAAGGTAGATCAGGGACTCGCGGGCGCGTCCGTCAAGATCTGCGGCAACCAGCCACTCATGCTGGCCCAAGCCATCTTCCTCGCGCAGCGTGGCGCCCCGGCCGTTGCTGAGCAGATAACGATGATGGCTGCCCCGGCGACGCCGGGCGATACGGTCCGGATATGCCTGGGCCAGCAGGCGACCTAGTGGCGCCGTTTGGTCCAGATCTTTCGCGGCAAGGGAGGGCAGCAGCTTCTGGCTGTCCCGGTGCAGGCCCTGCAAGCGGAACCTGTCGAGGCCGGGAGCCTGGTACTCTCCGGCAAGTGCCTGCAAACGGTAACTGATATTGGCCCCCGCCCGGGGGCCGAGTAGGTCGCGATCACCCAGTAGCGCCGCGAGCCGCGCTGCAGTCACCGGGTAGCCCATCTCGCGCCCCCGTATCACCATGTGAGCCAGACGCGGATGGATCCCAAGTTCGCGGGCCGCCCGACCATGATCAGTAATGGCTCCCTTCTGATCCAGCAGTCCCAGCCATTGGAGCGTCTTCACCGCTTGCGTCCAGTTTGCGGGCGGAGGCGGGTCGAGCCACATCAGGTCGCCCGGGTCGCGCGCCCCCCATTGCGCCAGCTCCAGCGCCACCGGCGCAAGGTCGGCCTCAAGGATCTGCGGCGCAGTGAACGGCGCCAGCCCCTGCTGCTCCGACTCACTCCACAAGCGATAGCACACGCCGGGCTCGGTGCGGCCTGCCCGCCCTTTACGTTGGTCAGCAGCAGCTTTTGATACACGCCCGGTGGTTAACCGCTGCATGCCACTGTTAGGGTCGAACAATGCCCGCCGGGCCAGGCCCGAATCAATCACAACCCGCACGCCTTCGATGGTCAGGCTGGTTTCAGCGATGGCGGTAGCTAGCACAACCTTGCGTTCGCCGGGCGCTGCGGGCCGGATCGCTCGGTCCTGGTCGTCGCCTTTCAGGGTTCCGTATAGCGGTGCCAGACAGGTGCCCGGTGCCAGGCCAGGACGCAGCATTCGCTCAACCCGCCGAATCTCCCCCGCACCGGGCAAAAACACAAGCACGGAGCCCGGCTCCTGGCTCAACACCTCGCGGATCGCCGCGACAACGTGCTCCAGCTTGTGGCCAACGCCGGAATTGACTGGTGCGGGACGGTAACGGACCTCCACCGGGTAGGCCCGCCCCTCGCTCGTTAAAACCGGAGCACAGAGCAGCTCGGCCAGAGGGGCGGTGTCCAGGGTGGCTGACATGACCAGGATGCGCAGGTCTTCACGTAATACCTGCTGGGATTCACGCACCAGCGCCAGGCCCAAATCTGCCTGTAGCGAACGCTCATGGAATTCGTCGAACACTACAGCCGCATAGGCGTCCAGCGCGGGTTCCTGTTGGATCAGCCGGGTCAGAACGCCCTCCGTCACCACTTCGAGCCGCGTCTCGCGGGATACCTTTGTGTCCAGGCGGGTGCGATACCCGACCGTCTGACCAGGTCGCTCGCCGAGTTGCCTGGCCATGTAGGCAGCAGCGGCACGGGCCGCAATGCGGCGCGGTTCAAGCATCAGGATGCGCTGTTTTCCGGCCCAACGGCTTCGCAGCAAAGCGAGGGGAACGCCAGTCGTCTTGCCGGCGCCCGGCGGCGCTTGCAGGAGCACGGTGGTGCTGCTTTCGAGGGTGGCAAGCAGTTCTGGAAGCAGGTCATCAATGGGCAGCATGGGCGCGATTATGCCCGAATCCGCTGCATCAGTATGCTGCATTGATGATGTCGGGTCGTCGATTGAGCTGGCCCTGGCCTTTGCGCGCAGAGAAGGGCTAGCCCTCTCTGCCGGGCTTTTACCTGTCAGGCGGCGTAACAACCCACTCCGGATCCTCGAATTCGCCGATCACCCGGATGTCGCAGAACGGCGCCGCGCTGCGAATGATCTCCGCAACCCTGGGGTCGTGTTTGCCCTCCATGGCGTCGCGTTCGGCCTTGCTTTCCCAACTGGCGATTGCGACAAGGACGTTGGGGTCGCCGATCTTCCGGTGCAGCTCCGTTCCGCGCGCGCCCGGTGCGCTTTGGATAATTTCGCTGGCCCGAACCCAGGCATCTGCATAGTCTTCCGCCGTATGGCCATCCTTGATGTGGACTTCAAACAGGAATTTCATGGTGCCCTCGGTTTTGCATCAGTTATGCATCAGTTATGCATCAGTTATGCATCAGTTTTATAGATAAGGTACACGGCCTGTGCAGAAGTGCTCTCCGTTTAACCAAGGCCAGTTTTGCCCAAGCGGTCTCAGGTTCCGCAGAAGGTATTGGCAACCACCTGTTCTGGTCGCGGTGGTGATGCCAGCCGCGCATCGGCGGCGTCGTAGCGGTAGGGCTGGCCCAACCTGTCCACCAGCCGGTGAAATGGCTCGAGATCGCCCGAGTCAACGGCAGCACGGATGACTTCCTCTACCAGGTGGTTGCGGGGGATAAACGCAGGATTAATTTCCAGCATACCCCGGCTGACCTCAACCGGATCGCGCCCGTCCCGCTCGAGGCGTTCCCGCCATTGCTCAAGCCAGGACTCAAAGCTTTCCGGTAACTGATAGAGCGAAGCAACGCTATCAGAAGCGCCACCTTCGCCCGCAGTCTCTGGCTCGGCCGGATGGGTTGCCGCGACCTCGGCCAGGCGGCGAAAAGTCAACGTGTAGTCAGCTTCAGAGTCCGCCATCAGCGTCAATAAGGTGGAAGCCAGCTTTTCACTTTCGGCATCGTGCTGATTCAGGCCCAGTTTTCTGCGCATCAGCTCACCGTACGCCGCCTCGTAGCTGCGGACAAAACCATCGAGTGCCTGTTGCGCGGCTTTAACAGCGGCGTCCTGGTCCTCATCCAGCAATGGCAGCAGCACCCGTGCCAGCCAGGCGAGGTTCCACTGGGCAATACCGGGCTGGTTTGCAAAGGCATAGCGCCCGTTGACATCGATCGAGCTAAAGACCGTATCGGGCTGGTAATTATCGATAAAAGCGCAGGGACCATAATCAATGGTTTCGCCAGACACCAGCATGTTGTCCGTGTTCATGACGCCATGGATGAAACCCAGTTGCTGCCACTGGGCGATGAGCTTGGCCTGCCGGTCAAAAACCGCTTCCAGCAACGCAACATAGGGCCGAGCGGCCCCGGCCGTTGCAGGATAATGCCGCTGAATCACATGGTCGGCCAGCGTACGAATGGCTTCAAGATCGCCCTGGCCCGCGAAATACTGGAACGTACCAATACGGATATGACTGCTTGCGACCCGCGTGAGTATGCCACCCTGCAGTGGCCGTTCACGCATCACCGACTCACCGGTCGTCACAGCGGCCAGACTACGGGAGGTGGGCACGCCCAGTTGCGCCATGGCCTCGCTAACGATGTATTCGCGCAGTACCGGACCCAGGGGTGAGCGTCCATCTCCGCCACGGGCGTAGGGCGTACGTCCGGCACCTTTAAGCTGGATATCATAGCGGCGCCCTTTCGCATCAAGGACTTCCCCCAGAAGGACCGCACGGCCGTCCCCCAGTCTCGGATTCCAGCCGCCAAACTGGTGGCCGGCATAAACCGTAGCGATAGGGTCGGAACCCGCGGCGAGGCGATTGCCCGCCAGCACCTGAAGCCCGTCCTCAGATTCGAGCCAGGCGACCGAAATCCCAAGCTGCTCGGCCAGGCCCCGATTGATCCGGATCAGTGCAGGCGCTTTCACCGGCGTTGGCACTTGAGCGGAGAAAAACCGGTCCGGCAAACGACGGTAGCTGTTGTCGAATTTTGGGCCGTTTGCTTGTGTCATGAATACTCCGGTATCGGTTAGGAAGCTGTCCGGTAAATAACCTCTCCAATACGAGACGCTCAGTCAACAGAAAAGACGTCGATGCGTGACACTCTGCTTCGGCGGTCAACCATTCGCTTAATCATCATATACGAACATATGTAAAGAGACCGGAATTCGGCGCGAACAGCGCCTTTTGCAACGGACGTTCAATTCATAATAAAAACCCATCGCCAGCCCAGCATTTCCGATAATTAATTTAATAGAAAGCGAATCAGTTAGCACATATGTTAAAAATCCGAAACATAACCGTATATGTTTCCAAGCCTCGGATGAAACTCAGTTTTTCAGAACAACCACAGTCACTATCAGTGCCGGTGCATGGTCTTGAGTTAGACTAGTCCGGGCTTTGCCTTTATGGTTGTTATTGATGAGTCGAGTTAGCTGATAGATGAATCAAACCAATGGATTTATATTGGCAATAAGTAGTTCACGCAAAACGCGCTCAAACGGCGCTTACGAATGAACACGCTAATAAAAACATCATGGGGAAGATGGTGGCACATTCTCAACAGAGCGTTGCCGCGGCGAAGCGCAACCAGCTCAGGTCCGCAGCCGGCCGGTCGTGGGACGCGACTACCGGGAAAATCAGATCCGCCCTTGGTCGCGTAGCATCCGCTGCTGTCGCCCGCGAGGTGAACCCAGCCTGGTTCGGCTACCGGCGAATCCTTCACGAGACGGTGCCCGACTACTTTAAGCGTCGGGGCGAAAATGCCCAGGCAGGTAGTTTCACAACGGTACACCGGGAAAACGTAGCCCGGCATCCCCTACCCCGCAATTTCAGCTCACGGGATGAACTGCCGGATGACCAGGGCTGGTGGGGTTACTCTTTCTGGGACGTTCCGCAACGCAGGAGCAGTGAGACGTTTATTGCCACCTTGCCGGATTGCCTGATCACCTGGTACCGGGACCCGAGTAAGGCCGACGACTTCTATCCCGCCATTTTGAACCAGGATCGCCGCGCTTTGATGATGCGCGAGGTACGCTTCCGCCCATTACATGCCGAGACCCTGCGGAGCGCACCCAGACCCGTGCGTCTGAAACGCGCCACCTGGTTTATTGAGCGGGTCTACCACAACCACTCCCATTGGCTCACGGCCCACCTGCCCAAACTGCTCCTACTGCGCGAACGCGGCATGCTGGGCCAGGTGCTGCTGCCGCCCGACCGCAGTCCAGCCATCGACGGGTCGTTGCGTATGCTGGGCCTCGCGCCGGAAGACTTCCAGACCTACGACAGCTCCCGCCCGCTTGCCGTCGATGAGCTGACGATTGTCGGAACCGATCGCTTTCGTCCCGAGCTGCTGCGCCTGATCCCGGAAGCCTACGGCGTTAACGAAGCAGCACAGCCTCACCGAAAGGTTTTCATCAGTCGCCTTAAAGCAGCGCGGCGGCGCCTCGTCAACGAAAACGAAGTCTGGCCCCTGCTGGAGCCGCTTGGGTTCGAACGTGTGTTCATGGAGGAGTTGTCGTTCGAAGCGCAGGTCCAGCTCATGCGGGAAACTGCGGTACTGGTGGCTCCCCACGGTGCGGGCCTGACCAATATGGTGTTCTGTCCAGAAGGTGCCCGAATCGTCGAGATTGCAGACCTCGGCTTTCCCAACCCCAACTTCTATGCGGTGGCTTCAGCGATGGGGCACAACTACTGGCTGGTTCAGGCTGAGTCAGAAGGTGACGTCCATCCCCTGGAGAAAGACCTGCGGGTCGACCCGGCGGCGGTCGCAGAGATACTGCCTCAACTTACAGGGTCCCAGAAGGCATGAGCAGGACGTCTCCTGGGACCATTCACTTAACTGTTGCGATGAGTTGACCATGCGCGAATTAACACAACAGCCCGGCATCAACCTGCTACGTCAGGCTTACCGCACGCTGCGACGCGTCAAGCAGTGGCCAGCGACCCAACGCAACCCCTACAACGTGCTACGGACCTATGGCGGCTATAGCGCAATCGGTGCAGCGCTACGTATTCTGAGAACCCGGCTCTGGCCGAGAGGCACGGTACTCTTTTACCCGGGTACGCCCAGCCATTACCAGATCATCTACAAGCTATGCACCCTTTACGGTTACCGGATGCACTCCACACCCGATCGTCCATACGATCTGGTGTTCGCGCACGAGGGCTCAACGGTTTTCCCGCAAAAGCTGTTCGATGACTTTGGCTCGGCCAAGGTGATTAACCGCAACGCAAAGGACATTTCAAAAAAACAGGTGGAGCAGGCGTTCGGCGAAGTCTTCGGTTACAGCATTGGTATAGATCCTGCGACACACGAAGGCCTGGCGCTTCGCAAATCCAATGACAACTACACCCACGATGGTGAGATCGTTAGCTGTCCCTGCGAGCCAGAGGAGGACAGCCGGATCACTTACCAGCGCTACATCGACACGGCAACGGGAGACGGCTTTTTCGCCGAGCTGCGAGTGTCCGTCTACCAGGACGTGATACCGGTTGTCTGCCCCAAGTTCCGCGCAGATAGCCCCGAACGTTTCAAAGTGGTGGCACGCTCGGAAGTCGCGGACCCGGGCGACCACCTTTCCACCGACGAACAGGACAAGATTCTGCAGTTGGCTCGGAAGATGGGCGTCGACTACGGCGAGATGGACGTGATGCGGGACAACAATGATGGCCGCATTTACGTTGTGGATGTAAACCGGACGCCAGCGGGGCCGGTATCCGGCCTGACCCCTAAACAGACCCGGGAAGCGCTGGGCCGTATGCGTCCTGCGTTCGAGCGACTGGTCAGGTCGGCCACAAAATGATCGCGGGCGTGCCTCACGAAAACCCTCCAGGGATTGGAGGTGCGGCCCAGGGTAGCGGGGCGCTGTTTTGAATCGGGGAGAAACCATGGAATCTACGGATCGCAGTATTTCGGTCGTCATACCCTGCCATAACGCCGGCCCGTACCTGGCTCAAACGCTGGGCTCGCTGCTCGACCAGAGCCGGCGGCCCGACGAGATAATCATTGTCGAAGACAGCTCCACCGATGACAGCCTGGAAATCGCACGTCAGTTTGAGGCTGCATTTCCGGACCGGATCCGGGTTCACTCAGAGCGCTCCGGTAACGCGCCGCGCACCCGCAATATTGGCGCCGCCCTGGCCGCTGGCGACAGCCTGATGTTTCTGGATGCCGACGATATTCTCGCGCCAGATACGCTGGAGTCTCTGCTATCAGCAATGGCCGATGTTCCCGATGCGGGCATTGTCACGTGCCCGTGGCGACGGCTCGAGCTGAAGGGTAACGCCTGGATCAGCCGACCGGCTTCGTGCGCACCACGTCGCCCTGACCAGGATGCGCTGAGCGCCTGGCTTTGTGGATGGTATTACCCGCCCTGCTCTGTGCTCTGGTCAAGGGAAGCCTTCTTTGGTCTTGGCGGGTGGGATGAAGAAGCGACTCTGAATCAGGACGGTGACCTTGTTATGAGGGCGCTCGCCCAGGACGTACGCCTGCATGAGCACCACACGGGGACAGCCTACTACCGCAGAATGCCCGAAGGCGAGACGTCCCTTAGCGGCAAGCGTTTCACCTACAGCGGTATTGCCGGGCGCATCCGCGTGCTGACCAAGATTGCGCACCTTCTGCAGGAGCGCAGCAAGCTGGAGCCTTACCGCGAGGCACTCGGGTTTGCGTTCGATCTTATCGCCGCTGACGCTACCGGCCGTTTTGCCGGCCTGTTCCAGCAGGCCAGGATGCTTAGCCGTCAATACGGCCCACCCTTGCGAGAGCGTGCGCTTAAAAGAGCTGGTCTCAAGAGCTCTGTTCTTGCGGGAACTCGACCGACGGCAGCGGCGCCCCGAAATCAGGAAGAAGAGATCAGTTTCGGCATTCAGCAGGGGGCGGCGGTTGTTGCAAAAGCCCCGCCGCAGGCGCGCAAACAGGTCGAAAAAAGGACAGACCACAATACTGTCGATAAGCGTCCTGCCGACTCACGGTCGGTTAACCTGCAACCGACAGTCAGCGTAGTCATCCCCGTATATAACCGTGCGCATCTGCTCAAAAGGACCCTGGCCGGTGTTCTCGCACAGACCTTCGACGATTTCGAAGTGCTGGTGGTTGACGATTTCTCGTCCGATAACCCGGCCGATGTCGTGGCCAGTTTTGAAGACAGCCGTATACGCTATCTCCGGCAGGCCGAAAACCGCGGTGTAGCGGCTGCGCGCAACCGCGGTCTGCGCGAAGCCCGCGCCCCGTTCATTGCGTTTCTTGACGACGACGACGAGTGGTTCCCGGAAAAGCTGGCCCGGCAGGTCGAGCTGTTCCGTCAGTCTCCGCCCGACGTAGGCTTAATCTACACCGGCGTTGAGACCGTTCTGGACGATGGTAGCAGTTGGCTCTACCAGCCCTGCGCCCGGGGCAATCTGTATAACGAGCTGCTTGTCAAAAACATTCTTCACGGCGTTCCCGCGAGCGGCATGATCCGCCGCAATGTAATCACGTCTGTAGGCTTCTTTGATGAAGACCTGCCCGCCATAGAAGACTACGACTACTGGCTGCGGATCTGCCGGCATTACCGGGTCGACTGCATCCGCGACCCCCTGGTGCGATACAACGACCTGCGCGGTGCCGCGGAGGGCGCCGAAGCGGAGGTTCGCCGGTCACTTAATATCAAAGCCAACCTTGAAGCAAGGGCCCAGTTCTACCAGAAGCACGGTGAAGAAATGCGCAGCGCCGGGCTCGCGCACCTGTTTCTTGTAGACAGTGCGCAACGCCATATGGTGCCGGAGTGGCATGACATGAACGGGGCGCGTCGACTTGCCGTGGAAGCGTTCCGGCTCTCACCGGCAGCATGGCAGACCCGGAAACTGCTGCTGCAGGTATTCATGCCGTGGAAATTACGAAAGACCCTGGGCAAGGGACGCCGATACGTCGCAGGTCTTGCGAAAGCCAGCAAAGGGAAGCGCAAGCTGCACATAAACCAGGAAGGTTAACATCATGATCAGCGACCAGAAGAAGCACATTCGACCCCCTCTGAAACGCGTGCTACTCGTGGGCGACCATACGGTGCCTTCAGCGCCGATACTGACCCTCGGTCGAGAGTTGAATAAATTGGGGGTCGAGACGTTATTTTCGGGCAATTCCGTTTTCTCAGACACCAAGACATGGGTCAAACTGGCGCTGCGTTGCCGGGTGCTCATTTTCGTACAGTACCGCTACGGCGGCCCTTTCTTCGAGCGGCAACTTCAGCGGGCCAGAATGATGGGGTGTCAGGTCGTCCGCTGGTGGGTCGGGTCAGACGTCATGCTGAGCGCCAAGGACAGCGAAGCGGTCAGCAATGCGCGTTCTCTGGACTCGGTTGTGGATATGAACATCGCCGTTTCACCCCATTTGGTGGAGGAACTGGATGAGATCGGCATCAAGGCCGACTACCTGCCCTCGCCCTGTGATCTTTCGGCGTTGCAAAGCAAGCCCCCCAGAAACCTGCCCGGCGGGGTCCTGACCTATCTGCCAACGGATCGACGGCAATTCTACGGCGAAAAAGTGCTGATTGATGCGATCGAGGCAAACCCGGATCTCGACTTCTACATTGTCAGCGACGAATCCCATTCACTACGGCGCTACCCCAACGTCAGGAGTCTTGGTTGGGTCAAGGACATGGAAAAGGTCTGGCCCAAGATCGGCGTACTGCTGCGCGTCACCGAGCATGACGGGATGCCAAGAATGGTTCTTGAGGCCCTTGCCCGTGGGCGCTACGTGATCTATTCGGAAAGATTCGAGGGGTGTTGGTTTGCCCGGACGAGCGAGCAAGTGAACGAGTACTTGCAGCGGTTCAGGGAACTGCAGCAGCCCAATAAGTCTGGGCCTGAGGTGGTGCAAACCGTCGCTGGCGATACTGCATCGCTTTACCTTCAGACAATCCGTGATCATTGCGTGTCGGCAATGCCCGGCAATCGTTTGTATACCATGCTTTCGGCCGCGCTCCATTATCGATGAGCGCACGTGAAACGTTACCGCCGGATCGATGAGAGTTAAACGCAGGAGCCCCGAAGCAGGGCCTCTGTTTCAAGAAGAATCGCTTCAGAAGATGACGCCACCGCCAGGTGCCTGCGGACCTGAACGCGCGCAGTAGCCCTGCCCGGGCGGTAACGCCTGGACAGGGCACGTTCAGTTCGAGCCCTGTCTTAGCTCCGCCGTTTCAGCCTCGGGTGCCTCGACCACGACTTCACCGTCAACAGTGTGCTCCATATCCTGCCTTGTCAGTGCGTTGCAGTAGCGCCCATTCACTGTCTCAAGGTGCTTGTACGCGCTCAACAGGAAGATTTCAAAGCTGAAGGCGTTGGGGATCACATCCTGCCCACCGTTTGTCTCCCGAAGTTTCACTTCGGCGGTGTATTTGCCGATCGGCAGCGGCGTATCCTTCAGGGTAAACCTTACGGTACCCGACTTGCCTAGCATGATAGGCTCAGGCGTTTTCAGCTGGGTGATTACGATGTTCTGTTGGTTGTGAATGAACACCACAATCATCGCTTTCGTGCCCTCCCGGGCATCGGTATAGTCCAGCTCAAAAGTCGTTGGCTCGCCCGCGCAGGGATTTGACGTCTCGTTACCCTTGGCATCGAGGAGCCGTCCGGTGCTCAACCTTGCCGTTGATGAGGTTTTACGTGTGTCGTTGTTAAGGAAACCGCTGGACGCTTCGCCGCGAAAGCGCTCGAGATAATCCTCGATCACTGCATCGGTGGGGCCATCGTTGCACACCTGCCCCTGAATAAGACTGATCGCTCTGCCGCAAAGGTTCTGGATCGCAGACATGTTATGGCTGACGAACAGGACTGTTCTGCCGCCCCCGGCAACATCTTCCATTTTACCCAGGCATTTCTTCTGGAACTCGGCATCCCCAACCGCCAGCACTTCGTCAATGATCAGTATCTCGGGCTCAAGATGGGCCGCCACCGCAAACGCCAATCTGACCTTCATGCCGGAACTGTAGCGTTTGACCGGCGTATCGAGAAAACGCTCAACACCGGAGAAATCGACGATCTCATCGAATTTGCGATCGATCTCTGCCTTCTTCATGCCGAGAATAGTCCCGTTCATGTAGACATTTTCGCGACCGGACAGTTCTGGATGGAAACCCGTACCCACTTCCAGCAGGCTCGAAACCCGACCCCGTATTTCGATACGGCCGGTAGTGGGCTCGGTGATCCTGGACAGGATCTTCAGCAGTGTGGATTTGCCCGCACCGTTACGGCCAACAAAACCGACGACTTCGCCACGCTGGATGTCAAAAGAGACGTCGTTGAGTGCCCACAGGATGTCGTCGGCATCACGATCAGTCGAAAATGTGTCCAGGTTGCGCAGCCTGCGATAGTTCCGTACGGGTGCTTTAAGCATGTTGAACCCGGCCTGAACCAGCGTCTCGGGCCGCTCTGCCATGCTTCCCAGCCGGTAGGCTTTGCCCAGGTTTTCCACCTTGATTGCGATATCGCTCATGGGAGTCAGGTTCCTTATAGTCAGGCCACGTCGGCAAAGATGTGTTCTTTGCGACGGAAATACAGCGTACCGCTGACAAACAACAGAAGAGAGACCAAACCGCCGATGGCGATAAAATCCCAGGGCATATCACGCGTGCCCAGCAATCCGGCGCGGAAGCCCTCAATAACCCCGACCATGGGGTTCAGCGCGTACAACAACTGCCACCGCTCGGGTATCAGGCTGGCGGGATAGACCACCGGTCCGGCGTACATCAGAAGCTGGACACCGAAAGTCATACCATAACTGACGTCGCGGTACTGGATGGCCAGGGCGGTCAGCCACAAGCCCAGCCCGGCAGCGCTCAGGGTAAGAATCAGTACCAGAAACGGCAGCATCAGTATGCCTATATTCGGCAGGATGCCCGAGAAGAGCATAAGACAGCCAAGAATGACCATGGAAATCATGAAATCGACCATGCGAGCGCCGATAATGGCGAGGGGCATGATCAACCGGGGAAAGTAGATCTTACTGATCATCCCCGAGTTACTGACCATGCTGGACGCCCCTTCGGTCAGGCTGTTGGCAAAGTAGGTCCAGGGCACCAAAGCGACAAAGGTAAAGACGCCGTAGGGCGCACCGTCGGTTTCGACACCCACCAGGTTGCCGAAGATCACAGTGAACACCACCATTGACGCCAGCGGTTGCAGGACAGCCCAGCCAACACCTATTGCACTCTGGGCGTAGCGAACCTTGATATTGCGCCAGATGAGAAAAAAGAAGAGGTCCTTGTACTCCCGAAGCTCTCTCCAATCCACGCTGCGCCATCCGGTATGGGGTTCAATCACTATCACCGGTACATCTTGGGCCGAACGCGTAGGTTCCTTGGACATCTGAATGGAAGCCTCATGGTTAGTCACAGAACAGTCACGACAAATTCCCTGTTACGCTGGCCATCAGCCTTCATCCATCGGCAACGGCAGCTGTCGTGACGCGTGCCCGCATAATGCGGGGAATCGTTAAACTCAGCTCGACCGGAATTCTATCAGTTTGGCTAAGAGCGGCAAAAACTGAACCCGGGCTTTGTTAACTATCCGAAAGTTGAACTCAACGGGCTCAGCTGTCGTCAATTAAACAATGACTAAACCTGAACACGAGGGGTTCTGGTTATTGGGCTAGTGGAATCGCATACATAACGTTTTCCATCAGAGCCCACGAGTGGCCCTCCCCCTATAAAAGCACGCCGCATCAATGGCGAACATTAATGCCGCATTAACATAAGGCAGCTGTATCGTCATAATTGCAGCTGTCCAGCTTGGGAACAGGCCGAATCTTCAGCATACAGCCGGAAAGCTTACCCGACGCTGGCACGTCTTTTCCTGATGACTTCCAGGCTGACATAGGCGAGCACCGCAACAGAAAGCGGCCAGAGATAAAACACCGCTCGGTAGGCGATCAGGGCTGCAACGAGATCCGACGACGGCACCTGATCGCCAAGCAGCGCCACAAAGACCGCTTCCAGCACCCCGAGGGCGCTTGGCACGTGCGCTATCACGCCAGCGATACCGCTTATCAGCAGCACCCCCAGCAAGGTGAAGTAATTCACCTGGTCGTGTAGAAATACATAGACAACGGCGCCCATCAGCATCCAGTGCGCGTGCGAGGCAAGCAACTGCAGGACAGCGATTTTAACGGTTGGCAAGGTGATCTGCTGCCCGCGAATAGTCCAGGACCGGTTCCTGGCAAAGTAGCACAGCAGGAAATAGGCCATGACCACGGTCACGAAAAGCCCGCCCAGCAGCCGCAGCGTCAGGCTGCTGATCGCCCAGTCTCCCGGCATAAGGACGTTGCCGGTCGCGAAGACCACGCCGGCGAGCATTATGTATCCCAGCCAGTTTGTGACCAGAGTCATCCCGATAATACGGGTTATGTTGCCCTTGCTCACGCCGCGCTGGGAATACATCTTGTAGCGAAAGCCGATGCTGCCAATAATCGCCCCAAGGTTAAGCGTGAACGCGCAACAGATAAAAGCGATCAGCATGGTGCGGGGCTTGGAGATATCGTGTTTGACGTAATAGCGGCCGAAAAGGTCATATGACGCATAAGCGGTATAGGTACCGATCGCCAGGCAGGCGCCCAGAGCGATGGCCCACCATGAATAACCGGTGAGGACGCGCTGAACCTCCTGCCAGTTCACACCTTTCGCATAGTCCACCAGTAACCAGAGCACTAACGCCAGAAAGACCAGCGTTACAAGATTTTTGAGCAATGGCAGTGCCCGTTTTGGCAGCGTTTTTGCTGAGGCTTTAGCGGTGTCTTTTCGGTCAGACTGTCCTGCATCCATGCCATCTACTACCTGTTGTGGGAGTCGCGCGCCTGAATCTGGTCGCGTAGCTCATTGATATGCGCTTTGGGATGAAGCCGCGGCAGCCACCCCGCTGCACCTGGAAAGTAACGGAGAAAATGGTACAGCAGGACACTTCTCAACCACTTGAGGAGCGTTCGCCGTCGCAACCAGGACTGGTCAATTCGCCGCACGTCACTGTGTTCGATCAATTGCTGTACATGCGCATGAACAGCCCGGTTGACCTCTTTGTCCCTTACAAAAAGGTTCGCTTCGAGATTGAAACACAGACTGAACGGATCGAGATTGCTGGAGCCGATGGTCGCCCAGTCATCGTCTATTGCCGCGATCTTGCCATGGAGTTGATGCTCCCAATATTCGTACACCTCTATGTCTGATTCGACGAGAAAATCATACAAGGTTGCAGCGGCGTGCTTGGCCAGGGGTGACCCGGGCAGGCCCTGGATCAGAAGCTGCACCTGGACCCCGCGTCGGGCCGCATCGCGAAGCGCCCGCAGCAGTCGATAGCCGGGAAAGAAATAGGCGTTGGCAATGCTGACGCGGCGCTCGGCCTGTTGGATCCGTTCAATGTAATGATTTTCGATCGAGGTAAGGTTGTGATCATTGTCCCTTGTCAGAAAAAGTGCCTGTGCCTCACCTGCAGGCGGGACAGCCCCATCAGAGACTGGGTCAACCATTGGTGAACCGGGACCGCTGACGTCCTTGCCGGCGCAAGCAGCAAAGGCGTTCCGGGTGAAGTTGCGAATCTCCGTAACGACGGGGCCTCGTACGCGGGCAGCATAGTCCTGCTTGAACTCGGGACCAAAGTCCGACTGATGGTTGTGGGCCAGGTTGATACCACCGATAAAGGCTGTCTCGCCATCGACCACGATCAACTTGCGGTGCATTCGTCTTAATATGTTGAGCCGGCTCCTGAGCCACTTGGGCCCGGGCTCGTAGAAATGAAAGTGGACACCGGCCCGACGCATCTCATCGACCATGTCCCGGGGCAGATAATAAGAACCCCACCCGTCCACCAGGGCCGAAACCCAAGCCCCGCGCTCGGCTGCGGCTATCAGCGCATCGCGAAACGCCTGCCCGATATCGTCGTTGCAGAAAATGAACGTCTCGAGCAGGACTTCTTTTTGGGCCTTTCCGATGGCCTCTAGCGCCTGCGGAAAGAAGTCATCGCCATTCTCGAGCACCTCTACGGAATGACCTGGATGCCATGCTGCCATCAGATGATAACCTCGGCAGCTAATGGCGCATGGTCCGACAAGTGAGACCAAGGCCTGTTAGGCAACCTGATAGGGCTATAGGATCTGGCACCGCGAACGTAAATACGGTCCAGCCTGAGCAATGGGAAGCGGGCCGGGAAAGTTTTCGGGGCCGCGCCGAACTCGGCTTCGAACACGTCCGTGAGACCGCACTGCCTCAGTACCCCGTGGGCTTTACCACGCCAGTCATTGAAGTCCCCCGCGACTATGATGGGCTCGTGTGCGGGAACGGAACCTACAAGTTCGCATAGTAGCGTCAGCTGTTGTTGGCGGTGGCTTTCGCGTAAGCCGAGGTGAACACATACCGCGTGGAGTACAGATGGGTTATTGGGTCTTTCGATACGGCAGTGAAGCAGGCCACGTTTCTCGACGGTGCCTATAGAGACGTCCACATTCTCGTACTCGAGCACAGGAAAACGACTCATCAGGGCATTGCCGTGGTGCCCATCAGGGTAAACGGCGTTTCGACCGTAGGCGTAATCGTGCCAGATAGAGTCAGCCAGGAACTCGTAGTGGGGGGTGTCCGGCCAGTTTTGTGAGTGCCGACGGGCCAGTTTTTCGTGGGCACCAAGGACTTCCTGCATAAAAACAACATCCGCAGATACCGCACGCACAGCATCCCGTAGCTCTGGCAGCACGAACCTCCGGTTGAAGTGGGTGAAGCCTTTGTGCGTGTTGACCGTTAACACCCTGAGTTTAAGCTGGTCGCTTTTTTTGAACATAGGTTACGGGGGTCCACCTCCATGTCCGGGACTCGCGCTATTCGCCATCCATAGGCGTTCGTGCCCACCATCACAAAGGTTGAGAAAAGTTTTGTCAACGCCGCATTCGTCAGCACAAAGATCTCACCGCGTGCCCGGCGCAATTCCATTACAGGCGGGAATAGGAAGCTCGTCGCGGTAGCGGCAACGCTCCAAGCACGAGCCGCAGCCATTTCGGCACACCGATGTGCCACTTACCCGCAGCGCGCTTGGGTCGGGGCTGCCAGTGCGGGCAATTTATGTTAGCTTTACGTAACATTCAGGAGAAAACCATGCGATGGATCGTATTAGCATTGACCTTAACCCCAGGGTTAGCCTTGGGCGACATTTATAGATGGGTAGACGGGAACGGCGCCGTTCACTATTCCGACACCCCCGGCTTAAGCACTGCTGAGCCGGTACAGCTGCATACGGTAGCGCCGGCAAAGCCGCGCACCGAGACCGCGGCTGCCCCTGCCCTTACCGACCGTGAAGCGGCAGACCGGCTGTGCCGCGACCGCCTAGCCCGGGAAGCCAAGGCGAGCCTGGCCGCCGAACGGGATCCCGCGCCTTCCCGCGACTGCACCAAGGCGCGCAATAAACTGGCTTTAACAAAAGCACAATGGGAGCGAAAGTCTCGGCGGGGCTATCGTCAGTCCGACAAGATCAAGTTCGAGAACCTGATCGCCGACTGGCAACTGCGGGCTCAGCAAAGCTGCAACTGAAGCCTGGAACGGGTCTTAGCCCAAGTAAAACCAGGCTGTAGCCGGTCGTTCGGCCCAGGTGCGCTCGTTTCTGCTGAGGAGTGACCCTTCTCGCGTGCCCTTGCGATGAGCCGTTAACGCCCCTAAGATGACCGCCCTGAATTGGTGCAGAGGTCGTGATGGGGTTGAGAAACGAGCGCTTAAGGTGGCAGCTGGCGTCCGGCTTCCTCCGACGAGTGCACCTGCAGAGATTGGCCGAACGGTATGACCATCGTACGGTCATGGCGGGGTTTAACTTCGTCAACGGCGGTCTCAGCATTGCGCTGGTCTCATTCCTGGCGCTGATGACCCAGGAGGCGTTCATTTTTCCGTCGCTGGGCGCAACAGCCTTCATCCTCTTCTATGTGCCCATGGCGGAGCCAGCCTCTCCCCGAAACACCTTCTGCGGACATCTCGCCGGTGCACTTTCGGGACTGGGTGCTATCTATCTGTTTGGCCTTCAGAACGAGCCTTCTGCCATGCTCGCAGGGGTAGACCTGGCAAGAGTCGGTGCTGCGGCTTTGTCCCTGGGCGTGACCAGCGGGCTGATGGTCCTGTTACGTATCGCACACCCACCGGCGGGCGCCACCGCACTCATCGTCTCGCTCGGACTGATGCCCCATATTCAGCAGTTGCCGGTACTCATGGCGGGTGTCAGCCTGCTGGTAATACAGGCATTCGTAGTCAATCGGCTGGCTGGCATTCCCTATCCACTCTGGCGTTCAGGCGCTGATCCGCAAGCAACAGTGCTGACGCGTCCGACCTGAGCCTGAACAGCTGGGCCGCGTATCTCACTCAGGTTCCAGACTGCTCAACAGCGCGTCGAGAGCCTGAGGCCTGGCAATGCCGTACCCCTGGACGTAGTCCACTCCCAGTTCGCGCAACTGCTGGAAGACCTGCGGCGATTCTACAAACTCCGCGATGGTTTCCAGGCCCATCACATGTCCAATATTATTGATCGCCGTGACCATGGCCAGATCCACGGAGTCAGTTGCCAGGTTGCGGATGAAAGACCCGTCAATCTTCAGATAATCCACGGGCAGGGTTTTCAGGTAGCCGAAGGACGACATGCCGCTGCCGAAATCGTCCAGGGCGAACCTGCAGCCCAATGACTTGAGGGCATGAATAATGTGCCGGGCATTTGCCAGGTTGGCAATCGCCTCGGTTTCAGTGATCTCGAAGCAGATGATCGCAGGCGGGACCGCGAAGCGCTCAAAGCACTTTTTGACGAAGCTCAGAAACTCGCCACTGCCCAGCGACGCACCGGACAAATTGATCGTACAGGTCGCTATTCGCCGACACCCGGACTCGGCCAGTTTTGCGAACGCCGTCTCGAGCACCCACTGGTCAATACTGACCATCAAATTGTAGCGTTCTGCAGCGGGAATGAATGCCATCGGCGGCACTACCCGGCCATCGGAGTCGTGGAGCCTCAGCAACAGCTCAAAATGGGCCCCGACGGGGGGTTCTCCCTCAGCGCGGGCGCTCTGTAACACCGGCCTGATAGCTTGACCGTACAAGCGGAAGCGGTCCGCCGAGAAAGCCTCCCTTATGCGCCCGACCCACTGCGTCTGCCGGAAACGATAGGCCATCTTCTGGTCATCGGGCCTGTACAGATGGACGCGATTACGGCCGTTTTCCTTTGCCAGATAGCAGGCGTTGTCGGCGGCGCTAAGCAAATCAGCTAGAGACCAACTGTGTCCCACAAAGTCGACCTGACCAATGCTGATGCTGACCCCGAAAGGTTTGTCTTCCCAGATAAAAGTGAAGTCCATGACTGCCTTTCTGAGCGACGTGGCAATACGCTGCGCAACCGCGACCGGACAGTCTTTCAGCAGGATACCGAACTCGTCTCCACCCAGACGGGCCAGCAGGTCGGAATGCCGGAGCTGACTTTGCAGGGTCGGTGCCAGCAGTTGCAAAAGGGCATCACCGGCGATATGTCCGCAGGTGTCGTTGATGACCTTGAACTGATCGACATCCAGAAAAAGCAGGCTGTGGGGCGCACCTGCGGCGTTGTCAGGGGTCAGGACCGCAGAAAGCTGGTGCTCGAAAGCCTGACGGTTGAGTACGCCGGTCAGGCCGTCATGGCTCGCGTGGTGAGTAACTTCCGCTTCCAGGTCACGTTCGTGGGTAACATCATGGAAAACCAGGACGACACCGATGAGATGACCGGAGCGGTCGCGAATCGGTGCGGCAGAGTCGTCGATCGCAAACTCGGTTCCGTCACGGTGCAGAAGTATGGTGTGGTTGGCGAGGCCTACAATTTGCCCGTGGGCCAAGACCCGGGCAACCGGGCTTTCAACGGGTTGGCGTGTATGCTCGTTGAAAATCTGAAATACATCCACCAGCGGCACGCCACGGGCATCAGCCTCGCTCCAGCCGGTTAGCGTCTCTGCGACCGGGTTGAGATAATTTACCCGCCCCTCTGTGTCAGTGGTTATGACGGCATCGCCAATGGACTGGAGCGTGACCTGCGCGAGTTCCTTTTCAGCATGAAGCTGGCGCTCAACCGCCTGCCGCCGCGTGACTTCGCGATTGAGTGCATGCACCCGCCGGGTAATCTCGGTAAATCGCTGGTTTGCAGCCCGTTTTTTGTGGCACCGGATGATCAGATCGGGGGCATCGTTCCCCGCGCCTGAAATTCGGGCGCCATAGGGGGTAAAGAGTTCGCCGTCGTGGGCTTCGAGGGTGACCAGCCCGCGGATAAAGTCGCCGCTACGGGACCAGAGCCGTAACGAGGTTTCAAGCTGCTCCGCGCTGCCCTGCATAATGCTACTCAGGGTCAGACCCTGAGCCAGATCAGGCAGCCGGCGCCTGGCAGCGCGGTTTCCGTCGACAACGATACCGTCCGCCGACACCAGGATCAGGGGCTCTGGAAGAAAGTCGTCCAATGTCGTGGCTACGGCGGGAGAAGGATTTTTTGTCACGAGCGAAAGTACTCATGCCCGCTCGCAGCCTCTGACGTCACATCGGGCTGGAGATGAACAACAACCCGGCAGCCCGCGTCGCCCCGGGCAATAGTTTCTTCGAGACTTACTTTGGCGTACCCGAGGCTCTGGGAGGCGATGATGCCGAAGACGTTGCTGGTCATCATGCACATGGATGGGCGCCCGATGACCTTTTCGGCAAAAGGGCAAGCCCGGTTACCGAGAACGATGCGCTGGTCGTTCTGCTCGATAATGTAGAAATCGCCTCTGATCCTCGCCTTGAGATCGACCAGAACATCCGCGACCTGGGCACGCGTGAGTCTTGAGACACCGAGGGCTTCCTTGTAGTCGAGATCCATCTGGTTACCGATGTTCTGCCCCACGATACTGATGAATCCCGAGGCTTCTTCCAGGCCAACAACGTCCTCCAGTACGCCTGATAGCTCCCGTATGAGGGTGCGGAGGAAGACATCCCGATCCAGGGGGATATCCAGCTCCGTGACAGGAATGCGGCGATCGTTCTGATCCGACATCTGATCCATGTTTTACTCTTCGTTAGGCCCCTGGACGTGCTTCTGCATACCGAAGAAACTCAAACCCTCGGATTTTCTACACTTTTCGCCGGATCGTGCGCAAAAGCAGTATAGTTACCGAACCAGGCGCATTCAGTTACGATTCTGTAGGAAAGCCTGGGCAGCGGGGCATATTCGGGTCCTACCCCCGGCATGGAGCCCCCGCTTCGTCAAAGGTCCCGTTCTCCTTTTCGGTCGGACCCATCACTTTCCTCGGCATCTTCGTCGTTGCCTAGCAGGTTCGGCTCCTGACTATCACTCTGCGCGTTGCGCTTACCCCTGTCCAGCACAGTGATGGGCGCGGGCGGCGCAGAGCCGTCCTTGTCCTGTCCGAAATAGAGCGTGGTATGCGGGAAGGGTATTTCAATCCCGGCCGCATCGAAATGGCGTTTTATCAGGCGGTTGTACTCACGACCAACACCCCACTGTTTCCCAGGCATGGTTTTGATCCGAACCCTGAGCATAACGGCGCTGTCGCCCAGCTGGGTAACTCCGTGCACCTCCAGATCGTCAAGAATGTAGGGACTCTGGTCCGGGTTTTCCTTAAGCTCGTCGAAAGCTGCGCGCATGTGATCCAGCGCCTCATCGGTGTTTTCCCGGTAGGCGATGCCGTATTCGCCGAGGTGATAGCTGAAGCCTCGCATGAAGTTCGACACCGTATCGACCGAAGAGAACGGGATTATATGGTAAGTGCCCGACAGATCCCTCAGGCCGAGGGAGCGAATGGTGATGCGCTCCGCTTCACCGGAGTATCCCGCGACCGTCACGACATCCCCGGTATTTATCGCGTTTTCGAGTTGAATGAAAATTCCGGTGATAATGTCCTGAACGAGCTTCTGCGCCCCGAACCCGATCGCCAGCCCGAGAACCCCGGCACTCGCCAGAAGCGGGGCGATATTGATGCCAAGCTCCGACAGCACAATCATCAGGGTGACAATCATAACGGCGATCGCAATGGCGTTGCGGAAAAGCCCCAGTAGGGTTTTCTGCCGGGCACTGGCAGCGGTTGAAGGCCCATCTTCAGTCAGGCGGTGCTCTATCCAGCTGGCGGCAAAAACCCACACCAACACGCCGCCAGTGACGATAAGTGCGACCGTCGTTGCGCTTTCAATAAGCCAGGCGCCTGTTTCTGATTCAGCCCACGCCGCCAGGTCAAACCCTGTCCAAGCGTCCATGACCACAGCAATGACGACAAAGGTAATGACGATACGGATCACTTTCATCCACGTGGGCAGGTAACGGTTGAGCTGGGTTTCCAGTGCGGGAGACCAGTGCGCGATTGATTGGGGCAGGCGCAGGCGCGTACCAATCAACCGGGTCAATATCGAAGACAGGAGCCCACCCAGCCCGATCGCCAGCACTGTTTGCGCCGTGGCCTTGGCCATGAGAGGGAGCCCGTTCTCAGGATCATTGATGGCCACCAGCATCAGTGCCGTCAGGTAAAGCAGGGCCAGAATGTGCCAGACGCGAGCCAGGACGCCAAGCAGTCCCCGGGTCATGGCCATGCCGGCAGAGCGGGAAGTACGTTGAAGACGCATGCGGCCGCGTTGGCGGTTGCGTAACACGAGAACCGCAAGCGTAACGTAGGTCACGAGAATGATGCCGAGCGCCAGTACCTGCCCCAGCGCCGGCGAAAAATTATCGCTCAGTAGTGGATAAGCCACCAGCAGCCCGTAACCCACGAAGCCTATAATCCAGCCGGCCCAGCGGTTCCAGTAACGAGCGCTTGAGTCTTCGACGGGAACGAGCCGCAGGTTTTTATACTCGGGCGAAAGAAAAGCCTCCAACAGGACCCTTGTTCCCTCTACTATCAGGAAGGCATTAAGGAAAACCGCAATCTCATCTGCGATGCCGTCATCCGGAGACAGAAAAAATAGCGCCACAGTCCAGGCTGCTGCCCAGGCCAGAGCGATTGACAGCAGCGCCGTCAGCAGGGGAACGACAAATCCCGCGAGCTCGCGCCAGACGCGGGTGGTGCGCTGGCCCTTCTCGACCCAGCTGGCAGCACGGCCAGAGATGGGATTGGCCAGTTTGTGGGCCAGTGTATAGACCAGGATACTAACCAGGGCGACCAGCCCTAGCCGAATTAGCGCACTGAAAAAGTCCCTTAGAGTACCGCTACGCTCAGAGAAATCGATTGCCGTAACTGCGTCGACAGCGGTCGTCACTTCACCTGAAATGGATTCAACCAGATCGAGGGTTTCGCCAGCCAGAGAAACAGGGGCCGCTAGCGACAGGTCGATTTTATCAGCGAGAGAATCGCCCTCGCCTTCCTGTGTTTTGTTCTCTGCCAGCGCCCGTAGCTCCGCGATTAACCGATTACGCGAGGCCTCGTCTTCCAGAAGGCTGGCCATAGCGCTGTAGTCGGGTTTGCTTTCTGGCTGCTGTGTCGACGCTTCTTCTGCCTGGCTGGCGACGGTCATTAACAGGATGAGCGCCAGCAAGGCAACCCTCACAGGCCAATGAACACGCAATCTTGCTCCAAACTGCCCCATCTCTATCGCTCCGTGAACTTGAGACTCTACCCTACCTTTCCTGCGCCGACGCGCGCCACCCGTCGATGGCGGGGTTCCGGAAAAGAGAGTAAAGGCGCAGTTGCACAAGGACAAGTCGACAATCTCCAGAGGTTTGCTCACGGGCTGCGGTTGATGCTGTACTAGACCGCCAGCCAGAGGAGGTTCCCGATGACCATTGACGACCATCCAATAGAGATCGTCAGCCTCAAGGGCAGGGAAATTGCCCAGCACCTTGAGGACATCGCGGCGCTCCGTATCGAAGTGTTCCGGGAGTGGCCGTATCTTTACCAGGGCAGCATGGACTACGAACAAAACTATCTCAGCACCTATACCGACTCGCCGGATGCTATAGCTGTGCTGGCCCTAACCGGAAAAAGCCTAGTCGGCGCTGCAACCGGGCTGCCTCTGGCGCACGAAACCGACGAATTCAGACGACCTTTTATTGAGCACGGCTTCGATCCGGCAGAGGTCTTTTACTGCGCCGAATCTATCTTGCGTCGTCCGTACAGGGGTCTCGGCTTGGGCCACCGCTTTTTTGACGAGCGCGAACGGCACGCCCGCTCGCTGGGCGGTCTTTGCTACAGCACTTTTTGCAGAGTCGCCCGTCCTGAAACTCACCCCGCCCGGCCCGCGGATTACGTCCCGCTTGATGCGTTCTGGCGCCGGCGCGGCTATGAAGAGCGTGCTGACATGCGTACAACCTATGCGTGGACGGATCGCGGCGACTCGCATAGCAGCAGTAAGCCAATGGTTTTCTGGATTAAAACCTTGTAGTCAAACTGGCCGCGGAGCGCTCGACGCGGCTATAAATCCAGATCTGACCGAGTGCCGGACCAACCTTATCGACGCCTCTTCAGTTTACAACCCGTGTATTTCTTCACGCCGGCCCTTGTTAGCCAGGCTCGCCGCGTTCGCAACCGAGTTCTTTTAGTGACTCAAGTCGTACCTGTCCGTATTCCAATTGCAATGGGCGCCGATACCTATTAAATTTTCGCCACTTTAAACCCAAATGGAATTAGGAAAAGACCATGAATCACGGCAACCGCGCGTTCGTTACCCTCGCCCTCGCCTGCGCAGCGACCAGCGCCCTGGCCCAATCTACACAGAACTATATCGAGCCAACCCGCGGGTTTCTGCTGGAACGCGGACTGATTGCGGAACCGAAAACGTTCTCGGTTGATCTGGCGACAGGCATAGGCGACCAGAACATTGGTGGTGTGCGAATCGGCGTCCCCAACAGCGAGATCATCATCAATAGCGCGCTTAATGGCGACACGGAAGCCAATGAGATCGCACTGAAGTGGGGCCTGGCACCCATTCCCGCGGAAAACATAAACATCAACACCGCTATCTACGGTGGCCTAGCTCATATCGACTATGAAGACGATCAGGGCAATGATTTCGACTACACCAACATCGTCCTGGGCGCAGCCTTTACAGTCGTTGAACAGGGCTTGATCCTCAACGTGAATCCCGAGCTGGAGATTGCAGATGACCAGCGTGATGACACGATCTTCAACCTCGGCTTTGGTGCCCACTACAATCTGTTCGACACAGAGTACGGCCGCTTCCAGCCAGGCGCAGAAGTGGTTTTCGTCAGTGGCGGAGATGACGATGACACCGTCGTTGATCTGGGAATGCGTTGGCTCGTGAAAGAAGAGATCACCCTCGATTTCGTCGTATTCCACGGCGGCGCCCAGGATATCACCAGCCTGCCAGGCATCATCCGCCTGAACGCTGTATTCTGAAGCTAAACCTTGCCGCCCCTGTTCGCCTGAGCAGGGGCTCGCTCAACCCGATACTCAACTTTCTGAACCCGTCTCACCGGGCCTTCAGCAACCTGCACCCGCTCTGGACCCTGGACCCTGGAATAGATCGCACGCTTTGTTTTGTTAATCGCCGGGTTCCCGGTATGTGGCGATACGCTTAAGCCAACCCGCCAGCCACTGCTGTTTCTCAATAGGTTTCGGCGCCTGCTCGGCCCGGCGGGTAAGAACGGCCCCGGCTGCTTCCCGGAATCGCTCCAGCGGATCCGCCGCGTCGCTGTGGGGCATATGCTCGAGCACCTGCAACAGTCCCCAGCCCTGCCCGTTATAGCGCTCGCGCTCTGCCAGTCCTTCGCCCTTGAAATTGACGTAGTCAATCAGCGCATAGGTTCCACCGGCGGTCGAGGCCAGTGCAACCAAAGAGTCCCGCATCTGCTCCCGCTGACCGGCAGGCGCTGCCTCAAGCACACTGGCCAGAGATGTTCGGGCGCGATCAAACATAAAGGCAGCCTGAGCACCTTTAGTACCGGCCAAAAACTCGCGCAGGGACTGAACACGACTGCTGTTTTCCTGCTGCAGGAAAGCTTCCCGATCAGGCCACGGAGCATCCAGTGGTTGCAACGCCAGCAGCCATTCAGGAGGGCTCAAGGACTGCTCACGCATGAACGATATGAGCCTCGGAAAACTCTCCACGAAAGGCCCGTCGACCCCCGCGGGGTACCAGATAAAATGGCCGATGCCCAACGAGGGAAAGGCCTCCCCCGCGTTCCAGTGCACCAGGCAGGCTTCTTTACCGGCGCACTCGTTCTGAAAAACCATCTGCCCTACCCACTGTAACTGAGAGTCGGACAGGCTGAGCTCGAGATGGTCGGCCTGGTCACGACAGGCGGTTAACATCAGAAAGACACTCAACAGAGCAAAAAGGGGGAGTGCGAGCAAAGACGTTTTCATGTGCCGGGAGGCCTGGTGATCAAATGTAGAGACCGGCCTTTCGCAGAAAGGCCGGTGCAGCATAACGCCGAGATGCCGACGGCTTTCTCAGCCGGCGGTTCCCGCCTCCTCCAGCGCCTGCAGTACAGCTTTGGCAGCGCCCTCCGACGAGGACGGATTCTGGCCGGTGATCAAGTTGCCATCGACCACGATATGTGGAGACCAGTCTGGGCCACAACTGTATGCAGCGCCACAGCTCTTGAGCATATCCTCAACCAGAAACGGCACTACCTGAGTCAGCT
This sequence comes from Hydrocarboniclastica marina, assembly GCF_004851605.1. GTDB lineage: Bacteria > Pseudomonadota > Gammaproteobacteria > Pseudomonadales > Oleiphilaceae > Hydrocarboniclastica > Hydrocarboniclastica marina. The sequence goes on from NZ_CP031093.1 coordinate 2,863,199, forward strand.
GCGCGCTCTCTTCTTCACTGTTGCTGAATCCCGTGACCTTCCGCCGGTTCACGAAATAGTCCCCTGACGGCGTCTCGGCATCGCGGAAAACAGCCGGGCCATGGCAGACAGCGCCTACGACCTTGCCATCACGGCCGGCCGCTTCGAGCAGACGAAGAACGTCTGTGTTCTCTACCAGATCCCATAACGGCCCATGGCCGCCCGGAAAAAATACCGCGTCGAAGGCGTCCATGGTCACATCCGCCAGTTTCTTGGTGCTGGACATCGCGCTCTTGGCCGCAGCGTCTTTGCTGAAGCGGCGCGTGCTGTCCGTCAACGCCTCATCAGCCTCGCTGTTAGGGTCCACCGGGGGCTGACCGCCTTTGGGAGAGGCCAGCGTAACCTCGGCGCCGGCATCACGGAATGCATAGTAAGGGGCAGTAAACTCCTCGAGCCAAAAACCTGTCTTATTACCGGTATCACCCAATTGGGCATGGGACGTGAGAACCATCAATACTTTCACGGGAGTCTCCTTCTTTGACTGGCTGTGGCTGTCTATAGCTGGGCCAGTGTTACTGAACACGGTGACACTCAGTTTCCACTTTGTGACGACGCAGTCGGATTACAACCGGAGAGCGCTAAATTATTGTTGACGCAGCCTATTGGGGCTCGCGGTGGCCGCGGCAATGCACACGGTTTTACAGGTGGTTTTTCAGGAGAACGTGCGGTTGTTTACTCAGCGGGTACTGATTGCCGGCAGGTACTCATGCTAGTGTGCCATTTGGAGCACAGTGGCCCCTGTTGTAGAACTTTCGCGGCAGTCGCGCGGCCTGTCCGGGTGATACTGCGCCTGATTTCAGTTCACGTTCAGAGAGGATAAAAATGGCCCTTCACCATGCGGTACCCGGGGAAATCGTCGACATCCGCCCCCTTGGAGACAAGTTGGCCAGCACAGTTACCGCCACGCTGCTTAAATCCGAGCACCTGCAGGTTTTTCGTCTGATTCTGCCCGAGGGCAAGGAGTTCCGCGAGCATACGGTGCCCGGCGAAATAACAGTTCAGTGCCTTGAGGGCATCATTGAGTTCAGCGCCGGCGGCAAGACGCAACAACTGGCAGCCGGGGAATTGCTTTACCTCGACGGCGGCGATCCACACGCACTCAAGGGTATTGAGGATGCATCAGTTCTGGTGACTATTTTTCTCAAGCCAAAAGCAGAACGTTAGCACCATAGGCTCCCGCCAATACCCCTTCCCCCTGAGCGCCTGATGCCAGCCCTGACTGATCCCATCAGCGCGCCCGGGCCTTAGCCGTTACTCGTGCGCGACATGCTCGGACTACCTGTGACGAAAACACACAGTAAGTTACAGCAACACTAATGCAGGTTTCGTTGCGGTAGTGTGTACTGGCGTTCTGTGCGCCCATCCGGGTAAGTTAAGCAGGAACCTCTTGTATGATCGACCATGAGCAGTCGCGGCTCTACGCTCTGAGGCAGTTGAACCTGCTTGATACGCCGCCGAGTGAGAGCTTCGACCGGATCACGCGCATGGCCAGCCAGTTTTTCAGGCTTCCGATCGCCGCTGTTTCGCTAACTGATGCAAACCGGCAATGGTTCAAGTCGCGGGTCGGCGTCGACCATACAGAGATTCCCCGCTTTGGCGCCTGCTGCGGGGAAGTCTGTGACTCCAATGATACGCTTGTAGTCAACGATCTGTTGGCGTCCCCCAGATACAGTAGCAGCCATCTGGCAAAGACCGGGATCCGCTTCTACGCCGGCGCGCCTTTGGTCACTCGTGATGGCTACACGCTCGGCGCCATGTGCGTTCTTGGTACAGAACCCCGCGAAGCTTCTGAGCAGGAGTTGGCAGTGCTGCGGGATCTCGCTGCGATGGTCATGGCACAGGTTGAATTGCGGCACGCCCTGGGCAGAACAGATCCGCTGACAGGTCTGCCCAATCGCAGCCAGTTCGCCGAGGATCTCGAGGACATGGCCCGCGATAACCCCGACAGCAGTCGCGTCGCCCTGCTGACAGAGCTTGTCGATGTATCAAAGCTGGGCAGCCTGCGCCGGGTCATGGGGCCAAATTACCTGGACAGTCTGGCCCGTGCCGCAGCACAGCAGTTGAGCGCGATACTTAAACCGGGCACGCATCTTTATCACCTCAGCCCCTGGCAGTATGTTCACGTCGTCGAGGTGGAGGATGGCTTTGACCCGATCCGTGAGTCGCTGCGTGTCCGCGCAGAACTGGCAGACCTCAACACCCAGGCCATCAGTAGTGTGATGATCGACCCGGTGGTTGGCGTTGCTCCTTTTGCTATGGGCTCAGTTACGCCTGAAGATGTGTTGAGGATGGCACACAGTGCCTGTCAGGACGCCCGCGAAAGCGAGTCCGGAGCCGGGCTTTACTCTGCGGCACTGGACGCTTCGTACCAGCGTCGCTTTGCCTTGCTGAACGACTTTTCGGCCGCTCTCGGCTCTCCTGACCAGCTTCGCCTTGTGTACCAGCCCAGGGTTATCGTTCCGGAGGGCCACTGCCGTGGTGCTGAAGCCCTGCTGCGCTGGCATCACCCGAGTCTGGGCGAAGTCTCGCCGGCAGAATTCATCCCTTTGCTGGAAAACTCACCCCTGGCCCGCCCTCTGACGGAGTGGGTTGTGCAAGCCGCCATCAAGCAGGCTGAAGCATGGCGCGACCGGGGCATTGACCTCTGCATCTCTGTCAACGTGTCCGCCGCGAACCTTGAGGAAGAGGACTTCGCCGCCCGCATACTCTCTCGAATGGCTCTGGCCGGCCTGCCGTACAGCGCTATCGAGCTGGAGCTGACCGAGAGCGCGCTGATCAGCAACAGCAACGCCGCCCGTGGCCAGCTTGACGCACTTGTAGAGGCTGGCATCGAAATTGCCATTGACGACTTTGGTACCGGCTACAGCAGCCTGTTCTACTTGCAGCAGATCCCTGCCCATGTCGTCAAAATCGACCGCTCGTTTGTTTCCCACCTGGACACGGACGCGCGCGGCAGGGTTCTGGTTAAGTCCATGATCTCCATGGCCCACGACCTCGGCTACAGGGTGGTTGGGGAAGGCGTTGAAACCCACGCGGCCTATAGCATCCTGGCCGAGATGGGGTGCGATGAGGTTCAGGGCTACCTGCTGGCGAAACCGCTGGAAATCGATGTGTTCGAGAACTGGCTACAACAAAGTCCTTGGGGTCAGCGACAGCGCGAAGACCAGACGGCGTTGCCCAGGGGTCCTTCATCGGCCAAACGGCTGCCTCAACCAGCCGCGACAGGCCGCGCTGCGGTCGGTCGACACTGACCGGGCGCCGCGCTCCGTTCGAACCGATCTTATTGTTGCATTCGCGACCGCACAGAACCTGCTCGATAATGACAGAAACTATACAGAAAAATCCGTACGCACGTGCAGGAGCTATCTATACTCAGAAGAGATAACTTGAGTCACTGGAGCCCCTCAGCGTGAAAAAACAAGCCGTTCACTCTTCCTCTCAGACCTTGGCCGCGAGCCAGGGCGCCGCCTGGGCTCGCGCTATAGATCTGCTGATGCTCGGCATCATAGGCTTCAGCTGCCTCTACACTATCGCCCTTGCCTCACAGCACGACACCTGGGGTCTGGTTGTAGGGCTTTCCTTACCTCTGCTTGCTGTCGCGACTGTTCTGTTCAGGTTTTTGCGCGGGAGTATGGCGCTGCAATTCATCAACGCGGCTTTACTGCAGATATTTGTCGGATTGCAGATTCATCAGGGCCATGGCTTGCTGGAGCTTCATTTCGGCGTTTTTGTCGCGCTCGCTGTGACCCTGGCATACCGGCGTTGGGAGCCTGTGCTTGTCTCAGCGCTGGTGATTGCAGCGCACCATGTCCTGTTCAATGCGTTACAGGCTCAGGGGTGGGGGGTATTTGTTTTCGCTGACGGGGCCTCATGGATGATGGTGTTCCACCATGCGGCGTATGTGGTCATTGAAGCCTCCATTCTGGTTGCTATCGCCCTTGCCATGCAGAAAGACAAGCGTGTCACCGACGCCCTGGCACAGGCTACGCGGGCCATGCAATCGGAGAGCGGCTCCGTTAACCTGGACTTCACCGTCGACGCCGGTGATAACAAACTGCTCAGGTCCTTTGGAAACGCAATCGAGCAGCTGGACAGCATGGTTTACACGGTGACTCATTCACTACAAAGCCTCGCGAAGACCCTGCCCGAACTTCAGGCGGACAGCCAGAACATCTCCAACGATACCCAACAGCAGTTCAACCGAAGCCTTGCAGTAGAAGCGGCAACCGGTGAAATGGCACAGTCCATTGAGGCCCTGGCACGGCAGACGGCGAGCGTGGCCGATGCCAGCGAAGCGGCCTGGAACTCTAATTGTGAGGGCCAGTCAGCATACCGTGAGGCATCATCAGCGACTGGCAAACTCGCAGCAACTCTGAGTAATTCCGCTGAGGAGGTGCACCAGCTGTCGGCCAGTTGTAACGACATAGCCAAAGCGGTTTCGGTAATCGACGCAATTGCCGAGCAGACCAATCTGCTTGCACTGAACGCCGCCATCGAAGCTGCCAGAGCCGGGGATAGCGGACGCGGTTTTGCGGTCGTGGCGGACGAAGTGCGCCAGTTGGCTAGACGATCCCAGGAGACCACCGCCTCTGTCAGTGCCATAGTAAAAACGCTGGTACAGTTTGCCGAACGCTCCCAGGCTTCCATGGCGGAAGCTCTGGCAGAGGTCGCGCGCACTGTAGATCTCCATCAGCGGGCCGACTCCGCACTGGCCCAGATCAGCCAGTCCATTGAGGATATCCGTGACCGCGGACAGCAGATCGCAGCCGTAGTAGAGGAACAATCCAGTGTGAGCCGGGAAGTCGCTGCGGGTGCCCAGGAGATGAAGTCCACCAGCGAGGCCGTAAGCCAGAGCTCTGCCAGTAACGCGAAGGTGTTAAGCGCTCTTACCCAACGGATCAGAGAGCTGAACGCTGACCTGCAGCAGATCAGGACGTCTGACCGCGCCTGATGCAGCAACCGTCCGACCAGCGCACCGCGCTGACAGGACGCACGAGTCAGACCTTTTCCAGCGCACCTTCCTTGTGCATGGCGACATGGTCCGTTTTGTCACTTTTGATCTCATATTGAGGCTCAGCTGGAGACGCACGGCGCATACGGCCCATAAACTCTGTGTCGGCCGTGTGGACTTTCAGGATTTTGCCTGTGACATGTCCCACCTCTGAATTCCACCGAACGTGATCCCCGACCTTGAACTTCCTGCTCATTCGGCTGCCTCCTCTTGACTTGCAGGTCCTGGTTGCAGCCAGACTTTGCAACACATCCTACCTGGCCACAACTGATTCACTGCCGTTATACCAGACGGGTTGTTCAGTCGAAAATAGCCGGGGCGGTACGGTGAAGGCGTACGCTTTCGCCGAACCAGTCTGTAACTCAGGCCGCGTAAGGCAGAACCCCAAGGTACACCGCGCTAAAATGGCAGGCGCTGCCCCCAATGACAAAGAGATGCCATACCGCGTGCATGTACAGAACCCGGTCCGCCAGGAAGAACGCCACGCCGATGGTATAAACCACACCCCCAGCGATTGTGAGGTAGAGAGAGGCAGCGTTAAGATTATCGGCGAGATCCGAGGAAGCCAGCACAATCAGCCAGCCCATGGCGAGGTAAATACCGACCCGAAGCAACTCGTAGCGATGGCCGTAGATAAGTTTTAGCACTACCCCGGCAATGGCCAGGCCCCAGATTATTGCGAACAGAGTCCAGCCTACGGACCCCCTCAGGTTGACCAGCAGAAAAGGTGTGTAGGTGCCTGCGATCAGCAGAAAGATGGCGCAGTGGTCCAGCGTTTTCAGTATCGTCTTGAGACGCGGATGCCGGGCGGCATGATACAGCGTGGAGGACAGGTAGAGCAGGATCAGGGAGGCACCAAAGATACTGAAGCTGACAACCTTCCAGGCATCACCGGCGTTGCCTGCAGCGATCAACAGCACCACCGTCCCTACGACGCTAAGGATGGCGCCCAGCCCGTGGGTTAAGCTATTCAGCCACTCTTCAATCCGACGGTGAAACGAGAGTACGGGGATCGGCGAATCGTTCATGGACTACCTCGATCAACAATAGCCCACCATACTTTAGTGTACAGTTGTACGCAAACTGATTCGCTGGCTCGCCCTGGGGCGGTGAACGCTACCTCCTGACCGTCAAAAACGACATCGCCGCCCCTATCGAGGCGGCGATGACTGCCTAACCGGCTTTCCGCGCACGACGACCCGTACGCTATGCCTTCTCAGCTGCTGGACGCCTTCTTGTCGCGCTTCGCGACTTTCTTTTCCTTTGCGGTCAGCGCGGGCTTTTTCTTCGTTTCTTTAGTGCTTCTCTGCTCTTTACTCATGTTCACACCCCACGTAAATCCCTATGACAACACTTCGACATCACGACGATGCCGCCCCAAGATCAACCTGCGCTTGTGCCAGGCCGTTCCCTGGCTTTGCGCATGCACTGTTGCTCAGAGGATGTTAGCAGGAAGCCCGCTCTCCGATAGCGGTAGAAATACATATGCCGGGCAGGCGGACTGACGACGGGGCCACAATAAGAAATCCATTCGTAATAATGTCGACGTTATCTGATAATCAGGCACTCAACTTATCGACGGGTCGCCTGCCCTCTTTGCACCGACTCGCTGAGTCTGACTCCTAACATCCCTTATACTTGAAAGCTGACAGCCAGAGAGCCTTTACGTGTGACCGAAACAGAGCCCGATAATACCCTCAAGCCCTGGTGGGAACCTGTGGATATCGAAGTTGAACAGATCCGGCATTATGCGGTAGGGCCGGTCTCAGTTTATCTCCAGCGGCGCCAGTCCGAGTGGCTGCTTGCGTGGGAGAATTTCCCCGACTCCGAGGACTACTACCGCGTGATCAGCGAAGCCGTCAGCGAAATCCCGCAGCACCTGACGGTGAACCGCTATGTGTTCCAGCGACCACCGACGCGCTTCAGGCTCAAGCCTCGACTGCTGGACCGGCCAATCGTGGTTAAGACAAATCAACCGGTCCGCATACCCTCCGGTGAAAGCATTACTTTTTTTATCAGCTCCCCTGTTTGCGTCAGCGTTGAGTTGCAGGATCCCGATACTGTCTTGCAGGAGCTGGACACGCTCCGGCTCTCCGATACCTGGTTCGGCCCTTCAACCCGGGTGGGAGAGCTTTGCTACGCCACCAAGACGCATGCCCGCAATGAGAAAAGTGACATGCCCTTGCGGCCCCACAGAGCGGTCACGCCTGTGAATATCCGCAATCAGTCCGATGCTATCCTGGCCATCGAGAAGCTCAGTATCCCGGTACCCTTTCTCAGGGTGTATGGTCACGCTGACGGGACCCTCTGGACCGAGCCCGTCTCGCTGGAACATACCGAGGACAATCAGCTGGCCAAGATGGAAATAGGTCGCCAGCCAGCTGGTGCGGTTGCCCTGGCTGAAGCAAGAACGCCGCCCGCCCGTAACAATGTTGTACGCGCGTTCATCAGCATGTTTGCGGAATAGTTCGCGCGTAACCCACGGAGACCGAAATGCTAGACTCTCTGACCAGCCTGGCCGAACTGGACGGCGTCATCGCCGTCACGCGAGCCATTCTCATGGCAACGGTGGGACTTCTGGTGGCCGCGCTGGCTGCCAGAGGCGCTCACAAAGTAGCGTTCAAACACTTCAGCGCGCATCACAGCACCATGATTCGCCGACTGGTTTACTGGTTGATCCTGGGGCTCTTTGCCGCGTCAGCTTTGCGCCAGCTGGGCTTCAGCCTGAGCGTTTTACTTGGCGCGGCCGGGGTGCTGTCGGTTGCGATCGGATTCGCTTCACAAACCTCGGCCTCCAACCTCATAAGCGGCCTGTTTCTGGTTGGTGAACGGCCTTTTGAGCTGGGCGACATTATTCGGGTAGGCACTACGACAGGTGAGGTTCTGTCCATCGATCTGTTGTCGGTCAAGCTACGCACCTTTGACAACCTGTTTGTGCGTATTCCCAACGAGAGCCTGATAAAGACCGAAATGACCAATCTCACCCGCTTCCCCATCCGCCGGTTCGACCTGCTTATCGGGGTGGCATACCGGGAGGATATCGGTCGGGTCAGAGATGTCTTGCTGACCGTCGCTGACAAGAACCCACTTTGCCTGGACGACCCCGCGCCGCTGTTTATATTCACGGGTTTCGGTGAGTCGGCCCTCAACATCCAGTTTTCTGTCTGGGCCAAGCGCGGAAGTTTCCTTGAGCTGCGCAATAGCCTCCAGCAGGCGGTAAAGGAAGCCTTCGATGCAGAAGGTATCGAAATCCCCTTTCCTCACCGAACACTCTACGCGGGCAGCGAAACCGAACCATTCCCGGTGAGAGTTGTGGCAGAAACACCGGCCCGGGACGCCCCAACCGAGGGCCCAGAAGAATCTCGCCCCGGCTGACGTCTACACTACAAAAGACAGACTCTGCGGAATCGATGAAACAGCCGAAGGTGAAAAATGGCCAGCAACAGCGACAAGAACGCCAAAATGGATCGTATCCTGGCCGAGCAGCGCCAGTACATCGCCCAGCGGGAAAAGGGCTATCGGGAAAAAGCGCTCAAACTGTACCCCTGGATTTGCGGTCGTTGCGCCCGCGAGTTCACTCATAGCAATCTGCGCGAGCTGACTGTGCACCACGTCAACCACGACCACGATTATAATCCGTCCGATGGCAGCAACTGGGAGCTTCTGTGCCTTTACTGCCACGACGAGGAACATAGCAAGTTTGAGGCTTTCGTACGCTACGGCGGTAGCGCAGAGTCTGCAACGGAAGCGGCCACTTTCAGCCCATTCGCGGGCCTCAAAGAGGCACTGGAGCAAAAGAAAAAGTAACCGGTATACCGTGCGCCATAGCGCCATGAGGCCGGATCTGCCAACACGGGCGCTCGCCCCCTGGGCGCTTTCAGGTGAAGCGAGCCAGGTAATCCACCAGCCGGTTCTCCAGCCACGTCATCACCTGGCCGCTACGGGTTCCATCCGTCGTGATTGTGACATAGCTTCGCCAGGACATGGCATCGCGATATTTCAGAACGCGCAGCTGCTCATCCTGAAGCGCTGCCGCTATCAGCGGCAACGTGAGCCGGGCCCAGCCGGCGCCTTCCAATACCGCGTCCCGTATCAGTTCAAACTGGGCCAAAGCCAGGTAACTGGGTGATTCCGATGCCTGGGGAACCAGCAGGTCATCCCGCAGAAATGCCGTCGTGATTTCGGTGTGCAGTTGCAGGTCCTCAGGGTTCACCTGCGGCAGACGACACAGCGGATGCCCGGCCGCCGCGACGGTCAGCAGCCGGATATCGCCGAGCTCGCCCATGTGCAGGCTGGTATCGTTTACGCCCTCGGGCGCCAGGCCGAACGCTATGTCCACAGCCTGCCGGGACACCAGGGTCAACAGGTCCTGTGGCGGGGCGAGGTAGACTGAAATACCGGTTAACGGGAACCGTGCCTTGAGCGCCGCCATGGTCTGCCGCCAGAAAGCTTCAGGCAGGGCATCATCCCGGGCGATCCTGAGCGCTGATTCAACGCCAGCCAGCTGGTGTGAGCAACGCACCTGAATCTGACGCGCTGTCTGCACCAGCCGCTGGCAGTCAGCCTGAATCGCGGAACCGATGGGGGTCAGGCGCAGCTGATTGCCCGCTCGTTCGAACAATTGCACGCCAAGCTCGTCCTCAAGTGCGCTTATGGCCGTGCTGAGCGTGGTCCGGCTGCGGCCCAGGGCTCGGGCCGCTGCCGCCACTGAGCCATGTTCGACAACCATCAGGAAAAGCTCAGCCTGGGATGTACGCATAGCCCTTTTCTCCTCCACTTAATGGGACTCATGGTAGCACTTGGCAATCGAATGCGCCGGAATATCCGGCGCTGAGCGCTTCGCTTTTCGCCCCACACCAACGCTAGACTTCAACTCAAGCTGTTCCCATCCTTAACCGCCCGAGCTTGCCATGCCCGTCCCTTCCGTGAATGAAAAACAGGTCCTGAAACTCTCCGCATTCTCTGCAGGCGCGTTCGCGCTCGCAGGCATCGGCTGGGGTCTGGCTGCAGATTCACTGGTAATTGTTTTTGACGGCGCTTATTCGCTGGTCAGCCTGATCCTCTCCCTATTGTCTCTGGGGGTACATCAACTGCTGCAAAAACCGGCGGACTCCCGGTTCAATTTTGGCCGCATGGTCGCCGAGCCATTGACTGTAGCGGTTAAAGGCGTGGTTATCATGCTGGTCTGTGTCATATCGCTTGTTTCAGCGATTGCCGCGCTGGCGTCTGGTGGTCGCGAGGTACAGGCCGACCTGGCCTTGGTCTTCGCTACGGCGAACGTGGCCGGCTGCTGGTTTACCTGGCGCTACCTCCAGGAAAAACAGACCCGCTGTGATTCGGAGCTGATCGCCGCCGAGAGCCGGCAATGGCTGATGGATATGGTCATCAGTATGGCGGTAATGGGTGGGTTCATGCTGGCCAGCCTGCTGGTACTGACGCCTTTCGCCGCCTGGGCGGTTTATGCGGACCCGGCAATGGTAGTGCTGGCGTCGCTGTACTTCCTGACAGTCCCCCTGCGTATGACTGTCGGGGCAATACGCGAGGTAATGCTGAGCACGCCTGAGCCCGACCTTCGTCGTACGGTGACCCGACGCCTTTCGGCCCAGGGCATACGCCGCGATGAGATCCGGCTGGCGAAAGTAGGCTGCCACCTGATCGTCGACGTCGACGCCCCTGCCGCGGCTCTTTCAGACCTGGCCTCGACCCGGCGTAAACTGGAAGCCTGCCTAGACGATCTGCCACTTCAGGCCGTAATCCGCGTCAATTTCTACGCAGTGGGCGGCCCCCTGAGACTTCAGGCGGACTGAAAGAGCCGCCAATTCCTCAGTCCTTTTCACGTGGTCCAGCCCAACCACTCTCACGAAGCCAATCTACAGTATCTTCAAGCGGATACTGCTCGGCGAACGCCACCATGTAATCAATCTTGTTCACCGCATCCAGTGAAACTCGTACACCGGGCGGGAACTCCGGATCGACCCGATGGTACCGGGACCTTAGAAGCTGCCGACACTGATAATCGGTGATGGAAGTGGTCCCTTCCAGTATCAGGTTGACCAGGGGCTTAAGCCACTGGGTATAGCCCCAATCGACGTTTCTTCCTTTGACGTATTGCAGGATATTGCCAGTGCTTAACGACAGGACCTGGATATCCTCCAGCGCCGGCGTCGGCTGATAGCGCTCGTCCAGGGCCTGGGCTATGGCACACATCGAGGGGTTATTGGCATAGACACCGCCATCCACGAAGCCATCGACGGCCGGAAAATAGGTCGGCGCCGCAGAAGTGTAGAGGCCAACGTCCGCAGCGCGGGCCTGCCGGTCATCCCCTGGTCCCACAAAGTTGTGGAACAGTTTGGGTTTCCAGGTCCTGCGCTCGGGGCGTTCGTTGTCGAGGTCGAAGGTGGTAATAAGGACGTGCTTGGACAACTGGCCAAGCTCCACTTTGCCAAAGAGCCGTTTCAGCTCCCGCCGCAGAGGCAGTGTGCTGTAATCCGCGCCGGCAAATTTGCCAAGGTCAGTCAGATCGTCCCACCAGGAGTCGTCGAAGATCGCTGGCCCCTTGTCGATGTAAAGGGCCCGCAGTTGTTGTAGCTCAATGCCATGGGCGAGCCCCAGCGCTACGAGCCCTCCGGTCGAGGTGCCTGCGATCAGGTCGGTTGTGTCGAGCAGACGCTCAAGGCCGGGTGTTTGGGTCAGACGCTGGAGAAGAATCGTCGCGATCAGCCCCCGGATGCCGCCGCCGTCAATGGAAATTATGCGGTAACTCGCCATGCCAACCCTCCCTGGCATAAAAAACCCAATCTAATCCGGTAGGCCCGGATTGAATCCCGCCGTCCAGGCCCTTTTGCGGGCTCGGTCAACCTATAGCACGGCTGTTGCAAAAACCGACTTCGGAGACTTCAGAAGCTCGGTGGTCTGCGCAGCCGGGCGGGGCTTGCCGAACAGATACCCCTGCAACTCCTGGCAGTGTTGAGCCTTGAGGAAAGCAACCTGCTCCTCATCCGTCACCCCTTCCGCCACGACGTTGAGGCCCAGGTGATGCGCCAGCGCAATCGTGGCAGAGACGATTGCTGCATCGTTATGATCTTCCGCGATATTAACTATGAACGACTGGTCAATTTTCAGCGTATCAATGGGCAGCCGTTTGATATGCGCAAGGGATGAGTAGCCGGTGCCGAAATCGTCCATGGCAATAAAAATACCCTGGCTCCTGAGGCTGTTGAGATGCTCGCAGCTCACCTCAAGGTTTTTCATCAGGCTGCTCTCGGTGATTTCAAGTTCCAGGTCGCAGGGATTCAGACCTGATGCCCCCAAAACCCTCTGAATACGTTCGACAAAGGTAGGCGAACTCAATTGATAGGCGGAGATGTTGACCGATATCCGGGTGGGCGGCAGCCCCATATCCGACCAGATACGCGACTGCCGGCATGCCGTCTCCAGGACCCACTCGCCGATCTGGGTGATCATCCCGATTTCCTCCGCCAGCGGGATAAACTCGGAAGGCAGGACCAGACCCCGACCAGGATGGTGCCAGCGAATTAATGCCTCAAGGCCGACAATTTTCTCGGACTCGACGTTAACTCTCGGTTGGTAGTAAACCTCCAGCTCATTATTCTGCAGGGCAAGCCGTAAAGCATTTTCAGTCAGCAGCCTTTCAAGCACATGCTGATTCATCCGCTTGTCAAAAAAGCGGAATGCGCCCGAGCCTTGCTCCTTCGCCCGGTACATGGCGAGGTCTGCAAACTTGAGCAGACTATTGGCGTCCCAGGCATCTCTTGGGAAAACACTGCCGCCAACGCTTGTGGAGACGCTGACCTCGTGGTTCTCCAGCCGAATCGGCTCTTCGACAGTATCAATGACAGCCGTAGCGATCGCCGACATGGCATCGCTCGACTCCAAGTCTTCCAGCACAATCACGAACTCATCGCCGCCTAGACGTGCGACAGTATCTGCTTCGCGAACCGAGCCGAGCAGCCGGGATGCGATAATCTTTAACAGCTGATCGCCCTTCTCATGGCCGAGGCTGTCATTAATCTGCTTGAAGCGATTGAGATCCAGAAAAAGCACGCCAATCTGTCGATCATTGCGCTTGGCCTGTTCCAGCGCATGGTGCAGCCTGTCGTCGAGCATTGTCCGGTTGGCGAGCCCCGTCAGTGCATCGTGCGTTGCGAGGTATCTTATACGCCGTTCATTGTGGTTTGCCTGGGTTACATCCCGGGCTACGCCATGAACCCCGACAATGCTGCCATCGACAACTACGGGGAAGAGCACCACCTCCACATCGACCCGGGTGTTGTCCTTGCGAATTTTTCGCGTATGGAATTTTTGTGCATTGCCGAGGCGGGCACCATCGAACGCTGATCGCGTACGCTCCAGAAACTCAGGCACCACGTAGCGCTCTTCCGACATTGCCTGAAACTCCTCCAGGGAATAACCCAGAAGATATTCATGAGCCTCATTGATGGAGAGAAAACTCCCATCAAGGTCGCGAATGAATGCTCCGTCGGGATGGTTGTCGAACATTGACTTGAAACGTTGTTCGTTTTCCCGAAGCCGCGCCTGGGTCTCGCTGACCTCGTACTGTCGACCCCGCGCCAGCAAAGCCGAGCGCACGCTACTTATGAGGGACGCGGTCCTTACCGGTCGCTCAAGCACGACAAGATTGGGCAGTGACTGAACAGCCCGCTGCATGATGACGGAGTCAGCCCCCTGCCCCGCCAGAACAAGAATGGGCAGATCGGACCAGTCCGGTTCCTGGGCAACGTACGCCCGAAGGACGTCCATCAACTGCCCCTCGAGGGCGTCCTCCACTGTCAGTACTGCACCAGCGCCCTCTAGCAGGGCTTGCTGTAGCGCAGCCACACTGTTGCAGACCGTACTGATGACGCCGCCCGATGCCAGCACTTCGCTCGCCAGCTGCCCGTCCTTGACAGTCGCCGCGTGGATGAGCAGCCGCTGGGAGCGCAACTCGCTTTGTCGGTCAGGTAGACGGGTCATTATGCTCAATGTCAGGCTCTGCCCTGTATTCAGGGACGCCTGTCAAAACGCCATGGAAACGTAAAAGCGCATCGCCGACCTTGAGGCCATCGCTTGTAATAGACAGGGCGCGGATCATTTTCTGATGACCACCGCCTCGTTTCTTGAAGACCGAGATGGCCTGTTTGAGCTCGCCCCCATATTCGTAATGACGCAACAGGATGACGTTATCGGCCAGATAGCTCACATCCAGAATGCTTCTCATGGTTCCCACCAGGCCCGCCTGAACGCCGACCAGAATAGATGCCACACCGCGCTGGGACAGGTACGTGAGAAGCTCGTGCAGATGCGTAATCAGGAAGCGCTCATCCGGCGACGAGTTAAGGTAACCGTTAAGGCTGTCAATGACGACCACGCTGGCACCGCGCTCCTCGACGGCATGCTGCACAGCATGAGCCAGTTCGCCTGGTGCAAGCTCCGCCGGGTCCACTTCCTGCAGTGTCACGGTTCCCTCTTCCCAGGCCGAACGCAACTTGATGCCTAACTGATCCGTTCGGTTAAGCAGGGTATTCTTGCTTTCCTCAAACAGAAACATGGCTCCCGTGCGGCCCTGGGCAACCGCCGCCGCCAGCAACTGGGCCGCGATCGTCGACTTGCCGGTTCCTGCCGGACCATTTACCAGCGTGCTGGTGCCTGCTTCAATCCCGCCACCGAGCAGCTCGTCAAAAGCCGGGTCGCCGATGCTTATCTGCTCTTGGGCGCGTGCACTGCGGGACTCGGCGGCTACGAGGCGCTGGTAGACAACCAACCCGCCCCGAAGGATGTTGTAATCGTGGAAGCCGGACCGGAAACCGACCCCACGGTATTTCTGGATCCTCAGCCGACGGCGGTCACTGCCGTAGTCACGCTCCACCTGTTCAAGCGTCACCACACCATGAGCGATACTCTTCACTTCCAGATCACTGCTTTGGGTGGTCTTGTCGTCAATCATCAAGCAGGTGCAATTACGCTTGGTGAAATACTGCTTGTAGGCCAGCACCTGCCGACGGTACTTGAGCGGGCTTTCGGCCAGTAGCCGGAGCTCGGAAAGCGAGTCGATAACCACGCGTGTCGGGTTAAGGGCCTCGACGCTGGACAGGATTTTCTTGGTAGTCTGGCCCAGCTCAACCTCGGACGGGTGGAAAATTGTGTAATGCTGGTCGGGATCGAGCAGGTCTTCGTCCGGAACAACCTCGTGAATATGGATACCTTCGAGCCCCCAGTTATGCGAGGCCGCTACCGCACGTAGTTCGTCTTCCGTTTCGGAAAGCGTAATATAAAGGACGTCTTCCCCGCGCCGCGCGCCCTCCAGCAGGAACTGAAGTCCCAGTGTGGTTTTGCCGGCGCCCGGCGTCCCTTCTATGAGATAGAGTCTGTTAGGGGTAAAGCCACCGCACAACACGTCGTCCAGGCCATCAATGCCCGTCGAGATCATGGGCGAGGTTTCGCGTACTTTCGAATTCATATAGAAGCCCGGTCACGGGTGTTAAACAATATGCAGCGCCGAAAAGCCCATCGCCCGCGGGACGCGTTGTCATCGCAAAGCATGCCCATGCGGTTAAGGCGCTTCAGTTCTCAACATCAAATATTAACAGGCTTCTGAAAAACGTACATTGTCATACAGCAATGTGGCCGTAGCTGAACCTTCACCCGGCCCGGCCCGTGCAGCTCCGGACTGTTTAACGGCCGAAGACTGTTTGACGACTGAAGACTATGTGACGGCTGAAGATTAGGGTGATGGGTGATGGATGACGGGCTAGGGGTCAGGGACCGACTGGGCCGGGATCGTCTGCCAGCAGTTGCTGCACCTTATCGGTCAGCACCTGACGCCGAGCCTGGCGCTCCTGCTCCGATAGCGTGCGGTCGCGATCCAGACGCATGCTCTCGATGGTATAGCGGGTCATTTCCTCTTCACGGTCGAACAGGGCCCCAGCCAGTTCATCGCCGAGATGGGCCCGGCGCATGATCTCCAGCTGCTCCAGATAACCCGCAAGAACATCGGGCTCGACCTCTGCCTGCAGGGAGGACCCAACCTCGCGATAGGCATTCGAATAGCGGGCGAACCGCTCCACCACATCTGCAGCCTGCTCTCCGGCCGATCCGCCTAAACCCGTTCTAACCAGCAGCTGAAGCTCTTCAACCTGGGCCGGACTAAGCGGCTCTCTCGTGCCGAGGAAGACCTGGTTAAGCCCGGGCAGCATGCTATCGTTCACTATCAGGTTACCGGCGTCGTCCAGTTCCAGGTCTGCCAGAACAGCTGAGACCCTGTCGAGGTCGAATTCATGAGACTGGGCCGGCGCCGGCTCGAGAACAGCCGAGCCTCCGTCTGTAGACTCAACCTGTGGCGTCGCCGTGCCCTGACCCTGCAGGCGGAACCAGTCGAGTAAAGCCTCAATCCCTGTATTCGAAAATGTTGGCTCTTCGATCTCAGTGCGTTCTGCCACCGGCTTTTCCTGAGAGGAGAAAAAAACAAAGCCGACAGCGCCTGCAAGCAACACAGAACCCACGCAAATTAGCGTAAGGGAAAACCTGGACAGTGACCATTTGCTGTTCATGTAGCTCCTGCGCCAGCGCAAGGCCCAGGCGGGTTGGCGTTTTCGGCTCAGCCTCTACCTCAGGACCCCGGCCCAACGCGATCCGGGCCGCGTTCGTGTCACGAAACAGAGTTCATAAGGCACAGCCGGCCTGGAGCGTCCCGCCCCGCGGCCCCCATGGGAGGTGTCGTCCAACGAAACCGGTGTTATATCGAGTCTGACCCGCACCAGACCGGACCGGCCTCTCGCATAAAAATCTCGACTGTTTTGGGACCGATGCCATCGAACTCCCTCAAGCGCCTGTCGAGGTCTTTGCGGCTGTCACTGACTTCGAAAATTGTCCCGACCCGGCCTTTATATTCCGTATTCAGACGGTCGCAAAGCTTGAGCAAACGTTCGGCAGTGGACTCATCGTAACGAACGTACCGGCCTTCGCCAAGCATGTCGACCAACGTCTGCCAACTGCAATTACAGAGCTTGCGAGGACTGTCGCGTTTATATTTGTCGACGATGACATGGTAGGCATCCACAGCGATGTCCTGCTGAATCCGTTTGCCAAAGAGAAAACTGGCAAGGAACCATTTGAACAGCGCAGCTTCGTCCCCTTTAGCCAGGGTAATGCCGAGATCTTTCGCCTTCACTTCGTGAGCCATTGACCGCCCCTTTCACCCCGAGTAGCTGGCCAAACCGACCAGCAGTAGTCACAACATGAAAAAGCGGCCCGAAGGCCGCCTGTCAACATGCTTGATCACTAGAGCTTGCCAGACAACTGCAGGCATCCCTACCGCGCTGCAGCTGGCTTGATCGTTACAGCCCCTACTTCAGCTATCAAGCCTGTCTGGGCTCGCTTATCAATTGGAGCCCGTTCCCATGGAGCTGGTTCCGGTCGTGCTGCCGGATTCCATGCCCGGAGTTCCGGGCTGTTGCTGGTTACGGCTGTCAAACTCTTCCTGGCTCACAGCGTCATCTCGATCCTGGTCGTAGTACTCCATATTCTGTTGCCCAAGATTGTCCTGATCATTGCCCTGTGTGCCGGCCGCGGTGCTGCCGTAGGTATTCAGCTCGTTCTCGTCCAGCATATTGTCCTGGTTGCGGTCCAGGTCGCTGAACGACTGCGTGGAACGCTGGTCGGCCATTGAACCCTGTGTGTTCTGGCTGCCCATGTCGTTCTTGTTACCCATGGTGTTCTGGTTAGTCATAGTGCCCTGGCCGGAGGTGCTGTCGGTCATGGAGCGCTCTTGTTGCCCCTGATCCTGGGTTCCTGCAGCGCTGGCGTTCCCCATCGTTTCATTGGCCAATGTCGGCGCAGCGAAAAACATCATCGAGGTTGCGGTCGCGATTGCGAGTGCTGTCTTTTTCATGTCGCTCTCCTTTTCGACTACAGACTAGTGAATGCTAGCTGTTGTTGTGTTGCAGCATCAGAGTCACCTCCATTTGCCCATTCTGGCCAGTTACCGTGCGGTCATTTTTCGTACAGACCTTTCGCTGAGCTTCGGCCTGTCGGGCCGTCCATTATTGGCTGCTTCCGCTCCCCCGTCTGGTTTTGCCCTCCTACTGGCGGCATACTGCGTTCGGACAGGGCATACCCCATCAATGCTATCAATAATCGAAGATTCAGTTCATGAACCTAAAACACCTGACGAGCATACTCGGCGCCCTGGCGATCGGGCTTGCGAGCACAACATCTGCGCTGGGGGAAACCCCGGCCAACACCACTGAAAAGGAGCAGCCCATGGTTGTTTTTGAAACGTCAAAAGGCGAGATCACACTGGAACTGTTCGAAGAGCAAGCGCCAGTCACTGTTGAGAATTTCCTCTCCTATGTCGACGAAGGTTTCTACGACGGCACGATTTTCCACCGGGTTATCCCGGGCTTCATGGTCCAGGGGGGCGGCTTTACGCCCGACATGAAGCAGAAGCAGACCAAGGCTCCCATAAAAAATGAAGCGGACAACGGCCTCAAGAATGAACGCGGGAACCTGTCGATGGCTCGCACTCAGGACGTAAACAGCGCCACGACCCAGTTCTTTATCAATGTTACCGATAACGAATTCCTGGACCACGGCTCGCGTGATTTCGGTTACGCCGTATTCGCCCGGGTAGTTGATGGCATGGACGTCGTGGACGAGATTGTGGCCGTGCCGACGGGTCGTTCGGGAATGCATAGTGATGTTCCCAAAGAGCCCGTACTGATTGAGCGTGCACGGCGTAAAGAATGATTTTTCGCGCAGCCGGCGAGCCCTGCGTCGGCTAGGCGGACACTTCTGCCAGGTTCCCGGCCGCCAGAAAGCGATACGCAAGTGTTCCAAAATGGTTTTAGCTGCATGTTTTCCGGAGAACACCATGACAGATCGGCTCAACGCCATCCGTGAACTGCCTTTTCACCGCTATCTCGGCGTTGCCGAACTCAATGCTGACGAAGGCGCTGGCAGCTTGCTCTTTACCGTGAGCGAGGCGACAGTGAACCCCGCCGGGGTACTCCACGGCGGGGTTATCTATACCCTGTGTGATGTTTGCGCCTATGCCGGGCTGACAAGTGTGTTGGCGCCAGGCACCGAAGCTGTCACCCATGACATTCATGTATCAGTGCTGCGAGCGGCGAAACTCGGGGACGTCGTTTCTATGGTTTCCACGCCAGTTAAAATCGGTCGGAGCCTGTGCTTTCTGGACGTTACCGCAAAGGTTGATGACCGTATAGTTGCTACGGCCCGCGTCACCAAAACTCTTGTTAACCTATAAAAGGCGTCGACTGCTTTCTGCCGCGAAAAGGACCATACCGCTATGCGAACAACCTTTGAGTTTCGTTCAGGTGACGACCTCTGCAGTGCCTGGCTGTACGTGCCAGACTCTGGCTCCGCACCTTTTGCTACGGTGGTGATGGCTCACGGGCTGGGCGGCACCAGGGAGCTGAGACTCGACGCTTTCGCGGACGCCTTCTGCGCAGCCGGCTATGCCTGCCTCGTATTCGACTATCGTCACTTCGGCGCAAGCGGCGGCGAGCCACGGCAGTTGCTCGATATAAAGCGCCAGCACGAGGATTGGCGAAGCGCGATCCAGGCGGCCAGGAACCACCCTCAACTCGATCCGAAGAGACTCGTACTGTGGGGTACGTCAATGGGTGGGGGCCATGTCATCCAGATCGGCTCTGAGGACGTACGACTGGCTGCGGTTATAGCCCAGTGCCCTTTCACCGACGGCATTTCCTCAGCTCTGGCGGTTAATCCAATATCGTCCGTGAAAGTGACTGCACGTGCTCTGCGGGACAAGATTGGCAGCTTCTTCGGCAAGCCGCCGGTAATGATCCCCCTGGCAGGCGCCAGACACGGAACCGCACTGATGACGGCGCCCGATGCGATGGCGGGATATCACGCACTTGTACCGGCCAACAGTGGTTTTAATGACGAAGTTGCCGCCCGGGTCGCCTTGCAGATCCTTGCCTATCGCCCCGGACTGCGCGCCAGTCGGGTGCAATGCCCGATCCTGTTCTGCGTCTGTGAGAAAGACACCGTTGCCCCGCCGGCGCCAACGCTCCGATATGCACGCACGGCACCCAGAGGCGAAATCGAAGTTTATGACGAAGGTCACTTTGACATCTATGTCGGCAAAGCATTCCAGCGGGTGTGCCAACAACAGATAGCGTTCCTGGCGAAGCATGTGCCGGCCTGAAACCGGAGCCGACCACGACTGCCGTTGAGCCCGAAACCGGCTATATCCCGGTTGAAAAACAGTTAAAGCGCGACACACTGCAACATGGAGACGAAAACACGGATGCGATGGCCCTTAAGCGGTGAGGTTATCTACCGGACAGAGGATGCGTTGGGCGATATCCTTGTGATAGACAAGGGCAAGCACCGCGTTCTCAGCTTTGGATCCATATTCGAACAAAGCAAGATTGACCCGGCCCGGCCTTACCTGCCGGTGCATGAATACAACAGAGCCATGCTGCTGCCTCTGGCGTTTGCGCGGCCACAACACGCCACGGTGCTGGGACTGGGCGGTGGCAGCCTGGTCAACGCCCTGTATCATCTACTGCCAGAGGCCACGGTAAGCGTCGTGGAGCTTCGCAGCGAAGTAGTCGACGTGGCCCGGCGCTTTTTCGGCCTGGCGACCAGCCCGAGGATCAGCATCACTATCGAGGATGTACGTCGCGCACTGCCAAGGCTACCGGAGGGCGCAACTGACCTCATTCTGACGGACCTCTACGACGCCCAGCGGATGAGCCCGGTCCAAACCCAGCGCCGTTTCATCGACCAGTGTGCCAGGGCACTCTCAACAGAAGGTTGGCTGGCCATAAACTACCATGAACTCCCCCCCGAAAACGGGCCACTCTTCATGCACCTGCGCGCGCTTTTTGCCGTAGTGTTGCTGTTCAAGAGTAAAACCGGCAACTACGTGCTCTACGCCTGTAAAGAGTGCTTCGACCCCATGGGCTCGGACGACCCCCGCCTGTCAGAGCTGGAAGAAAAACTACCGCTGGGTTGGCGCCGGCTGATGGGTCGGGTCATGCGGGTCGTCTAGAGGCTGCTGGCTGTTTGAGCCAGATCAAACAAAAAGCGTCAAGGTTGTGGTCCCCCAGCCGATAACCAGCAAGTTCTTCTATACTGATATTCCCGGCCCCGAGCTCGAGTCCCGCCTGTGGATTTGCTCGGCGGCTTTTCTGTCGGAGCTGGCTTTTGAATCTCAAGCACATTCCCCTCAAGTACAAATTCTGGGCCGTTAACGGCGTCATGTTCGCGGGCATGCTACTGCTGGTGCTTGCCGCTTTGGTCATAGAGCAGCAAGCCATTAACGCCGAGCGAAAGGGCTACGCCGCTGAGGTCGTCGCGAGCGGCTTGCTGACGGGGGCAACACCGGCGAGCCTGAGATGGATCGATAGCCGGAGCTTGTCCAATTTACCGGTCGCGTCCGACCAGCCGCGATGGCTCGATGCCGACCTTCTGGATCCGGTGCCGGCCGGGCCAGATCTGTCCGGCGCATGGGTTGTCATGCGACAAGGCGAGGCAGCAGTGCTGGGTGTTGAGCAGCAGGCTTACTTCACCTTGTTGCTGTCGCGCGCGCCCCTCTATGCAGGCGTTGTATTTGTCCTGATGCTCATGGTGCTCTGCGTTTCGCAGCTACTGATTCTTTTCATTACGCGTAATATTCTCGCGCTCCGTGACGTCATGGTTGCTGTGCAGGAAAGTGGTGATCTCACGCTCAGGGCGCCGGTAAAATCAGAGGACGAAGTAGGTTCAATGGCAGTTGCCTTCAACGCCATGCTGACAGCGCAGCAAGGCGTGGTGGGTTCGGTCCGGGAAGCAGCGGCAGAGCTTGAGCACAGCGCCGGTGAATTGGCCCAGCTTATGGGAGACGTCAAGGTCGGAACGCGTTCCCAGCAAAGCCAGACCGACATGGTGGCTGCCGCGGTTAATGAGATGAGTGCGACCGTGCAGGACATTGCCAGCCATACGGGGTCCGCGCGCGATCAGTCCCGGCAGGCCAACAGCCTGGCGCAACAGGGACGGGACCAGGTGCAGTGCGTCCAACGCACGATTACCGGCCTGTCCGCCAGCATCAAGCGGTGCACCGAGCATATGCAAACACTCGCTGGGCACAGCCAGGAGATCAACGGTGTGGTAGGCGAGATTCGCGCCATTGCAGAGCAGACCAACCTTCTCGCCCTCAACGCCGCCATCGAAGCCGCACGTGCCGGAGATTCCGGGCGCGGCTTCGCAGTGGTTGCGGATGAAGTGCGGACACTGGCCCAGCGGGTACAGAATTCCACCGTGGACATTCAGCAGCGGATCGAAGCTCTACGTGAAGGGACGGTCATCGCTGTCGACGATATGGCCGCCAGCGCCGAGCTGACTCACAACTCCGTCGAACAGGCCGAGCAGGCCGGGGCGTCCCTTGAGGAAATCGCCGCCGCGGTAAATCAGATCACTGAAGGCAATGGTGAGATCGCAGCTGCGCTGGACCAGCAAACCCAGGTGGCAGACTCCATCACCCGCAGCATTATCGAGATTCGGGACGTGACGGAACATACAGCGGAGAAGACCTTGAGAAGCGCAGCCACAAGCGAGCAACTGGCCGCCCTTGCTCATCAACTTAATCAGGCGGTCAGCAGTCTTAGGGTATGAGCGCGGTCGGGATGGCCCGCAGGCAGGCACCTGCGCTCCTTTGCCACGCTGTGGCCTCACTTGAGCTTAGCTCAGGGCACTACAAGCTTAGCTCAGGGCACTCCAATGAAAAGCCCCGCCACACGGCGGGGCTTCGGGCTCGTTAACCCTCAGGCAGTTTCCGCGGCTTCTTCCCCCCTGCGGGCCTCTACCTTTTCTACCCGGTTTTGCCGGGCGGCATTAGACCCGATAGGAATCTGCCGCGGTTTCTCTTCCTCGGGAATAACCCGCAGCAGATCAATCGTCAACAGGCCGTTTTCGAGGTTGGCGCCCTGCACCTCTATGTGATCTTCAAGCCGATAGGACAGCTTGAACGAGCGCTGGGCGATGCCCTGGTGCATGTAGCCCACGGTTTTGCCGGACTGCTCGACAGCCGGCTTGGCGCCGGTCACGGTGAGCACCCCGTTCTCGATATTGATCGACAGGTCTTGCTCTGCAAACCCGGCAACCGCGAGCACGATGCGGTACTCGTTCTCGCCGTGCTTTTCCACGTTGTACGGCGGGTAGCTGGTCGATGCGTCTGCTTCGAACGCTCGCTCGAACAGATCGTTGAAGCGGTCGAACCCGATGGAGTGACGGAACAGCGGTGCCAGAGAAAAAGATGTCGTAGTCATAGCGGTAACTCCCTAATTATTCAGCGAAGTTTTGTCTCCTGCAGTGAGCCCCGCTTAGCGGCGACTCTTGCAGAGATGCCTTTTGGCAAAGAGGTGCCGTGTGACAATCAGCTGCCTTGTGGCAAAAAACAAAATAGGGCCCGCCAGATCTTTTTCAAGCGATCTTTTTTGCACCAGCCATGAATTTTTGTTCGCGCCCAGGGGCGCCGCAAAGGCGCCTACCTCTATTGGGATATAGTGCTTGGGCAGGTTTGCCAGTACGGTGATAGTCGCATTGTCGGGAGAGTCTGTAACTGACTTAAAAGGCTTTTAACCGGGCGATTGTGGACTTCCTGTTTATCCCATGGGTACCCTGAAAGCGCTGCAACGCTTAAAAAAGAAAAGGACAGCTGCTATGAGAAAGATGATTATTGCTTTGTTGGCTGTAGGTGGCCTCGCGGCGCAGCCTACACTGGCTCAGGACGCTGAAAAACTATTCCAGTCGAAAGCATGTGCCGCGTGCCATGCTAAAGCGATGAAAATGGTTGGCCCCGCGCTTCAGGATGTCGCAAAGAAGTACGCTGGCCAGGATGACGCCGTCGCGATACTCGTAAAGAGCATCCAGGAAGGCAGTAAGGGCAAGTGGGGCCAGATTCCGATGCCGCCTAACAATGTGACTGACGAGGAAGCAACCGCGCTGGCCGAGTGGGTACTCAAGCAGGGCTGAGCGCCACAACGGGATTAAGCATAATCCCAGGCTGATTGGCCGGCTCCTGTTGCATGGGAAGCGGGCCAATCAGTTCTGTACAATCAGCTATGAACAATCAGCTCTGTACAATCAGTTCTGTACTATCAGCTCTGTACTGTCAGTTCTGTATTAGGGGTCGCTGTTACTTCAGCTCTTTCTCAATTTGCCCGTCTTTCCCGGTAACGTTCGTGTCCTGCATGGAGTTGCGGAACCCTTTAATGGCGCCGCCTACGTCGGATCCGATGCTGCGAAGCCGTTTGGTCCCAAACAACATCAGCACGATCAGCAGAACAATAACCAATTGCCACACACTGATTCCCATCATCTGTTCACCTCACCAATTTTGTAATACGTTTACCGGAGCCGGACAGCCCGCGTTTCCGCCGGTGTACACTGGATCATCTTTCAGTGACCGTCTGGTGACAGGCGATCGTCCTCATGGTTAATCGCCGCCTTGCTCAGGAAGGTCTGGTCGATCTCGTCAAAACGCATGACATGACCGCCGGTTCGCTGAGCCAGGGCCCGCGCCTCCTGCTTGTCCGCGAATGTCGCGAGCACTGCGCCCATTGCGCCTTCCAGCCCGGTCCCTGCCACGTACCAGGCGTCCCGCGCATTGATCAGGTGGGCGTCGTCTGGGCGGTACCAGTCCGAGCGCGCCATGTCATGCACGTATAGCTCATACGATCTGTTCTGATTCTCAGGCTGCAGCCACCACCCGATCATTTCGGCAGCGGAGCAGAACTTTCGCACCTCCGTTGTCGCCACGGCCTGTCCTTTAGGTCCGGGAAACTCAGCGATCAGCATGCCGCAGATGTGGCATTCATCACCGGCGTGGAACCCAACGGGCTCGACGGGCGCCTCGACCTTGTTGGCGTCATTGCAGCCAGTAATGACAAGGCCTGTAACGGCAAGGAAAAGCGCTATCATGATTTTTCGTAAACGCCGCATATCCACCACCCCTACCATAAGTGCCGCCTGCTCAGACCTGCCGACGGCGAAAGAACCAATAAGCTCCCGCAAGTGTGCCTGTCACCCAGGCGAACAGACAGAGCCAGAGGACGGACCCGGCAACGGGCAGATCCCCGCCCAGCGACAATACCCCAACAGCGCCTGCGCCGACATCGAAACCAGACAGGTTGATCAGTCGGTAAATGTCGGCGGGATTGAGCAGTAGCAACCAGGGCAACAGGTCCGGATTGAAGTTCCCTTCACTAAAAACCAGCAAGGCCAGCAGGCCAAGGTCAAACAGCAGGACAAAGAGAAACCATACCCCCAGCGCGAGGCCCGCAGCGGTGGACTTCTCAGCCACCTGGCTGCTGATCAGATACGCCAACCCCAGAAATACCCAACCCAGCAGCATGGATGACAGCATGAAGCGACCGAACGCCCAGAACAGCAGGCTCGTTTCAACGTTATCCACCAGTACGGCAATCGCTAAAGCCGCGCTACCGAATCCGATAAAAGTCGCTAGGGCCAGGATCAGTCCATGACCGACGAACTTGCCAACAAGGATCTGGCCTCGGCCCAGAGGGTAGGTCAGCAGCAGCATGAGCGTACCCGCTTCTTCTTCACCGACGATAGCGTCATAGGCCAGCATCAGGGCGATCAAGGGCATGAGGAACGTTGCCAGACTCGCCAGGCTTGCAATGGTCGCGGGAATCGACGTGAACCCGACCTGACCCGAGGCCGCGGCGCCGAACCAGGCGATACCCACGGCGAGCACTGCGAACAGCAGGCTGATTGCCAGTAACCAGCGATTCCGCAAGCCATCGCTCAGCTCTTTACGTGCGATAGACCAGATCTGAATCATGCCCTCCCCTCCCCGGCGGAATCGCTGCCGGCCCGGTCCATGTAATACCGGTAGAGATCTTCCAGCGACGGCTGCACCACCTCCACATCAGAAGGCGAGCGTTCGCCCAGTAGCTGGCGTAGAAGGTCAAGCTTGTGGCTGCTATGTGCGGCCACTTCGATACCGTCGCGCGCAGTTTCCCGTGCTGAGTAACCGGCGTCAGTCCACCGTTTGATCAACTGGTGACGTTCGCTGACGCCACTCGCTTTGATATGCACGGGCAATTGCGCCTCATCCCTGAGCTCAGCCAGAGCCCCAACGGCCTGGAGCCTGCCTCCGGCGAGAATGGCCGCTCTGTCCAGGTGCGCCTCGACGCCCGGCAAAACGTGGGAACAAATAATGATGCTGGTACCCTGGCGTCGCAGCCGGTCGGTAAGATGGTAAAGGTCCTGGGTCGCGATCGGGTCAAGCCCGACGGTAGGCTCATCCAACAACAGCAGCCTTGGTTCGCCCAGCAGGGCCTGGGCCAGGCCGAGCCGCTGCCGCATCCCTTTAGAGTAGGTTTTTACCCGGCGCGAAGCGGCCGCAGACAGCCCTACCTGTTGCAGTAGTTCATCCACCTGGGCAAGAGCCGCGCCCTTGAGCCGGGCAAAATGGCGCAGGGTTTCCCGTCCGCTAAGCTGGGGGTAGAAGATGACATTTTCGGGCAAGTAGCCCAGTTGCCGCTTCACGGCTTTATCGTTGGGCTGCCCTCCCAGCACCCGAACCTGTCCGTCACTGGGGCTCAGCAAGCCGAGAATCAGCTTCATACTGGTTGTTTTGCCCGCCCCGTTGTGACCGAAGAGGCCCAGCACTTCGCCTTCCGCCAGGTCGAGGTTCAGATCCTGCAGGACCGTAAGCCGGCCGTAGCGCTGGTGCACCGCTTTTATTTCAACCGCATTCATGAGGCTGGCTCCCTTGATTGCGCATTGGCACTGGCGGCGGGTACGCGCATCAGCGGAAAGCTGTCCTGAACCCCCGGCGCCTTGACCACAGGAAAGGCCCGCTGGACCCAGCGCAGAAGTTCTATAGCGGGGCTGTTCATTAGTAGGCGAACCTGGGGATAAAGCCAGAGAAGCCGGTCCACATTGTCATTGGGCTCATAGGGCACATCACCTACACCGTCGCTGTCACGATCCCACCCGAGGTAGTCGCTCCAGTAGTTACCATGGCCATCTTCGGACCACTCCTGCGTCCGCGTAGCCACGTACTTGACCTGCTGCCGGTTGCCGACGAACGCGTTTCCGGTTATGCGGTTGTTCTCGGAGCCGGCTGTCAGGTGAATGCCGAGGGAGCTCTGTTCAAAACGATTTTTTTCTATGTGGTTGAACAGGGAGTTATAGATAAACAGCGCCTTTCCTTCTGCTCCACTGGCCGCTTCGCCCATGGCGCCACCCTTCCTCACACCGCTGACCACGTTATTGGTCACTGTTGAATAGGTGATGTAATTCATGAGGATGCCGTAGTTCTCATCCTGCTCCGAACGGTTGCCGATCACTGACAGCTTACGGCTCTGCATTAACGCATAGCCGGTACGGGTTCGGCGCGTAACATTGTTGATGACATGGTTGTTATTGGAAAACATGTAGTGAATGCCGTACCGCAGGTCTTCGAGTACGTTACCTTCAAGATGATTCCCATTCGAAGTGTCAATGTAGATACCATCCCGAACATGGCTCACCCGGTTGTCCGAAACACGCGCATTG
This sequence comes from Hydrocarboniclastica marina, assembly GCF_004851605.1. Classification (GTDB taxonomy): domain Bacteria; phylum Pseudomonadota; class Gammaproteobacteria; order Pseudomonadales; family Oleiphilaceae; genus Hydrocarboniclastica; species Hydrocarboniclastica marina. Next base: position 2,890,827 of record NZ_CP031093.1, read on the forward strand.
CCTACGGAATATAAATGGATGCCATTGCCACGATCCTGGGACCGGATGCTCTGGTCGCCTTCGATGATGTTGCCGATCAGCTCGACGTCGCTGGCCCCATCCACCCAGATACCGAAGCCGGGCCCTTTCAGTGTGTTGTTGAGAAGGCGACTGCCGGTCGCCTCAGGCTGAACGAATATACCCGAGTCCATATTGGTGAGATTACGGCCCCAGTTGCGTATCTCGCAGCCCTCGATAACCACGTTGGCTGCCCGTATGTTTATTGCATGCCCAACTCCCTGCGCAGACAAGATCGCCCCCCGTTCGCACCGGAGGTGCAGTGGTTCCTCAATGACGAACTGGCCCCTATGCTCCCCCGCGGGAAGCACCCAACGGTTTTCACCATCAGACTGCAGAGGTAATTCGGTAACCGGTTGCACTGCCTGAACAGAGAACGCGAGAAAGAAGAGCGACAGTAACACCGTCCGGCAGCACGTCGCCCTGTGTTTGTTCAGAGACACACGTCGGGCCTTCTGTTCGCTATTGCATTTTGTGACGGTAAGACTTTCGCGAGAAATAATTCCTCACGCCAGCCTGTAGTTAACCGCGGCCCGGATGCCCCTTGCCGCGGCTAAAGCACGTCGCTGTGCCCTACGCTGGCTCAACCAGCATCTGACCGACCATTTCCATGTGCAGGGCGTGGCAGAACCAGCTGCAGTAGTACCAGTGCACGCCGGGCTTGTCTGCCACGAAGGTGATGGACGATGTCTGCTGCGGGCTGATTTCCATGCTTGCACCATGGTTGGTCATGACAAAACCATGGGTGACATCCTCGATCTCATCAATGTTGGTGATCGTCACTGTGACCTCATCACCCTGTTTGACCTTGAACTCGGTCAGACCGAAAGAAGGCGCCATGGATGTCATGTAGACCCGCACCTTGTTGCCATCCCGGATCACCTTGTTGTCACTGGTCAGGTTGATGCCATCTTTTTTGGCCCGTGCAACAGTTGGGGCAAAGAAAGGATCGTTGCGGTCCCAGATCTTCTTGGTCCTGATCTGATCGCGACGCGCCATAATGCAATCATGGGGCTCGGCGAAGGTGGGACCGTCGTGGACCAGCTTCATTTCATCTCCGGAGATATCAATCAGCTGATCATTCTCAGGGTGAAGCGGACCTGTGGGCAGGAACCGGTCTTTGGAGAACTTACTCAGGACCACGAGCCACTGGCCATCGGCTTCGGAAGTTTCAGTCAGTGAAGCGTGGGTATGGCCCGGCTGATAGTGCACATCAAGCTTCTGTTTGATGTAGTTGACCTTTTCGCCATTGTAGGCGCGGATGGCTTCGTCAATGTTCCACTTGACGATCTGACTGTCGATAAACAGCGTGGTATAGCCGTTACCGCGGCCGTCATAAGTGGTATGCAATGGCCCGAGACCCAGCTCAGGTTCACCCACGATGGCATCCCGCGGCGAACTCAGCTTGTCGTCAAATAGCGCATCCAGCTTGCTGATATCGATAATCGAAACGGTCGGCGACAGCTTGCCCGCAGCGATGAAGTACTTGCCGTCGGGCGATGTGTTGAGGCCATGGGGATTCTTCGGCACCGGAATGTAACGGGTCAGTTTGGAGCCTTCACGTCCGTCCACTACAGGCACATCGGAATCGCCCAAGGTGGTGTAATTGCCAGCTTTGATCGCTGCTTCGATGCGCTCGATGTTAAAGACGACGACCCAGTCGCGCTCATTGCGCATCATGCCCCCGAGATCGGTGGCCTTCTCCGAGTTATAGCAGGTCGACGCGGCGTATTTACCGGTGTAGTCCGCGTCTGTGTTGTCCAGGTTGCCATCGACGATGACCTGGAACGCCATTTCCATCTTCTCCGCATCAATAACGTTGAACATGGTGTAGCTGTTCTTGGCCTGCAGGTCGAACGATGTACCGTCGTTGGGGTGCGGGATAACAAACTCAGCATTGGCAAAAACGTACTTGGTTTCCGGCACTTTCTGAAGCCGCAAACCATGTATCGCCTGGACGTTGGGAACCGTGAGCATCTTGTCGCACTTCATGATATCCATGCGGATGCGGGCGACCCGGGTGTTGGCCTTGTCGTTGATAAAAAGGTACTTGCCATCGTACTTGCCGTCGGTCATGGACAAGTGCGGGTGGTGGCAGTCGCCGTTGGGGTATTTCGCGCTCTCGCCCATGATCGCACGGCTCTCATTGGTGAGGCCCCAGCCGGTAGCCGAGTCGACGTTGAACACGGGGATGCGCATCAGTTCCCGCATGGACGGGACCCCGAAGACACGCACCTCGCCCTGGTGGCCGCCACTCCAGAACCCGTAATAAGTGTCCAGCTCACCCGGCTGAATGTGGGTTTTTGCCTGCGACTCCTTCACAGCCGCGGCCCAGGACTCACGCGTCATTACTGCGCTGCCCAGAGCCCCGGCTCCAACCAACGCGGCGCCTCCCATTGCCGTCGCCCCAAGAAAGCCACGGCGACTCAGGCCCGACTGCTCAGTTTCCGGTGCATTGTTATCATATTTTTTCTTGCTCATGCGCTTCGCTCCTGTTGTCACGCTTTTCTGCGACGGCCTTGCGGCCGCACTGACACTGCTTGCCGGACCCTTTCAGGGGTCCACTATCTGCACGGCGGGGATGAGTTGCGGCCCTGGTGCAGTCGGTTTGCCTTTGTTGCGGCGTTTTTTCTTGTTAACGAGCGGCGGACACTTGTCGTCGTTGTGATAGGTCATCTGACAATCGAGGCAGTAGTGGCATTCGTTCAGGTTAATGTGACCGTCGGGATGGATCGCCTGGATTTCACATTCTTTGGCACACAGCTGGCAGGGGTTGCCACACTCCTTGCGCCGTTTGAGCCAGTCGAAAATCCTGAATTTGCTGGGCACCGCCAGGGCGGCCCCAAGCGGGCAGATGTAACGGCAGTAGACCTTGCGGGTGAAGATATTGATAGCCAGCAGGATTACCGCATAAAGCACAAACCACCACTGCCGATCGAACTTCATGGTGATGGCGGTTTTGAACGGTTCGACTTCAGAGGCCTTTTCAGCCAGGGTCATGGATTCGAGCGAGATGCCGAAAAGCACCAGCAGGATGATGTACTTGATCGCCCAGAGACGCTCATGTACCGCAAATGGCAATTCGTACTGGGGGACTTTCAGTTTGCGGGCGCCTTCGTTGATCAGCTCCTGCAACGCGCCGAAAGGGCACAACCAGCCGCAAAATACCCCGCGCCCCCATAACAGGATACTCGCGGCGGTAAAAACCCAGATGATGAATATCACCGGATCGCTCAGGAAAAGCTCCCAACGGAAGTTCTGCACCAGCGAGTGCACGAACGTGAGTACGTTCACGATAGATAGTTGCCCCAGCGCGTACCAGCCGATGAAAACCACTGTAAAAGTAAGGTAGCCGTGACGTAGCCAGCGCAGGAAACGCGGGTGCTGGGTAAATTTGTCCTGTAGAAAAAGAATGATGGTCAGTAAAAGCAGTGCTGCGACCACCACGCCAATCTGGAATGATTTCTGGTACCAGATATTGACCCATAACGGCCTGTTGGCTTCTTCTATAGCCGCCAGCTCTGCGGCTGTTGGCTCCGGGCGGTCGATATACGCCTCCGGCACCTGATATGGCAACTCGAAACTGGTGAAAATGCTGTCCACTGGCCCGGTCTGTCTTCTGACCAGAAGCTCGAGGCTCCAGGGCGATCCTGGATCGAAATCGTAGGCGTCGCGCACCACAAACACGGCCATTTCGTCAAAGTCAGGCGCGCCAGCGTATACATCCGATAGCCTTTCGTAGTCCCGGTCGCGAAAGCTGATGCTCTCTCCGAACTGTCTTACCTGAACCCGATCAAATATGCCGCCACGGACGTAGCCTGAGCCCTTGAAGGAATATTCTCCGCGCCCAAAAACCGCAATAGCATGCTCGCCGTCCTCGAGATCGCCCATCAGGAACTTGTAACGGTTTTCGCCGAGCAGGTTGCGCCCAATGGCGGGCGGGTTCAGGTGGGCCACATAGAGATCAATGAAGGTCTCATCAACCTCATCGGCGGCGGCCTCATCAATGCCCTCAGCCTCGGTTCCGGCAAAAGCCTGGTCTATTTCCCCCCGGGTGAGGTGCAGGCGTCGAATGGCGCCGATGCCCATCAGTTCGTCCCAGACAGCGGGCTCATAGCTGTCGTAGAGAACAGTCGCAGGTTTACGGGCGACGCCGCTCGCCTTGATCAGATCAAGCGACACCGCAACTTCATGGGCCGCCCGCATGATGATCTCGTTCAGGACCATTACCGTTACTGTCGCGCCACTCACCGCATCTACAGTGACGGCTGCCGGGTCTTTCGATCGCCCTACAACGACACGCTGCTCGACGCCGACACCGTCATACCGGTCCGTAAAATCGTGGAGTTTCTGTTCGGGAATGCCGATTAGCAGGATGGGTTCGTGATGCTCAAGGACATACGCATCCCGAATCACAGCCTCATCATCAAGGACGATATGGGTATTGATCGGCTTACCGGAGTAGGCCGGAATATCAACCACATTGATGCTTTCGAACGCGTACCCCAGCACCTCCCCGCCGGCGCTGATGCGCCGGACCCCGTACTCGCCTTCAGGTTCGGAGATCATGTCTGCTTCAGGGAAGACAAGCTCGATACGCGCCCGGGCTTCTGCCGCCTGATCCTGGGCTATTGCGACCGGCACGACGCCGAGCAGTAACAGGGCGAGCAACATTGCCAGGCTGTTTTGCAGGTAGTGGAAAGCGTGCATGAGCAGCCTCACCTCGACTTGAAACGTGGCGCCAGCATAGCCGTACGAGTGCAAGAATCCCTTGACGGGCATCAAGCCCGCCCTGCAGCCTCTGAATGGCCAAGAAAACCCAAGCGGGGCAGCGACTGACCAGGATAAAAAAAGAGTCTCTCATCAGCCGCTTGCCTTGCATAGGCTATGGGCCATCGAGGGGGCGTTTTCGGTGGCAGAATAGAAGAGAAACAGCTCAACCATGGGCTAGAGCTAGAGTCGGGCGAAACCTTACGGATCCGCAATAACTCAGAGATGAGAATGAAAGGACACGGGTCACGGCCGGGATAAGCGTCAGGAGCGAGCCTCCCGCCCAGAAAATGGAAAGTAGAAAGTAGAAGGTAAAAGTAGAACGCCCTCCAGCTTCAGGCCGGGTTAAAAAAGCGGTAGCCGTTGCGCCCAGCCGCCTTTGCTTCATACATGGCGGCATCTGCGGTCAGCAGCAGTGTCTCAGCCGTTGCCGCGTCATCCGGGTAGAGGCTCACGCCGATGCTGGTTGTCACCAAAAGCTCATGCCCGTCCAGACGGACCGACCTGTTCAGGGCGCGGGTCAGCTCTTCCACGACCTCCTGCGCTGCCTCGGCCGACTCCAGGCCTTCCAGAATCACCGCGAACTCATCGCCGCCGAGCCTGGCCTTGGTATCACCACTTCGCAGTTGATCTTTCAGACTCTGAGCCAGCTCTTTCAGCAGACGGTCGCCCACGGCGTGACCCAGCGTATCGTTGACGGGTTTGAAATTATCCAGATCGATGAAAAGCACGGCCACCAACGTCCTGCTCCGATCTGCCCTGAGCAAGGCCTGGTCGAGTCGATCCTCAAACAGCATACGGTTGGCCAGCCCCGTTAGCGCGTCGTGGGTCGCTCGATGAGTCAGTTCCTGTTGCTGTTTCTTGCTTACGCTTATGTCCCGGGCGATCAGTGACAGATATTGCGGCTCTTCAGCCTGGCACGGGTGAGCCATTATTGACTGCGACACGGCGATATCATGGCCGCCGTGGTCACGGATCATCATCTCGCCAGACCAACTGCCCAGTTCAAGTGCCATCGGCACAGCCTGCTCGTAAAGCAAAACATGACTATCAGGCGCCAGCATGTCCTCAAGCCGCAAACCCTTCAGGCTGTCCTTAGCCTGCAGACCCACCAGTTCCCTGCCAGCCGGATTGAGGTAAACCATCTCACCGTCGGCCGTAAACGTCACTGTAACGTCCGGTGTTGCGTCTAGAATGGCTACCAGGCGTGCCTTATCCGCTGCCGCGCGCTCGCGCTCAGTCGCGTCCCGAATGACAGCTATGACCCGGGTCTCGTCGCCGAGGGTCGACGGGCTGAGGCTGATCTCAAGCGGAATTTCGCGGCCGCTTTTGCTGAGACCGCTAACCGCTGCGTCAATGCCCATTTGCCGGGATTTAGGCTCCGCCACGTAGCCCTGCTGATAAATGTCATGCTTTGCTCTGTATCGCTCAGGGATAAGCTCTTTAACGTTGCGGTTGCGCAGCTCTGCCCGGCTGTAGCCAAAAATGCGTTCCAGCTCGCGATTGACCCGGAGAATGGTCCCGTCGAGCTGGCAGATAATGATCCCGTCAGCCGCGGACTCCAGCAGGTTGTCGGACTTTGCCCGTTCCCGCTGGGCCGTCGCAACTTCGGCGCCAAGATCCCCTATCAGCTGCTCGGTGCGCAGGCTTGCTTCATTAAACGCATAGGCCAGTTCGCCGATCTCGTCACCGGGTGCTGACAGCACTCGCCCCTGGTAATTGCCCTGCGATGTCTGTCGGGCCAGGCGAACGATCTCGCGCAGAGGTTTTATGCCCTGGCGGTAGCCAACGATGGCGACCAACACTAACAGCAGCAGGCCCACAAGCTGTAACAGGTTGTCGAGCGTGTTTCGCGCCTCCTGGGCTCTACGGTGGGCCGCTACCAGCAGCTCGACAAGAGACTCGGCCTTAGCCAGCATTGCATCTGCATGGTCGCCCAGATAGATCGCAGCGCTCTCACCCTCGGTTTTCTCACCCTCAGTGCTCTCGTCCCCGCTGCTCGCGCCCTGAGTGTCCAGGCGGCTACCGAACCGCTGCGCCGCAGCGCGGTAGGGTTCCCAATCCGCTTCAAGTGCTTGCAGGCTTCGCTGAATCTGCCGCTGGTCTTCGCCCAGGAACAGCTCATTCGGACTTTGCCTGACCGCTGCCAGCTTCGCTTCGTATTGCTCTACCGCGTCGCCAACAGCTTGCCTGCAGCGCTGGCCCTCGCGGCTGGCGCCGGTGTCACAGGTAGACGCCAGCAACGCAATGCGCTGGCTGTACATTCGCAGCTTGCCCGCGTCGTTGAGCTGGGCAGTAAATGCTTCCACATGGGCCTGCCTGAGGTGACCGACCGCAGCGTTGGCCAGCCATAGGCCAAGGAACACGCCCGCAACGATAGCCAGTTTCCAGCCAAGCGATGCCCGACAGCCGGTGGGCCGACGCAACGGATTGACCGGAAAACCCGTCGGGTCCCCGCTAGCCGGGTTCGCACTGGCCGGATTTGTACCGGGCGCGTTGGACTGTACTTTAGAAGTATTGAACTGCACGAGAAGGACTCTGGGACCCGAAATTTGCGCGGACAGGAAATCTGCCGGACGAACCATATAGCCGTGAATATTACGCGAAATCGCCGCCAGACGTCGGTACCGCGTAACGCTAGAGCCGGAGACTAAGAGCTCAACGCTACCCCATGGGCGACACGCCTATTAGCCAGGCGTGCAGCTTGAAAACCATCAGCAGATAAACCACAAGCCCGCCCGCCAGGGCGATGCCATCGTTTGCTCCGCTGGCCGGGAGCGAAGGGGTTACCCGGGCAGGACGTTTCTTCAGGGAGATGCGATCCGCTACGGCCCAGGCGAGAAATCCGCCAAACAGTACAATATCGGCGAGCGTGCCGTTGGTCAGCAAGTGCGCCATCGCCCACAGCTTCACCGCCACGAGCAAAGGATGCTTTAGGGCGTGGCTGATGCGCCCTGGAAAATAAGCTGCAATAACAAGCGTGAAAACAGGCAGCAACAGTAGCATTGCAATGTGCCGCAGCCACAGGGGCGGCGTGTAGATCACTACCGGATCCTGGCGCGCTATTCCGTACCCCCAGATTATGAGGATAAGCCCAATCAGCGACACTAGCGAGAACAAACCCTTGAAGGCCGGCAGGCCCAATCCCGAAGCAAGGCGGTCCCGCCATTGATGGTTCGCTACGGATATAGAGTGAACACCGAGAAAAATCAGCAGGCCCACCAAAAGTGTCCACATACCCAATGTTCCTCTCTTATTGAAGCATCTTTTTAATGGAGGCCTTCTTTGACGTCAATGGCGAAAAACAACACCTGTGTCGCGCTGCGGTCATTGCCGTGTCAGAGGCTGTTCCGAAAAGCGCTTCCAAAGTAACATGCGGCGCCGCATCATTGCGCGACCCATTCCGTGAAGAGGACCCATTATGGCTCGGGTAGACCTGCAGCTGCCGGAACAGTTTTACTACACCTTGACGATCACCGTCCGGATGACTGACCTTAATCCTGGCGGGCACGTTGGGAACGACCAGATGATTTCCCTGCTATCGGAAGCGCGCTACCGTTTTTTCTGCCACTACGGTTTCGACGAGTTCGGAGTGACGGACCAGGGCATCATCATTACCGACCTTATCACCACCTATAAGAGCGAAAGTTTTGCCCAGGAGAACCTGAAGTTCGAGGTCGGCTTAATGGATTTCAACAAATACGGGGCCGACATTATATTCCGCGTGACAAAGCATCCCAGTGGCCAGGTGGTCGCCCTGGCGAAGCAGGGATTTGTGTTCTTCGACCACCACGCACGCAAAGTCACCTTTATGCCCGACCACTTCCGGCGCTGCTTCCCCGGCATCGGCCAGCCTGACCCCGGCAACTGATCTTTTCGAGCTGTAACAATAAGCTACAAGCCCTCCCATAGCTTTAATCTATACTCCGGCACAACTACAAGCAGGCCACCCCCCTTTTTCAGGCCTGCGATATCTCTGACTCACCGGAGTTTCTCGAATGAAGATCCGTACCAGATTGATCGGCGGCTTTGGCGCCACGCTTGTACTTGCGGTCGTGGTCGGCCTGATTGGCCTCAACGGTATGGACGGAGTGAACGAACGTGTCAGCAAGGAGGCCGAAACCCAGGACCTGCTGCAAGCGGTGTACGAGATAAGGCAGGCGGAGAAAAACTATGTTATCCGTCGGGACGAGGCGGCGGTTAACGAAGCCCGCGCGCTGATCGAGAAAACACTGGATCAGGCGGCGGAGCTCAAAGCCAGCTTTACCGACGCCGCCAACCGGGAAACCATGACCAGCCTTGCGGCGGCATTATCGCGGTACCAGTCCAGTTTCGACGAATTTATCGGCGAAACCGAGTTGCAGAAGTCGCTGGAGCTGAAAATGCGTGACGCTGCGCAGGAAGTCGAAGAGCTGGCTACTGCCCTGCGGGCGAGCCAGAAAGTCGACGTCGACGACATGCTCCTCAGGAATGATGCCACCTCATCCATGATCAGCGATGAGCTGGAAGAAGCGGAAGGTGCCAACAGGCTTATCCGGCTTTTCCTCGCCGCCCGGACAGAGGAGAAGAACTACATGCTTTATGACAGCAAGCCTGACTACGACCGGGCCGTCACGCTGATCGACGATGCCTCAACCGTCGCACGCCAGACTGAATCGAACCTTGATCGCGCTGAAGCACAAGCCATCGCGCAAAAAATACTGGAGCGACTCGCCAACTACAAGGGCGACCTGGCCGCATACTACGCAGCCAGCGAAACGCAACAAAACCAGATCCAGGATATGACCGAAGCGGCGCGCGCTACCGAAGAGCAGGCACGTAGCGCACTGGCCCGGCAGGCACAGGAGCGTAACCAGGTCATATCCACCGCGACAATGACAATTCTGGCAAGCCTTATAGCGGCGATAGCGCTGGGCGTACTTACTGCCGCCTGGATCACCCGCGCCATCACCGGGCCTATGAAACGGATATCGACAGAGGTCGCTCGGCTGGCAAAAGGAGATCTGACTGCATCGTTCGACTCCAGTGGCTCGGACGAAATAAGTGTCGTCAGCCGCGGCCTTGACGACATGGTCCAGAGCCTGCGCCAGCTCGTGTTCGACATCACCTCAGCCAGCACTCAGCTATCGAGCGCCGCCGAGGAAGTCAACGCGGTCAGCCGCCAGAGTTCAGAAGGGGTTCAGCACCAGCAATCCGAAATAGCTCAGGTGGCGACATCCATGAACGAGATGTCGAGCACCGTTCAGGAAGTGTCACGCCATGCCCAGGAAACCGATGTGGCTACCCGGGACGCAAACCAACAGTCTATCAACGGTGACAGCCAGGTACGTAAAGTCATCGTCGCCATTGACAGGCTTGCAGGCGATGTTAATCGGGTCGACGAAGTGGTCCGCCAGCTCAACACTGAAAGCGAGAATATCGGCAACGTGCTCGATGTTATCCAAAGCGTCGCGGAACAGACCAACCTGCTCGCCCTCAACGCAGCAATAGAGGCCGCTCGCGCCGGCGAGCATGGCCGTGGCTTTGCTGTTGTTGCCGATGAGGTGCGCACTCTGGCAAGCCGTACCCACGACTCGACCAAAGAAATTCATGCGATGATCGAAAAACTCCAGCAGGGCGCGGCGCAGACCGCCGAGGCCATTGCCCAGAGTCAGGCGGCTGTCCGTGAGACTGTGCAGGAAGCCGAGACCGCAGGCATTGCCATCGATCAGATGAAAACCGCCATTCGCCGCATCAGCGACATGACTACGCAGATCGCCAGCGCGGCCGAGCAACAGGGAATGGTGGCAGAAGAAATCAGCTCGAACCTGAGCGCCATAGATGCCGTTTCCCAGGAAAGCGCCCGCGGCTCCGAGCAAACCACCCAGGCGAGCCAAGAGCTGGCAACCCTGGCTGATCAGCTGCAGACGCTTATTGGACGATTCAAACTCGCGTAGCCTGACGATTCAGTAATCCTGGGCTGGGAACCAACAGCGCGAATCCGGGCCTAACCTCAAATTACTTTTTCGCAGCAGCGGCCGACACTGGTTATCCGCCTGCTGCGGTTGAATTTGAGGAGTGCATTATGGCGAGCGGCTGGGCACGGGAAGGTGCGGTTCAGGAACAGATCGACAGTACCGTCGAGGACGCGTTACAGCGGGCAAGGAGCCAGATTACCTCCGGCGAAAGCCTGACCCACTGTGAAGAGTGTGACAACAGGATTCCCGAGGCCCGCCGCAAGGCGGTACCGGGAGTCCGACTTTGCATCACCTGCCGGGCCGAGTTCGACCGGCAGCAACAGGCCTACAGCGGCTATAATCGCCGTGGCAGTAAGGACAGCCAGTTACGCTGAGGCTGCTTTTGTCCCGTCAGCTTCCCTGCACCGTCACCGTTATTCGTCGCTGGTGGGCTTGGTAGCGGTGCTCCCACAACCAGATGCCCTGCCAGGTGCCCAGTGCCAGTTGTCCTCCTGTTACCGGGATCGTCAGATCCGACCGGGTGAGCACGGAGCGGATGTGCGCCGGCATGTCATCCTCCCCTTCTGCTACATGTTCAAATAGCGGATCCCCATCCGGCACCAGGCGTGCCATGAATCGCTCGAGGTCGGCGCAGACATCAGGGTCGGCGTTTTCCGAGAGGATTAGCGACGCGCTGGTGTGATGGATAAAGACGTGGCAGAGCCCTGTTTTTACCTGAGTCTCGGCCACCCAGTCCCTGATGCGGTTGGTAATATCCACGAGGCCGCGCCCCCGACAGGTTACGGTGAATTCTTTCTGCTGCATCGCGCTGACTTGCTCCTTTATGAGTTTCCGGCCCGACCACTCGCCCTGTACCCAGCCTCTCGCCCTGTACGCATCGCCATGGCGAGCGAGTACCCACAGGGCGGAAGCCCGCATATGCTGAAACACGAGCTACTGCTCATACTTCCGAGGCCGAGAGGGACATAATGAAATCGTGGCGCGCAAAGTTGGACGCCCATAAAAATAAAAAATGCCTTCGCAGGAGTAGCTTATGAAAGGCCTGAAGAAAATCGCTCTGATCTGCGCTATCTCAGCAACCCCATTTGCCGCACAAGCCCAAATGCAGTCCCTCAGCGACTCATCCATGGGTGAAGTTACCGGCCAGTCCGGTGTCACCATCGACATCAACAAAGCCACTGTCAGCATCGGCGAAATCGCCTATGAAGATAAAGGCTTCCTGGTCATCGATGGCCTGCGCCTGTTCGGGGGTACCGGCGGCCCCTACCTGGACGAAGGTCGCATCCACTTTGACATTGTCGGCGAAGATCCCCGCAGTGATATTCCCACTGGCACAGCTGGCGAGTACCTCTATAACGAGAGCATTCTGAGCGGCATGCCGAATATCGACGAAATCCGCGACAACATCAATGCGGTCGAGAGTGATGCCAATGTCTCAGACGGTGACCTCGTCATCTCCATGCGTACCAGCGGACTCTTTCCGCTCGATTTCACCCTCGAAATCGATAGCATTTCCCTGGCCAAGCAGACCAGCGACGACGGCAGCGCCAATCGTACAAACGTCGGCAGTCTGCGGGCCGACAACCCCAACAGCACCGTGCTGGTGTCTGACCTGAGAATTCTCGGCAACCTGGGCCCGATCGATATCGTCGTACAGGAAGAGTCCGACAGCATGAACATCAACGCCTATTTCAATGCAAAAGGCGACGTTACTCTTCCGTTCATGGGTACCAGCCTCGGCTTCAGTCTGCACAATACCCGTGGGCAGGTCATCGGCTTCGGCCCAGGCGGCGAAGCAGTATCCTTCGCCCACGCCCAGGCTGATATCGGTGTCGCAGAAGACTACCTGGGTGCTGACCAGGATGCGCTTCGGGTTACAGTCCAGGACTTCTCCGGAGACCTCGACCTGACCAACATTACCATGGGCAACGACGAGTCCATCGGCGCAATCTATATGACCGATATCGCCATCACCGCGGACATGGTCGTTTACGGCCACTGAAACGCGCTGTAAACCTCTGGAATTCAGGCCCGGGCCGGGTCAAGGCAGACACAGCCTTCGACCCCGGCCGGCATCCATCAGTTAGCCCTCCCCTCTGCCCGGCTTCACCCATTCCCAAATCTTAACGCGCTCCTTGATTCAGCAAAGCATTGATCTCTTGAGCTTTTTACAAGAATCTCAAGCACAATCCAGAGCAGATTACATTACGGGTAAATTATCGAAACATGAACTATTGCTCACATTAGAGGAAGCGAAAGGATCACAATGAAATTGTCGCGTATGGGTGTCCGACGCCATAAAAAAAACAATTGCCTTGTAGGAGAAGTATATGAAAGGCCTGAAGCAAATCGCACTGATATCCGCTATCGCAGCGGCTCCTTTTGCTACGCAAGCTCAAATGCAATCCCTTGATGATTCCTCGATGGGCGATGTCACAGGCCAAGCCGGTGTGACCATCGACATTAACAAAGCCACGATCAGCGTTGGCGAAATCGCCTATCAGGATAAAGGCTTCCTTGTTATCAGCGGCCTGGAACTGAAAGGCGGCGGCGGATTCAATACTGAATTCCTGGACGAGATCCGTATTCATGTGGACGTTGCGGGCCAGGATCCGCGCGCAGATATCCCGACTGGAACTGCTGGCGAGTACCTCTATCAGGAGAGTATTCTCAAAAACTCGAGCGCAGCCATACTCCAGGAGATAACCACCAACATTCAGGCGGTCGAGACAGACCCGCAGGTTTCTGACGGTGATCTGGTTATTTCCATGCGCACCACCGGCCTGTTCCCTGTTGACTTCAACCTGAAAATCGACAGCGTTTCACTGGCAAAAGAAACAAACGACGACGGCAGCGCCAACCTCAGTAATCTTGGCGATATGGCCGCAAGCAACGCTGGCAGCACTGTTCTGGTATCTGACCTGAACATCAACGGTAACCTGGGACCGATCGACATTGTCGTTCAGGAAGAGTCCAACAGCATGAACATCAACGCCTACTTTAATGCTGCAGGCGAAGTAACGCTGCCATTCATGGGTACGAGCCTGGGCTTCTCGCTGCATAACACGCGTGGCCAGCTGATCGGCATGGCCCGCAACAGTGCGCAAGGCGTTTCATTTGCTCACGCCCAGGCTGATATCGGCGTTGCCGAAGACTACCTCGGCGCCGACAAGGATGCGCTTCGGGTCACAGTCCAGGATTTCTCTGGCGACCTCGACCTGACCAACATCACCATGGGTAACGGCGAGTCAATCGGTGCGATCTACATGACCGACATCGCCATCACCGCTGATATGGTCGTTTACGGCCACTAAAAACGCTCAAGCCAGCGGGGATTCAGCCCCGGGCCGGGATCAAGGCAAACAAAGCCCTGATCCCGGCTGCTTCAGCCCAGCACTCGCCGGGTGCCGGCATCCGCACAAGCGCCTTCTTCACCTCGACAAACTGCTGACTTATTCAGCGCTGTTTACGAGCAGCCCTGATACATACCCCTGTTTAGTTTGCATTAAGACACGATGAACAAAACATGAACTACCGCTCATACCCTGTTCAGCAAAAGGAACAGAATGAGGTTGTCGTGTCTGGGTGTCCGACGTAATAAAAAAAACAATTGCCTCTTTTAGGAGATGGTTATGAAAGGCCTGAAGAAAATCGCACTGATTTCCGCTATCTCAGCGGCCCCTTTTGCTGCACAAGCTCAAATGCAAGCTCTTGATGATCTGTCAATGAGCGAACTCACCGGCCAGGCCGGTGTTACTATCGACGTGAACCAGGCGCTGATCAGCGTCGGCGAGATCGCGTACGAAGACAAGGGCTTCCTGGTCATTGACGGTTTGCGCCTGTTCGGTGGTATCGGCGGTCCCTATCTCGACCAGATCCGCATTCACGTAGACGTTGCCGGGGAAGATCCCCGTGCCGATATTCCGTCTGGCACAGCTGGTGAATACCTCTATAACGAAAGCGTTCTGACCGGACTGGCCAACATTGACGAAATTCGCGACAACATTCTTGAAGTCGAGAGCGACGCCAATGTTTCTGACGGCGACCTGGTTATCTCGATGCGCACCACCGGGCTCTTCCCCGTTGACTTCACTCTCGAAATCGACAGCATCTCCCTGGCCAAACAGACTAACGACGATGGTAGCGCCAACCGCACCAATGTCGGCAGCCTGAGAGCTGACAACCCCAACAGCACCGTACTGGTGTCTGATCTGAAAATCGTCGGTAACCTTGGCCCGATCGATATTGTGGTCCAGGAAGAAAGCGACAGCATGAATATTAACGCGTACTTCAACGCCAAAGGCGACGTGACGCTGCCGTTCATGGGTACCAGCCTTGGGTTCAGCCTGCACAATACCCGTGGCCAGGTGATCGGCTTTGGCCCAGGTGGCGAAGCGGTATCCTTCGCTCACGCCCAAGCGGACATCGGTGTCGCCGAAGACTACCTCGGCGCTGACCAGGATGCGCTTCGGGTTACGGTCCAGGACTTCTCCGGTGACCTCGACCTGACCGACATCACCATGGGTAACGGCGAGTCAATCGGTGCAATCTATATGACCGACATCGCCATCACCGCAGACATGGTTGTCTACGGGCACTAAACGCTCGCGTGTTTGAAAAGCCACCCTTCGGGGTGGCTTTTTCGTGAAGGCACGGCAGCCATTTCACTCATCAGCCCTCCATATTCCGCTCGCTGTAAGTCACCTGTGCGTAATTCACCGCTGCCACCAGCATGATCCCGCCGACCATGTTGCCCGCTAACGTCGGTAGGAAGAATCCGACCAGGAACGCAGAAAAAGACTGTTCCCCGGTGAATACGCTGTAGAGGGCCGCCACAGAACCGGCGATGATATGAGGAAAGTGCGCGAGGCCAATCACATAGGTCACTATGATGATGACGGCTACCCGTGCCGTTTCAGCGAACGGCATCAGCCAGAGCATCAGTGCCACCAGCCAGCCGGCGAATATGGCACGTAAAAACATTGTGCCAAACTCGGTGCCGTATTCCCGCGATGCTATTGCCTGCATCGACCCGTCCAGCTCTGGTCCCAGCACATTGAAAAAAGCCAGTGCGGCGGCAAACACTGCGGTGCCCGTCAGGTTGGCGCTGAGGACGACCAACCAGAGATAGGCCATGCGCCTTACAGACCCGAGGTTGCGCGCCCGCATGATCTCGAGCATGGGTGTCAGCGTATTCTCCGTAAACAATTGCTGACGCCCCAGGATGACGAAGAGAAAGCCCACCGAGTAGCCAAAGCTCGCTATGATGGGGCGCCAGGTGGCTTCTGGCGTGTAATTGTAGAGCAGCACCTGGGCGACGAACGAGAAGCCCATGGACAAGCCGGCTGCCAGAGCCGACCACGCCAGCCCCCACAAGGGCCTCCCTAACTCGGATACAGCTTCCCGCCTGATCGTTTCATACACGACTGCTGCACTGGGGGCTTCGCGGCGCCGCACATCTCTTTTCTGATTGTGGTCTAAATCGGGCGCATGTTCCTCATGTTGCATTGTGCTCGCCTGTCCTTGGGGAATGGGATCACCCAATACTATGCACTCACCTGCGATGCTGACAGTTAAGTTCTGGCTATAGTGCGGAATTCAGGCCACGAGACCGCGCCACAGCCCAAGTATACTGATGAGCAGTAGAACCCACCCCAGCATCCTGAAGAACACCGGGGTTTCAGCCTGCAGCATCCGTTTGTGAAACCGCATGCCCAATACATGACCGACCGCGGCACAGGGAAGCAGCCAGAGGTGATGGATCAGCTGCAGATCGACGCCTGCGTAAACGAAGGCGCCAAGCTTTATAGTGACGAGGATAAACCAGAGCGCGAACAGCGTGTCGCGCAGCTGCTCCTTGGCGACATGCTGCGCGGCGACCGCGATTATCAATGGTGCGCCGATAAGTGATGTTCCGCTAATGTATCCCCCCAGCATCAGGAACAGGGTATCGACCAGTTTGCTGTTGCTTCTGAAGGGCCGCCCGAGGATGTAGGAAAGCGAATACAGCGCGACGATTGAGAAGATGACCGCGCTCATTATGTTGGCTGGCAGGGTAAGCAGCCCAAACACGCCGATCATCTTGGGCACGATCATGATGGCAAGTAAGCGTTGCAAATAGCGCCAGTCCACCGTACTGCCCTGCGGGCCCGCTTCCGGAGAACTTCTTTGCCCTGCACCTGGGCGGTTATTGGCAACAACGGTCAGGGAGGAGAAAACCAGCAAGTGGACGGCAATTATCGGAAGGTAGACCAGCGGGTCATCATGGACAAGAAGCAGAAAGGGCAGCGACAGGACTGCGCCGCCAAACCCCAGGCCGGAACGAACAAACCCGCTCCAGATAAAGATCAGACCGATGAGGCCATACTGATAAAGCGTCAGATCTGCCATTGGCCTAACCCGTACTCCCAAAACGGCGCATTGTAACGGCCCGCCGACCGAAGCAACAGCGGGTCCGTTGAGGCTGCTTACATCACCCTTTCGGACCACAGCAGCTTGCGCTGCCGTCCCTGCTGTAGGCTTCTTGATTTGTTTGGGGCACTCTTGACGGGCCTATAGGCCGCTGAGGATCTGATCAGCCTCGTCTTGCAGTGCATTCCGCTCCGCGCGGAGCTGATTCTGGAGTTGCTCATCAAGCACCGCCAGGTTTTCGTCTACCACCCGCAGAAGAATCTGCAAGCTACAATGAAGCATCCGCGCGCCAGCCAGCACGTCGCTACGGAGGCTGGGCGACGTAGCCAGTAACGCCGACTCAACCAGACGCATGCCGTCCAGGCATGTCACAGCAGCATTGAGTGGAACTTCATTGATCAGTTTCGCTTCAGGACACGTCGAGCTCTGCCGTTCATCCGACGCGCCCGCTGCCGGGGCTGATGCACCACACCCACTGGATTTCAGGAATGCGGCAAAGGCTTCGGCGTCTTCGTCGGCGAAGGTTGAAAGTCGACCGGAACACTTCTCGAGCTGATGAGCCAGTGATACCGATTCTGGGGATGGGTTATCTCCAGCGCTTATAGCTATTCCTTTTTCTATTAACGCCAGCCCGAAGTCAGCAGCGACAGCGGCGGCCGCGCCACACCCCGGAGTTGGCCTGTTCGCCAGGTCGTGGCGAAAGGCCGCGAGAGACCTGTCCATGAGCTGCCGTGTATGGGTCATGCTAGATTGCGCTCCTAGCCCTTGGGCACACTATCGCCAAAGTTCAGCTACCGGTGTGGTGGGTGAATAATGATGGGCAACCTGAGCCTGAAAAAGCTCTGCCGTCGCCAGCGCATCAGTCAGGGCATGGTGAGGCGCGTAGTAAGGTAATCCGTAGCGTAACCGGCTGTCAGCCAACCGAACCGAGGGTCGGCGATGGCCGCGTAGTCGTGTCAGCCACCCGCGCGGCACTTCTCGCTGCGCCAGGGCTTCCAGCTCAAGCGTGTCGACTACGGGAAACTCTATGCCTTCGCCGATCCGGGCCTGCAAAGCGGCATCAAGGAACCGACGCTCGATTGCTCGATAATGCACAACCACTACACGACCAGCGAGCGCTTCCAGTATTTCGTCCAGGACCTGGCTCAGGTCCGGTGCCCGTTGAATATCAGAGTGTGTGATGCCGTGATAGGTTATGGACTCTTCCACGAGCGCCTTCCTCGGCTTGACCACCCAATGGCGGGCCTGGGCGCAGCGAATCCGACGCAGATCAAAAGGTATCAGGCCGACACTGACGATGCCGTGCTGTTCGACATCAAGCCCCGTCGTCTCAAAGTCCAGAGCTACAAAAGGCGTGCTCGCCAGTGGCGTATCACCCCGGACTGTCCCTGCCCGGTAAAATTTTTGCAGTCGACTGTCCCTGGCCTCGCCTGCCCGGTTAGCCAGTCGCTGCGGCCAGTCGATGGGCTGGTTCCGTTCTGGCTCTTTGGCCGGCCTCAGGTAAAGCACAGCCGCTCCTTACGCCGACCGGTTAGGGTGATAGTGGAACTTCAGGAACTTCTGCGCATTGCTCAGCACCTGGAATGCATCCTTGAGACTGCGCCGCTCAAAATGTGACAACTGTTGCGGCTCAACATTGTTGTCGGCTTCCTGGCCGGCCTGCAGGGACAAAGCCTGCTGGCGGATGCGCACCAGCGCAATAAACTCCAGCGCATCGCGAAGGTCCGAGCCAATCGCCGGGGATAACGCCTTGGCCTCGACGATATCTTCAATTCTTTCGAATGTGTTCTGCGACCTGGAGCCCACCGATAGGGCGTGCACCCGAACCAGGTCAACCAGGGGGGCCGTTCCGCGACGCTTGAGATTAATACTGTCCCGCTGTTTGCCGTCTTTCTCCAGCACAAACGCCTTGAAGAAGCCCAGCGGTGGCGTTCGGTTGAGCGCATTCCGGGCCATACAGGCAAGAAAGTAATGATTGCCTTTAGCCCGGCGGGCTATTTCCTTTCGCAGGTGGTCAACCCACTCGGTCCGACCATACACGCCGTCCAGGTCAAAAAAGATCGAGCTGTTGAGGAGCGTCTCGGGCGAAGGCCGCTCGATCCATTCGGCGAAGTAGCGCTCCCAGACTCGCAGCGGCTGGCGCCATTTTACGTTCGTAGCCATGATGCCACCCGAGCAGTAGACATAGCCGCAGCGTGCCAGCCCGTCGCTGACAAACGCCGCCAACTGACGAAAGTAGTCGTCGTGCAAGTCCCTGTCGAAGCTGTTGTCCAGAATCAGGGCGTTGTCCTGATCAGTGACGACACTCTGCTCATCGCGGGCCATGGAACCCAGCGCCAGAAAGCAGTAGGGCACTGGCGGCGGTCCGAGGGCTTCTTCGGCCAATTCCAGTAGCCGCTGCTTGAAACTCCGACCGATCACAGCCATGGCACTGCCGACCATGTGGGAGTTGGCGTCTTCATTGACCAGTCTGACAAAGCTCGCGCGCACCTCTGGCGCCAGCGTCACCAGCTCGTCGACATTCTGCTGCCGCAGAATCCTGCCGACGACGAAGAGACTGTTCTGGGACTCGTAGCGGACAATGTCCGAAATCGCGATCATACCCACGGGTCTGTCTCGGTGAAGCACCGGCAGATGGTGAAGATTGTTCCGCAACATCGACAGCAAAGCTTCAAAGACGTATTGGCTCGATTCGATCGTTATAACGCCCGGCGACATAACCTCAGCCACAGGCGTATCTAGCGGCAAACCGGCGGCCAACACCCGGGTACGGAAATCTCGATCCGTGACAATCCCGGCCATACCATGGTTTGGGCTGTCAGCTCCAGGCTCGCCTTCCGTGATAATAAGTGCAGAAACCCCCTCCTCAGTCATTTTCGCTGCGGCTTCGCGAACAGTAGCACCAATCGGCATGGTCACTGGCTCACGCGTAATCAGTGGCCGGACCTTTGATGTCATGCTCTCGTTGGAGCCTTCTGCCTGGGAAACAGCCTGGCGCAGGCGGGTGCGGTCCTCTATCTCAACGTAGTCCGCAAAGGCTTCGTGGTTTTCGAAAAGTTGGTCAAACTCCCTGGCGGGAATAAAGTACACGAGCGTATCGGTCACAGCTCGAGCCGGGAAACGGACGGTCCGATTCATCAGCAGGCCCAGCTGCCCGAAAATATCTCCTTCGTCCAGTCGGTTGTACAGCTCACCTGAGCGCCGAAAAACTTCCACCGTTCCACTGCGGATCATGTGTAGCGCATCAAGGGCCTGACCGAACTGCAGTATCTGGGAACCGGCCCGAAAATAGGCTACTTCAATTGTCGTCGCGAGGTCTTTGAGAACGGGGTCTGGCAGACCGTCGAAAGGTGCGTATCTACGAAGAAATTCGTAGATTTCAAACTGTTCTACTTCCATGTCTCCGCCTCGATGTGTTCCAGACGAGTTGGGCTGACCCAGAAATTGGAGGGGGTGCCACAGCACCCCCTCCTGAGTCTACCGGACAACAGCAGACCGATCCTTACCGAATTTCCCGGAGTCCCCGGATTTTCATGAGGCTCTTGGCTCCGACGCCAGCCCCTTATACACCGAGATGCACGAGACCAGTAACACGATAGTGAATGGCAGCCCGGTCGAGACCGCCATTGCCTGGAGCGCAACCAACCCACCCCCGAGGATGAGCGCAATCGCGACCAGCCCTTCAAAGGTACACCAGAACACCCGCTGGGGTTTCGGCGAATCAATCTTGCCGCCTGCGGAAATAGCGTCAATGACCAACGAGCCAGAATCCGAAGAGGTCACGAAAAACACCACCACCAGAATTATGGCGATAAAGGAGGTGATCTGGGCCAGCGGCAGCGCATCCAGCATGGCGAAGAGTTGCAGGGGCAGATCGGCGTTGACCGCAGCCTCGTAGCCTTCCTGAACATACTGACTGATAGCCGTGTTACCGAAGACCGTCATCCAGAGCACACACGCGGCGGATGGAATCAAGAGTACAGATACCATGAACTCGCGTACGGTGCGTCCACGGGAAACCCGTGCGATAAACATGCCGACGAAGGGAGACCAGGAAATCCACCATGCCCAGTAGAAGGCGGTCCAACCCTGGGCAAAGTTCTCATCCTCCCGGCCAATAGGGTTGGCCAGACCTGGCAGGTGTTCGATGTAGGCGACCAGGTTGGAGAAAAAGCCGGTAACAATCGCCAGGGTCGGTCCCACTATGACAACGAACAACAGCAACAGGCCAGCAAGAACCATATTAATCTGGGATAAACGTTGTACACCGGCTTCAAGCCCGGCCAGCACTGACAATGTCGCTATGAGGGTAATCCCCAGAACCAGCAGCACCTCAGTTGTGGCCCCGAGCGGCACACCGAACAGGTAATTAAGCCCTGCAGCCGCCTGGGAAGCGCCCAGCCCCAGCGATGTTGCCAGTCCAAACAGTGTTGCAAGAACTGCAAGAATATCGATGAGATGGCCGGGCCAACCCCAGACCCGCTCCCCCAGGATCGGGTAAAATACCGACCGCACCGTCAACGGCAGGCCTTTGTTGAACGAGAAGATCGCCAAACCCAGCGCCAGCACAGCATAGATAGCCCAAGGGTGCAGCCCCCAGTGGTAAATTGTCGCGGCCATGGCTAATCGGGCGGCTGCCTGGGGGTCTCCCTCAGCGCCACCCAGCGGGGCCCAATCCGTGCGCACCCCATTTTCCATCGCAGTACCGCCAAGGGCCGTGCCGAAATGGGAAAGCGGCTCGGATACGCCGAAGAACATCAGGCCGATGCCCATGCCAGCTGCGAACAGCATCGAGAACCAACCAAGGTAGGAAAAATCCGGTGTGGCCTCAGTTCCGCCGATGCGAACCTTGCCCATGGGGGAGACGATGAGAAAGAGGCAGAACAGGACGAAAATATTACCCGCACTGATAAAGAACCAGTCAAGCCTCGAAGTGAGCGCGCTCAGGACATTGTCGAACAGAGGCTCTACCTGGGTCTGGAATATCAGCGTCAGCACGACAAAGGCTACGATCGCCAGGCCGGAGATCATGAACACCCGATTGTGAATATCCAGCCCGAACGGGCCGATACGCAGGGCGATATTGTCCTGCCCTATCTGGTAGTCCGTGTCTATGGGATTGACGTCGCCGTCCGGCGCCATCATATCGTCAGGTTTACTCATCGTTCTGCTTACTCCGCTGGCTGTGTTTAAGGCACACCCCGGCGGCGACGCATTGCTGAGCAATAAACGGTTCGCCAGTACGCCGACAGGGTCCGTTCTAATAGGGGTAACAGAGCGAGGGTAACATAGAGCCGCGCTTGAGTGTTTTGTGGCAAGACATTTGAAACGGAAGACGTTTGATCAGGACTTGCTGTGGAGACGAAAAAGGCCGCCCCCGCGAGCGGGGACGGCCTTTTATTGCAGAGCTTAAGATCTACTCCTTAGAGGATCGGAGTTAACCCCAGCTGGATGGTGTTGCCGTAGCCTGCCATCGTCTTGTTGAGCAAGCTGGTCAAAGCACCACAGTTTTCCAGAGGCGGCAGGTAGTACTCGCCGGTAATGATGCCGCCGCGAAGCGGGGAGAAGGACTCACCTTCAGGCGATTGCATGCTGATAGTCACCGGGTCTATTGTGCGGCACGCCTCACCACCGCCGATCATGACTGGAAAGCCGAAAAACGCGACTGTGACTTTCGGTACTTTGATGTGCATGGATGCCTTCAGCGTTAACACGCCGTTTGCCAGCATGCCGCTCGATTCACGCGTCTGCTCGAACTCAACCTTCGCAGTCGCCTCGACACTGCGGAACAACCGGGAGACCGGAACCCTCAGCTGCGAGTTATCAATCCTGAGATCGCCCCCGAATATGCCGGTAGCCAGATCCAGTCTCGGCTCAATGGATCCGCTCAGCGCCATCGTTCTGCCGGAGGCCGCGATTGTGCTAGCGCCTTGTACATCGAAAGCTATGAAAGGCGGGTCGGTCACGATACCACTGCCCTGCAGAGATACTACGGCCGGGTTTTCAGCACGGTCATAGGCGATGTTCAATGCCGAGCTGAAATGACCGTCGGAGTGGGGTGCGAACATCGCAGAAACGAAACAGGTTGCCCCTGGCGCGACTACCGAACACATGTGGCTACTAACAAATGCTCCGGCATCGCCCCCGGTGACCCAAATCTCGCTGATTGACAGGCTCTCAATACCGTCATTACTAACGGCGATCTTACGGGTGACCGAAGTCCCTATTTCGACAACCCCGAAATCGACTTCATCGGGAACAACAATCTCCGGACCTGAAAGCAGACTTCGACCGGCTATAGCAATGTCCAGGACTGCGCTGTCGGGATCATTGGAGGCAACCGTGAGGACAGCGGTTTGTATACCGTCATCCGACGGATAATATGTGATAAACACCGTACAGCTCTCGCCCGGAGCAAGCACAGAGCAGTCGGTAGACATCTCGAATGCACTGGAACCGTCGAGACTGAGCCTGTCGATACTCAATGGGGATTGGCCATCGTTGGTGATGACTATCGTCATCTCCTCGGACAAACCTGCCTGCACAGTCCCAAAGTCGACATTGTCCGTGGACAGGTGAATGTCCGCCGGGTCGTATGGATCAGGCGGAGGGATGATCCCGAAGGTGTGCAGAGCATTGTCCTGGCCAGGATCAAGCGTACAGACCGAAGTGAATTCGCCAACAGGATCGCTCGCGATCTCACCAGAGAACGTGCGAGTGATCATGTTCAGTGTCAAGCCCTCGACCCGGACTACTCCAGATCCTTCATCTGTTTCGCCGAAGACCAGGGGTTCCTGGACACCAGAGGCGGGCACGTTGAATGCACCGCCGCCCGAGGGAATCACCGTAGAGGGGATGTCCAACTGAACAGTTATGAACCGATCGACAGACGGCAACTCGACAACGACATCTGACGACGCTGTGCCTTCTATTGAAACGGCACCGGCGAGACCAAGCCCGATTTTGGCGTTTTCTGGCACCGTCGACACTACATCAATAGCGAAGGCTCCTGTCGGAGCACCAGATTCAACAGTGGCGGGCATCTCTGATGAGATGTTGGTGATGACCTGCTGGTTTCCGATCAACGGAAACGGACAGGTGTAGCTGAGTTCCAGGTTAACGGGCTCGGCTGAAACCGCCCCGCTGGCCAGCGCAAGTGCTGCTGCAGAGATCGAGGTGCAAAACGCTCGCCTTCTCACCCTGTAAATGACGGGATTCATGTTGTTCTTCCTTTTGATGTAATCCGCGTTGTATTCCTGTTGGGCATAAAGGCGATAAAACAGTGTCGGAATTTGTTCTCCTCCTACCCACAAGCACCAGAATTGTTTCATGACAGTCGTACAGATCGGAGTGTGTCTGCAAGGTTTGCAAGGAGAGGGCGAAGTAGCCCCAACCTTCACAGACGCAGGAATTCTAACTCAGGCACATAGTTCGTTTTGCGCACTATGTCTATAAAAACCGACACACCTCGACCTAAGCGGCCTGGCCAAATAGAGGAATGTCGAGGGGATCAGTACTCGACGTCGAAACGAAAAAGGCCGCCCCCGCGAGTGGGGACGGCCTTTTATTGCAGAGCTTAAGATCTACTCCTTAGAGGATCGGAGTTAACCCCAGCTGGATGGTGTTGCCATCTCCCGACAAGAAGTGGTTGAGCACGCCGGTCAGCGGGCCGCAATTCTCAAGGGGTGGCAGATCATATTCGCCGGCCAGGATGCCGCCTTCCAGCGGCGCGAACTGCTCGCCTTCAGGAGACTGCAGGCTGATGTTCACCGCGTCCATTGTACGGCATTCGTCGCCTCCACCGATCTTGATCGGGAAGCCAAACAGCTTGACCGTCACTTTCGGCACGCTGATGTACATGGTGGACTCGGACGTCAGTACGCCGTCCTGAAGCGTGCCTGTTGTCTGGCCTACCTGCTCAAACTCAACCTGGGCAGTCGCCTTCAGCTTGCTGAACAGCCGGGAAATCTGGACGGTTGCCTGGGTGTCGTCAAGTGCCAGATCAGCGGTATACATGCCGGTAGCGATGTCAAGCGCAGCGTCAATAGTGCCGCTCAGAGGCAGTGTGCTATCAGAGGCTGCAATGGTCGTGCTGCCCTCGATATCCATCAGGAAGTCAACAACGGTCTGGCCGGGATCGTCACCGGTACCCAGCAACGCCACTTCGCTTGGGCTGTCGGCGTCATTGGAGGCAATGACGAGCGTCGAGCTCAGGGCACCGACAGTCTGAGGCGCAAAGGTTACAGTCACGGAACAGCTTGCGTCCGGCGCGACGGTTGTACAGTCGTTAGCGCCGATCGTGAAGACACTGGCGTCACCACCACTCACTTCGATGCCGTTAATGGTCAGCGATTCAGTACCTGCGTTGCCAATAACGATATCCTGGGAAGTGGTTTCGCCCGGCAGTACCGTGCCGAAGTTGACCTCATCCTCAACAACGATTTCCGGTACCGGAACCGCAGTGCTGCTGCCGCTCAACGCAACATCGGAGAATTGCTCGTCAGGGTCGTCAGATTCGATGGTCAGGGTCGCACTCTGTGCACCTTCACCGCTCGGGAAATAGGTCACGGTAACCGCACAGCTTTCGCCAGCGTTCACAACAGAACAGTCGCTGGACTGGGAGAACGCGCTAGCGTCAGCGCCGTCGATAGTGATCCCGTTAATGCCTAGCGGCAGGTCGCCTGCATTGGAAACAGTAACAGTGGCTTCTTCGGTCAGGCCAGCCTGGACGTTACCGAAGTCGACCGATTCCGGATCAACGCTGATATCTTGCGGCTCATCAGGATCACCTGTACCGGTGATCTCGAACGTCTGAAGAACATTGTTCTGCCCGGGATCAAGCGTACAGACCGCGGTGAACTCACCAATAGGCGCTGGCGCCACGCTACCGTCTGCAGTACGGGAGGTCATATTCAGGGTCAGGCCTTCGACTTGGATCTCGCCTGTACCTATGTCTTCTTCGCCAAACGTAAGAGAATCCTGCACGCCGAACGCCGGCACGTCAAAAGTGCCAGGCTCATCCACAGGAATTTCGGTAAACGGGATATCGAGAAGAACAGTAAGCGGCAGAGTTTGTGTAGGAAGTACGGCTTCTACATTGGACTCCGCCGTGCCTTCCACTGAAACGGCGCCAACCAGACCAAGGCCGGTCTTCGCGTTTTCTGCAACAGTTGCGATTACGTCGATGGGTACATCACCAGTAGGGGTCCCCGCTTCGATAGTCGACGGCAGGTCAGCGGAAATGTCAGCTACGACCGCCTGGTTCCCGATCAGCGGGAACGGGCAGGTGTAGTTCAGTACGAGGTTGACTGGTTCGGCTGAAGCAGCGCCGCTGGCAGCGATCAAAGCTGTCGCTGCAATTGCCGACCGAAGCCTACCTCCGTTAGATCTGAAATTAATCGGGTTCATGCGTTCTTCCTCTAGTTTTTTGGCTGTCTTTTGTTTTTCCTTGTGCAGACTGCGCAATGAACTGTTCGGTTCTGCCTTGCTTTTCTTTCCGTGGGTGCAAATTGGCATCACGCGATCCCGGGTCCGTTGCACCCAGATCGTCCGCTTAGCTCAGCTACCCTTGCATCCGCTTACGCTGAAGCGTTTAAAGGACTGAAGCTCACTCGGACTGAGCCATCTTATAGAGGGAAATAACGTTGAAATGTGAACTATTGCAGAGTCTTTGATGGCCGACATTAAGGTGAATTCATGACCTAAATCAGCAGCATGCTTCAGCAGAGCTTGAGTTTTTGCCTCCCAAACCGTACCTCCACTACACCATTGTGCTCGAACGTGGGGCAGTTTCTGCCTTCATCAGAGAAGGCAGAAACCCGGAAGCTGACGCTCAGCACATCCGATTCAAATCGGGGCCAAGATGGGGATCAGTCCTAGTTCCATGGTGTTGCCCTTTCCCACCATAGAGCCATTGATGACGCTAGTCAGTGGCCCGCAGTTCTGGAATGGCGGAACCGCGTACTCACCAGCAACAAACCCGCCGCCATCTATTTCGAACGGCTCACCCTCAGGAGACTGCATGGAGATGGTCACGGGGTCCATCGTCCGGCAGTCATCTCCCCCACCGACTCTGATCGGAAAACCGAACAGGGTGACGGTTATCCTGGGAAGTTTTATATATAACGAAGATGCAAATGCAAGAACCTCACCCTGCAGTGTCCCTTCGGTCTCGCCCACAGGCTCAAATACCACCTCTGCAGTACCCTTGAGGTTACGGAACAGATGTGAAACAGGGATCACCGCCTGTGTATCGTTTAGTATCAGGTCGCCTTTGAGCATGCCCATCGTCAGGTCAGTGTCAGAGTCAATATAGCCTCGCAAATTCAGGGTGCTTTCGGATGCCGCGATAGTGGTAGTGCCTTCAAACTCTAACACGAACACGACAGGACGAATCGTTGGGGTGGAACCACGGAGAGTGACTTCCGTTGGGCTAGCAGCGTCGTTGGAGGCAATGGACAGCGTAGCCTCGAAGTCGCCCATCATCGGGGGCGCGAACATTACAGTTACGACGCAGGTTGCGTCTTGCTCGACAACTGTACAGTTATGACTAAAAGTGAAGGCCCCCACTTCGTCGTCGACGATGTCGATCTCATCGATAAAAAGGGATCCAATGCCCGCATTACCGACCGAGAGATCCTGGGTAACCAGTGAACCCAGTTCGACCTGACCAAAGTCAGTCACCGACTCAACGACAATTTCTGGTTCCGGTATCACCACGCTATTCCCACCCAGTGGCACTTCCGTCAGCCCAGCATCCGGGTCGTCGGACTCGATCATGAGCCTGGCGCTCTGAACCCCCTCGTCGGTCGGGAAGTAGGTAATGTTGACCAGACAACTTTCGCCGGGTCCTACAACAGAGCAGTCACTGGACTGAGAGAACGCGCTTGCGTCATCTCCGGAAATGCCAAAGCCGTTGATACCCAGTGGCAGGTCACCGTCGTTATACACGGTCACAACCGCTGATTCGGTGAGCCCGGCCTGGACATTGCCGAAATCAACAGACTGGGGGTCGACCGAAATGTTCTGAGGCTCATCTGGTCCGTCATAGCCAATTTCAAATGAGTGCAGGGCATTGTCCTGTCCGGGGTTAAGTGCACAAACGGACGTAAACTCGCCAATGGGAGCTGGGGCGATACTGCCATCGGCGGTACGGGCTATTATGCCCAGAGTCAGACCTACGACTCTGACTGTAGCCGTTCCGACATGTTCGTCGTCAAAATGGATTGGCGGCTGAGTACCAAAGGCGGGTACATCGAATGACCCTGGCACCTCCACTGGCACCTCTGTTGGCGGGATATCCAGCGAGACAGACAAGGGAAGGTCTACGCCAGGAGTTTCGATGACTACGTCGGCTTCTGCCGTACCCTCAACCAGCACGGCCCCGACAAGCCCAAGGCCTATTTTCGCACCTTCCGCAACGGTTGCAGTCACATCAATGTCAAACGGTCCAACAGGCTCGCCTACCCCGACGACTACAGGCATATCGGAGGAGATGTCAGCGACAACAGCCTGATCTCCTATCAGTGGAAATGGGCAGGTGAAATCAAGCTCCAGGCTGACCGGCACCGCTGAAGCGGTACCGCTGGCAGCAAGCAGGACTGTCGCCGCTAGTGCCGAACGCAGCGAATTTAAATTCAAGGCATGCTTAATCAGGTTCATTGATTGTTCCTCTACTTTAGGTCTGTTTTTTGTTGTAGTTGTGCAGACTGCGCGAAAGAACAGCTATCCCGCCTTGCGTTCACTTCTTGGACCCGCCTTTTCGAGCAACCGCTCTGGTACAGCTCGCTGGCAGCTATGACGTGCTGGACCGCCGAGTGCGAGTGCGCCTGTTGACTACCCGGCTTTCACCAGCAGCAGCCCGTGGCTCTCCGATTCTAAACAAACCATATACGTCGTTATGTGAACCGTTACAGATAGCAGAGCTAATCATATCAAGAGCGAAGACCGCTTCGAAGACACAGGAATAGAGCTAGCGCTGGTGTTCTTCCTGCTACAGGCGATTGGAGGGTTAGATAGAGAGTGGGGGTTGTGGCTGCTGCTGGGGTACTGAATGGAGGAATGCGTGAAGCCTAACGGAGAAGGCCCCCTCGCAAGCGAGGGGGCCTTTGTTTTGCCGAACTAAGAGTCAGCCCTTAGAGGATCGGGGTGAGTCCCAGTTGGATGGTGTTGCCACTTCCGCTCAGGAAGCCGTTAAGAACGCCGGTCAGAGCACCGCAGTTCTCAAGGGGAGGCAGGTCGTATTCACCCGCTACAATGCCACCTTCCAGCGGTGAGAAAGTCTCACCTTCAGGCGTTTGCAGGTTGATGGTTACAGGCTCAGAAGTGCGGCAATCAGCACCACCGCCCAGCGTGACCGGGATGAACCCGAACAGCTTGGTAGTAACCTTAGGCACTTTGATGTACATGGTGGACTCTGAAGTCAGGACGTTGTTCTGCAGGAGACCGGTAGTCTGGCCAACTTGCTCGAACTGAACCTGTGCAGTTGCTTTCAGCTTACGGAACAGCTGGGAGATCTGAACAGTTGCAGTCGTGTTGTCGAGAGTCAGGTCAGCGGTGTACAGGCCGGTAGCCAGTTCAAGATCCGCGTCGATCTGGCCGGTAAGAGCCAAGTCGCTGTCAGAGGCCGCGATAGTGGTGGTGCCTTCGAGGTCATAGGACAGTTCTACGGGCTCACCGCCATCGTCGATTTCTTTGCCAGTACCTACCAGAGACACCTGGCTTGGGCTATTCGCGTCGTTAGAAGCGATAGACAAGGTAGCGCTCAGAGGACCTTCGACCTGCGGAGCAAACGTCACGGTTACGGAGCAGGACGCGTCCGGAGCGACAGTCGTACAGTCATTGGTCTGCGTGTACGCAGCATCGCCGGAGATATCGATTCCGTTGATGGTCAGGTCCGCAGTGCCGTCGTTACCGATTACGATTTCCTGAGTGGTGCTTTCGCCAGGCAGAACAGAACCGAAGCTGGCTTCGTCCTGGACAACGATTTCAGGAACCGGAACCGCAACACTGGTGCCGCTCAATGAAACGTCAGAGAACTGGGCATCTGGATCGTCAGACTCGATGGTCAGCGTAGCATTCTGTGCACCTTCACCGCTTGGGAAGTAGGTGACGGTTACCGCACAGCTTTCGCCAGCGTTAACAACAGAACAGTCACTTGACTGGGAGAATGCAGCTGCGTCAGCGCCGCTGATGCTAACGCCGTTGATGCCCAGTGGCAGGTCGCCATCGTTGGACACGGTCACAGTCGCTTCTTCAGTCAGACCAGCCTGAACATTGCCGAACGCAACCGAAGCCGGGTCAACAACGATGTTCTGCGGGTCGTCAATCACAACGTCTTCGACGGTGATTTCGAACGTCTGCAGGACGTTGTTCTGGCCAGCGTCCAGCGTACAGACCGAAGTGAACTCGCCGATCGGGGCTGGTGCAACGCTGCCATCAGCGGTGCGAGCTATCATGTTGAGGGTCAGACCTTCAACTTGGATTTCACCGGTGCCTTCATCTTCTGGGCCGAAGGTCAGGGAGTCCTGAACGCCGATCGCAGGTACGTCAAAGGTGCCGGGCTCGTTCACGGGAATTTCGGTGAACGGGATGTCCAAAAGAACGGTAAGCGGAAGAGTTTGTGTAGGAAGTACGGCTTCTACCCCGGACTCCGCGGTACCTTCGACGGACACAGCGCCAACCAGACCAAGACCGGTCTTGGCGTTAGCGGCAACAGTTGCGATTACATCGATGGGCACATCACCGGTAGGCGTGCCAGCTTCAATGGTAGATGGAAGGTCAGCAGAGATATTGGCGATAACTGCTTGGTTCCCGATCAGCGGGAACGGACAGGTGTAGTTCAGTACGAGGTTAACCGGTTCGGCTGAAGCAGCGCCGCTGGCAGCAATCAAAGCTGTCGCTGCGATTGCGGACCGAAGCCTGCCCCCATTTGTCTTGAAATTAATCGGGCTCATGCGTTCTTCCTCTAATTTAAGTCTGTATTTTGTTTTACTTGTGCAGACTGCGCGATGAACTATGCGTCATCTGCCTTGCATCCATTCCCCGCAACCCCCACCCGGGCGCTACCGGCGATCCGTCCTGTCACGGCTAAACTGTTCGCCGCATGTCCGCCTCCCGATTCCCGCCAGTCTCTGTTGTGGAGCCCTGACAAAACTATTTGGTTGCGGACGATTTGATTCTAGACCAGGTGGTAATATCGAAATGTGAACTACTAAGCGGATAGGAATTAAGGTTACAAATGGACGAAAAGACATTCAGCGGGCGACAAATAATGAATATCCGTTCAGCTTCTGTTCAGCTGGTCGGAGCGCGGTCCAGTCCGGGTTTTTGGCCCCGGCAAAGAAAAAAGCCGCCCCAATATCTTGGGACGGCTCTCTTGGCGCATTAGTCGATCTGCGCCCATTTCACAACAGTGTCGTGATCAGTGACCGTACACAACCATGTCGGCAGTAATAGCAAGGTCGGTCATGTAGATTGCCCCGATGGACTCGCCGTTACCCATTGTGATGTTGGTCAGATCCAGATCACCCGAGAAGTCCTGCACGTTCACGCGCAGAGCATCCTGATCAGTACCCAGGTAATCTTCAGCTACGCCGATATCTGCCTGGGCGTGAGCGAATGACACGCCCTGCGCACTGTTACGGGCCATGCCGATCAACTGGCCACGGGTGTTATGTAGCGAGAAGCCCAGGCTCGTACCCATGAATGGCAGCGTCACTTCACCTGCAGCGTTGAAGTAAGCGTTGATATTCATGCTGTTCGATTCTTCCTGAACGACTATGTCGATCGGGCCAAGGTTACCCTTGATGCTCAGGTCGGACACGAGGACAGTACTGCCGGCATTGCTTGCGGCCATGTCGCCCAGATTGTTTATGTTGGCGCTGCCGTCATCATTTGTTTCTTTCGCCAGAGACACGCTGTCGATGTCCAAGCTGAAATCGACGGGGAACAGACCGGTAGTACGCATGGAAATGACGAGATCACCGTCAGATACGTTCGGGTCGGTTTCAACTGCGTTAATGTTGTCGGTAATCTCCTGAAGCAAGGCTGCGTCCGAGTTCTTCAGGATACTTTCCTGGTACAGGTACTCGCCAGCCGTGCCTGTTGGGATATCGTCACGAACGCCCGTGCCTGCAACGTCCACATGAATACGGATCTCGTCCAGGAATTCATTCCCTGAACCCGGCTCTCCGCCGCCCGCCAGTCTCAGACCGTCAATGACCAGGAAACCCTTATCCTGGTAGGCAATCTCACCGACACTGATGGTTGCTTTGTTGATATCGATGGTCACACCTGCCTGACCGGTAACGTCGCCCATGGCACCGTCGTTCAAAGCTTGCATTTCGGCTTGTGCTGCGAAGGGTGCTGCAGAGATAGCAGCAACCAGTGCGATTTTTTTCAGGCCTTTCATCTTATTCTCCTGATTTCAGATATTTGGAAGCACAGCTCAGCTTATTATTTTTCGAACCGGCTTTCTCTATCGACCCTTTCCCAGGGACGCTCGGCTAGTTTTTCAGGATCAGCCTCTGAATACTTAGAGGTGGCGCACAAAACCACCTTTTAGATGACTTATCTAATTCATTTAACTAAACACCAGCACTTGGTATACCGCTGGCGGAGCAGTAAAAACCCTAATCCCGGCTTTCGCCGACGAGTGCGATCCAGTCGGCAGACCTGCCACAGTTTTCTGCGATCATTCGTTGATCAGGGATAGCCAGTCGCACCAAGGCGGTAAAGGGGCCGGACCGTGCCCCGCTAACAAGAATTACCGGCATCCCGCCGGAATGGAGAGGACAAGATGATTCGTTTGTGGCGTATTCTGCTGATTACTTTTTTGTTCAGCGGGCCAGCGTGGGCGGCCCCGAAGACTTTCTGCGTATGGGATGTGGTCGGTGCAGCCGGGGATTTCTTTAATCTCATGAAGACCTACCAGCTTGAGGCGCTGAATGCCGGCCAGCAAATCGAGCTAAAGGCATACCGGAACGAGCTTCGGGTCGTTGAGGACTTCCGTGCCGGCCGCTGCGATATGATTGCAGTGACCGATTTGCAAGCGCGCCTTTTTAACCGTTTCACAGGATCGGTCAGTGCCATAGGCGCTGTGCCCTACTATGACGACCTGAAAATCGTCATGCACATTCTCGCAAGCCGCCGCGCTGTAAGGCGACTGGACGACGGTGAGTTCAAGATTATGGGTATGGTGCCGCAGGGTGGCATGTACCTGTTCGTTAAGGACCGCAACATCACGACGGTCGAAGACCTCAGGGGTCTGCGCTTTACGGTGCTACCCAACCATAAAGATGCTGAACACATGGTCGAGTTTGTCGGTGGCAAAGTCGTGCCCGCCGAAGTTACAAACTTCGCCAGTCTTTTCAATGACGGCCAGGCCGACGTCAGTTATGCACCGGCTATTGCTTACGAAGTGCTGGAGATGTACGAAGGCATGGGACCGAACGGCGGCATTGTGCGGTATCCGCTGGGTCAATTCAGCATGCAGCTGATAGCGCGCAGCGACGAGTTTGACGACAAATTTACCATGAAGTCCCGGCAGATTCTGGCTGACATGTACGAAGCGTCCATGAAGATCAACTTCCGTTACGAGCGAACCATCCCGGAGGAACGCTGGATCGATATCGGCGATGACGCGATAGCTGAATACCAGGAAATGCTCCGCGGGGTGCGGTTAGACCTGGCCAAGCAACCGGACCATGAGGTCGGTGGCGTATATCACCCGGCCATGATGAGTATGCTTCGCAAGGTTCGCTGCCATACCAACCCAGGCGCAGTCGAGTGTTATTCCGCAGAACGTGAGTAACGCACAGAACGCCAGGCCTTAAGCAGAATACCAGACCTTGAGCCAAGCGGGTGCCAGCGGGCCCAGCGCGACAACCAGTCCGACGACCACAATCAGTAACGGACAGTGTAAGACCGGCTTAACCCGGTAGCTGTTGCCAGCGGAGGCTTTCGCACCAGGCGTTACACAGGCACGAATCGCACATTGAAACACGAAAAAGGGCCAGCAAATGCTGGCCCTTTTTCGTACCCGTGTCCCGTCCCGAAATACGTTGTCACTACATCGCTCGGATCGATTCTTCGACCAGACCCGCTGGTGAGTGTGAGTTGCTATAGCAGTGCTTCAGCCCATAAAGGGGAACTTCGGCATTGAAATAGCTTGAGAGCGTAGCGACAGGGGTACAAAGCCAAGCCGTCTGATCATCCAGACTGCCAAACCGGGAGCCCCGCTCCAGGACTCCCTAAAGCAGCGTTAAAGTGCGTAAAACAGCATCGGTACGAACGCTACGAGCAGCAACGTCGTGCCCATGACCAGCAATGGCAGGAGCAGACGCTCATAGCGGTGCCAGAAGGAGCCGGTCCGCTCCGCAGCCAGCACCTCCGTCTCCCCTACTACTTGCCGCGTCAGAAGGTGGTTCAGTGCCACTGGTGGCGTCAGGTAGCCCAGCTCAAAAGCCACCAGGCACACGATCCAGAAATGCAGCGGGTCGATCCCCAGCTTCATCGCAGCCTGGGCAATGGTCGCCGAGACCAGCACGACAGCACCAAAGGGCTCCATGACCATACCGATACACGTCAGCATGAACACGACCGCCAGCATCACGAGCCAGACGTTGTCCAGGTTTTCCGGGAACAGGATATGTACAACGTCAGAACGTTCGAGTATCCCGCCTAACGCAACTGTGAACCCGATCAGGGCCAACAGCGCGCCGATGTGTACGGCAGAATCACTTGCCGCCGCCGTGCTTCGTGCCCAGAAGGTCCGGCTACGGCTTTCCCCTTCCTGCCGGGTTTTGCCGGAGTCGAGAAACAGCAGTGCCAGCATCACCAGCGGCAGAATCATCGGCGCCGTGTATTCGTTGAAGCCCATGTCCAGCACCAGCCTGATCCCAATTATCACGGCGGCTGCGGTGATTACGTAAGGGACCAGTGGCCGCAGGTGACCCACCGATTTTTTGAAAGCACCGGGGACGGGCTTCGGACGCCATTCGCCCTGCGTTTTACACACGATGAGCGTAAAGAGCGATGCGGACATCAGGAAGACCCAGAAGCCCCAGCCATACAATTCGCTGGTAGTGACCTCCTTGTTCAGGGCCGCAATGATGACTATCAGCAGACAGGGGTTGAGTACCACACCGAGGCTGCCCGACATCGCCGTAGTCGAGAGCGCCAGCTGTCGGCCTGCCCCTACCCGCCGGAGTTCGTCATAGACGACACCGCCCACGGCCAGGATGAAGATACCGGACGCGCCCGTAAATGCAGTCGGAAACGCGGTCGCGAAAATCATCACTGACGCGAGCAATGGTGCCGGCAGCTGAAAGGGTTTGATGATGTTCAGCAACAACTCGGGCAACTGGGTCTGTTTCAGGGCCATCCCTACGAGCACGTAGAGGCCGATATTGATGAAAATCGACGACATGTTCGTGAGGATGCCGAAGTAGATCGCCAACCCGGAGTTATAGCCGTCAATAAAGAAAAAATAGCTCATGGCAATTACTGCCATGGTGCAGTGCAGCGGAATGCTCAACAGGGAAGCTGCGTCCAGTTTGCCTGGCGGGAGCCGGTCAGGTATGGAAAAGAGCCTCACCGCGTTGATCACCATGAACAGACCGAAGACCCACGCCCAATAGTGCTGCATTCTCACCAGGTCCGCAGTGTCGGGCGCCGCAACCAGCTTCGACACATAGGAGAGCAGAGAGAACACCATCAGCCCATTGACCCCCAGCTGTACCGCATGACTCAAACGCCATTCCGCCCGGTTTCGAGGTAACCGGAGCGAAATGAGATCCGCATCAAGCGTGGCTATTGCCGCCGACATGGCGAACAGGATCAGAAACAGCAGATTGGTCAGATCAATGTTTTCAAGCAGGAAGCTCGCCATGCCCTGCTCGACGGTCTTGAAAACGCCGAGCGCCGGCGTCGCGTGTTTCTGATTAATCTCATAGGCGATATGCCGCTGCTCGCAGTTCTGTATATTCCGTTCGAGCGAGCGTCTGATGGCTTCTGGATCCGGCGCGCTTGAGAACAGCGCATCAGGATCAGGCTTGTACTGATCCATCCTGCGCTTGACCTCGGCATCCATATCGACGATGAGGTCGCAGCTCGGCTCCTGGGCGTCCGGATTCAGCAGATAGTAGTTTGGCCATACCTGCTCTCCTAACCACAACATGCGGGAGTGGAAAGAGTTTCCCATTCCCAGCAGCAATATAGCCAGGAGCAACATCAACAAAAACGCCCCATACAGCCTGTGCATGGGGTACAACGTTTGCGGCCCAACAGCCGATAATGCGCGCCAGTTCATAGAAGGGTTAGCCTGCCTTATTCGCGATTTTCGGCCGTGCACTCAGAGGCGCTTGGGTTTTGGGCACAACGGATCTTGCTGAGCAATCCCAGCATTTTCTCGCTGTATACTTTTTCAGCACCGGCCTCGCCATCACGAAGCTGGAGGCGATTCGAGCGGAACATTTCCTGGTAGCCTTCGATATCAGAATCGGGAATGCGGATCCAGTGTTTATCGGGGATATTGCTTTCGGCATTCTTCACAATGTCCATGGCCTGACCGTACATGTTCCAGGCGACTTCGCGGCTCTGCTGGGCTTGCTCATCAGTCAGGACGCCCTCTTTGGCGACAACCTGAATGGTCAGGTTTGCCAGCGGATAGTCGACGATTCCGCCGCCGTTTTCGACACCCTTGTAAAGCTCCAGTGCCTCGTACGCGAAGGCCGGCGCATAGGCTGTGTCTACCGAACCATTGTTGAACTTACCCGCAAAGTTGGTGATATCCGAGGGCACGACAGTCGCTTTGACTTCGTTCACCATATGAACCGCATCTTTCTGGTGGCTCAGGGTCGCCATCCGCTTGCCGGCCAGGTCAGCTGCGGTATCCATGCTACGGTCGTTCACGAACAGGTAGCCCGCCCCTGCAGGGATAATGCCCAAAACTTCATAGCCGCCGCTCTTCATCAGGCTGGCTGCTTTGGGTTGGGCAAGGGTTTTCAGGGCTGTTTCCAGCACGTCATAGTTGGGGATGGCACCTACCGCGCTGAGCGTGCCAGTAAAGCGATTGTAAGGGCGAAGCCGCAGGTCTGTTGCAACCACTGCCTTACACTGACCGGAGTTGAAGTCCCCCACTGCTACGCCTTCATCGGTATACGGCCGTGGCGTAAAGTCCACGCCGTGGTTTTTCATCTCCAGCGCATAATCCTTGGCCAGACTGTACAGATCGCCGTTAGCGCCGAGTGGATCGAATACGCATACCGTAATGGGCTCAGCCGCAACCACAGGGGCGACCAGGGAAAATAACAGAGCAGTCGTTGTTTTACGGAACATAGTATTTCTCCGGTTTTTTGGTAAAAAGGAGCAGGTAAAAGCGCTTACAACAGATCATCCAAATCCATGGCTTTCGCGTCCGACTCGGCGTGCTCATCCAGTGATCCGAAACGACTGGCGGGCGTACGGTAGCCGTAGTTGGCGATCCAGTACTTGTCCGACGAGAACTGGATAACCTCTCGGGCGACTTCGTCTGACAGCTGATATTCCTCCCATATTTCAATGGTATCGTCGGCCTCGACAAACTCCGCGATGACTTTCTTCAATATATCCCGTCGCCCGAAGGTCTCTGCAGCCACCGCTTCCAAAGCCAATGAGAGACGATTGCCTGCCTCTATGCCCTGCTTGGAACTCTTGTCGAGCAATGCCCAGGGCTCAGGTGCTCCCGGTGGCCGGGAATCCGGCAAGAGCAGCCAGATATTGGCGCGCACCGCGGCGGGTGCACCACCCCACTTTTCATTGTCGACGCATTTAGTGGCCCGAGCCGCCTGGGGAGCGATATCCTTGGGAATGCCCGCTCGCGCGCCTGAATTCGAGTCGCTGACGATAGCCTGCAGACCGGTTATCAAACCCAGCAAAAACGTCAGCTCTGCCTGATCGTTTGAAAATGAAGGGCACTCGATCGGGTCGGCTGCAGGATCGAAACCATAAGCGCTCATGGCGCGCTGGAAAGCCTTGTAGCGGCGGGTCGCCGTCACGGCGTAGAGCCGCTTGCTGCGCTCACGCGCATCCTTCGCAACGGATACCTCGCCGTTGTATTCGGCTAGCAGGTATTCCAGTTCAGCCTGGCGGGCCTCGCGCTCCGAACATAACGCGGACAGCAACATCAGCAGCGAACCTGTGCTGTCAGGCGCCGGCGATACCCGCGAGAAAGAGTACACCAGAGGGTCGACGCCCTCGCCCAGCCGGCAGGCCATACCGGGATCATCCATCGCCATGACGTAGGGTGTCGCCTGGGCTTCCGAATACGCGGCGATGACCATCCCGGTCGGGGTATAGATCGGGTGGAGCTGGTATGAAACACAGCCACTGACAGCGAATGCCAACACCAGAACGACGATGCTCTTCAGGCCCGTCACATATCCCCTGCTCAGTCTCGCCAGAAAGCTTGCCGGAAAGAAGTCCATAATATTTCCCGTTTAAAGGTTGTTGTTATAGAAGCGGCCACGCACCCCATAGTCAGCAGAACGTTTCTATCATAAATCCGAGTTTCAGTTCCGTGATGCAGACCATGGAAGGGCCCAGATTGACCGATTAGCGTCCGGCTAAGGCCCTATTTGACGACTATCGAAACCGAGCCTGACCATAGCACGGCCGTGGCGGCTCGAAAGCTACCTTACTTGGCCGGAATCAGCAATAGATGAACTTTCATTCAACAGGCGCCACTGAGGGCGGGGTTTTAGCGGATGTGACGCCCGAGGATGTCAACCAGTAACGGCTGGTTGGGCATAAAGAGGTCGCTGCCGGCACGCCAGACTCGAAGGTACCGATAGAAAGGCACGCGCGGGTACAGGTGATGGACCAGGTGGTAGTTCTGCCACATCAGAACGGGCGTCAGAAGCCACTCGTACCCAACGCGATTATTCGTCGCCTGCCAGGGATTCTGTTGCTGGGTAGCCAACCTGGGGTGGTGCGGAAGATAATCAAACGCAAGCGCCAGAAACACCAGGGCGATGCGCCCCGGCAACAGCCAGTAGAGCAAAACCTCCTGCCCCCAGCCCATTGCCAGCGCGAATACCAGAACCGAGCCACCGATCAGGAACGCCACGACGGTTTCGGTCTGCTCTGAGCGGGGGCGGGAGCTCATTCGGCGCAGGTAGAAAGCATAATACTTCAGGTCTATCGTCGCCCAGCGCAGCGGCAGGAGCCACTTCGCTCCCCCGCCGGTGTAGGCGTCCGGATCCTTGTCAGAAGATTCGTTGGCGAAGCGGTGGTGCTGCATGTGGATAAACCGGAAGGCCCGAAAGATCGGGAACGGAACCAGCGGCATAATGCTGATTCTGCCAAGCCAGTCATTCAGCGGGGCGCTCTTACCGATGGCCCGATGCGCAGCTTCGTGGAAGACGGTAAAGAACCAGTAGCTGGCGAGGGCGTTGGCGGCGATAGCCCAGCCTGTCGCCAAGTATCCCTGCACAGCCAGAGTCGTGGCAACTGTCCACAATACGACGCTGCACACGAAAAGTGCCAGTGTAGGCCAGGCTATGGCGGGGGGGCTTGCGAGTCGCGCCAACTCTTCGGATCCGGCTGTGGCGGGGTTTGGAATCGCTGTCAGCATCACTGCGACCTTTATTGTTAGATTGTCCGACAGGATAACGCTCCAGGTATTGCCTGTAAAGGATCGCCAGCACGCGTGATTAAACGCTTCCTGTCCCGCTAATCCATTTGCCCGTTGGCAGACCTTTGGGTAAGGTTCTGCCTTCTCCTTCTCACCGTAACCGGGTATAGCATGACCAAGACGCGCGTATTGACCGGGATAACGACCACCGGCCTGCCCCATATTGGCAACTACGCCGGGGCGATCCGCCCGGCCATTGAAGCCAGCCGGGACCCCGCAACTGAATCGTTTCTTTTTTTAGCGGACTATCACGCGCTTATAAAATGCCAGGAGCCCCAGCAGGTTCGTGAGTCGGTGCGTGCTATTGCAGCCACTTGGCTGGCCTGTGGCCTTGATCCTGAGCATGTAACTTTCTACCGGCAGACCGATGTGCCGGAGATAACTGAATTGAGCTGGGTCCTGACTACGGTTACGGCGAAAGGCCTGATGAATCGAGCCCACGCCTACAAAGCGGCGGTTCAGGACAACCTCGACAGCGAGGGCGCGGATCCTGACAGAGGTGTCACGATGGGGCTGTTTTCCTACCCCATATTGATGGCCGCCGACATCCTGTTGTTTAACGGGCAGCGCATCCCCGTTGGCAGGGATCAGACCCAGCATATCGAGATGGCCCGGGATATCGCCCAGCGCTTCAACCACCTTTATGGCGACACCTTCGCTTTACCCGAAGCGGTCATCCAGGACGAGAGCATGGTGCTACCCGGGCTCGACGGCCGGAAGATGTCGAAGAGCTACAACAATACGATCCCGCTTTTCGCGGATGAGAAGGCGTTTCGCAAGCTGATCAACAAGATAAAGACGAACAGCCTTGAGCCAGGTGAGCCCAAGGATCCGGATGACAGTGCGTTGTTTGACGTATTCGCCGCGTTTGCACGTGCTGATGCAAAAGCACAGATGCGCAAGGCTTACCGTGAGGGTATCGGCTGGGGTGAAGCCAAGAAGCAGCTTTTCGAGCTGCTGAACGAGGAGCTCAAACCCATGCGCGAGACGTACCAGCGACTGATGAAAGAACCG
This sequence comes from Hydrocarboniclastica marina, assembly GCF_004851605.1. Taxonomy (GTDB): domain Bacteria; phylum Pseudomonadota; class Gammaproteobacteria; order Pseudomonadales; family Oleiphilaceae; genus Hydrocarboniclastica; species Hydrocarboniclastica marina. Next base: position 2,931,711 of record NZ_CP031093.1, read on the forward strand.
GCTGAACTGGACAGAACGCTACAGCAAGGCGCCGAAAAAGCGCGGGCCTATGCGGTCCCGCTGATGGCAGACGTCCGCAAAAAGGTCGGAATAGGCCCCATAGCCGGTCAGTGACGGGGTAGCGGTACGCCGAAGAACACGGGGTAACATATCAAGCGGGATCGTACAGGAGCGCGGCAGGCTTCCGCTCTGCCGCACTTTCAATTGCCCGCCTTCGCGCAGACGGACTTTACTCGTACTGGACTGTATCGACCGGCCTCGGGGTCTCGTCCGTGCTCGGGGGCAGTTGGGGATATACCACCTCCGGTGTCTTGCCGGTCAGCGTCCGCAGAAACGCACTGATATCCGCGACTTCCTTCTCGTTCAGTTCGGTGCCCAGCTGGGCTGTACCCATTAGGCTAACCGCCTCCTCAAGGCTCCAGACAGCGCCGGAGTGGAAGTACGGTGCGGTCAGCTCAATGTTGCGCAAGGGCGCAGCGCGGAAGACGTATTCATCCGATACGGTATCGGTTACAGCGAACCGGCCTTTGTCGCCAGGTGGCAGCACATCAGCTCCTGGCCGTGAAACCAGCCCGAACGGGAAGTAGTTCTGGCCCCCGAAATTAACCCCGCCATGGCAGCCAGCGCAGCCTTTGTCCATGAACAGTGCAAGCCCTTCTTTTTCTTGCTGGTTCAGGGCATCGTCCTGGCCCCGCAGGAACTGGTCGAATGGCGCATCCGGTGTGATCAAAGTTGCCTCGAAGGCCTCTATCGCCGCGGCCATATTGTCGAAGCTGACAGGGTTCTCTTCGCTTGGGAATGAAGCCTCGAAGCGTCGTACGTAGTCCGGCATGCTTTTGAGGGTCGCTTCCACCCGCGCTGGCGTGCTGCTCATTTCTACGCCGGCCTGCACTGGCCCCTTGGCCTGTTCGGCCAGATCGGCGGCGCGGCCATCCCAGAACTGGGCAGCATTGAAGACGGCATTCAGAACGGTGGGTGAGTTACGCGGCCCTTTCTGCCAGCCATGGCCGATGGAGACCGGTAAGTAGTCGTGACCTCCCATGCCGACGTTGTGGCAGGTATTGCAGCTGATGATGTGACTGGAGGATAGGCGCGGTTCGAAAAAAAGCATTTTCCCAAGCTCGACTTTCTCCTCGGTAAGCTTGTTCCCTTTGATCTCCGGTGCCTCGGTCGGGATGACCCCAAAGTTATTCAGGGCTCGCTCCCGCAATGCTTCACTATCTGCAGCGAACGCTGTACTACAGAAAACTCCAGCGGCTAATCCGAGCCATTTCAAAGCATGATTCATCTTGTACCCCCAGCTGTTCTGCTTGTTCGACGAAGCCGATTGCGCTCCCCGGTCAATCGATACTAGCAACCGCCCACAAGCCCAACAACTGACGCGCTTTAAAGCTAACCGCTACTTGATCCATATCATGAATATCAAACTACCAACCCAGCCAGGCGGCAGTGTGGAAGCTATCAGGTCCACAGTACCACCTTGTCGCGGCCCGTTTCCTTAGCACTGTACAACGCCTGGTCGGCACTTTTGATCAGCGCCTCTGATTCGTCACCTAAGCCCTGCTCAAAACACGCCAGGCCGATACTGCAGGTGACCTTGAGCACCTGACCATCACCAATATCGACCTGCAGCTCCGCAACGGCCTGGCGGCAACGTTCGCCCAACTTCTGGGCATTTTCCACATCGGCTCCCGGCAAAACCACCAGGAACTCTTCTCCACCAAAACGACCCACCTGATCGTTTTGACGGAGGGAGCCACGCAGGGCGTTTGCCGCCGCGACCAGCACGATATCGCCGGCGGGGTGCCCCCAGGTATCGTTGATCTGTTTGAAATTATCCAGATCCACCATCATCACAGCCATGGGCGGCCCCTGCCGCTTGCTGCGTTCATGCTCATACCAGAGATGGGCAAGAATGCTACGCCGGTTATATAGCCCGGTTAGTGGATCAGTCATGCTCAACGTCCGGATTTCTTCTTCCCGCCGACGCCAGCGATTGAGTATGTAGTAAGCCAGTGCTGTAAGCACAACCAGATGCGGAAGCGTGAAAAGGAACATGCTGGTGAGCCAGAAGAGCGAAAGTTGCCCATTCTCGGTCAGGCCCGAAATCGCAGGCGCATAGGGGAGAAAACCAAAAGCCGAGGCGTAGGAAAGTACAGCGAGAAGGCTCAACGAGGCAAAAAGCGCCCACAGGACGGCGCCATGGCTAAACAGTATGAAGCCCACTACAGGCGCCCCGGTGATGACTGCGCCCGTCGGTAGCGACAGTGTGCCGATATGAAAACTGAAGTAACACAGGGAGAGTCCGTAGTAATGGGTGGCGACGTACTCCACCCAGCGGTGTTCGCCAGTGCTGCGCCGGAGCAAGAGCATGAACCCAAGAAGCGTCGCGCTGGTAACCAGGAGCATATGGAAATAGTCGAGATGGCCGCGGAGAAAGTCGCCATTGACCAGCCCTTCGTGCCCCGGCACGTTCAAGAGGTAGTGGGCCCACAAAACGTATTGGGTATGTAAGAGGAAGGTTATACCCAGCAAGAGTGACGCTTTTGCAGATGAACTCCATTCAAACGGGTCGCCAATCCGGGCCCGCAAAGCTTCAAGTCGCGCCAATGGAAATCCTCAGAATGCGTCAGGGATGACGGCCGCGAACGAGCGCTACCGTATCATTGTGTTTGAGGATTAATTATCGGTCAAAGAGGCCCTATTCGCCTGGAGATGTCGGCTGTTTTGCACGGTTTTACATTTTGGCCCGTAGAATTGACTTGGAGGGATGAACCGATTGCGGACGGCATACCTTGGCCAGGCTGCACGAGATAGCTGTGGCACCGGCTGAAAATCAGGGCCACCGGGGCATCAGTTCATGTAAAAGCTGGAGACCAGGGGCTCTTCAGGCCAGCGAAGGCTGTCGGCGCGTGCCATAAAGTAGCTCCTCGAACTCCTTGGCCGGGAGCGGTGCCGAATAGTAAAAACCTTGGGCAAAGTCACAGCCGACTGATCGCAGCCAGTCTCGCTGGGCTTTGGTTTCAACCCCTTCGGCGACAACTTTGAGTCCCAGTTTGTGAGCCATCAAAATCATACTCTCGGCAATGGTCCGGCTGCTGGCTTCGTTATCCGCATCGTTGATAAAGGATTGGTCGATCTTGAGGTAATCGACCTCGTACTTCTTGAGGTAGGCCATGGAAGAGTAGCCGGTCCCAAAATCATCGATTGCCAACTCAAGACCCGCATTCCGGAGCTCCAGCAGCTTGTCCGCTGTCTTTGAGCTGGCGTTCAGCAATACGCTCTCTGTGATCTCGACGATAATGCTTTCGTGCGGCAACTCGAGCCGGTCGAGATAGGCTTTCCAGTTCATACTGCGTCCGTTCGATTCGAACTGGATGGCGGACTTGTTAATACTGATCTGGACCGTCCTGCCCAGGTGGCGGCTCCATTTTCTCGACCACTGTGCGGCCTGGGCAAAAGCCCAGTTGCCGAGTTTCCTGATCTGCCCGCTCTCCTCGGCAAGACCGATGAACTCATCGGGTTGAAGCAGGCCCAATGTCGGGTGTTGCCAGCGGAGCAGTGCCTCGGCCTTGTGTATGAGACCATCGCCGAGGTTCGCGATAGGTTGGAAGTAAAGCCTGAGTTGACCACCACTCACAGCGTTGCGCAGGTCAGCCGAGAGTTGCAGGCGGTTAAGCGCCTCTTCCTGCAGCGATCGGGTAAAAAAGCTGAACTGGCTCCGCCCGTTATTCTTGGCGATGTACATGGCCTGATCGGCGTTGCGGATCAACTCCCCGGGATCCGAAGCGTCCAGCGGGCAGAGCGTAATTCCGACGCTACCTGAGATATGACAGACGCTGCCGAGCACATCAAAGGGCCGGGCCAACTCATCAAGAATTGTCTGTGCCGTGTTTTCTACATGAGCCTTGTCGTCCAGCTCGGTCAGGAGCAGCGTAAACTCATCCCCGCCCAGCCTGGCCACGGTGTCCGACTCGCGAACACAGGCCCGAATCCGTTCAGCTGCCTGCTTGAGTAATTGATCGCCGGCGCTGTGCCCGTGCAGATCATTAACCTGCTTGAAATGGTCGAGATCTACAAAAAACAGAGCGATGGGCTTGCCCGTCCGACGCGAATGGTTGACCTCCACCTCCAACCTGTCCTTGAAAAGTCGTCGATTAGGCAGGCCTGTCAGGGCATCGTAATTCGCTTCACGCCAGACCTGCTCACTGGCCTGCTTTCTTTCGGTTATGTCCCGGGTAGTCCCGGCAACCGCTTCCAACTCTCCTTTGGTGTTCATGACCGGAACCAAACTGTATTCCAGCGCCCAGTGCTTTCCGGAGGGGCTTGTGTATGAGATTTCAGCGCGCACTTCCCGGCGCGTGCGCACGACCTCAGCAAAGTGGGTCTGGATCTGACGTGCCTCACCGGACCGGTGACCCAGCTCATACGCTGTCTTGCCGAGCATCTCGCTCAGCGGCATTTCCGTGCGTTCTGCCAGCGCTCGATTGCCGTATAGCAGCCGACCTTCCAGATCCATCACGTAGCTCTGGTCAGCCGCTGAGGTCAGCATGGAATCAAATAACCGCCGCTGTTGTTCTTTCTCCACAACCAACGTTTCGATGCGCTGCCGGGCTTCTCGCTCGGCGCGCAGAGCCTCATTACGGTCAGTTACATCGCGCATGAAAAAGGAAAAGCCCACCAGCGAGCCCGACCCGTCCCGCACACCCGAGATGACGGTTTCCACCTGTGCATTTCCGTCCGGCGTCCTGACATCGAGGTCAGCGGTTATAGCCTGGTGTGTATGCCGGACCTGCTCCAGGTACTCAGCAAGCGTTGTCGTCCAGAACGGCAGGGAGGCCACCGGCTGATTCAGGGCGGTCTTCGGGTCAAGGCCGAACAGGCGCTCAGCTCCGCCACTCCAGTACAGAATTTTCAGCCCGGGGTCCAGTGAGATGATGGCGTCGTGCGCCTGGTCGAGGACATTCCGCAGGTAGTGGTCAGAGATAAGAAGTTGCCTGTAATCGCTCGGGTCCAACGCGCGAGTGCCGATACTGAGGTTGGCGCGGTGCAGGGTCGATCGCAGTCGTGCGCGGTGCAGGTTTGCTCTGACCGCAGCGGAAATCTCAGCAGCCAGATCGTCGGTTTCGGGCACCACAAGGGACCAGTCTGAACCGATCATCGGCGCGCGGCTCAACTGGTACTTCAACTCGGAGAACGCGGATGGGGCCGGCGCGAACATCAGATGAGCCTGAGGCATCACGGCGCGAACGCGACGGGCCTGAGAGATCGGGAACCTTATCCCAGGCCCCAGCACGACGACGGCGGTATCCCGGTCCAGATCGCTTTCAGAAGCTTTACCGTCAAACGTTTCGAGCCCACCCCGGCAGGTGAGTAACCCCTGGCTATGCAGTTCCGCCTCGACCGCTTCCCATGTAACCGAGTGGTCCGATGCCGATAAGACCAACATCACCCGGTGGTTCGTTTGCATGGTCACAGCAGGGGTAATCCCAGCAAGGCACGGCCCGTCCAGGATTTGAGGATGTTCGTGGTTGGCGACATCACATGCCCCGCACGAGCATCCCGCAGAATCTGGGCGACCCGGCTATTTTCCCGGTAGGCCTGGCCACCGCAGAGCGTCATGGCATCGTTAGCGAGCTTGACGGCGGTATCGGCGGCGTCGGCTTTGCAAGCCAGCAAAAACGGTAGCGCGTCGGGCTGCCCAAGATCACCCCGGGTAGCGGCCTCGCGAACCAGGCCGCGGCACTTTTCAGCGGTCACCCACATTTCAGCAAAGCAGGTCTGGAGGGCTTCAACCCCAGCCAGGGTTTCTCCTGAGTGGCTGTAACCCCGGCTGCGGAGATGATTCGAGGCCAGGTCCACCGCGCTTTGAGCGATCCCAAGGTAGGTGCCAGCCATCGCCATCAGAAAATAAGGCGCCACTACCTCGAACACATACCAGACCTGGTCGCCCTCCTGGCCGAGCAGATTGCCCCTGGGTACACAGGCATCGTCAAAGCGCACGCCACGTGACGAATTCCCGCGCATGCCGAACCCCTGCCATGCTTCAAGCCACGTCATGCCAGCAGTATCCCGATCGACCACGAGACAACTGAAATCGCCAAGTTCGCTCGTTTCTTCCGATGCCAGTGTAGAGATGACATAGGAGTCTGCATGGCCGCCATTCGTGACGAACTGCTTGGCGCCATTGACGCGATAGTGGCCATCGTTTGCGGCGAGACTTGTTTCAGGTAGCCAGAAGTGGGCGCCGGAGCCCTGTTCGGCCAGGGCCAGAGTGGTTATATGCTCGCCCCTGGCGATCGGGCGCAGGTACTGGTCTTCCTGGTACCGGGTTGCTTTGGCGGCGATCACCGCAGTAGCCACGCTGTGCATGCCGAAACACAACGCCGACGATGGGCAGACCCGACCTATTGTCTCGGTTACGACGCTCAGCCCCAGCAGGCCCTGCCCCAGCCCGCCCAGATTCTCAGCCACATTAAGGCCCAAGAGGCCCTCATCGGCCAGCGCTTGCATGGAATGAGCGGGCCAGATGCACTCCCGGTCGACGCGCTGGGCCATTGGAGCGATCTTGCTCTCGGTCAATGCTTCAACACGGGCCTGGATTTCCAGCAGTCTGGTCGTCGGAAAACGGTTCATGACTTCGGACCTCTATCCGATGCAGGTACGGACAATGCCGCAGGGCCTTCCAGTGTACCTTTAGTGACATGGCTGCGACACGCTATTGCGTCTCAACACAGTCTCTGCAGCAAGTACGCGTCCACGGTGGAGGACGTTCAGGGTCAAGGACCACGCCCTCTTGTCTTAATTGGAACGAGGCAAAGGGCCCTCCATGCCCGCGGCCCCACCATCCAGCAGTTCCTTTGCGCGTCCGCTCGCTTTCAGCTTGGCCAGGCCCCGGTCAAAGCTGTCCCGTGCGGCTTCCTGGTCGAGCCCGAATATGAGGTAGGCCGGCTCCTCAAGGTATGGCCGGGGATGGTATGCGATCTGCTCCTGGCTGTGCCTGGGTAGTGTCCCCAGAACCCAGAGCCCAACTCTCAGTTCCTGTGGATAGGCATCGATCCGGTTACGCAGCAGTTTTTCAAAATTCTGCAGGTCGCTACGCTCGCGTTCCATCGTTAACGAGCCATCCGTCAGGGCTGAGTCGAAAGCTGCGCCATAGGAGAAGCCCTGAAGCCCACCCAGGACGAGATGGCTCAGATCCTCAAGCTGCATCCAGGCGAGCGGCTGATTCTTGCGGTAGAAAAAGACCTGATGTTCCTCAACAACGGGCTGGCTGAACAGGAACTCAGTCTCCCGCTTGGGGTTTTTGAGCCAGATACCAGAACCCGTCCAGTGTCCGTCCCTGACCAGTTGCATCGACCGCGGCCACGGCAGCACTGCCAGTTCGACCTGCTGCCCCTCCAGTCGATAAGCCTCCCGGATCAACTGCGCCAGGGGGCCGTAGTCTGGCAGGTCTGCACTCGCCAGTGGTGGTCGCTCACCGAGTGCAATTTTTATCGGTGACTTGTCGTTTTCGACTGTGGCAGATGCACCCTGCGCCAAGGTCAGGCTCAAAAGCAATATTGCAGCTTCCCGCCTGAGATTACTCGTGAGCCGTGCTTTCATAGGGAATCTGCCAAGTCTTCGCTTACACGCCTGAGTTTTTTGGGTCCGACAGATGGTTGCCGCGTTGTTCTAGCTGCCAAAGTCTCTTGATGCCCCTTGCCTGCCAGGGACATCGTTTCGGCTCAACTATCGGCTCAACTATCGGCTCAACTATCGACTTAACAATCGGCTTAACTGTCGTTATCTCCTGGATACAGTCTAGCGTACAGCTTGGCTCCGGGGGCGGCGCCCATGCCATGGGCAAAAAGCGACGCGCAGACGACAAGGCTGCCAACAGTCCAGGCGATATCGTGCCCGGCTCTGCTGTCGATCATCATGGCGTAGAAAAGGGCAGATATCCCGATAGGACCAAAATACCCGGCTGTTAACGCCATACGCATCTCTCGCCAGCGCGGCATTAGCGGGCGGAGCAATAGCAGGACCGGCAGCCGGCGCAACAGGAGCACGAGCACTGCCAGTGCGACGCCCGGCCATCCGAGTTCAAACCATTGTGCGACCGGTATCATCAGCCCGAACAGGACAAATATCGGTAGGGTAAAGAAGAGATTCACAGACTCCTGGACGCTGCCTTCTTCAGCCCGTTCGCTACCACCAACGACCTGATCAAAAGCGATGCCTGCAGCAAATACCGCCAGCAAGCTGTCCGTCCCGATCAGCTTCCCCACCCCTAGCACCAGTACCGTCAAGGCCAGCGTGGCAGCCAGAAAAGATGCGTGATCAATGGTTTTGTTGCGCTCAGCCCACTGCAGCGCCTGCCCGAAAAGCCAACCCGTCAAAACACCGAAAATTATCGCCCCGCCGACTTCCCATAGCAGCGCATGTGTTAGCCATTCGGACCAGGCTGTGGATGTGTCCTTTGCGGAAAGCAAGAGCATAGGCAGGAGAACCAGCAGATAAGCGAGACCGTCATTGGCCCCGGACTCGGCCGAAAGCGTGTGCCGGAACCTTCCTGGCAACGACGCCTTGGCCAGGCTACCGGTAACCATCGAACTGGAGACCACCGGGTCAGTCGGACAGATCGCAGCACCTACCAGCATCGCCAGCAGGAGAGGAACCCCAAGCAACCAGTAAACCAACAGGCTGCTGACCAGGAACATCAAGGGCATGCCCAGGCCCAACAGCACGACGAAGGTTCTCCAGTGGGTGAAGATGTAAGCCCTTGGGATACGCAGGGCAATCCCCATCAAACTGATGCCGAGGGTCAGCCGGGCACCCTCCTCCATGATCCTGACGGGATCACCCCACTGGTCGACGTCAAGTAAGCCCAGGCCTACCGGGCCGATGCTGACGCCAAACAGGAATGCCATCAGTGGCAGTGAAAAAACCGAGCGGTTAAGCGGCTGGGACAACAGCCCCAGGACAATCACCACGATCCCGACGGCGGCAAGCGCAAGGTTAAGTTGATCCATTCAGCTTCCCTGCCCTGTTCCTGGCCCTGTTCTTTGCCCTGTTCTGGCTTGTTCCTGAGGCTCCAACACCCAAGGCGCGGCGTTACACTGCACTGGTTCCGTTATCAGTTTCCGCTTTCTTTCAGCGCCTCGTCACGTAGGTCCTTGCGCAACACCTTACCCACAGGGGTCATCGGAATCTCTTCCCGGAAAATCACTTTTTTAGGCACCTTGTACGCTGTCAGCGACTGCCTGCAGAAGTCCCTTATGGATTGCTCGGTCACAGAATCATCTTTGGGCACCACATACGCCCTGACCGCTTCCCCACTTTCAGGGTCGGGAACGCCGACTACCCCGACCGAAAGCACGCCGGGATGGCGCGCAATGACTTCCTCGATTTCGTTGGGGTACACATTGAAACCCGAGACCAGCACCATGTCCTTTTTGCGATCGACGATGAAGAAGTAACCGTCCTCGTCCATGATGGCCACGTCACCGGTGTGGAACCAACCGTCGCGAATAGATTCAGCTGTCGCTTCTGCCCGCTCCCAGTACCCCTTCATGACCTGCGGTCCCTTCACCACCAACTCGCCAGGCTCGCCTTGGGGTACGGGGTTGCCTTCGTCGTCGACGATGCGAACGTAAGTGCCCGCGTACGGGATGCCGATGCTGCCCAGCTTGGTCCGCTCCAGAGGGTTGGTGGTCACCCCGGGGCTCGTCTCGGTCAGACCGTAGGCCTGCACAATCGGGTTTTTGACGACGTCCTGCCAGCGCTCGGCCACAGCATTCTGCACGGCGGTTCCCCCGCCGATCGTGATACCCAGGTTCTTCGGTGGCGACTGCCGGAACCATTCTTCGTTCAGCAGGCCGGCAAAGAGCGTGTTCACACCGGAGAAAAAGGTGAAGTCGAACTTCTCGAACGCCGCCTTGAGATTAGACACCGGGCGCGGCGACGGGATCAGCACGTTGTGCCCACCCACGCTGTAAAAAATCACGCTCACGCCCATCGCAAAAATATGGTACATGGGCAGCGCGGTCAGTGCCGTCCGGTTTTCAGGCAGGTAGCGGCGCAGGTTGGCATAGGACTGACCGACGTTACTGACCAGGTTGCGGTGGGTCAGCATTGCGCCTTTGGGCCGCCCGGTTGTGCCCCCGGTGTACTGCAGCGCCAGCAGGTCATCAAGGCTGACATCAAACTCGGCGCTGCCACCCTTTTTCAGGTAGTGCTCACCCTGGCTGATAGCCTTGGTGAACGGCATGGAGTCAACCTCGTTCCTTGGCACCATTTTCTTGAGCTTCTGTACGCCCTTGACCAGCGCTTTGCGCAGCGGCGGAAAGAAATCAGCGACGCTCGTGATCAACACCTGTTCGACGGTGCTCTTCGGTAGAACCTTGGGCAGCTTGTCGGCAAACATGTCGATCATGAGCAGCAGCCGCGCCCGGGAGTCATCCAGGGCATGGTTGATCTCAGGTACGGTGTAAAGGGGGTTGATATTGACGATGACGCAGCCCGCCTTGGCTGCGCCAAAAAGAAAGATGGGGTAAGCAAGACAGTTGGGACTCTGAATCGCGACCCGGTCGCCTTTGGCCAGACCCATGTCGTGCCGCAGGTATGCCGCGAAGGCATCGGTCATGCGGTCGACCTCGGCGAAGGTCAGGCTGCCGGTGGTGCCGTTTGGCAGGCATGTCGTAAAGGCCGTTTTGGAACCATTCTCCTGACTCGCCTGGCGAATGATATCACCGATGTTCCTGTAACTCGCAGGCTCGAGGTCCGGCTTTGTTCCTTCGGGATAGTGTTTCAGCCAGGGCCGGGCGTCGTAGACTTCGGCGGCTGAACCCTGTGCGCTTGTTTTATTCTCTTCGGCATTATCAGAGGCCGCTTTCATTATTGTTGTCTCCTCGATAGTTTGTCTTAAAAGGCACGCGCCCAAGTTTAAACGCATGCACTGCGTTTGATACGCGGGTCCTGAAACCGAGTCAAGCCAGGCTCAGCCTTTCGTGGCTGACGCATCCCCCGGGAATCCGCCGTCATCAGCCGTGTTCTGTTCAAAATACTCCTCTAACTTCTGCTCCGCCATATCGCCAAACAACAGGCTGCAAATCTCCTTCAGGCCGCCAGAAGCCCTGAGCTCAGCGCGGCGGAGCACCAGTTCGATTTTCGACCGCCGCCGCAGAAAATCTTCAAGCTTCGACACCATTTCATACCGGGCGGCCTGTTCCAGTTCACAGCGGAGGTATTCCGCGCCAGCCATAACCGGTAGCGCTTGCGCTGGTTCCTTGCGGATCTTGGCAAGTAGTTCAAACGCGTCTCGGCCATAACGTCGCCAGAACCGGATAGACAGCTTTTCAGAAGACGACGCAGGCGTCATGCCGTCCAGCCCCATTTGCGACGCTTCCGCAAAAAACGCCGCCCTCACCTCGGCCGGTGGCTCGCCGAACCACTTTTCAACTTTGAGAGGGACTTTGACCCCGCATGCTTCAACACGGTCGACGACTTCGTTGCCGACGTTGAGACAATCCGTCAGCTTGCCCCCGTATATGCTGAGGTAACGCCTGGACAGGTCGGCTTCGACCAGATGTCGTCGTGACAGACTGAGCCAGTCGTCGCTTCCCGCGCCCTCGACCACTAATGGGCGGACGCCGCAACGCTCCGAGATAATATCTTTGGTCGTGAGCGGCTGCTTCAGCTTCAGGCGGGCATTGATGTTGTCCAGTACAAAGCGACGGTCGGCTGCTGTCACACTGGCGAATGGGCTGTCGGTACGGGTATCCGTCGTGCCGATACACGTCTTGGTACCCATGGGGATCACGAAAAAAAGCCGACCATCATCGGCAAAGAACGCGAGCACCCGATTTGATGGCGTCAGCCGGTCTACGATGAGGTGGATGCCTTTCGAAAAAACATGGCGGTGTTTCGAGACTTGCCCGACCAGACTGTTGTGATGATCGACAAAAGGGCCGCAGGCGTTGATCAGGACTTTGGTCTTGATGGAGAACGAGTCGCCACTAAGCACGTCCCGTGCCCTGACATGCCAGAGCCCCTGTATCTTTGTCGCCCCCAACGATTCGACATAGTTGGCGGCCGCCGCCCCGGAAGTCAGGGCTGAGCGAACGAAGTTGAAAACAAAACGGGCATCGTTGTCGTACAGGTAGGCGTCTGAGTACTCGAACCCACCGATACAGCGCTCGACGTCGATAATGGGTTCCTCACGAGCGATTCGGCTTCGCCCGAGCAGTCTGGGCGACCGGGTAAAACAGTCACCCATAACCCAATACAGCAAGGTAACGAGATACATGACCCAGCCCGGATAACGGAATCCCTGGCCGAGCGAGGCGAGGAAGCGGATTTCCTTTACAGTGGATGGATAAGACCTGATCAGTGCATTACGGGATTTGCACAGCTTGCGCACCAACCCGAACTCGAAACTCTCGAGGTACTTGATGCCGCCCCAGGCGAGGTTGGAGGACTGCTGACTGGTGAAGCCCGCAAAGTCGCGCTTGTCGATAAGACCGACCTTGACGCCTTTGGCAGAAAGGGCAGCCGCCGAAACGGCCCCGTTGATCCCCGCCCCCACCACTAAAACATCGAATTCAGTGGCCTTTAGGGCGGCAATCTTTGCGGCTCTTAACTGCATAGGGCACCTAACATTCGGGAGGTCTCTGACTACTCGGTGACGCCATCAACCAAGGCGGTCAACGAACCACGCTCCAGATAAGAATCATCAAAATTCGCAATCTCTTTCAAACCGTTCAGGTCAAGCACATCAACCGAGCCATGGCCGCGACCGATAAGCTGCTTCTCCTTCAGGATCTTGACCGTTCGGTTAACGTGTACCGCACTCAGCCCGAGCGCATCGCCAAGCAATGCCTGAGAAAGCGGCAAGTGAAAGTCCTGGTCCAGTTCGACGCAGGCCCGCTTGAGCCGTTCGCAGATCTCGACCAGAAAGTGAGAGAGCTTGACCAGCGCGTTGCGTCTTCCCAGGTTGATCAGGCGCTGCAGCAGTATGGCCTGGTCTGCTGATGAGATCATGAAAAAAAGCCCGGCCAGTGTCGAGGACTGCGCAAATACCTTGGCCAGCCGATCCTGGGGAAAAGGACAAAGCTCAGCTTCTGTAAGCGTTACAACACTTACCAGCCGCCGACGGAAAGCACACTCTCGAATGCCTATGATGTCGCCGGGCACAAAGATATCGAGGATTTGCCGGCTGCCATCTTCCAGGTTGTGGAAGGCGCAGGCCCAACCGGATTTCAAAGTGAAAAAATGGGTCTCTTCCTCATGCTCACTCCAGACCGTCGCATTCTTTCGATACTTCACCGGGTCCTGTTCCAGCGTCTTGAGCAAGTCCGCATCGCTTTCTGACAGAGATCGGAAATGCTGAAAATGTCGAACGATGCAACTGTGTTCCATATTAGTCGGTCCTTTCAAAGAGCCTTCAACCGAAGGCCATGTAGCATCGCTAACGATACCATTAAAAGCCCCTGCCTATAGAAAACGTAACCCTTGAAAACAACTGGTGGCCGCCACTATTTAACCTATGTTCTGGTGACCGACGGCCCCCATTGTTACCGTTCACTCCAGGAGATTAGCTTTAATTACAAGGAGTTAAGATATGCTACAGCGTACAGACTTTTATCCATCCAGACTGGATTCGCCGGCCGACAGACTTCGTCGCACAGCACCCACCGTTCACGCTCAAGGTCCGAAACGATGGCAGGGTCCGCTGGATGAACAGAGCCTGGCCCGTTTCGAGCGAGACGGTTTTCTCTGGTTCGATGGTTTCTTCTCCCGCGACCGGGTCACGCCGTTTCTGGATGAGCTTCAGGAGCTGGCGAAGGACACTGCCCTGGCAAATTCAGAACAGGTCATCAAAGACCCGCAAAGTGGCGATCTACGCTCAGTTTTCGCTATGCACGAGCTCTCCGAGCGCTTCGACCAGCTGACCCGGGACCCACGAATACTGGGTATGGTGCAGCAGCTCCTCGGCGGGGATGTCTACATCCATCAGTCCCGTATAAACAGTAAAACCGGCTTTGCGGGTAGCGGTTTCGAGTGGCATTCAGACTTTGAAACCTGGCATGCAGAGGACGGCATGCCAGAAATGCGAGCAGTGAGCGCGTCACTGATGCTGACGGACAACAGTCCCTTCAATGGCCCGCTCATGCTCATACCCGGCTCCCACGATTATTTCGTGCCTTGCGTCGGCCGCACGCCCGCGGATAACTGGAAACAATCGCTGAAGGATCAGAGCATTGGTGTTCCCGACCGCAGCCATATTGCAGCTCTGGCTGAGCGCGGCGGAATCGAGGCACCTACCGGACCAGCAGGCTCTCTGCTGTTGTTCGAATGCAACACCCTGCATGCCTCAAACAGCAACATGTCACCCTGGCCCCGGGCTAACCTGTTCTTCGTCTACAACAGTGTCGAGAATCAACTGGTCGAGCCCTTCAGCGGATCGGCAGCACGTCCTGAGTTTCTGGGCGCGCGTAAAAACGTCAAGCCGTTGACCATGCAAGAACGCCATGTCGAGGCCGATGAAACTCAGCACGTCTACAGCAACTAGGCCGGTTCCCGACGCCACTTTTTAGTCCACGCTTGCGCTGTTGCCTTTCTCCAGCCAGCCTTCCACCCATACCTGGTGGGTGAGTACCATGGCCAGGACCGTCAGCGGCGCAGCGAGCACCAGCCCGAGGGTACCTGCCACCAGCCCCAGACTGATCTGTGCAGAGAACAGCAACGCCGGCGGCAACTTGACCGACTTGCGGTCAATCAGCGGTGTGATCAGGTTGCTTTCGACGGTCTGCACGCCGATGTAGAGCAACGCCACCTGACCTGCCAAACCCTCAGAAAGTGCTATCAACAAAGCGGGAATAGCAGAGATTAGAGGCCCCAGGTTGGGAATAAACACCAGTATCGCCGCCAGAGCACCAAGAGAAAGGTACATCGGCATTCCCAACAACCATAGCCCGAGGCTGGTGGCCAAGCCGACAACGGTCATCGAAGCCAACCGGCCCAGCATCCACCAGTTGAGTTTGTGACGGAGCAGGAAGAGTAACTGCTCGGTGCGGTCTCGCCGCGCTGGCGGAAGAAGGCGCAGGAAACCACGCCTGTAGGTGCCGGGTTCGAAAGCAAAAAAAAGCGCCACCGCGATGATGAAAAAGACAGTGAAGGCAGCACCCAGCGTCGTCGACAGTACGAAGCTCATTTGCGACATGCCTTTTCCCAGGAGATCACTGCCCAGCTGTCTCAGGTTGAATTCTTCAACGATGTGATCGCCAAGTGGCCATTTGCGGATGCGCGCCTCCAGCTCGCCCACGGAGGCAGGCAGAGCGTCAACCATCTGCTGAAACTGATCAGCCAGGTTACTTGCAAAAACGTTGCCGAGCAGTGTGAAAGACCCAATGATCGCAAGCAGGACTGCAGTCAGGGCCCAGCGCTGCGAAAGAAAGCTGTGTTGGCTCAGCCAATGGGCCGGCGCCAGCAAAGCCAGGCCCAGCAACACTGCCGCGAAAATGGTCAGGAGAACGCCAAAGCCATTCCAAAGCAGAACCAGGAGCGTAACGGCAACTGAACCGGCCGCCACGGCGAGCCATACTCTTCGGCTGTAATTGTTGGCCCAAGTGCCCTGATTGTGCTCCGGCATGTGTTTGCGCTCCTTCTCGTTTGGTATTTTTCCATATCGGTCCGCGCTCTTCCGCTAAGCACGGATTACACATAAAAGGTGACCCAGGGATGGCAGGCAACACCGAAAATGTAACCAACCAAAAACTTCTCAACTGGCTGCGGGCGCTTCGCCTTCAGTTCTATCCCATGACCTGGCTGGCCTACACACTCGGGGCCCTGGGCGCGGCTGCGATACAGGGCAGGTTGGACCCGGGCGCGTACTGGCTAGGTTACGCGGTTGCGTTCCTGGTCGAGGCTGCGACTGTCTTTACCAATGATCTGTTCGACTACGAGAGCGACCGGCACAACCGTCATGCAAGCCAATTCAATGGCGGCTCCAGAACCCTTGTGGACGGGCGACTGAGTAAAACTGACCTGTCCTGGGGTGCGGCTGCCTGTGTCTTGTTAGCCGTCCTGCTGACAGCTGCGCTCTTGCTCAGGTACGACCTTGGTTTAGCGGTTGCCCTTCTCTTCGCGGCCATGCTCGCGCTTGGGCCAGGCTATACCACACCGCCGCTGAAACTGGCGTGGCGCGGTCTGGGTGAGCTTGATGTCGCGTTAACCCACAGTACGGCGGCCATACTCTGCGGTTTCATTGTTCAGGGCGCCTCCTGGACCCACCCTTTCCCCTGGCTTGTAAGCGCCCCCCTTTTTCTGGCCATTCTCCCTTCGATTCTTCTTGCGGGACTGCCGGACCTTGAGGCCGACAAAGCCGCCGGTAAGCGAACCCTCGTGGTCCGTCTCGGCCGGCGACCAACGGCCCTTATCGCCTTGCTGGTTACGCTTGCTGTCCCGCTTTCGGTGGTACTCATTGGGTATGCCGCAAGCACCCGGGGCGTTTTAGCAGAGCTGCCACCCTGGTCTGCACTGCATAGCCTGCTGCTTGCGGCTCTGATCTTCCGGTACTGGAAAACGCCAGTGACAGGTCGCATTGATGGTCTTCTGATCGTGGCGCTCACCTATACCCTCTGGTACAGCGTCGTCCCGATCATGAACCTGCTGTAGCGTCGGCCCTGGCAGCCCTGGCCGTTAGCGCCGGCATCGCCCGTCAGCTACCGTTTGAAGGTGCCAACCAGACCGCCCCTGGCAAGGACGTGCCCTTCCACCGCCTCAAGCAATTCGGCCCGGGTAGCGCCAAACGGGAGTTCCAGGGTCGTATCCAGTGCCATGACCTGAAAATGGTAACTGTGGGCTGGCTGGCCCTTCGGCGGGCGGGGCCCGAAGTATCCCAGCGCGCCGCGGTCATTCTGACCCTGCAGCGTACCTTTTGGATCTGCCAGGAGCGGGGCTGCAGGTATACCTTCCCGCAGTTGATTTACATCAGGCGGCAGGTTGTATACGAGCCAATGCACAAACGGTGGTTTTTTTGAGACGCCCGGATCTTCCATGAAGATCACATAGCTTTCAGTCCCCTCAGGTCCTTTTTCCCAGGACAGCGGCGGGGAAATATTTTCGCCTTCGGCGCCGAATTTCTGGGGAATGCTGGCGTCGTGTTCAAACGCCGGTGACTTCAGGTTCAGATCGGTATCCGTTGCGTTAACCAACTCGTGCGACAATTCCGCAGGCCTCTCTGCCAAAGTCCCGGCCGCGGCGCCAGGCGATACCCGGACATTCGCGCCGTCCGAGTTTGTAAATGCTCCAGGGGATGCATCGGCGCCGCTGGCTGCTTCGCCGGTGTAGCTGATCCGATAGATGATGCCGTTACTGTCATCGGAGACCAGCAATGCCCCATCATTCGCTACGGTTACGCCGGCCAGGCGCGCGGTCTGTGTCCAGGTTGGCCCCGGCCCAGATGCCTGCTCTTCATTTTTTTCCGAAAGGAAGCCGGTCAGGAATGGCTCGAACCCGGTGGGCTTGCCCGCCTCATCGAACAGAACCCGAACCACTTCATATCCAGAGGGCGGCTTCCTGTTCCAGGAACCTCGCATGGCAACAAAGGCATCGCCGTGGTACGCCTCGGGGAACTGATCAGCGGTGTAGAAAGCCAACTGCATGGGCGCGGCATGGGGCGTGTAATAGCCAACGGGCTCGCGGCTCTGTTCTGCCCAGGTGTCCATGGAAATATCGCCAGGCGGCTGATCCTGGGGGTTGTGTCGGCTATCCGCATAGATGTAGGGCCAGCCGTATTGTTCGCCCTTTAAAATGTGATTCAGCTCTTCATGCTGAACATTGTCGCCCAGCCAGTCGATGCCATGGTCCATGCCGAACAGCTCACCCGTAACGGGATGAAAGCCGAAACCGATAGTATTGCGTAAGCCACTGGCGTAGATGCTGCGCTTAGAGCCGTCCGGCTCGACCTGCAGCATCGTCGCATTCTCGATATTTGATTCGCCACAGGCGTTACAGGTCGAGCCTACGCTCAGATAGAGTTTCCCGTCGGGGCCGACCACCAGTGTGCGATTGGGGTGCTGACCGGCATCGGGCAAATCGTCCAGCAGGAGTTCCAGTTCGCCAAGTGTCCCGTTTCGGCCTATATCCGCCCGATAAAGTTCGTTGACGGTGACCAGGTACATTGTTGAGCCTTGTACGGCAATACCGTGCATCTGCGGCCTGCTTGCGACCACTTCGCGCTGATCTGCCTGACCGTCGCCGTCATTGTCCCGCAACATGAGCACATCACCCACCGAGCGGCGGGTGACGTAAACAGCACCGTTGTCCGCCATCGCCAGCATCCGTGGATTGATCAGCTTATCCGCGAAGACTTCAATCTGAAAACCGGCCGGCAACTTGACCCTGTCAGCGAGATTCGCAGGTGGCTCAACAGCTTTTGGCTCGACAACGTGCGCCGTTATCTGGACATCGACCGAGCTCGGGTCTTCAAAGGTTTTGGGCAGGGTGGCGTCCTGAGCAGCAACACTGAGACTGACCAGGGCGAGACCCATGAAAAGCGATGAACTGAGAGTAGATTTCATTGCGTCCTTGCTCTTTATCGACAATGTGGATAATCGGACTCCCGGCAGCCGTCGCTTGGCCCCATATTGAAACCGGGAATCGACCCGCGGCGTTCTTTGGCATGACGCCGATACTATGATCTCTGTTCAAAAACGTTGCAATCCTGCCAAGTCCTTCGGCCGACTGGCAGTAATCTGGTGTCCCGTTCGGGCATGGAACCACGAAAGAGGGGCCGCGAAGGCCCCTCGAACTGCTTTGGGTCAGGTCTCGCCGGCTGAACTGGTCAGCCGAGCTGAACCCGGACTGCGTCCCGGAGTTCAGACCCGGCCGGTGCTGGTGTGCACATCGGCCCGCGCAGGTGGGCCGAAACCGAAGTAACCAGCAACCACTGCGTTAAGAACATGCAACCAGATATCGTTGCCATAAAGCGGTACCAGCCCGAACAGGGTGTCGGTGGCTGGGATAATCCCCAGGATGGCCAGGAGAGCGAATATCACCGCGTTAGCCTTGGCATAGAAAACCGAAGAAGCAAATGCCTTCGCGGCCAGAATACCCCAGATACCGATCCCAAGGTGCACGAGGTTATGCACAACGTTGACAGGGAATATACCCAGCAACCAGCCGTGTCCGGCTTCAACCGCGAGGTCGCCCGAAAGCTCAGGCGCAACAACCAGCGCCGGGATGAAACCGAGCACCCCTACGACGGCGTAGACAATACCGAATATCAATGCGAACTTCTTGACCATAAAACCTCCTGTCTAACGAATGTCGCAGCGTCAATGCTGCGTCGTGATCAAGGGAAAGAGGGACCCCCTTCCCGACAATAGGTTTACAGTATTTTTTAATCCATACAATTCTTCAGGGTTACAGTTTTAGTCACCCATGGGGCTCCTTTCAGGGATTTTTCAGTGGCCCATGGGCGCAGCTCTTTCGTATCCTTTATTCTGACACCCCGGACAGCCCGGACTGTGCCGCTGGCGTGCTGCAACAGGTCCCGGTATGGTACAGGCCCGTTCCCGAACCGAAGCCAGAGCATTGTCCGTTTCCTTTGAAAAGCCCCACTCCCTACAGGCTCTTCTTGCCGTCCTGCTGATCGCCATTTCGCCGCTGTTCTTCGTTGGCGGCCCCGATTGGGCCTCGACCCCTCTGATTAAAGCATCCTGGGACCTGGGGCATATTCTCTTCTTTGCCCTTTTTACGCTGAGCTACCAACTGCTCCGGGGCGTCGGTGGTGCCAGGCAAGCCATTGGCGTGAGCATAGCCGTACTCATTCTGGGCATGATGATCGAAGCCCTTCAAAGCTTTATCGGACGCGAAGTCAGTTGGGCTGACGTAATGGGTAACCTGACCGGTGCCTGGCTGGTCATGGCCTGGCGACAGTCCACGCGTTGCACGACCACAGGACGGCGCGTTGTCATCTGGCTCTGCCGCGGCATCTCTCTGCTCTTGCTTGTCGCCTACCTTCTACCCGTGATCAGCCAGGCTCATCAGCAGACTCGCCTGGCCATACAGTTTCCGCTGCTAACAGATTTCGCTGACCCCGCTAGTATCCGAAACTGGACCGGAGACGTGAAACTCGCCCACAACTTCGGCCCGCGGGCGGCTCCAGGGATGGCAATCATGCTGGACACAGGGCGCTATTCCGGCGCGTTCCTGAACAGGCTCCACGGAGACTGGAGTGCTTATCGACAGTTGAACTTGTCGTTATTCAACCCTGACGCGACCACTGTTTCTCTCACCCTGCGGATAAACGACCTGCAGCACGACCGTGGCAGCAATGCCTACAACGACCGTTTTAACCAAACCATAACCTTGCAGCCGGGGTGGAATCGATACGAGATCCAGCTCGAAGATGTCGCATCTGCGCCGTCGTCGCGACTTATGGACATGACGCGGATCCGGCGCCTTGGCCTCTTTACCAGTAAAGTACAGGTACCGCGCACTGTGTTTCTGACCGATCTTCGGTTAGACGGCCGGAAACCCGGTGGCTGACGAACGCCGCCGCAATGCTTTTTATGTACAATTCTTCCGCAAAATCATTAACAGAGAGACCTGGCACACACTCGGTTACTCGTTCGTAACTTACAATGCGCGGGTCTCTCATGAAGAATCGACCACTGTAGCATCCAGGGTGTCCTGAATGGCTTTACAGTGCGGTACAGTAATACCGGACGAAGTCGCTGATATCCGCGGCCCTCTTGGAATCGGAATCTTTTGGAAATCGAAGCCTTAATTAATCAATTCGGTTACCTCGCTATCTTTCTCGGTACCATTATCGAGGGGGAATCCGTACTCCTGCTCGGGGGTTTCTTCGCCGCCAAGGACTATCTCAGCTTTCCGGCAGTCATCCTTTGCGGCGCCGTCGGGACGTACTGCAGTGAAGCGGCTCTCTATCATCTGGGGCTTAGCAAGGGGCCTGCACTCATGCAGCGTTCACCAGAAAGGCTGGCCCGCTATGAGCGCTTTGCACTGCGCTTGCATGAGCATCGGTATCTGTTGATTCTGGGTTACCGGTTTTTCTATGGCATGCGAACCATCGCTCCACTGGCCATCGGCGCCAGCGGCATCAGGCCCGGCCTTTTTCACAGCCTCAATCTCATTGGCACAATCGTCTGGACGCTGGTGATTACGTCACTGGGGTTCTTTTTTGGTCGCGCTATCGGCCGATTTCTGGAGCAATACAACGGCTACGGTATAGTGATACCGGTCGTTCTCCTGATAGCTGCCCTGCTTATCAGGTATGCTTTGCGGGCCAGAAAGTCGACCGTCGGCACGGTGAACGGAATCGATAACAAGAAGGTTGCTTCAACCGGGGGAATTCATGAATGAAAAAAGCTTGAGCTCGACCGTCACGGAGAGTCGTGAAACAAACCGTCTCGCATTTTTTGCGGGATTTCTGCGTAACCCTCAAGAGGTCGGCTCGGTCATCCCCAGCTCGCGCTTTCTGGAGCAGCGTATTCTGGACGCGGCAGATGTCTCTACTGCGCACCTGGTAGTGGAATTAGGGCCAGGTACCGGAGGCACAACCCGGGCCATCCTGAGAAACCTCCCACGGGACTCGAAGCTGCTGACCATCGATATGAGCCCCGACTTCATTGACCTCCTCAACGGCATCGAGGATTCCCGTCTGATCAATCATCTGGGAAGCGCGGAAGACCTTGGCAGGATTCTCAAGGACCGTAACCTGGGCGCACCTGATGTGGTGATTTCGGGTATTCCATTCTCGACGATGCCGAAGCAGGTTGGCCAGAATATAGTTAAAGCGATCCGCGAGAATCTTTCCGACAGTGGACGTTTTATCGCTTACCAGTTCCGCGACGAAGTTGCCAAGATCACCCAGCCATTTATGGGCAAAGCCGAGTCCAGGCTGGAGTTGCGAAATATCCCGCCGATGCGCGTTTATCGTTGGGATAAAGAAAAAGCATAGCGCTACCTGTGCTCCTGCTCTGGCCAGGTTTTGCCGGAACAGGAGCCCCGTTTCCCCCCTAATAATTCCCAGCCCTAGCGCGCCTATTGGACCTGTAACTCGATTAGCTTCACACGCTTTGTTACCTGAGCGCCCGCTTATTTTCTGCTTTGCCGGGTCGACGATGGCCGAATCATGGCCTGCCTCCTTTCTGTCGTGTAAACCCAAGAAGACATTCCGCTGACACAGTGACAACAACCGTTACGAATTTCTTCTACAGATTGAAGCTTCGGCGATGCAAACTATCTCTACGACGAAAGGCTGATAGCAGAATATGCCGGCCCTACTTGTTTTCATGTTCGTCCTATCGAGACCTTCTCATGGCCATCAAAGAAGTACCGGTTAAATCGCATCAGGACTACTCGATCATAAGAATCGTCGAGACAGGAAGCCGCGGTGAGACCATCATTGAAACCTTCGCTCTGACCCATGCGGCCGCTGGCGTGATTGCGGAGTTCGCGGCTTTGAGCGATGCCGTGCGCGAACTCAACCGGATGCTCTCGCCGTTGCCCGGGCTGAACATTGAAACGCTGAAGCAGGCGGTGTAATAGCTCAGCTGTGCTAATCCGTCCAACAGACCTGTACAGTTCGGGAAACGGCGCCCCTGGGCGCCGGCAGCGCCCTGCCTGCGTAGCCGCCACAGAGGATAACCGACGGCGGCAGACTATAAGGCAAGCGGATGGTGCACTCCCATCAGCATACGCATTGGCTGCCCCCAACTACCGGTCTTCTGGCGGCAACCCAACTATTCGATTTGCCAGGGCGGCGACGTCAAACTCCGGCCGTGGCAGCTGATAGCTTGGCAGCGGCGCCCATCGTCCCGCTGTACGTTCTGCCAGGCCGAACGTAAACGGGTGAGCGCCAGGCAGCCCAAGTCGGATGTCCGTCGCTGTCAATACGCCCTCTCGCACATCGAACTCAAGGAAACCCCGGGTAAACCACACCAGCCTCTGCCCTTCCTGTAGTTGCCCGACCTCCAGTGCCAGCTCAGGCTTGCGGGCATAGCGCTCCACTGCGGGGCTTTCATTGCTGAGAAAACCTGTGGTGATCTCAAGGCGCTCATGCTGCCCCATAACAGTTATTCGCCAGAAGAGCGTCGAGAATGGCATCGGCTGGACCAGCCGGGGCGCATGTTCCAGTCCCTCATTTACGAGGATGGGCATGACCCTCTGGGTAATCAGCTGCTGCCCCACGAAGCTCCAGCCCAGGTAGACAGAAGAGAGCGCAAGCCCGACAGCAAGGGCACGCTGCCCTTTGGGGCGGAACGCAGCGATCGCGCACGCGATCAGCAGCGGAAGTGTATAAAAAGGGTCGATAATGAAAATGCTATGCAGCGCCGCGGGGCCGGCCAGGGGCCAGAGCAGCTGAGTCCCGTAAGTTGTAAAAGCATCGAGTAAAGGGTGTGTTACCAGGACCAGACTGGTAAACATGCACCATCGGGCCAATGAGATATACGGTCGCCAGCGATGCAATACGGCGCCCAGAACAAGCGCCAGCGGGACCAGAACAAGCAGGGAATGGCTGAAGCCACGATGCTGGGTAAAATTGGCTACCGCACTGCCGTAGTCGATCAAAACGTCAAGATCCGGTACCGTTCCGAGCAGTGCACCCCCGACCAGCGCCGCCCGACCGAGCTGTTTCCCCAGCACTACACCGCCCAGAGCTCCGCCAAGCGCGGCCTGTGTAATTGAATCTATGGACCCCGTCCCGATTGATAGTGGCCTGATTGATAGTGACCTGATTGATAGTGACCTGAGTGATAGTGGCCTGAGTGATAATAGCCTGAACGTTGCTTTCTTAAACGATGGTTGCGTGAATCAGGGTGAATCGATTGGTACTATCCTGGCGCCTGACGGCTTGTGGCCACGCTGATAATGAGCTGATTGGCTGAGAAGCCATGCACAGCGCAGCACGAGTTTACGCTAAAGAAGGGTATTGCGCCGGTCTGGATTAACGGCCGAAAAATAGAGACGGGAGAGACTCGCGCCGCTACGGCGAACTTGAACACAAAAAACCGTACACTGATGCTCCGCACGGCCGAACCCACAACCTTTTGCCATGGAGTACCCTATGCCCCACCCGTCCACCATCGCCGGCCTCTCCGTACACCGCCTTGGCAGAATCGAAGCCCATATTGAAAATAACTACCTGGCGACAGGCCGACTCCCAGGGACGTTGACGCTGGTGGCGCGACGCGGTGAAATTGCGTTCCTCAAAGCGCAGGGCTCGATGGACATCGAGCGCAACAAACCCATGGCCCGGGATACGCTATTCCGCATTTATTCCATGACCAAGCCGATCACCTCGATCGCCATGATGCAGCTCTATGAACAGGGCAAGTTCAAACTTGACGACCCGGTACACAAGTTTATCCCAGCCTGGCGAAACCTTGGCGTCTACAGCAGTGGAGTCTACCCGGACTATGTGACAACGCCGCCGGCGCGGGCCATGACGATCCATGACCTGATGACTCATATGTCAGGCCTGACCTACGGTTTCTCCAACCGGACCAATGTTGATGCGGCCTATCGGGAACTCCGGCTGGACGGCGGGCCCCAGTTAACCCTGGAGAGGCTGGTAACGCAGCTGGCCGAGTTGCCCCTCGAATTCAGCCCCGGCTCAGCCTGGAATTATTCGGTCTCTACCGACGTCGTCGGCTATTTGGTCCAGCTGCTCTCGGGCCAGTCCCTTGACGACTACTTCCAGGAACACATTTTCGCGCCCCTGGGCATGCACGATACCGGGTTTACCGTCGGCGCAGACAAGTTGGACCGCTTCTCTGCCTGCTACCAACACCAGCCCGGGGATCGCTTTGCGCTGCAGGACGATCCTGCTACTTCATTCTTCAGTGGGGAGTCGTGCTACTTCTCTGGCGGGGGCGGTCTTATTTCGACCATTGATGATTACTTCAGGTTCGCGCAAGCGCTCGGGAACGGCGGCGCACTCGATGGCCAGCGTATTATCGGTCGAAGCACCCTCGCGTTCATGCGACTGAACCACTTACCCAATAATCAGGACCTGCCCGGACTGACAACCGGCGGGTTCAGCGAGACGCCTTACGCCGGGTCCGGGTTTGGGCTGGGCTTCTCGGTCAAGACCGACGTGGCAAAGTCCCAGACGATTGGGTCCGTCGGTGAGTACGGCTGGGGCGGCATGGCCAGCACCAACTTCTTTATAGATCCGGTCGAGGACATCATTATGGTGTTCATGACCCAACTGATTCCGTCCTCGTCCTATACGTTGCGGCAGGAACTGCGAGCTCTGGTCTACGGCGCTCTGGTAGATTAAAGCCGTGCGCCGGGTCCCATAGCCGCTGGCCACGTCTTTATCGGCTATCGGCTATCGGCTATCGGCTATCGGCTATCGATCAAAAATAGTCGCTCCTTCCCAGGCGAAACGACTACGCTAAGGTGAGCATTGCGCAAGCGCTGCGCTTCGCGTTCCGTTACCAGCTCCCAAAGCCCTCGCCTGCGGGAAGGAGAACGATCCAGCATGCGAACCCGCCGTTCGGTCTATCTTGCCTATCTGCATACCCTCGCCTTTGCTGTGCTGACCATAGGCGTCATTCTGCTGGTCTTCCGGCCACAGTACGCCGGCCATGCTGCGCACGCCTCAGCTTCGGTACCAGTAGTCGCCGGAGTAGCGCTACTGTTGGGCGGGATGCTTCTCGCTGCGCTCTACCAGAGCAGCATACTAACCGCGGCCCTTGGCCTACCGGTCGGGCTTGTGGTGGTTTTTTCCCTGCTTGCCCAGTTCCCGGCGACGCTCGCAGTAATGAATCATTTCGGCTTATCCAGCCTGCAATATATTCCCCCGGCGCTTTCTCTGACAGTGGCCCTGTTCGTGCTATCGCTGAGAATGCACGGTGGGAAATACGCCGGTTCGCTTCTGGCTCGAGGCCCGGCGGCGATAGCTATGACCATAGGTGTGCTATCGCTGATGACCACCTTGCCCGAAACCGAAATCATGCGTGCAGCCCCAGGCTGGGACCAGCTTATGGATCATATGCGCCTGGCTCACGAGGTAGAGGTCACATTCAACACCAGCATACTCGTTATCCTGTTTGGCACCGGCTGCATGCTTCTCGGTTCAGAAGTGCTTGCGCTGCCGGTCCGGCTGGATCGCGGCACGTTGGCGCTTGGCTGCCTGGGTACTGTAATAACATGCCTCGGCTGGCACTTCATGCATATGCACAACCTGGAAACCGCGCGTGACCAGAGCGACGTGATGCTGGCGAGCGCTCGTCAGATGATCGAGCAACAGCGATTGGCTCATATTGACCTTATCCACCGGATCGCGGAGCGCTGGCAGATAAATGAACAGATCCCGTCCGGGGCGCTTTGGCGACACGAAACCGCAAGCTATCTGCGAGACTTTCCGGATATCGCACTGATCGGCGTGCTGGATCAGGCTCTGTTTCCCACAAGGGCCGCCGCAAGAGACCCTCTCGGGCAAGCCGACTTGCAACGAGTACTCGGCAATGCCGAAAGTCGCGCCTGGCTGGCACACGTGCTTGCCTCAGGCGAGGGACATCTCAGCCCGGTATTCTTCGAGGGCACACCTTTTGCGATGATCGCGACACCTATCCCATTACCCGGCCGCACCGACCGGCTTGCGGTGGCGCTGCTGGACATCGAGACCATGATCCGCCGGCATATAAAGCCCGGGCTGAGCAATTATATCGTTCGTGTTGAAGAGCAAGGCCGTCTGCTCTATGCCTCAAGCCCACTGGCGCCCGGCTCGCTGATTCTTGCCGGGGAGACCGTGTCCCGGTTTCACCACGATACCGTCTGGCGACTCGCCGTTTACATGAACCGCCAGGGCGCTCTGTTGAGATCCGCTTTTCTGCCACCCATGCTCCTGCTCTTCGGCCTGGGCCTTACGGTGCTGCTCATGATCAGCCAGCGCCTGGCCTGGGAGTCGAACAAGCGCAACAGACAGTTGGATGCAGCGAACGTTGAGCTAAGCAGAAGCCTGCTTGAACAGTCCAGGCTGAGAGACGCCAATCAACGCATTATGGAGTTTTCCAAAGACCTGCTCTGCGCCTTTGACAGCCACGGCCGTTGGCTCCAGGTTAACCCTGCCTGCCGCACCATACTGGGCTATGAGCCGGCAGAACTTATCGGCAGACCGTTTGAAGAGCAAATCCTCGCCAGCGATATCGGGGCCACGACCGCCGCGGCCAGAGACGCAAAAAGAAGAGGCGGACTGGCGGTGGACTTTCGGAACCGGTTCCGGCGAACAGATGGGACAACTGCACATCTGTTATGGTCCGCCACCTGGTCCGAAGATGAACAGGCACTTTTCTGCGTCGCGCACGACATTACGGCCCTGGTAGCCGTAGAGAGCCGGGAACGCGACCGCCAGCGCATCCTGAGCATGATCTCCACTGACCAGCCCCTGCCTGAAATTCTGGACGCGGTCTGCCTGCTGGGGGAGTCCCGCCAGGACAACACCCGGTGTTCTTTGAGGGTACTGGATCATGAACGCAAACACCTGCTGAAAGGCGCTGCTCCGAACCTGCCCAGGGCCTACACCGCGGCCATGGATGGGCTCGAGATCAGCAAACAGTCCAGCCTGATTCAGCGTATGACAACGCATCAGGGTGTGCTGATCTCGGCAAACATTGCCACAGACCCGATCTGGTGCGTACCTGTACCCGGCAGGCCCGCCACCACGACCTATGCCCAGCTGGCCGACGTGCACGGCCTGCGTGCCTGCTGGGGCGTGCCTGTCATTTCTCCCAGCGGTGAAACCCTGGGAACGCTCGTAACATACCGGGACCAGATCGGGCCGCCAACCGATGCCGAGATCGATTTCGCCTGGACGTGCAGCCAACTAGCCGCTATCGCCCTTGACCGACACCGCGACCGGCGCCAACTGGTGGAAAGTGAACAGCGCTATCGCAGCCTGTTCACTTACAATCCGGATCCTGTGTACTCCATGGACCAGGATGGCATCTTCAAGAGTTTCAATCATGCAGCGGCGGGCCTTCTGGGCTATACCTCAGCGGATGTCCTGGGTAAGCACTTCGCCGTTGCGCTCGTGCCCGAGGAGCGGCCGAAGGTGCGGGAACATTTCAGCGCTGCGCTTTCGGGCATGGCCCAGCATTATCAGACCCGCTGCCAGGCGCGGGACGGCTCCGCTATCGACCTTGAAGTCACCAACCTTCCCGTCGTGGTTGGCGGTGAAGTCGTCGGTGTTTTCGGAATCGCCAAGAACATCACCGATCGGAACCGTATGATCCAGGCCCTGCGCGAACGGGACCAGTTCTTCCAGCTCTCCCTTGATATGTATTTCACCCTCGACAGCCACGGCGCTTTCCTGCAGACCAACCCCGCCTTTGACCACACTCTTAACGTCTCCGAGGGGAGCCTGGTAGGCACACCGTACACTGACCTGATCTCTGGTAAAGACAAGGACAAGGTCCGTCGGGCCGTACTGCGCCTGCAGGCCGGCCAGCAAGTACACGATCTTGAGATTCAGGCTGTGGGACGGGATGGTTCCCCGCGATGGATCGAGCTGAACGCGACCGCAGATGGCGGGATTATTTTCTGCGCTGCCCGCGACATAACGGACCGCAAGGCGACTGAGCGAAAACTGCAAAGCACCCTGAGCGAGCTTGCGGCAAGCAATGAGGAGCTGGAGAAGTTCGCGTTCGTCGCCTCCCACGACCTTCAGGAGCCCTTGCGCAAGATTCAGGCTTTTGGCGAACGGTTACAGAGCCGGGCTATGGGGCTTGATGAACAGGGACGCGACTATCTGCAAAGGATGGGATCTGCTGCTCACCGCATGCAAACGCTTATCCGCGACCTGCTCGCCTATTCAAGGGTATCGACCCGGCAGGAGCCGTTTGTCCAACTCGACATGAACCGCATAGCCACCGAAGTCCTGGGCGATCTTGAGACCGCGCTCAGGGATGGCGGCGTCGAGGTAATCAGGGGAGAGCTGCCAGAAACCGTGGGGGATGCGACGCAAATCCGGCAAGTTGTTCAGAATTTGCTCAGCAATGCGATAAAATTTCGTCAAATGGAGGTGCCGCCACTAATCCGGGTCTATGCTGAGAGTCTGACAGCTGAGGCATGGACCCTGTGCGTGTCTGACAACGGCATCGGGTTTGATGAAAAGTATCTGGATCGCATATTCGATCCCTTTCAGCGCCTGCATTCTCGTCAGGCCTATCCGGGGACGGGTATAGGTCTGGCGATTGTGGCCAAAGTACTGGAGCGGCATGATGCCGCGATAAGCGCCGAAAGTACCCCTGGGCTGGGTACGACTTTCAGGGTGCGCTTCACCAGGGTTTAAGCTCGGAGATCCGGCACAATGACAACAAGATCACGGATGCATATCCTGGTTGCCGAGGACGATCCGGACGACCGCGAGTTGGTCAGAGAGGCTTTCGCCCAGTGCGGAATCACCGATTCCCTGCATTTCATGCAGGACGGCGAAGAGGTCACGGCGTTTCTGGCCGGCCGCCCCCCTGAACACGGTAATTTCCCAGTGCCCGGTTTGCTGTTGCTTGATCTCAACATGCCGCGCAAAGACGGCCTTGAAGTGCTACGCGAACTGCGGGCCAGCGCAGAACACTGCAACCTGCCGGCTATCGTCCTGAGCACTTCCTCCGATCCGCGGGATATCGCTGCCGCCTATCGGGCCGGCGCAAACTCCTTCATCACCAAACCTTCAAGTTACGACGCCCTCGTTACCATAGTCAGGTCACTGACCGAGTATTGGCTGACGACGGTGGCTTTACCGGAAAAAGCAGGCGCCCATGGTTGTTGAAAAACCCATACTTAACATCCTGCTTATTGAAGACGATGAAGACGACTTCATACTCACAAAAGAGCTTCTGCTGGGCGCGAGCAGTCTCGCCTGCACCGTTGACTGGATCGACAACTATAACGACGGCATGAAAGCCGTGTTGGGGCAGTCCTACGACGTCGCCATAATTGACTATCGTCTGAACGCCGACTCGGGCATCGACCTGATCCGCCAGGTACGCAGGAACCACATCCGCACGCCAATCATCCTTCTTACAGGACATGGCGACGATACACTCGATAGTGCCGCGATTGATCTCGGCGCTTCCGATTACCTCATCAAAGGCGAGGTTGACAGCACCAGCCTGGCTCGCAGTATCCGCTACGCCGTTGACAGAGCCCAGAACGAGCAGGTTTTCCTGCAGCTGCTGACCGATTCCCGGGACGCCATGCTGGTGGTGGATGATCAGGGCGGCATTCGCTACGCCAACCCGGCGGCCGAGCAGCTCTTTCATGATCCCGAGCATTTACAACTCCAGCAGATAACGCTGCCGGAAACAGACGAGAGCCTGTTCGAGTGGCGTCTGCCTCTCGCCGATGGCACTTTCCTTGATGTAGAGGGCCAGCTTTCCCGAACGCTCTGGAACAGAGAGAGCATGCAGTTGCTTTCACTTCGCGACATTGGCCCGCGCAAGGAAGCTGAGAAACAGCTCAGACTGCTGCAACGTAGCCTGGAAGTGACGGACAGCGGCGTGGTTATATCCGATGCACGCCTGCCGGACCTGCCGATTATTTACGTCAACGGGGCTTTTGAGAAAGTCAGTGGCTACACCGCCGAAGAGGTGCTGGGCAAGAACTGTCGGTTCCTGCAGCAGTCGGAAACCCACCAACCTGCACTCGATAAACTACGCAAAAGCCTCGCGGCCAAACAGGAAGTCCATGTTGTTCTTCGAAACTTCCGCAAGGACGGTACGGCTTTCTGGAACGATCTTTTTGTGGCGCCGGTACCTGATGAGCAAGGCGAGGTCACGCATTTCATTGGCATCCAGAACGACATCACGCATCAGAAAAGCGTCGAGTCCGCTCTGGCCTACAACACAAGCCATGACGTCCTGACAGGCCTGCCGAATCGCGCCCTGCTGGAGGACCGCCTGCGCCAGGCCTGTATGATGGCGGCCCGTGGCAGCTTGCGTCTGGGCGTTATATTCATCGACCTGGACGGCTTCAAACCCATCAATGATGCCCTGAGCCATAAAGTGGGCGACCAGGTATTGATCGAGGTTGCGGCTCGCATCGATGTCAATATCCGGCCCGGCGATACGCTGGCCCGGTTAAGCGCCGATGAGTTTGTCGTCCTGGTGCCCAATCTCGTGCGCGACGAGGATCTGCTCCACATCGTCGAGCGCATTCTCGAGAATGTTGCCCGCCCCTATCAGGTCGGTGACCAGCGCATCCGGGTTACAGCCAGTGCGGGCATTGCTTTGAGCGACGGTAACGTCGAAGAGCCGATGGTTCTAGTTCAGCGGGCGGACCTGGCCATGAATCAGGCCAAGCAGGAAGGCCGGAACACCTACCACTGGTTCACAAGTGAGCTGAATCAGTCGATGATGGATCGGGTGACCTTGCGCAGCGAATTACAGAAGGCCATCGAAAGCGAAGAGTTCGAGCTCTACTTCCAGCCTCTGATCGACGCACGCAGTGGTCGTGTCGGTGGCATGGAAGCCCTCATTCGCTGGAACCACCCGGAACGCGGCATGGTCTCACCTGCCGATTTCATCCCGGTGGCCGAGGACACTGGCCAGATTATTCCAATGAGCCAATGGATTCTTGAGACCGCGTGCCGGCAAAACCGGCTACTCTACGACAGCGGCCACAGGACCAATGTGGTTTCGGTCAATGTTTCGCCGATCCAGTTCCAGCCCGGAAACTTCGTCGACATCGTCAAGCGGACCCTTGAGACCACCTGCCTGCCGAACCACCTCCTGGAGCTGGAAATAGTCGAGTCCGTGCTTCTGCACGACCCCGCCCGCGTAATCGCAACCTTGCACGAGTTACGGGAGTTGGGGGTGGGCATTTCTATTGACGACTTCGGGACGGGATTCTCGAGCCTCAGTTACCTGAAACGGCTGCCTATTACCAAGGTCAAGATTGACCGGTCGTTTATCCAGGAAATAACCAATGATCCCAAGGACGCTGCGATCACCCAGGGTATTATTTCCATGGCGCACCACCTCAAACTCAAGGTAGTCGCTGAGGGCGTTGAGACCGGGCCCCAGGCTGCTTTCCTTCGCGACAATGCTTGTGACATCTTCCAGGGGTATTTTTTCGCGCGTCCCATGCCTATGGCCCAGTTGACCGAATTCCTCGCGTCCTATACCGGCGCTCCCTCATTCTAGTACCTCCCAGGCTTCAGCTTTCGCCTCGAATTGCTGCATGATGCATCTTTAACCAAGCTGGTTTAAGGTGATAGAGGCAAGCCTCGAAACCGGCTTGCCTGCGCAAAGCGCACTCACAGGCTGCACGATGGTACAGGAGGCAAGGGATGAGCCAGACCGTCGCGGATTTTATTGTTGAACGTCTCCATTCCTGGGGCATATCCCGCGTGTACGGTTACTCCGGGGACGGCATAAACGGCGTGATGGGCGCCCTACGACGCGCGGAGGGCAAGGTCAGGCTTATCCAGACCCGGCACGAAGAGCTCGCTGCGTTCATGGCCTGCGGGCATGCGAAGTACACCGAGCAGCCCGGCGTTGTGGTCACAACCTCAGGGCCTGGCGCCATACACGCGCTTAATGGCCTTTACGACGCCCGCAAGGACCACATGCCGGTGGTTGCTATCGTCGGCCAGCAGGCGCGCGCCAGCCTGGGATCAAGCTATCAACAGGAAGTCGACCTCGAGAGCCTGTTCAAGGGCGTCTCAGAATACAGCCAGACGCTCACCACGCCCGCGCAGGCCCGGCATGTCATTGATCGGGCCGTCCGCATTGCCTGCGCCAAACGCACGGTGACCTGTCTTGTTGTCCCTAACGACCTGCAAGATGCGCCCATGGCGGATCCTGAACCTGAGCACGGCAATACGTTCTCGGGGATCGGCTATCGCCCTTCTGTCCCGGTGCCAGCCAGCCAGGATCTGGATGCCGCAGCCGACATTCTCAACAATGGCGCGAGGGTTGCCATCCTGGCGGGAGCCGGGGTTCGTCATGCGGTAGAGCCTCTGATGCTGTTGGCCGAACGCCTGGGCGCCGGGGTTGCTAAAGCGCTCCTTGCCAAGACCATGATCAATGACGATCACCCGCTCGTTACCGGCGGGCTTGGCTTGCTGGGGACGGAACCCAGCGACTGGATGATGAGTCATTGCGATACACTGCTGATGGTAGGTACCAGCTTTCCCTACGCCGAATTTCTGCCTCACTCGGGCAAGGTTCGCTGCGTCCAGATAGATGTTGACGCGGCCAACCTGGGGCTGCGTTTCCCCACCGAGGTCAATCTCCACGGCGACGCCGCTGCGACGCTTGAGGCCTTACTGCCTCTGATTCAGCCCCGGGACGACCACGAGTGGGCGAAGTCCTTGCGCGGACGCATAGAGCGTTGGTGGGAACTCCTTGCTGAACGGGCCGAAGCCCCGGCCAATCCGCTAAACCCCCAGAAGGTTTTCAGGGAACTGTCCGCACGTCTGCCTGCCGATGCCTTATTGGCATGCGACGTTGGCACCGCCACAGACTGGTACGCACGTTACCTTCGCATCACCAGTCGCGGCATTACTGGCACCACATCCGGCGGACTCGCTTCAATGGGCGCCGGCGTCCCCTATGCGCTGGCTGCGAAATTTGCCTATCCCGCGCGCCCGGTCATTGCCATGGTGGGCGACGGTGCTATGCAGATGCTCGGCAACAACGGGCTGATCACGCTCGCACAGCACTGGACGGAGTGGCATGACCCGCGGTTTATCGTTTTGGTGCTGAACAACCAGGACCTCAGCCAGGTCACCTGGGAGCAGCGCGCCATGGAAGGCGAACCCAAGTTCGAAACTTCACAGGCGCTGCCGCCTTTCGAGTATGACAATTACGCCAACATGCTTGGGCTCAAGGGCGTTCGCCTGGACAACCCGGACGATGTCGGTACGGTATGGGAAGACGCGTTCAACAGTAACTGCCCGGTGGTCATCAACGCCGTCGTTGACGCCAATGTTCCGCCTCTGCCCACGCACTTTGACTTCACCCAAGTGAAGAGTTATCTCGGCTCCATTCTTAAAGGGGATCCGGAGTCCGGACAGATGCTACGGCAATCATTCAGGGGTATGGCCGCGCGCTATCTAAAGCGCTAGTAGCGCCCGGTGCGGGACTTTAGGGGATAAAGCCTGCGCACAATATAACCCGCTACGTCCCGGTCGGAGCGTAGCGGCAATCGCCAATTACGCGGCCATTTTCAGACACTCATCGGCGCAACGCTGACAGGCTTTCGCGCACTCCTGGCAATGATCATGATCATGCTTGCCACATTCATCCGCACAGGCCTGGCAAATTTTGGCGCACAGTGCAGACATCTGTTTGGCGTATTTGCTGTTACGCGCCATATACGCGGCTGCGACCCGGCAGATGGCTGCGCAGTCCATGTTGTTGCGGATGCAGTCCGCCATCATCTTGACGTTGTCTTCCTGGAGACAGGCCACCGAGCACATGTCGCAGTAGTCTGCGCAGGCATTGCAGGCTTCGAGACAGGATCTGTATTGCTCCAATTGCTGCATTGTTGAATTCCTCCTTGAGATTCTGTGTACGAAATCGCCATTAAAATTAGCACCAGATGCGTGCCCACCAGCAAGTTAGCATCCTGTTAACTGCTCATCTCGGCCTGTCTCGTGGGGTTGCTTGGGCCCATACAGAGAGGCCAAAACTTACAGAGCCCTAATCCCGTCCATTTGAACCCGAGACGGTTAGCGGCGATGATCTGAACAGGCTTCTCACAGCCCGCAAACAGTGCTCTCGAACTTGGCCGTATCACTAGCACAGGGAACTGCATGAAGTACCTCAAGGCTTTGATATACGCAGGCGTAGCCTTTGTGCTGATGGGCCTCGCTTTTGCCTGGACCGGCATTTACAACATCGCCGCAGACGAGCCGCATACGGCACCGGTTTATCTTCTGCTGCAGATGTCCCGAAACCAGTCGATACAGCGGCGAGCAAATGACATTGAGGTGCCGGACGGCATCGCACAGAAGAAGCGCCTCACGGACGGAGCGCTCCTCTACGCTGGCCATTGTGAGCAATGCCACCTTGGGCCCGGGCTGAGCAGCAACGGGCTCCAGCAGGGACTGAACCCCTCGCCGCCCCGTCTGGACGCTGAACAACACAATCGGTCACTGCAGGAGCAGTTCTGGATTGTGAAGCACGGGATAAAAATGACCGGCATGCCGGCCTGGGGAGAGACGTTCCCCGATGACGCACTCTGGGCCATCGTGGCGTTTGCCGACCAGTTACCCCGAATGACCGCAGAAACCTATCAGCGGCTGACCCTACCGGCCGACGAGAGACCTTAGCCTCGGTCAACGTTAGCATCCTTCCAGAGTTCAATGGCTGTCCTGACGCCTGCATGGCATGCGCAGGAACAGCATCAGCTCCCACGCTTTGAAGCGGCTTATGTTGGTCCCAGGCCCCCAGGGGCGGACGATCATGTCCTGATGGTAAGCGTAGCCGGTTGATTTCAGAGGCCCAACCGCTCCAACATGTTTCCCAGCTGTATTGCGAGCCGCTGTGAATTCGCAAGTAAGACTCTTCGCCACGCCAGATAGCTGTACATTCGCCAATGAGCAAGGAGGCACGATATGGCCAGTACGGGATTGCAGGCATTAACCCACCCCGACTCCCTTTCTGATCAAACCATGAATGATCTTACGCGCTGGGCCTGCCTGGCTGGAGGTGGTCTCGCCACCTACGCAGGCTACCGTAGCGGTGGTGCCAGCGGGCTGCTCATGGGCGTCCTTGGTGGCGTGCTCGCT
Organism: Hydrocarboniclastica marina; assembly: GCF_004851605.1. Classification (GTDB taxonomy): domain Bacteria; phylum Pseudomonadota; class Gammaproteobacteria; order Pseudomonadales; family Oleiphilaceae; genus Hydrocarboniclastica; species Hydrocarboniclastica marina. The sequence continues at coordinate 2,967,475 of NZ_CP031093.1, forward strand.
TACCAGGGCATTGCCAATACTTCCGCGCCCCGCCGGCTCCTGGAAGCGGCCCGGCCCCAGCGCGAGGTTCACCTCATCAGCACCGTGACCATAGACAAGCCCGCCAGTGAGCTCTACAAGTTCTGGAAGGGCTTCACCCGATTGCCACAGATCATGAGCTTCCTCGACAGTGTCGAGCCCCGTGGCGACAAGATCAGTCACTGGGTGGTGAAAGCACCTTCAGGGCATACCCTTGAATGGGACGCCGAGGTCACCGAAGACGTCCCCGACAAGCGTATCGCCTGGCACTCGGTGGAAGGCTCCGAGATGCCCAACTGGGGTAAAGTGCGTTTCAATGAAGCGCCGGGTAAACGCGGCACCGAAATCCACGTTTCGATGTACTTTGAGCCTCCAGGCGGCAACGCGGGTGCGATCGCGGGGCACTTTCTGCAGGGGCTCAGCAAAGAGCTGATCAAGCAGAACCTCCGGCATCTCAAGGCGTACCTGGAAACCGGCGAGATCCCCACCAATATCACCACCTCTCAGGGAAGGAGAACCTCATGAAGGCTGTCTGCTGGCATGGATCAAAAGACGTCAGGGTCGACAATATTCCGGACCCCGAAATCATCAACCCACGCGATGCCATTATCAAGGTGACTTCAACCGCGATCTGCGGTTCAGACCTGCACCTTTACGATGGCTATATACCTACCATGCAAAAGGGCGATGTGATCGGCCACGAGTTCATGGGTGAAGTGGTAGAGCTGGGGTCCAAGGTGACTAACCTGAAAATTGGCGACCGTGTTGTTGTGCCCTTTACGATCTCTTGCGGAAGCTGTTTCTTCTGTAAGAAAGATCTGACCTCTTTGTGCGACAACTCCAACCCGAACACGGCGGTAGCCGAAAAAATGTGGGGACATTCCCCGGCAGGTTTGTTCGGCTACTCACACATGGTCGGCGGCTATGCCGGGGGGCAGGCAGAGTATGTGCGCGTGCCCTACGCCGATGTAGGCCCCATGAAGGTTCCCGAACATCTGGACGACGACAAGGTCCTGTTTCTGACCGACATCTTTCCGACCGGCTATATGGCCGCGGAGAACTGCAATATCCAACCCGGCGATGTGGTCGCGGTATGGGGTTGCGGACCGGTCGGGCTTTTCGCCATCGCCAGTGCGCTGATGCTCGGTGCGGAGCGGGTTATCGCTATCGATGACGTACCGGAACGGTTGGAGCTTGCAAAACAGCGCAAGAATGTCGACGTTTTACGCACCAGTGATTTCAACAACACCCTCGAGCTGGTTGATGCGCTCAGCACCATGACCGGCGGCCGCGGGCCCGACAGCTGTATCGAAGCGGTCGGCATGGAATCTCATGGTATGGGCATTGAACACGCCTACGACAAGACCAAACAGGCGCTGATGATGGAAACCGGTCGGCCTAGCGCGCTGCGCCAGTCCATGCTCGCCTGTCGTAAAGGCGGTACTGTCTCGCTACCGGGTGTTTTTGGGGGCTTTATCGACAAGGTCCCGATGGGCGCATTCATGAACAAGGCGCTGACGCTCAAGACCGGCCAGACACACGTTCATCGCTACCTGAAGCCCTTGCTGGATCGGATTGAAGCCAGCGAGATTGACCCGAGCTTCCTGATCAGCCATAAGCTGACGCTAGATGATGCACCTGCCGCGTACAAGATGTTCCGGGACAAGACAGACGGCTGTACCAAGGTGGTCATGAAGCCCGGCCGAAGCGAGTTGGCCTCAGCCATTTAACGGGTTCCAGGCTTCGCCGGTTTAACCGGTGGAGCCTGCCTGCACTAGTTTAACCGGTGGAGCCTGCCCGCACTACAGGACCTGCACCTCGACAAAAGCCATATCGTAATATGCCCACCCAAGTGCCTACGCTCAGGCTTGAGCCAAAGTCCGCAAACACGATCACGCGTTCCTTAGAAGATTCCGCGCGGCCATTGAGCGGCTCGTGACGTCAAATCGCCCCGAGATCCTGCTGTCCCGCAAACCTGCCATCATGCGAGCTGACCTCGTGCGAACTCTGTCGGGCAAGGTAGGCCCCTGCGCCGATACCAAGGCCGAGCGCGGCCAGCCCAGCCAGTACTGAACCGCCGGACAGGCGTTGCTCCCACCCTGGCGTTAATCGTTTTGGCACCAGCTTGTAGTCCACGATATACGCCAGACCGGCTGTGGCCAGCCCGCCTGCGATTGCCTTGGTGAAACTGATCTGACCGTCGCCCTGCCCCAGCTTTCGCCCGAACGTCAGCTCGAACACCATCGCCCACCAGAAGGACGCACCGATGTTGATCGCCAATCCGGGCACAGTTTGGGCAAGCGTCGGCTGTTCGACCTCTCCCGCTTCTGGGCCCCAGTAGATATGGGAGGACGCGTTGATGGGCGCCAGGGCGCTGCCCGAGTCGGTGCGCCCAAGAATAGCAATAGCCCCGCAAACTGCCGCGGCACCTGCGGTGCCCGAGAACAGCATGTTCCTGATAGCTGGGTGGCGCCGAGCCTGCTCTGGCATCTCCATGATTTCTCCTGGTACGTGGCGTTCGTTGTGCTTGCAGTATTGCGCGCAATGCCTCCGCCCGCTTCGAGCAGATCCTTGGCGCTTGTCGCTTCAGTGTCGCCCAACCATGCCCAAGAACCCATTACCGTTCGTGCAGACTTCCGTTGTCTCAACCGGGTTACTTCATGTCGAAACCGCGTTGGCGCAGGAATTCGCGCATGTGTGGGCGCGACTTTTCAGTAAAAAGTACTTTCATCTGCTCGGTCCAGTTAGAGCTTTTGTTTGAACTGCTACGGCTCTGGTAGTAGGCCTGCATGGTCTCGTCGAACGCGGCTATCTGGCCAATGTCGCCTTCGTCCTGGTACGCGTCTTCCTTGAGAATTGTTTCTAACGGCAAGCGCGGTTTGACCTCAGGATTCTGGTCGGGATAGCCCATGCAGAAGCCGAAGACGGGATAGACATCCCTGGGCAGCTGGAGCAACTCACTGATCTCAGCCGGATTGTTGCGGATACCGCCGATGTAACAAATGCCCAGGCCAGCAGACTCCGCAGCCACAGCAACGTTCTGGGCCATAAGTGCTGTATCGACGGTGGCGATGATAAACTGCTCAGTCATCCCTTCTTTCACCGCTGTCCCTTCGCGCTCGCAGGCGTCGTAGATCCGCTTCAGATCGGCGCAGAATACGAGGAAATGCGAACAGCTGGCGATGTAGGGCTGCCCGCCCGCAAGCTCGGCTATTTTTTGGCGGGTCGCGGGATTTTTGACGTGGATAACGGTGGTGGCCTGCACGTGACTGGAGGTCGCGGCGCTCTGGCCGGCCCGGATAATGTCATGAAACAGGGATGTCTCGATCTTGCGATCCGTGAACTTGCGGATGGAGCGGTGAGATTTCAGCAGTTCGATTACAGCATTCATAAAGTAAGGCCTGGCTAAGGATTCTGGCTGCCCCTAAACCTACCTTATATCGACGCTCCGCCCAAGGCTCCCTTCATTAAGACGCTGTTGTAAACGGCGAAACGCAGCCAGAAGCAGGCCCGTCTAGAGGGCTTCCCTCGGGTACGACCTGCAATAATCGGCTACGCTTCGGTACGGGGCACTGGGGTACAGAACGCGTGCCCGGGTTTGCCGGTTTGCGCCTACGGCGCGGTGCCAGCTTCCATGCGATCAAGCGCTCGTACACGTCTCACCTCATGAGCCTCAAAGTGCTGCTCGATCAGCCGGTCCACGGCGGCTTGTCTGTCTTCAGGCGCGAGGCCTTCCAGTGTCAGCAACCGGTCGCGCTCCTTCCGATAAACTGAAACTCTCTCCTGCCACTGTTCCCGCCCTTGGTCCAGCGATGCCAGCCGTGCGGCTGCCTCAGGGCCAACGACTTCTTCGCGCATGCGCCATAGCTCCGCTTCAGTCGCGCCGGAGTCACGAAGTCTCTGGGTTTTTTCCTGCAGGGTTACCGCAACTGCAGAACGCTCGCGTGCCGCTCTTATGTCTGCCGGCAGACGCTGCTCCAGTACCTCTTGCCGGGCCTGTCTTTCCTCGGCCGAGAGGTGATCCGCTTCACTTAACGCTTTCATCGCCAGCACATACCGGTCCTCTGCCTCCTCCCGGCCAAAGAATCCATCTGCCGTCTCGCGACCGAGCACGCTGACCCGCAGGTCACGACGTTCCTGAAAAGCACGCAGCATATCCTCAACAGCATCTGACGGCGGCTCGACATCGCCTAGCTGGTGCTGATATTCGATGTAGGTATCGAATCGCGCGAGCACCTGCTCCTGTACGTCTTCTGGCAGGTCCCGCTGGGCCAGAAAGGCAGCAAGCCGCTGGCGCAGACCTGCAATATCCTCGCGGCCGATCCCGGTCAGAAAATAGTCGAACAGTCGCCGCAGTCCGCGTTCCGGTACGACCTTGCCGTCGGCGTCAACCACGACGCCACCGTCGACATCGGTATTTTCGTGGGAAGGCAGGGGCGCGAACTCCGTGGCAGCGCCGCCCTGTCCTGAGATTTGCGGGCTCCGAAGCGCGGGCGGCGGAGAGGATTCCTGGGACGAAACTTCCGGCAGTTCAGTACCTTGGTCTGTTTCGGGCCAGAACCCCACCACCACAGCAACCAGGGCCGAGGCCGCGACCAGGCCCAGGTACAATTTCACCCTGGTATGAATCTTTGCCCCTGGCCGCACTGCTCCTCCTGCCCCCGTCTGCCTGCGTTTTCCCAACGATCAGAGCCCGGTGTTTTTCAGGCGATTGGCATGCTGTCGGTAAACCGACACGGGGCTGGTGGTGAAGGGCGCGTAAAGTCCTAAAACCTGGTTAACTTCGTCGAGGTGGTTCTGACGGAAATCATCGCGAATGACTTTACCCAGGTGGGAGCTGCAGCGGCCGACCAGACCGTCGTTTTTCTCGCCCACGAACGCCAGAGACGTCAAGCCGAGCAGTAGGTCGCTGGGGTCGAGGGCATTGGTCAGAACGCCGGTCCCACTCCAGGAGTAATAGCGCACCCCGTCAACGATATGGTCGCCGTCCCCACAGGCGGCAGGGATGCCAGCCGGAAACTGCGCATTGAACTCCTCAGACCCGTAGCTACTCAGCGAATACAGCGCACTGGCGGAATCCTGGTCGAAGCCACCCTCAGACATCAGGTCAATCAGGCCGGTGAAGCCGTTGACCACACTGGCCACAACTGCTTCGGCAGGTCCTCCGGCCGGGGCCACGCCGCCGATCAGATCAGCCACATCCGATCCTTTGTGTGGCCCAGCCACGCTACTCACTGACCCGACGAGGTCAGGCCTTACGCCCGAAACATAACGGATCGTTGGGCCGCCGTGGGAGTGACCGATCAGATTGACCCGTTCGGCGCCGGTAATCGCCAGGATTTCCTCAACCTGAGCCAGCAACTGTTCGCCCCGTACCTCGGTACTGTTGGCTGCTGATACCTGGGCTACGTAGACATCCGCGCCGTCCTCACGCAAGGCGCTGGGGATGCGGTGCCAGTAGTCCACCGGGCCGATAGTATCGAAACCGAACAGGCCATGCACAAGCACAATCGGGTAGTCGGTCTGGGTGTAGTTTGAGGTCTTGCTACCGAAAAAAAATGCCTGAGCCGGCGTTGCGGCAAAAGCACCGAGAACAAGCCCGACCAGTGCACCCTTGGCACATTTTGTTGTTTTTGTCATCTTTCCGTCTCCTGGAGCCCGACAACCGGCAGGGCCCGTGTTCTAGTTATTAGTGTGTATCAGGTATTAGTGCGTATCAGTTATTGAAGAGCCACCGGCAGGGCCTGTGAAAAACCGCGCCGGAATGATCCAGCTACAAACAAGTGAACGCATATGCATAATATCGCCACGTCTGGGGCAAAAATGTCGTCCAGTACACAGTTAAAGAAAACCCGGGCTCGTCCTTTTCGCTCCCCTGGGTTCAGTTTGTTTCGGGGGCGGAGCCGGCAAAAAGTCACGTTCAATGCCACTAAATGGCTTGCATAAGCGGCTTAAGGGACGCAGATTGATGTGCTGGACGCATCAACACAGGGAGGCGGCAATGGCTCAGGCTATCTGGAAGGGACAGGTTTCGTTTGGTCTTCTGAACGTACCGGTAACGCTGTATTCAGGCGAAGTACGCAACGATATCAAGTTGAGGATGCTGGACAGCCGTAATGACGCCCGGGTTCGGTATGAGCGTGTCAATGAGGAGACCGGGGACGAAGTGCCCTGGAATGAGATTGTCAAAGCTTACGAGTACGACAAGGACAACTACGTAAAGATTGACCAGGACGAGCTCAAGGAGTTTCTGACCGAAGCCAACAATAACGTCGAGCTGGAGTCTTTCATTGACGCGACCGACCTGGATCCCCGTTTTTATGAAAAGCCCTACTATCTGGTTCCGCAGAAAAAGTTCGAGAAAGGCTATGTGCTCCTTCGGGAATCTCTCAAACAGAGCGGTATGATCGGCATCGCCCGCGTCGTCATCCGTACCCGTAATCACCTGGCCGCGGTGATACCTTACGACGACGCCCTGATACTCAACATACTTCGCTTCTGCGAAGAAGTCCGCGCGCTGGACAACTATAACTTTCCCGCTGGCGACGTTTCAGATTACCGGATCTCCGATAAGGAGCTGAAAATGTCGATGGACCTCATCAACTCGATGAAGACCGAATGGGATCCAGAGGACTACCACGACGAGTATCGCAAGCGTTTGCTTGAGTACGTCGAACAGAAAGTCAGTAAGGCCAAGCCCAAAAAGAGCAAGAAGTCCGACCAGCCGGAACCGAGCAGCAATGTTGTGGACCTGCAGGATCTGCTACGTAAGAGCCTGGAAAAGAACTCGAAGCCCAAGGCACCCGGGAAGACCAGCCGCAAATCCAACGGTGACTCGGATACCGGAACAAAGTCAGGTAAAACCGGTTCGGGAAAGGCCGCATCGGGTGCCAGGAAGTCAGCTTCAGGATCAAAGCGGGCGACGACCGGGACGGCCAGGAAGCAGACAAAGGATAACAAAGCGGACGCAACGGCAGGCACGACGAGCAAGCGCAAAACATCATAGGGGGCTTTGACGGAAGTGGCCGATCCGGCGCCTGGCACCGGACCGGCCGTCGGTTACTCCCCGCGCCGGGTGAACCCGGTCACTGCAATTCTTTTTTCCGGGCGGCCATCTTCTGACCGAGTTCTTTGAGCTGATCCTCGGTCATGGTTTCTTCGGCCATTTTGAACATCTCTTCTTCTTCCTCTTCCATGTGGTGCTCGACCAGTTCCTTGAGCACCTTTGCGCGCCCCATGAACTCCATGGTCGACGGCGCTGTATCGTTGAGGTCGGGAATCACAAGCTTTTCCACCGCCCGGTGTTCTTCCTTGGCTTCGTGGTACATTTTCTTCTTGGAGGCAGGCGACTTCTCGTCAGCAAAGGCAGGATAGAATATCTCCTCCTCTATCTGGGTATGCACGCTCAGCTCCTTTTGTACCTTTCCCAGTAACTCGGTCCTTTCGCTTGCCGATTTGTCAGACTTTAGAAGATCCCCCAAAAGCGTCTTCATTTTTTCGTGGTCTTTGACCAGCAGTTCCACTGCGTTTGCCATTTAGCCTCTCCTTGCTCTGGTTGCAGATTTTCAGCGATAGAGGTTTGCCTGCAGGCTTCTTTTCATACTCGGGCTGCGCCCGGCAGGAACCAATCGCGAGATTCAACACAGACTCAAGCTAGTTCTATGCCAAAAGCCCAAACCCTCGCAGGCCCGCCGGTTAGGGGCAGCGCAGTTCCTGGCGATGAACCCACGGCGGGAAATGCTTCACCCTGCCTGTAAATTTTGCCGATGAAATGAGACTGAACTGGCACGAAATGACGCGCCGGCTATTAAGCCGCGTGGTCACTGCCGAGTTCAGAAGGTGTAAAGCATGGTAAAGGCTGCCTCAGTATTCACACTTTCCGATCCGGCCGGCGCATCTGAATTGTGCTCGATGCGATATGCGGCTTTGAGCGCGTAGTCATTGAGAAATTTGGCCTGTATGGACGTTTCCGATACAGAAAGGACGCTATTCTCCTCAAGGCCTATTTCGCTGCCCAGCTCCTGATGAAAGAGAGACGTCGGCGTCAGCTCGTAATCAAACTGCGCCGCCAATCGGGCGATTGCTTCGTCTTCAGCGTCCTCTCCATCACTATTAACCTCATCCAGGCGGTTGTAGCGGTAACCGACGCCTGCGGACAGCTCCAGAAAAGAGGCGTCCCCGCGGGTCCAGATACGATTGCCGTAACCGCCGGTCGCGGATGACTGGAAGTCATAGCCCGAGAACCGGTCATCCTCATAGGCACCGCGCAGGAACACGAATTGTCGTTCGTCCAGCTTATAGTCCCCTTGAGCGGCGAGCCGGTATCGCTCCGCGGTCGTGGTCTCCTCGGACTCGGAGTAAAGTGCCGCGGCTTCATAGTTGGTGCGCCACTGCTCAAGGTCCTGGGTCAGGTCGAGGGCGCCCTTTAGGTTGGTTTCTTCCGAGTTACCGGTGGTCATCAGGAGACCCACCTCTGCCTGCCCGGTCCATTGGCCTGGGTCAGCCGCTGCGGTCGTGGTGGCAATTACCATTAAACCGAATAGAACGGGCGATAGCCGCTTGGTCATCGAAAATTCCTCTGCTTTATGAAGATGGGGCTCGGGCACACGAGTTCTTTACTACTGCTGCAGAAAAGTGAACAGTTGGCAGAAGCCTGCAAGCTGAGCGGGATAGTAGCGGAGTACGAGCGGAAATGGCTGAGCATCCAGAGACGGTCGCGTACCAAACCCGCCTCTGGACTATTTAACTCCCCGGAGGGGCCGGGATTACTTGACCTTGGGGTCCAGCTCGCCAGCTGCGTAGCGTTCGAACATTCTCTCGAGGTTGATTGGTTTGATCTTGCTGGCGTTACCAGCCGTGCCGAAGGACTCGTAGCGCGCGACGCAAATGTCCTTCATGGCCTTGACCGATTCCTTGAGGTACTTGCGAGGATCAAACTCTGCGGGGTTCTGCGCCATGAAGCGGCGGATAGATCCGGTTGAAGCCAGCCGAAGGTCAGTGTCGATATTCACTTTGCGGACGCCGTGCTTGATGCCCTCTACAATCTCTTCAACAGGCACACCGTAGGTTTCGTTCAGTTTGCCACCGTTGTCGTTGATGATTTTGAGCCAGTCCTGCGGGACGGATGACGAACCATGCATGACCAGATGCGTGTCTGGGATCCGCGCGTGGATCTGCTTTATCCGCTCTATGGCAAGCGTGTCACCCGTCGGTGGCTTGGTGAACTTGTAAGCCCCATGACTGGTGCCTATAGCAATGGCCAGGGCATCGACGTGGGTGCGCTTGACGAAGTCGGCCGCTTCTTCCGGGTCAGTGAGCATCTGGGTGTGATCCAGCTTCCCTTCAGCACCGATGCCGTCCTCTTCACCCGCCATGCCCGTTTCCAGAGACCCCAGGCAACCCAGCTCACCTTCCACGGAAACACCACAGGCGTGGGCCATGTCGACAGTCTGCCGGGTAACGCGAACGTTATAGTCGTAATCGGTCGGGGTCTTGCCGTCTTCGCCGAGGGAGCCGTCCATCATGACCGACGAGAATCCCAGCTGAATCGAACGCTGACACACGGAAGGGCTGGTGCCGTGGTCCTGGTGCATGACCACGGGGATATGGGGAAACTCTTCGATTGCGGCAAGAATCAAATGGCGCAGGAACGGTGCCCCAGCGTACTTTCGTGCCCCAGCTGACGCCTGGACGATAACCGGGCTGTCGGTCTGGTCGGCGGCCTCCATAATGGCGCGCATCTGCTCCAGATTATTGACGTTAAAGGCTGGCACACCGTATTGGTATTCCGCTGCATGGTCCAGCAGCTGGCGCATTGATATCAGAGCCATGTTGCTCTCCTTAAGCGAGTGAGAGAAGCACTGCAATTGCAGTGGTCCCGTATGTGTATGAGGTCGGCCGGCTGCCGGGGGTCTTTGGCCGAACCCCCGGATAGAGGCGCCGGGCTGAGGTCGGTTTAGCTGCCACGCTGTTCCAGGATGGCTACCGCAGGCAGCTCCTTCCCTTCAACAAATTCGAGAAAGGCGCCACCGCCGGTCGAGATATAGGAAATCTGCGCATTCACGCCGTACTTGTCAACCGCGGCCACAGTATCCCCGCCGCCCGCCAGGGAGAATGCTTCGCTCTCGGCTATTGCCCGGGCAAGCGCTTCGGTACCCTTGCTGAACTGTTCGATTTCAAACACACCGACCGGACCATTCCAGAGGATGGTTTTGGCATCTTTGAGCATTTCTGCCAGGCGGATGCTCGTGTCCGGACCGATGTCGAGAATCATGTCATCAGCGTCCAGATCATCGATCAGCTTGACGGTCGCCTCGGCCGTTTCGGAAAACTCCTTGGCCACCACTACATCGCTGGGAAGCGGAATATTCACCGCCTCTGCAATTTTACGGGCATTATCGAGCAGTTCGTGTTCGCACAGGGACTTGCCGACATCGTGGCCGGCGGCGGCCAGAAACGTGTTGGCAATGCCACCGCCGACGATGATCTGGTCGCAGATGCGCGACAGGGCATTGAGCACGTCGAGCTTGGTCGATACCTTTGAGCCGCCGACTATGGCAACGACGGGTTTGGCCGGCTTGTCCAAAGCCTTGGCCAATGCTTCCAGTTCGGCCGCCAGCAACGGTCCCGCACAGGCCTCCGGCGCGAACCGGGCGACGCCGTGAGTTGAGGCCTGCGCACGATGGGCGGTACCGAAGGCGTCCATGACGTAGAGGTCGCAGAGGTTTGCGTATCGCTTTGCGAGGTCTTCGTCGTCCTTTTTCTCTCCCTTGTTGAAACGCACGTTCTCAAACAGGACGACCTCACCTTCGGCCACTTCGACCCCGTCGAGATAGTCACGTACGAGACGCACCGTCTGACCCAATGCTTTGCTCAGGTAGTCTGCGACCGGCTTGAGCGAGGCCGCCTCGTCAAATTGCCCTTCCTCCGGACGGCCGAGATGCGACATCAGCATGACTCGGGCACCGGCATCGCGCGCCTTGACTATGGTCGGGAGGGAGGCCTGGATCCGCGCAGCACTGGTGACCACGCCATCTTTTACCGGTACGTTTAGGTCTTCACGGATCAGTACGCGCCGGCCCTTGAGGTCCAGGTCGGTCATCTTCTTGATGGTCATCAGTTTACCCTTGGCTTGATAAATCCATTAAAAGCGACATTCTTGCCTGAATTCGCGCTAGAGCAAAGTTTCCATTTCGAAACACAACTCATCAGTATCCTTTCCCCGTCAGCCAGTAGCGGCTGAGATCAAGCATACGATTGGCAAAACCCCACTCGTTATCGAACCAGCACAGCACCTTCACCATGCGCTTACCACTCACCCGGGTCTGGCCTCCATCCACAATCACTGAGCGCGAGTCATGGTTGAAGTCCCGGCTGGCCAGAAGTTCGTCGGTGTAGCCCATGATGTGGTGCAGAGGGCCCGCGGCAATATCCCGCAGGACGGCGTTGACCCTATCCACCGTCACATCACTACCGAGGTTCGCCGTCATATCGATAGCTGAAACATTGATCGTAGGTACCCTCATCGCAACGGCGCTGAATCGTCCGGTAAGCTCCGGCAAAACCCGATCAATACCGCGCGCGAGCCCGGTCTCCACCGGGACGATATTGGCCAGGGCGCTGCGCGTCCGTCGCAGGTCTCGATTGTGATAGGCATCGATAACCGGCTGATCATTCATGGCGGCGTGGATCGTGGTCAGCGCTGCCTCCCTCACGCCAAAGGCGCGGTGAAGGCAATCAATGACGGGCACGATACAGTTGGTGGTACAGGAGGCGGCTGAAACAATGCGATCAGATCCCAGCAAAGACGCTTCGTTAACGCCCATAACGACGGTTCGATCGACATCGGCCTCAGCCGGCTGGGAGAACAGAACCCGGGCGGCGCCCTGGCGCAGGTGCAGTTCCGCGGTCTCCCGATCACTGAAAGCCCCGGTGCATTCCAGCACCAGGTCGATATCCAAACCCTGCCAGGGCAGTTTGCCTACGTCCGGCTCGGAACTCACCGCTATGCGATCACCCTGGACCCACAGCGCGCCATCCCTTGCTGCCACCTCGCCCGGGAATCGACCGTGGGTGGTGTCATACCGGGTCAGGTGGGCGATCGTCTCAAGATCAGAAAGCTCGTTGATAGCGACCACGGCAAAGTCCTGCCGATAGCCATTCTCATACAAAGCCCGAAGGACACCCTGGCCAATGCGGCCGTAGCCGTTAATCGCAAGCCGGAAGCACTTATCCGACCCCCTGTTGCTGGCAATGTGACCTGACGCTTTATCTGGCCCTGGGCCCATGGAATGTCCTGCTGATTCGCCGCTATGTATCAATGGTTGGCCGGCACATGTTTGAGCTGGCAGACCTGATCGGGTGGTCGATAGTCGGCGTCAGCCCTCCAGCAACTCTTCTGCAACAGTTACGACGTGGTCGACAGTGAAACCGAACATGTTGAACAGCTCACCTGCTGGTGCCGACTCGCCAAAACTGGTCATGCCGACAATACGACCGTCGAGGCCGACATACTTGTACCAGTAGTCGGCAATACCGGCTTCGATAGCGATACGGTTGGCAATATCCAGGGGCAACACGGCTTGTCTGTACTCGGGACTCTGCGCGTCGAAACGATCAGTCGAGGGCATGGATACCACACGCACCCTGTGCCCTTTAGTACGAAGGGTGGCAGCGCTGTCTTGGGCGAGCCCCACCTCTGACCCGGTTGCGATGAGGATCAGATCAGGTTGACCTTCGCTATCGGACAGGATGTAGGCACCTTTCTCGATGTCGGCAACCTGAGCTTCCGTCCGGTCCTGATGCGCCAGCGCCTGGCGGGAAAAAACAAGCGCGCTGGGACCGTCGGCCCGGGTAATGGCGGCCTTCCAGGCGACCGCAGATTCGACAGTGTCGCAGGGACGCCAGACGCTCATGTTCGGGGTGGTTCGCAGAGAGGCCAATTGCTCGACAGGCTGATGCGTCGGGCCATCTTCGCCCAGACCGATGGAATCATGGGTATAGACGAAGATGCTACGCTGCTTCATCAGCGCAGCCATTCGCACGGCGTTGCGGGCATACTCCATAAAGATCAGGAATGTCGCGCCGTAGGGCACGAAGCCGCCGTGTAGCGCGATACCGTTCATGATAGCGCTCATACCGAATTCGCGGACGCCGTAATAGATGTAGTTGCCGGCGGCGTCGTCCCGTGTCAGACCTTTACTTTGCGACCATAAGGTCAGGTTTGAACCGGCCAGGTCAGCTGACCCACCCATCAGTTCGGGAACCAGGGCGCCATAGGCGTTGAGCGCGTTCTGCGAGGCTTTGCGGCTGGCTATGGTCTCGCCCTTTTCCTGGAGCTCTGCAATGTAGGCGTCAGCCTGGCTTGCAAAGTCTGCTGGCAGCTCGCCAGTCAGGCGCCGCTTGAGTTCGCGGCCAAGCTCGGGGAATGCTTTTTCGTAGGCGGCGAATTTTTCATCCCAGGTGGCTTCTGCATCGCGGCCCCTTCGACGTGCATCCCAGCCTTGATAAACCTCTTCCGGAATTTCAAAAGGCCCGTGCGTCCAGCCCAGGTTCTCGCGGGTCGCAGCGATCTCGATATCCCCAAGGGCCGCACCGTGGCAGGCTTCAGTGCCCTGCTTGTTGGGAGCGCCGAAGCCGATGATGGTCTTGCAGCAAATCAAGGTCGGCTGCCGGGTATTGGAGCGGGCCTGCTCGACCGCCTGCCGGATAGCTTCGCCATCGTGGCCGTCGACGGCCGGGATCACCTGCCATCCATAGGACTCGAACCGCTTGGGTGTGTCGTCAGTGAACCAGCCCTCGACCTCGCCATCTATCGAGATGCCGTTATCGTCGTAGAACATGATCAGTTTGCCCAGACCCAGCGTTCCCGCCAGGGAGCATACTTCGTGCGAAATGCCCTCCATCAGGCAGCCGTCTCCCAGGAAAGCATAGGTGTAGTGGTCGACAACTTCATGGCCGCCGCGATTGAACTGTGCAGCGAGGGCTCGCTCGGCTATAGCCATGCCCACGGCATTGGCAATGCCCTGCCCAAGTGGCCCGGTGGTGGTCTGCACACCCGGGGTGTAGCCGTACTCGGGATGGCCCGGCGTTTTCGAGTGAAGCTGGCGGAAATTCTTGAGATCTTCAATGGACAAGTCATAGCCGCTGAGATGCAGCAGGCTGTAAATCAGCATGGATCCATGGCCGTTCGACAGCACGAAGCGGTCGCGATTGGCCCACGCCGGATTGGCCGGGTTGTGAACCAGGAAGTCATTCCATAGAACTTCGGCAATATCAGCCATGCCCATCGGCGCGCCCGGATGTCCTGATTGAGCCTGTTGCACAGCGTCCATGCTGAGGGCGCGTATGGCGTTGGCGAGATCTTTACGTGCGGGCATCCAGAGTTTCTCCACTCATTACTTTAGATAAGCCGAAAGGTACGGTTCTACTTTCGAGGGGCGGCTATTTTCGCCGATTCCGGGGCAACGGGGCAAATCAGAGTTGCCTGAAAGTTGCCAAAAAAACGCCTGCAACAAGGCAGGCGTAAACAGAGGAACTTCACTACGGTAGATTCTGAAGCCAAGCCACGCTATTTCAGCACGCAAAGCTCGGGGATCCGTCGGTAGCAATCACCAGATAATCGCGACATCCTCCTTCTGGATATTGCGCTGCCCAGCCTGGACCGGCAGGCGGCCCCGGGCGAACTCCGGATGCACCTGATCTATCTCCAGTTGAGTCTGGGTTGGCTGCAACTCATAACCACTCCCGGGCGCATCGAGGAATTCGAAGCGCCGGTAAATGCTCATCGCTTGCCCGGGGCGCAGGCCTGAGGCCGCGCCTGCGTTCACATAGATCTGATCCCCATCCACCCGGGTAATACGGGTCATAAACGGTTGGCAGCGCAGCTCTGAGCCAATTTCAGACGCGGCCTGATCCAGCAGCGTCTTGACGGCCTGGCCATAGGCTGTCTGCATAAATCCCGGAGACATAAAGCCGACGCTGGCCGTTTTGACAGCATCCCATTCAGCGTGGGTCTGGTAACGTCTTTCCATGATGGGCGAGCCGCTGAATCCGTCATGCACCACCAGATCAAGCGCAAAACGCCGGTCACGGTTACCTACCCCCAGACCTCGCTTCCACCTGTCCAATATGGAAGTACCCCAAGCGTCGGGATCAACGGGCCCGAGATCACGGATGACCCCGGACACCACGAATTGAACATCCAGCTCTTGTGCCAGGGCTGACGACCTGTGCAGCGCGTTGTCAGCCTCCGCCACCGTCGGCGCATTGCGCACGTCCGTATAAAGCTGGCGTTGAGTGATTGCCAGCGGCTCAACACTGTCACCTGTAAGCAGTCGCTGATACAGATACTCGGGTAGCGCGCGCTCAGCATCGTACAGCCCGCCAAGTTCTGCGCCCGAAGGATGGGCCAAGGGAAAGCCCGAGACGGCTACCCGCTTGCGTAAACCCTGGGCTTCAGAACCTTCGCAAAGCCCGCTCTCAACCATATCCGCTTCGATAGTCACCAGCGCGTAGTCGCCTTCGAACCGCTCGCTGACAACCCGGACTTCCCGCGCTCGAGCCTTGCTGCTCACGGTCAGGCGTGAATCAGTCAGCACGCCGTTCTCGACGGTCTCTTCACTGGCAACTCTCGCCTGGAGTCTGAAGGCGGCCTCCCTGAGCGCCTCATCCTTGGCTCTGGCAAGCGCTTGCTGTTCGTCGCCGAACTCAACCAAAGACTGCCCTGTGGCGCGGACCCATTCCGCCCGAGCCTCCCCCCCCGAAAGGAGCAGCGCCACCAGCAGAAATACATTGGCCGCCGGAAAAAGCCAGCCGCCCCATCGGGTATCTTCAATCCTCATGATTTCTCCGGCGCGTGACGTTATGCGTGGACGGGCCCAACTCAGCGATCGCCCAGAAAATACAGGGAGTCGACGTTCGCCCGCGCGCGCGTCTCGACATCCCCGGATGCGCCGCTAAGACCCGGTATGGGTTCGGAGCACAGCGATACATTGCGCGGCGACAGCTGGGCGAGGCAGTCACGAAATCTTGGCTCTAGCGTCAACTCCATTACGGTTTCGATTAGGCCATCGCTGTGCTCATTGACCGCAATTATGCGGGCACCCCGGAGATAGGCGTCCACGTAGGCACGAAACCGATCGTTCTCTAGCACGAAGTCGTTAACGGTCGACCCGCCGTATATCACGCTGCCATAGACCCGCTCGGACAGGTTACGGTAGGCGTCAAGCCTTGAGGCCCTGCGGGCCTTAAGCCGTTCCCGTGTGTCGTGTCGCAGGCTCAGATCGGCAAAGGTCCCAAACCCACTCTCCCGAACTGTAATTCGCTCAAACTCAGCATCTGTCGATTTCTGGGTGTGGGGCGAGGGGCCAGAGGCGCCTGGCACATAGAAAACACAACCCGCCAGCGCAGACAGCAGCAGCATTGCCGTTAGCAGGCCTATCTTGGGTTTCATTACGTACTCCAGAGTTCGGGACAAAGCTGAGGACTTTGCGGGCTTTCGATACCCGATCTCATGAAATACTCATGCCACAAAGCGATTTTTATTTATTTTCAGTAGGATGAGACTTAACCCCCTCCAGGATTTCGCGTCATTTCGTACACAGGCGGCAATTTACTGCCGCCGCCCTCCTGTCGCCGTTCTCAGCGACATATAAGCGTTTGCCTGCCACAACAAAAATTTACAGTTTCGGAACCCAAAAAAATCCGGTCTTGACTAAAATAAGTTACCAAAACATTTCATTATTTTAACAAGTTGTTGACTCTAACCATTTACAGGAAACGGCTACAATGCGTTTGAACAAGCTTGCACTTTTCACCGGTCTGATCGCAGCCGCTGGCAGCGTCCAGGCCGCGCCTCCGGCGTTTACGGATGCACGAGCACTGGCTATGGGCGGCACCGGTGTTGCCTCCGGCCGCCCTTCCTCTGCGAGCTTCTATAATCCGGCGCTGTTGAGCATCCAGCACAAGCACAATCAGGATGACTTCAATATCACCCTGCCCTCGCTTAACGCGCGCGTGGCTGACGATGAAGACGTCATCGGGCAGGTGGATGACCTCCAGGACACTATTGATCAGTTCAACGAAGCGGTTGAGTCGTTCCAGAGCGGGGGTTCTCCAGAAAATGCCCGCGACGCCGCTCGTACCATGCAATCCCAGTTACGCGACTTCAACAAAGACGCCATGCGTGCCGACGTCGGCCTGTCCCTATCGTTTCAGAAGCCCGGAAAAGCTCTTGGCGTTGGCGTTTTTGCCGATGCATCCCTTCGAGCCAATGCTCGGGGAGAGTATGCCGACCAGGATGACGCTTTCCTTTCAGGCATCATCGACGGCTCCCGTGCTATTGAGCTGATTGACACTGGCGATGAGGATCAAGTTAGCAACAACTACGAGCTCAGATCACAGGGTCGTATTGTCGCTGCCGCCATGGCTGAAGTTGGCCTGACTCTTTCACGAGAATTCGAAATCAAAGGCAACGCACTGGCTCTCGGCGTCTCCCCCAAATTCGTCCAGCTTCGTACTTTTGACTACATCGCCAACGTTGCAGCGTTTGATGATGAAGACTTCGATGCCGAGGATCAGGAGACCACCAAGAACGGCTTCAACATGGACATCGGTGCTGCGTATACTTTCGGCGAGCATGAGCAGTGGGTTGCCGGCGCATCCATTCGCAACCTGATCCCCATGGAGCTGAAGACGGTCAACGACCAAAAAGTCGAGCTTAACCCCCAGATGACCGTTGGCATGGCTCACCGCAGTGATTGGCACACCCTTGCAATCGACCTGGACCTGACCAAGAACGAAGCTTTCAGTTTTGAGGACGACACTCAGTGGCTGTCCGTCGGGGCTGAAGTAGACGTCTTTAACTCAGCGCAGCTGCGCGCGGGTGCCAGGCACAACATAGCCCATGACAGCAGTACGAGTGATGGGATTGCGGAAAAGAACCAGCTCACGGCAGGTCTGGCGGTCAGCCCTTTCGGCATGCGTTTCGAGCTAGCGGCGCTCTTGGGCGACGGCGAGCTTGGCGGCGGTGCTGAGCTGGGGTTCATGTTCTGATCAGTTGATTCTGCAAGCTGCGCCGTCCAGGCTGCAGCGTAACCAGTCTGAAGAGCCGGAAGATTCCGGCTCTTTTTTTGTCAGCCGCTGCCCCCCATACTCTCCCGATATACAACAGACACTGGAGCACGCGTGGAGATCTACCTCGTTGGCGGCGCCGTTCGCGACAGATTACTGGGCAGGCCCGTGCATGACCGTGACTGGGTTGTGGTTGGAGCGACCCCGGAGGAGATGCTCTCTCTGGGTTACAAGCAGGTTGGCGCCGACTTCCCGGTCTTCCTTCATCCACAGACCCATGAAGAGTATGCCCTGGCCCGTACCGAGCGTAAATCCGGCCAAGGCTACCACGGATTCAAGGTCTTCAGTTCCCCTGACGTTACCCTCGAGCAGGACCTTCAGCGACGCGACCTGACGATCAACGCCATGGCTGAAGCCGAAAATGGCACTTTAGTCGACCCCTTCAACGGTAAGCAGGACTTGCATCAGCGAATACTGCGCCATGTGTCGCCGGCCTTCGCTGAAGATCCTTTACGTATCCTGCGGGTCGCAAGGTTTGCTGCCCGGCTTGCGCCGGCAGGATTCACCGTGGCCGCCGAGACACTCGATCTCATGCGCCAGATGGCGCAGCAAGGCGAAGCAGAGCACCTCGTCCCGGAACGGATCTGGCAGGAAACCCGGCGGGCATTGCACGAGCAGAGCCCGCGGACCTACTTCGAAGTGCTTCTGCAAAGTGGCGCGCTGGCATCGGTAATGCCCGAGCTCTATGCTCTGTTCGAGCCACCGGTTGCCCGGCCCCGTAGCACTGGCGCTGACTCATCAAAACGCGGCGACATGGCCCTGAGGACGCTTACCAGTGCAAGCTCTCTGAGTGACGAGACCAGCGTTCGTTTTGCGGCGCTTGCCATGGCGCTCGAGCCCACTGCACTGCAGGCCTTTTGCGATCGCCTCAAGATCCCTAACGACTGCCGGGAACTGGCGCTCCTTGCCATCCGGCATCATGAGGATGTAGCTCAGGCAGCCGCCCGGGATGCTGGCGCGCTACTGTCTCTGCTCGATCAGGTCGATGCCTGGCGCCGCCCCGACCGGCTTGAACGGCTGCTCCAGGTCTGCGAGGCCGAGGGCCGGGTTCGCACGGGCGCCGATGACTTTCCTTCCGCCGATGTGCTACGTCGTGCGCTCGCTGCTGCCCAGGCGGTGAATGCCAGAACTTTCGTCGATCAGGGCCTTACCGGGAAAGCGGTAGGAAAGGCTATTGATGAGGAAAGGCTCACGCGAATCCAGCAGCTGATAACCACGGCCTGAGCAGCTTACTAACCACGGCCTGCGCAACCAACCCGCACAGACCGGTAGCCGATCCGCACGTGATCCTGTTTTCACGCTCCCGTATAATACCCCGGCCCACTAAATCAGACGGAGACTGCCCCATGCGTGATGTCGTCATCGCCGCAGCAAAACGTACAGCCATCGGCGTTTTCGGTGGAGAACTCGCCACTCTCAGGGCTGACCAGCTTGGATCTGCAGTCATACGCGCCCTGATCGAGGAAACTGGCATCGCCGGCACGGATGTGGATGAAGTGATACTGGGCCAGGTACTCACTGCCGGCGCCGGCCAGAACCCAGCCCGCCAGGCATCTATTCGTGCGGGCCTCCCCGAAGCGGTCCCGGCCATGACCATCAATAAGGTTTGCGGCTCCGGCCTCAAGGCACTGCATTTGGCCACACAGGCAATTCGCTGCGGCGACGCCGACCTGATCATAGCGGGCGGCCAGGAAAGCATGAGCCTGGCACCCCATGTATTGCCGAATAGCCGCAAGGGTCAGCGCATGGGTAACTGGACGATGGTCGACACCATGATTCAGGACGGTCTGTGGGATGCCTTTAACGATTACCACATGGGTATCACCGCAGAAAATATCGTGTCCAAGTACGGCATCAGCCGTGAGGAACAGGATGAATTCGCTGCCCAGTCCCAACAAAAGGCAGCCGCGGCAAGGGAATCCGGCAGGTTCGACGACG
The DNA here is from genome assembly GCF_004851605.1 of Hydrocarboniclastica marina. Classification (GTDB taxonomy): domain Bacteria; phylum Pseudomonadota; class Gammaproteobacteria; order Pseudomonadales; family Oleiphilaceae; genus Hydrocarboniclastica; species Hydrocarboniclastica marina. The sequence continues at coordinate 2,987,563 of NZ_CP031093.1, forward strand.
AGATCGTGCCGGTCGAGGTGCCCCAGCGAAAAGGCGACCCGGTGCGGGTGTTCCAGGATGAGGGCCCCCGCCCTGGCACAACAGCCGAAGGCCTGGCCAAGATGCGGCCCGCGTTTAGCAAGGACGGCACGGTCACTGCGGGCAACGCGTCGTCGCTCAACGACGGTGCTGCCGCTGTGGTGGTGTGTAGCGCTGAAAAAGCGAACGCGCTGGGGTTAACCCCACTTGCAACGATTCGGGCGTACTCAAATGCTGGCGTTGACCCACAGATCATGGGCACGGGCCCGGTTCCCGCGACGCGCCTTTGTCTGCAGAAAGCAGGCTGGGGGTTCGGTGACCTGGACCTGATAGAAGCCAATGAGGCGTTCGCCGCCCAATCCATTGCAGTGAACCGGGACCTGGAATGGGATACCAGCAAGGTCAACGTGAACGGCGGCGCCATTGCCCTGGGTCACCCCATTGGCGCATCGGGTTGTCGCATTCTTGTAACGCTGGTTCATGAAATGATTCGGCGGGACGTCACCAAAGGACTCGCAACGCTCTGTATTGGCGGCGGAATGGGTGTAGCACTGGCGATTGAGCGCTGACCGGAAACGCCGTGATCCACATAGCGCTTTACGAGCCGGAAATACCCCCCAACACCGGGAACATTATCCGGCTCTGCGCCAATACCGGCTTTCAACTGCACCTTATAGAACCGTTGGGTTTTCAGGTCGATGACCGCCGACTGCGCCGGGCGGGGCTGGACTACCGCGAGTTTGCGGACCTCCAGGTGCATGTCAGCTTCGAGGCATTCGTTCGCACAACCTCACCGAAGCGGATATTTGCGCTGACCACCAAAGGGTCGACGCACTACCACAACGCCCGGTTTGAGGCCGGGGACTGCTTGTTGTTCGGGCCTGAGACTCGCGGTCTTCCCGCTGAGATACGCGAAGCCCTGCCGGCAGAACAACGATTGCGGGTACCCATGCGCACGGACAGCCGCAGCCTTAACCTGTCCAACACTGTGGCACTGGTAGCCTACGAAGCCTGGCGTCAACTCGGTTTTGAGGGGGCCGTCTAGAAAGGCTGAAGACTCGACAGATTGACGACTGGTCAAGCTACTGACTCTGCGAGTGCATTAAAGAAGGTTCGGGAGCCGGCTCAGATGACAGCCCGCCCCCGATTTGGGCTTAGTGCGGCTGCTTTTCTTCAGCCGCGCCTTGCTCGGCTTGTTCCTGCTGCTTGCGTTGCAGGGACTGCTGGTAGACCAGGTCAAAGTTGACCGGCGCCAGCATCAGGGACGGGAAGCTGCCACGATTGACCATGCCGTCTACCGTCTCGCGTGCATACGGAAACAGCAGGTTGGGACAGTAGGCCCCGAGCATGTGGCCCAGCTGCGCGTCTTCAATGTTCTTGATCATGACCACGCCCGCCTGCTGGACCTCAACAATGTAGGCGACCTTTTCTTCGATCTTCGCTGTAATCGACAGCGAAACGACCACCTCATACTGCGTATCACTGATTTTCGTGTACGAGCTGTTCAGATCCATGCTTACTTTCGGCTGCCAGGTCTGTTGAAAAATCGCTGGCGCGTTGGGGGATTCGAACGAGATATCTTTAACGTAAATTCGCTGAAGCGCGAACTGAGGTTTAGTGTCGTCGTTCTGCTGAGCAGTTGCATCAGTATTCTCGGCCATGATAGCTCCCTGACTTGGAATTGTTAGTGGTTCGGACTGATTATATAACTCGATTGATACCAGGCAGCGGGAGCAAGCCGTGCGCCAAGTGCTGTCAGTCTTCCAGCAGCGCTTGCAGCTGACCCCGGTTGGCTACCTGAAACAGCTCGTCGCACCCGCCGACGTGCTGGTCGCCTATCCAGATCTGCGGGACCGTCCGCTGGCCCGACTTTTCACGCAACTCGGCGCGGGCGTTGCTGTCTCCGTCAACGCCGATTTCCCGGTAAGGGATCTTCTCGGCGTCCAGTAAAGCTTTTGCGCGTATGCAAAATGGGCAGGTGCGCGTTGTATAAATCGTTACCGGTTTCATCGTGACCCCCTGCTGACTCTAACAATCCCTGTGTGACTGCCTCGTTGAAAATTCCCGGCGCTATCGCCCCGACCTCTTGCGAAGTGCTTTATTTTTTTACCAGGGGCAGGTTAGCACCGCGCCAGTCCATTACGCCACCGGAGAGACGGACCACGTTTTCAAATCCGGCGCTACGCAACTGTTTGCTGGCGATACCGGCGTGCTGCCCTGCCTTGTCCACCAGCACGACCTGCTTATCAGCATGTTTGGTAAGCTCCGACTCACGCTCCTTCAGGGAGGCAACCGGGATATTGATACTCCCGCGTATGTGGCCTTCACGAAACTCCTTGCGGTCTCGCAGGTCAACCACAACTGCGCCGTCACGGTTCAGAAGCGTTACCAGCTCCTGGGCTGATACCTTACGCCCGGCCCGCCGTGTTTCCGAAAGCAGCAGCAGTCCCAACAAAGAAAAGAAGCTGATGACGAGAATATAGTGATTGGTAGCAAACTCGATTACCCGTTCCATTGCGACACCATCTGTAAATTGTGCGCGGAATTATACACAGGCGCCGCGGCGGGTCCTAGCGGGGGTTCGGCCTGAGCCTTCCCTATGCAACCGCGGATTGGCCGAGGTCCTGCGGGTTTCCATGGTTCCCCGGCAACCAACACGGTAGAATCGGCGTTTTCGTTTGCATACCGGAGGCATTCCCACGTCATGAGCGATACCCGGAAAACCACTGCATTGATCATTCTCGATGGCTGGGGACATCAGGACCCCGCCGAAGATAACGCCATCAGTAACGCTCAAACGCCTTTCTGGGACAGTCTCTGGGCGACACGCCCGAAAACCCTGATTCATACATCAGGCATGGCCGTAGGTCTTCCGGAAGGACAAATGGGCAACTCCGAAGTCGGTCATATGAACCTGGGCGCAGGACGCATTGTCTACCAGAGTTTCACGCGCATAACCAAGGCGATTCAAGACGGCGAGTTCCAGAAGAATGCAGCGCTGACCAACGCCATCGATAAGGCAGTAGCTAACGACAAGGCCGTGCACCTGCTAGGGCTGGTCTCTCCCGGCGGGGTTCACAGCCACGAAGACCACCTGCATGCTGCGGCCGAGCTAGCGGCCAGCCGAGGCGCCAGGCAGGTTTTCGTCCATGCGTTTCTCGACGGCAGGGACACACCGCCACGCAGTGCAAAGAATTCCCTAGACCGGCTCGATGCCAAACTGCGCGATCTTGGTGTCGGCCGTATCTCGACCATTATCGGGCGCTACTTCGCCATGGACCGGGACAACCGCTGGGACCGTGTCGAAAAGGCTTATAAGCTGCTGACCGGGGGCGAGGCCGCGTTCACAGCCGACAGCGCGACTGAAGGACTGAAGCAGGCCTATGAGCGCGGCGAAGACGACGAGTTCGTGCAGGCGACCCGCATCCAGCACGCCGACCATGACGCCGGCGCGATCCGCGACGGCGACGCGGTGCTCTTCATGAATTTCCGGGCCGATCGCGCACGCGAGATCACCCGCTGCTTCGTGGAAGGCGACAGTTTCACCGGCTTCACCCGTAAACGACAGCCCAGGCTTGCAGAGTTTGTGATGCTAACCGAATACTCCGCCGATCTGGATATACCCTGCGCCTACCCCCCGGCCACGCTGGAAAACGACCTAGGCGCCTACGTCTCGCAACTGGGCAAGACCCAGCTGCGGATTGCTGAAACCGAGAAGTATGCCCATGTGACCTTCTTTTTCAGCGGCGGCCGGGAGGCGGTCTACGAAGGTGAGGAGCGTATCCTTGTGCCCTCGCCCAACGTTGCAACCTACGATCTGCAACCTGAGATGAGCGCGCCGGAGGTAACCGATAAACTGGTCGAAGCGATCAACAGCGGTAAGTTCGACCTGGTCGTCTGCAATTACGCCAATGGTGACATGGTCGGCCATACCGGCAATCTCGCCGCCGCCGTCAAGGCCGCCGAATGCATCGACCACTGCCTGCAGCGTATTAACGCTGCGCTCGAAACCGTTGGTGGCCAGGCGCTGGTGACGGCCGACCACGGCAATTGCGAGCAGATGGCCGACGCCGGAACGGGTCAGGCTCACACCGCCCATACCAGCGGACCCGTGCCGTTGGTCTACCTTGGCCCTGCTGACGTCAAGTTCCGCGAGGGCGGCAAGCTCAGCGATGTCGCGCCGACGCTGCTGACTCTGATGAAGCTAGAGCAGCCACCGGAAATGACCGGTGAATCACTGGTTGAGGCGATCTGAACAGGAAGCATTCACCCGGATGTCGTTGACAATGCGCACCGCTGCCAAGTCCGGCGAGGCACCCCCGAAACCCGGAAAACACCTGGGCTCAGCATGCTCGCGGATACCGCGAGGGCTTCTGTCGGTTATGCTCGGTCTGGCATTGTCCGTTCTGGTATTGTGCGGTCAGGCTTGGGGCGAGCCCCAGGTATCGCCCCGTCAGCTGGAGCAACTCGAAAAACGCATCCAGGCCGTGAACCGCTGGTTAAACAGTGCGGAAGAGAACCGCAGCGACCTAACGCGCAAGGTCAAAAGCCTGGAACAGGACATCGGTCGAATAAACAGCCGCCTGCATCGGCTGGGAGAACAGCAGCAACAAACGCAAGCCCAACTGGCTACACTCGACCAGGAGGCCGAAACACTTCGTGCCCGGCTTGAGAAGCAGCGCGGCTCGCTGAAAGCCCAGCTACTGAGCGCGTGGAAGCTCGGTGATGCGCCCGGGCTGAAGGTGCTGTTGAACGAGTCCGACCCCCAGCAGCTATCGCGCCAGATGGCCTACCACGACTACATCAGTCAGGATGCGGTCGAGCGACTCAACAAGTTCCAGCAGACTTTATCGGCGCTGCGTGAAAATCGCGCCGCCGCGCTCGTCGCACGGAACGAGTTGTCCGAGGCTCGGGCAACTGCCCAGGCCCAACGCCGCGATCTGGAAGAGCGCCAGGTTGAACGCCGCGAAACCCTGGCTGCACTGGACAAGGAAATCAGGCAGAAAAAAAGCGAGCTGGAGCGGTTGCAGGCGGACCGCGAGCGTCTGGAGGAGCTTCTTAAGCGAGTGCAAGAAGCGGTGCAGAATCTGGAGCTGCCAGATGAGTCCACGCCTTTCAGTGCACTTGCAGGCAAGCTGCCACGACCAGCACCCGGCAAGGTCCTGGCGCATTATGGTGAGCCCATGGCCGGCGGTAAACTCCGGCGCAACGGCACCATAATAGCGGTGAGCGCCGGCGCTGCCATTCGAGCCGTCCACTACGGCCGGGTGGTTTTCTCCGACTGGCTGCGTGGCTTCGGGTTGCTGGTGATTCTCGATCACGGCGATGGCTACATGAGCCTGTACGGCCAGAACGACGGACTTCTGAAGAACGTGGGTGACTGGGTCAGCGCCGGGGAAGCCATCGCCCTGGGAGGTAACAGCGGCGGCAATCCGCCTGGCCTGTACTTTGAGATACGCAAGCATGGCAAACCCATCGACCCCGGCAAATGGCTAGGGAAACAGTAAATCCGGCAAAGCACGGGCAGAAATGGTTTTATTGACCTATTCTGCCATCTTCAGCCAGAGTTAAGCATCAGCCGGGAAACGCCAGTTGCCCCGAACAGGACTACAGGACCACTTCATGACAGTCTCCAGTATTCGCTCGCTTGCGCCGTATGCTCTGATAATGGCGCTGGCCTTCTCCGGGACTTCACTCGCGGAGGAACTTGCTCCCGACAGCTCCCCCGTCGTCGATCCCGACGCACCGGCGGAACGTATCCTGCCGATACCCGAAGGTACACTCGAGGATACCGAAAACGTCGACAAGACCGCCCAGGATGCTGCCGGCGAGTTGCCGCTCGAACAGCTGCGCAGGTTCGTTGCGATATTCGACCGGATAAAGCGCGCGTATGTTGAGGACGTGTCCGACTCAGAACTGCTCGACCATGCCATTAACGGCATGCTCAGCGGTCTCGACCCTCACTCTGCGTACCTCAAGTCAGACGAGTTTCACGACCTGGAAGAGAGCACATCCGGTCGCTTCGGCGGCCTCGGCATCGAAGTGGGCATGGAAGACGGCTTCGTCAAGGTCATAGCTCCCATCGATGACACGCCGGCTTCCCGCGCTGGCATCCAGCCGGGCGATCTCATCGTCAAGCTCGACGGCGAGACGGTCAAAGGCATGTCGCTGGAGGAGGCCGTTGGCAAGATGCGCGGCGCTCCGGGTACCACGATAACCATGACAATTGTCCGGGACGGCGAAAGCGCGCCGATTGAAATCGAAGTTGAGCGGGATGTCGTCAAGGTCACCAGCATCAAATCACGTATGCTGGACCAGGGCTTTGGCTATATCCGCATCACCCAGTTCCAGGCGACCTCGGGCCCCGATTTCCGCGATGCTATACAACGCCTGCAGAAACACGCGGATGGGCCCCTGCGAGGCCTCGTGATCGACTTGCGCAATAACCCCGGGGGCGTGCTTCAGGCCTCTGTTGAAATAGCGGATGCACTTATTGACGATGGCCTGTTGGTCTACACCGAGGGACGGGTCGACGCCAGCAAACTTGAGTTTCGCGCGGAGCCCGGTGATCTGACCCAGGGCATTCCGATTGTTGTTCTGATAAACGGCGGTTCCGCCTCGGCCTCCGAAATACTGGCAGGTGCCCTGCAGGACCATAAGCGCGGAGTCATCATGGGCACCGAATCGTTTGGCAAGGGTTCGGTACAGACCGTCATGCCACTTGATGGTGAAACCGCGATCAAGCTGACGACTGCTCGCTACTTTACGCCGAGCGGGCGCTCCATACAGGCGCTCGGTATCGAGCCTGATATCGAAGTGAAGTCGGCGAAAATCACTGAAACGCAAAACCAGCCATTCTTCAGCGAAGCTGAGTTGAGTGGCCACCTGACAAACGGCAGTAGCGAGGCTGACTCCGAGACCAAGGATAAAAAGAAGGAGGGAAAGAAGCCCGCCCAGAAGAAAGCTGACAGCAAGGATAGCGAAACCGACGAACAGCAGAGCGAGCCTTCCCTGGTCGACCAGGATTATCAGCTACGTAGTGCGCTGAACCTGCTGAAGGGGCTCGCAATCATGCACCGGACGGACACGCCTGAGCCGGCGTTCGATGGTCCTGAGGACAACCGGAAACAATGATCGCACGCCCGTTGGCACACACCCTGGCGTTGATTTTGGGACTCAGTCCGGCGTGCTCACTCATGGCCGACACAGCAGTAGCGGAAGGTCCGCCGCCCACCATCGCGATCATCATTGATGACATGGGCCATCAGAATTCCACAGGCCAGCGTCTGGTGGATCTGGACTTTCCGCTAACGCTGGCGTTCCTGCCGTTCCGCCGCCATACGACGACGCTTGCAGAAGCCGGGCATCAGAACCATAAGGAGATCATCCTGCACGCGCCCATGGCCAATATGGCGGGTTATGCGCTAGGCCCCGGCGGGCTCGAGGTGGGAATGTCTGCTCAGGCCCTGGGAGAAAGCCTGAGACTTTCCTTGCAGTCGGTCCCCCACGTCAGTGGCGTCAACAACCACATGGGCAGCCTGATGACTCAGAGCCGGGAAATGATGCGCCCAGTCATGCAGGAATTACGTCGCTATCCGCTCTATTTCGTCGATAGTCGGACCATCGCCACCACCGTCGCGGCTGATGTTGCCCTTGAGGAGAAGATCCCAACCCTCAGCCGGGACGTATTCCTCGATCACAGGCAAACCGAAGACTATGTACACCAGCAATTTCAACTGCTGATTGAAATTGCCCGCCGGAATGGCTCGGCGATAGCAATTGGGCATCCGCACGAAGTCACGGTGAGCTATCTGGAAAAACACCTGCCGGAGCTGGATGAGAAGGGTATTGCGGTGGCGACCGTCGGCGCGCTCTGGCGACTGCGAAACCAGCACCGGCCGATGTTTGTCGATAAACGACAACCCGTGCATGCCGCTCCGACTGTCGTAGCCAGGCGCGAAGAAGGCCTGGCAGAAGGGATCGAGCTTCTGGTCCGGCCTGTTGTCACCAAAGGCTCTGCTGAGCTGCCGAATTGATGCACGGGCTTGGCGAGCGCCGCTGACCAGCTTCAGCGCCTCCGAACAAAGCCGCTCGTCTATTCAGCGGATAACGTTGAGGTTCAGTGGATAATATTGAGGCCGTGAGACACCGGCAGATCCGCCGCGCTCTGCCAGGCATCGGACTGGTTTTACTAAAGCCTGACCTCTACGCCGCGGTCCCGCATATACTGCTTCGCCTGGGGTATGGTGTATTCGCCAAAGTGAAAAATGGACGCGGCGAGCACTGCATCCGCCCCACCATGAATAACCCCATCGACCAGATGATCCAGGGTCCCCACCCCACCTGAAGCAATCACGGGGACCGGCACCGCGTCGCTCACGGCGCGGGTCACACCCAGATCAAATCCGGCTTTTGTGCCGTCACGATCCATGCTGGTCAGCAGAATCTCGCCTGCTCCGAAATCAGTCATCTTGCGCGCCCAGGCTACCGCGTCGAGACCCGTTGGTTTACGGCCGCCGTGGGTAAATATTTCCCAGCGGGGCGGCTCGCCTTCGCGGCTGACCCGTTTGGCATCGATCGCGACCACGATACACTGGCTGCCGAAGCGCTCCGCGGCCTGGCGGACGAATTCGGGCTCAAAAACAGCCGCTGTATTGATCGAAACCTTGTCGGCGCCCGCATTCAGCAGCTGTCTGATATGGTCGACGTTGCGAACACCGCCCCCTACTGTAAGCGGAATAAACACCTCGCTGGCCATACGCTCGACCGTTTCATAGGTGGTATCCCGGCTTTCATGGCTCGCGGTAATGTCGAGAAAGGTGATCTCATCGGCGCCCTGCTCATTATATTTGCGGGCTATTTCAACCGGATCACCAGCGTCCCGAATGCCGACGAAATTGACGCCTTTGACGACCCGGCCTTTATCCACATCAAGGCACGGAATGATCCGCTTGGCCAGGCTCATGACGCTTGGTTCCGGGCGTCGCACCAGGCTTGAGCCTCGGCGACGTCAAGGCCGCCCTCGTATATAGCGCGGCCTGTTATGGCTCCGAGGATGCCCTGGTCTGCCACTTCAGCCAGACGCCGGATGTCGTCCATGTTAGTGACACCGCCTGATGCGATCACCGGGATCGTACTCGCCTGACCCATGGCAACGGTCGCTTCGACATTGACGCCCTGCATCATTCCATCCCGCGCGATATCGGTATAGACGATAGCGCTGACGCCATCGCTGGCAAACCGGCGAGCCAGGTCGACGGCCGCAATCTCGGACACCTCCGCCCAACCATCGGTTGCCACGAACCCGTTAGAGGCGTCGAGCCCGACAATGATGTGGCCGGGGAAGGCCTTGCAGGCTTCAGCCACAAACGCCGGCTCCTTAACTGCCTTGGTACCGATGATGACCCACTCAACGCCCGCCTTAAGGTAGGCTTCAATAGTGTCCAGCGACCGGATACCGCCGCCGATCTGGATGGGCAGCGCCGGGTAGCGGCGGGCAATAGCCTGAACGATTTCGCCGTTGACAGGCTCACCGGCAAAGGCCCCATTGAGGTCAACCAGATGCAGGCGCCGTGCTCCGGCATTTACCCAGCGACCGGCGACCTCTACAGGGTCGTCATCGAACACGGTTGAATCTTCCATCCGGCCCTGGCGCAGGCGTACGCACTGCCCATCCTTCAGGTCGATAGCGGGAATAATCAGCATGGGGGTAATCCTGTTATGAGTTCGCGCCCGGCCAGGCGATAAAGTTCTTCAGCAACTGCAACCCGGCCTTATGGCTTTTTTCCGGGTGAAATTGGACCGCGACAATGTTGTCTCTGGCGAGCGCCGCGGCCGCGTCTACGCCGTAGTGAACCCGACCGATTGTTGCGGCGTTACTGGCGGCGACGTAATAGCTGTGGACGAAGTAAAAACGCTCGCCGTCGGGTATGTCATGCCAAATGGGGTGCGCGGCCTGTCGGTTCTGCCAGACTTCATTCCAGCCCATATGGGGCACTTTCAGTCGCAGGTCCCCCTCACGCAGCTCATTGCCAAAAAAGTCCACACTGCCGGGGAACAGGCCGATGCAATCGACGCCCTGGTTCTCTTCGCTACGGGTGAGAAGAGCCTGCATGCCTACGCATATGCCCAACAGCGGCCGGTCGCGGCTGACTTCGCGGACGAGTTCATCAACTCCGAGCCGGCGAATTTCTGCCATACAGTCCCGTATTGCCCCAACGCCAGGAAGTATGACCCGGTCGGCTTCCCGCACGACAGCCGGATCAGATGTCACTTCGACGCGAAGGTCAGGCGCCACGTGCTCAACAGCTTTACCGACTGAGTGCAGGTTGCCCATTCCGTAATCGATGATAGCAACGGTTTTCATGCAACCTCACGGGTGGTTTTTTTATCAGACAGGACTTCAGGGGAGCCCGGCAAGGGGACCAGGCTCAAGGCGATCAATACGCTCGAGCAGAACAATGGACCAGAGCCCTGGCTACGGCTCAGAGCGAACCTTTGGTCGATGGCGTAATGTCCGCCATGCGGTCGTCAAATTCGACCGCCATCCGCAGCGCGCGTCCGAACGCCTTGAATACGGTTTCGATTTGGTGATGGGTGTTCTTGCCTCGCAGGTTATCGATGTGCAGCGTAACCATGGCGTGGTTTATGAAGCCCCGGAAGAACTCCTCAAACAGATCCACATCAAAGCCGCCAACGACAGCGCGGGTAAAATCAATGTTCTGAATCAGCCCCGGGCGCCCGGACAGGTCAATGACTACGCGCGACAGGGCTTCATCCAGCGGAACATAGGCATGGCCATAACGCCTTATGCCCTTTTTGTCGCCCACCGCCTGCCGAAACGCCTGGCCCAATGTGATGCCGACATCTTCGACCGTGTGATGGTCGTCAATCTGCAGGTCACCGCGGGACCTGATATCAAGGTCGATCAGGCCATGACGGGCGATCTGGTCCATCATGTGCTCAAGGAAAGGCACGCCGGTATCGAACTTTCCGACGCCGGTGCCATCCAGGTTCAGCTCAACGGTGATCTGGGTTTCGAGGGTGTTGCGTTCCACCCGCGCCTTGCGCTCTGACATGGTGCCTCTGGGCTATGAGTTGAAACTGACTTAGATACCGCCGCGGGGTCGCGCGCGTGTACGCGGCCCACGACGATTGAGAACGCCATTATACCGACATCGGCTGGCGCCGTCGCCTCTGCTGCGAACCAGACAATTGGTTATCAGTCCCGGAGCCCAGCTCAGGATTTGCTGAAATGGTTCTGCAGATTCTGGATGTACTGGTCAACCAGCGAGTTGAACTCATGCTTGACTACCGGACTGAGGGCCAACTTGAGCAGTCCCGGCAGAGGCAGAGTCATCTCGGCTTCAGTCCTGAACTCCAGGTGCGTGCGCCCGCCCTGCCCTTTCTTGACCTTCCACTTGCCCGATACGATACCGTTGCCTTCACCTTCTACCGGCGTCCAGGTGATCTCCCCCGCATCGCGGTCGTCGTGATACCGACACGCGTACACGGCCTGCAACGAGTGCTTATCAATGCCGATTTTCTCCATCTCCCAGCGGTAAGCGTTGTCACCTATGGGTTCCAGTCGCTCAAGCTTGGGAAAATACCGGGTCGACTCAGGAACATCGGCGAGTAAAGTAAACACGCTGTCAAAGTCGCTCTCAACGTCGAACGAACGGTTAATCTCAATACCAACACGAATGGTCATAGTGATCTCCAACTGGCCGACTTTTCCTTTCACTTCCTGAGCGGATCCGCCCCAGGCATGGAAATCCCGGTCCCTATATTTGTTTTGGCAGTCGATCGTTGCCCGCCCTGAATTACTCGCGCGCAAGATTATCCATTTTACCCGTCAGTGTCGACCCGGTGCGCAAATAGGTAGAATCACGCGCAGGGTTGGCTGCGATAGATTCCCCGGCTTAACATTTCCTGCACATCAGGTAGGGTGGTAGCCGGTCTCGTACTCGGGTCGATCAATGGAGCAGAGAGTCGACAACACAATCGCAACAGGGAAAAGCACATGAAAGTCTTCCGCATACTGGGTCTTACGCTTCTGGGTATAGTCGCACTGTTGTTTGCCCTGGTCGTCGTTGCAACGCTGGTGATTGATCCCAATACCTACAAGCCCCAGATCGAGAGCGCCGTTGAGGATGCGACGCGGCTGGACCTGACCCTGGATGGCGATATCGACTGGTCCTTATTCCCGCTGGGCCTGACACTCAACGACGTTAACGCTGACCTTGATGGCGAGCTGTTTGCGCGACTCGACAACCTCGTTGCCCAGGTTGATTTGTGGTCCCTCCTGCGCTTCGAACCACAGGTCGACACATTTATCCTGGAAGGCATGACGGCCAATCTTGTGCGCAATGAGCAAGGCGAAGGCAACTGGGAGCGGATCATGCGCGAGTCGCCGGACCA